>JAURZV010000015.1 GCA_030653175.1 Methylobacter sp.
CCGATTTTTAAAGAGCGCGGAGCTAAGCCCCGGTTGAGCTGGACAATTATACCGATCCAATTCAGCTTGTCAACATCCCGTTAACTTTATTTTTCATCCCCGATCCCTGCGAAGCCGTTTACCAAGCCCCGAAGAAGCCGACCATTATAACCTACTCAGTCCGCCTGTCAACATCCTTGCCAACTTCATTTCCTGTTACCGACTCTTCCAGGGACCCTGCCCCGAAAGAACTGCGCATTCTACAGCCTTCTCAGCCCGCGTCAAGAAGTTATTTTTACTCGCGCAAACTTTCTTTTTCCTACCTGATAAACATGATTGGTGCTTGCCGAAATTTCCAGCTTTTGATCGGAAACTTTCTCTCCGTCAATTTTCACCGCTCCCTGCTTTATCATACGATTAGCCTCAGATGTACTCTCCGTTAAACCGGTGTCTTTTAATATATTCGCTATACCGTAACTTGCGCCCTCAATCTTTAGCTCCAGTTCATCCATTTCATCAGGCATCGCGCCACGCTGAAATCTGGCTTCAAAATTTTCCAGCGCCTTAACCGCAGCGGACGCATCATGAAATCTTTCTATAATTTCCTGAGCCAACTTTACTTTATAATTTCTCGGGTTCGCACCCTGCTTACATTCCTCTGCCCATAGCCCTATTTCAGTCATGGGACGAAAACTCAACAATTCGAAATAACGCCACATGAGCTCATCTGAAATGGACATTAGTTTGCCAAACATATCATCGGCAGAGTCGGCTATGCCCACATAATTATTAAGTGACTTGGACATTTTTTGTACGCCGTCCAAGCCTTCCAAAATTGGCATCGTCATGACGACCTGCGGCTTTTGCCCAAAAGCCTCTTGCAATTGCCGCCCAACCAATAAGTTAAACTTTTGATCCGTTCCACCCAATTCCACATCAGCCTTCATCGCCACTGAATCATATCCTTGAATTAAAGGGTACAAGAATTCATGTATTGCAATAGGCTGCCCACCTTTAAAACGCTTGCTAAAATCATCCCGCTCCAGCATTCTGGCCACAGTATGCTTTGCGGCCAATTGGATCAAATCGGCCGACGACATCGCATTCATCCAGCTTGAATTAAACATTACCAACGTTTTAGTCGGGTCCAGAATTTTAAATATTTGCTCCTCATAGGTTTTTGCATTGTCAATAACCTCATCCCGAGTCAATGGCTTACGTGTAACGTTTTTCCCTGTTGGATCACCAATCATCCCGGTAAAATCACCAATCAGAAACAATACCTCGTGTCCCAGTTCTTGAAATTGCTTTAATTTATTAATCAACACCGTATGCCCCAAATGCAAATCAGGGGCAGTCGGGTCAAAGCCCGCCTTAATCCGAAGAGGCCGCCCCTCTTCCAATTTTTTAATTAACTCTTGCTTGATTAAAACCTCATCAGTCCCTCTAAGAAGGTGTGCCAATACGTCCTCTTGCAATTTCTTTCTCCAAGATATCTATAAATAATCCATTATAGAATTAATAATCAGCTCCGCTGAACAAAAACTTTTATATGACCTAATTAATTGGCAAAAACTTTTAAAACCACTTAAAATGAAACTGCAAAACCATTAAACGCCCTCTGATTTATTTAATTTTCAATTACTTAGCATAGCCTAGTGAAAAATAGAATCTATACATCCTTGCTCTTTGGAATTAGCGTAGCCTTTTCAATAACCGGCCACACACAAACAAAACCAGCACGCACGCACGCACCAGCCAAGACTATTTCTGCCGCACCCCTTCACTCAAATCACACAAAACAGGATAACAAGAAAAACTCTGCGGCGGCCGTTAACGCCAAGCCAAACGACAAAAAAGCGCCTGTTACACCAAAGTCCGCCAACAAAAAAGACCCTATTGCTACGGCCAAGCTAACAACGCAAAGAAAATCTGCGGCAGCGCCTAAATCTACTGCAAAAAAACAAACTATCTCTACCGCCAAGTTAAAAAACAACAAACAATCTATCGCCTCATCCAAGTCGAGTCACAAAACTAACGCTGTTGCTTCTCTTGATCCGTCCACCAGAAAACATACCGTTATTTCTTCCAAGTCGATCGAAGCTGTATCAAGCACCCCCCTCAACTATAAGAAACTGCACAAACACATCCCTGCTAATCTGGACTTGGATAATGCAGAATCGGATCAAATCATCCACACAAATAATGATAAACAATTCCATCGAACCTTAATCGACCATCCACAAACCACAAAAATCAACACTGCTCATGTATCCATAGAAACCTCCTTATTTCTGGATGGACTCGAAGCCGACTTATCAAAAGAGCTGATCCTGCAACTTACCGATATTTTTGCATGGGACATTGA
Organism: Methylobacter sp.; assembly: GCA_030653175.1. GTDB lineage: Bacteria > Pseudomonadota > Gammaproteobacteria > Methylococcales > Methylomonadaceae > Methylobacter_A. Next base: position 2,348 of record JAURZV010000015.1, read on the forward strand.
TTTTGCCACCAATCTACGCCCTGGCGATCAATTCACGGTTGTTTATGGAAAGAAAATGGTTGATGGCAAAGAAACTGATAGCGATGAAATTGTTGCCGCTGAGTTTATTAACCAAGGAACATCATACACAGCCATCAGATACATAAATGAATCCGGTATTGCCAGTTATTACACCCCTGACGGACAGTCCATGCAAAGGGCTTTTTTAACTACGCCCGTCGACTTTGCAAAGATCAGCTCCCCTTTTGACATGCACCGTAAGCACCCCATACTTAACAGAATTCGCGCTCATAAAGGCATTGATTATGCCGCAAGAATCGGTACACCTGTAAAAACAACCGGGGACGGAATCGTTACCTTTAGCGGTCGCAAAGGCGCTTATGGACAAGTCGTCATTATTCAACATAATGACCACTATGAAACACTTTATGCACACATGTCTGATTTTAAAAAAGGCTTAACCGTCGGCAATCATGTTAAACAGGGCGATGTTATCGGCTTTGTAGGCCAAACCGGCTTGGCCACTGGTCCTCACCTACATTATGAGTTTCATGTGGACGGGCTTTATCGCGACCCGGAAACGGTTAAAATACCGCATTCAATGCCTATAAGTAACGCATTACTGGCCGACTTCAATGCTCAAACCCAGCCGTTCTTTGCTCAACTTGTTCAGGTCAAAGCTAAAAGTTTATTTGCAAAAACCCCTTCGGCAATGGCTCCCGGCACTGCCCTACCCCCTGCATCCATGCAGTCGTCTCGTTACGATTAACCAAAATCGATGCCTGAACTTTATATTGGACTCATGTCCGGAACCAGCCTGGATGGCATTGACGCTGCTCTTGTGGATTTTAAAAACAATAAAGCATCTCTTGTCGAATTTGAATACCAGCCCTTCCCCGATGACATTCAAAACACAATCCAGCAACTTAGCAAACCTGACACGCTAATCTCGCTAAAAGAATACGGCACAATGGATACCCGACTCGGCCACTTATTCGCAGAGGCCGTTAATGCCTTGCTTGCTAAAGCCGACATTCCCGCCTCATCAATCAATGCCATCGGCAGTCATGGCCAAACCATCTACCATGCACCCGACATTCGATTCCCTTTTTCCCTGCAAATCGGCGACCCCAATATAATTGCCGAACTTACCGGCATTACCACTGTGGCTGATTTCAGACGCCGTGATATTGCAGCCAAAGGTCAAGGCGCACCGCTGGTTCCGGCTTTTCATCAAGCCGTTTTCCACCACCAGAATGAACATCGCTGCATCGTAAATATTGGCGGCATAGCCAATATTACTGTCTTGCCTAAACAGCAGTCAGCAGAAGTCATCGGCTTTGATACCGGCCCCGGCAATACCTTAATGGATCTGTGGATCAAACTGCACCGGAACCAGTCGTACGATAAAAACGGTGCTTGGGCCAAAACCGGCAATATCGATCATGACTTGGTAGCTCTATTAAAACAAGACGCTTATTTCAACACCGCTCCGCCAAAAAGCACCGGCAAAGAATATTTTTCACTTCCCTGGATTTATCAGTATTTCGACGCATTCAGTTACAAAGCCGAAGACATACAAGCCAGCCTGTGTTTTTTGACGGCGATAACGATTTGCGATGCCATCAAAAAGCACGCACCGGCTACCGAGCGTATATTGATTTGCGGCGGCGGCATTCACAATGAACATTTACTGGAGTTCATCCAACAGAACATTGAATGTCCGGTTGAATCAACAGAGCGGTATGGCCTTCATCCCGATCATGTTGAGGCCGTGGCTTTCGCATGGTTAGCCAGACAAACGTTAAACAATCTGCCGGGCAATCTTAAAGAAGTAACAGGAGCGATTGACTCTGTCATTCTTGGGGGAATTTATCAGGGAAACAAAAAGGGCGACACCCTGTCGCCCAACGAGGGGGAGAAACTAGGAGAACTACGCTGAAAAAGAAGACCCGCAGCCACAGGTAGTGGTCGCGTTAGGATTACGGATAACGAACTGAGCGCCTGACAAATCTTCTTTATAGTCGATTTCAGCGCCGGTTAAATATTGAATACTCATCGAGTCAATCAATACCGTGACACCGCCGTTTTCAACGCTGGTATCATCTTCATTGACTTCTTCATCAAAAGTAAAGCCATATTGAAACCCTGAACAGCCGCCGCCTGAAACATAAACCCTCAGTTTCAGATTATCATTACCTTCCTCGGCTATCAATTCACCCACCTTGGAGGCGGCGCTGTCAGTAAAAACTATCGGATTAGACATACATGTAACACTATAAAAATGAAGTTGGAAGAAATTATGACTATACCCAGCTTTTTAGTCAAGAATTATGAATGTGTGTACAACTGATTATTTGCCCCTACGGATAAAGCGCAATTATCTTTAATCCCGAGTCTTCCTTTAGCCCGAACATCAAATTCATATTTTGCACCGCCTGCCCCGCTGCGCCCTTAACCAGGTTATCAATCACCGATAACACCACGATAGTTTGACCGCCCTGCGGCCGGTGAATCGAAATCTGGCAGTTATTGCTGCCCCGTACATTTCGGGTATCAGGATGCGAACCTTGCGGCAATACATCTACAAACACTTCATTGGCATATCTTTTTTCGTACAAAGCCTGCACATCATCCAGGTTTCCATGCGCCTGCCCATATAAAGTAGCGTGTATCCCCCGAATCATCGGCGTCAAATGCGGCACAAAGGTCAATCCGACCGATTTTTCAGCCGCCAACTCAAGCCCTTGAGCAATCTCAGGCAAATGCCGATGGCCGCCGACCGCATAAGCTTTAAAACTCTCGCCGGTTTCACTCATTAACGTCGCCAACTCCGCCTTGCGCCCCGCCCCGCTGACGCCCGATTTAACATCGGCGATTAAATGTTTAACATCAATCAGATCGTTTTCAAGTAACGGCAAAAAACCCAACTGCACGGCAGTAGGGTAGCAGCCCGGACAAGCGATTAAATTGCTCTGTTTAATCGCCTCGCGATTCACTTCCGGCAAGCCGTAAACCGCCTCGGCGATTAAATCGGGACACGCGTGTTCCATGCCATACCACTTGCTCCACTCCTTGGCATCCTTCAACCTGAAATCGGCGGAGAGATCTATCACTTTTACGCCGCGCGCCAACAACTGCTCCGCCATCAGCATCGCCGTGCCATTCGGCGTCGCAAAAAACACTACATCGCATTCGGCCAGGGTTTCGACCTCGGGTAAGCTAAATACCACATTGATAGCACCGCGCAAGCTGGGATAAAGCGCATCCACCCTAAGCCCGGCATCGGCGCGTGAAGTGACGACCGACACCTCAACTTCCGAATGCAACGCTAAAATCCGCAATAGCTCAACACCGGTGTACCCGGTTCCGCCCACAATACCTGCACGAATCATCTGTTTTATCCTACCCACACATTGTTTATGAAAATAACTGGAACATATAATAACCGCAACTTGAATTGTTGACGATGTTGCTACACAAACTGATGCTTGTTAGGTGTGATTAAAAATTTGGTTTAAATTCAGGCAAATGATCATTTAAAAGATATTGCGCAAATTGTGCCGTCAGAATTCATATCAATCTTCATCTTTGCGGCGGTATGAATTGCACATCACGCAACATCGAATATAATCGACTGCATGATCAAGTCATTCAAACATAAAGGACTGCAAGATTTTTACGAGAAGGGCAACCCGTCAGGCATTCAAGCTCAGCATAGGCAAAAAATCAGAATGCAATTGGTTGCACTGGACACCGCAACTGTAATTGACGACATGGATTTACCCGGATTTCGATTGCATCCCCTAAAAGGCAACATGAAAGGATTATGGTCGATAGCTGTCAATAAAAACTGGCGTATTACCTTCGAGTTCAAGGCTGGCGATGTTTACATTGTAAATTACGAGGATTACCACTAATGAGTATGCACAACCCACCGCACCCCGGCGAATTTATACGGGAAATTTATTTAGAGCCTTTGAATGTGAGCTTCCGTCTTGTCGCGGAAAAATTGAAGGTATCTCCCTCAACATTTCATAGGCTCATTAAAGGGCAGAGCAATATCAGCTCTGAAATGGCTTTACGCTTATCTAAAACACTGGGGCGTACGCCTGAAAGTTGGTTAGCCATGCAAGATAATTACAACCTTTGGCAAGCAAAACAACGGGTGAATCTTGATGAAGTTGAAGAATTGAAAATTGCATAATATTGCATCCCCCTCACATGCGGCGACGCAATACGCTGTGCTATTACGCCCTACGAACTATCGCACCACTTAGAAAGTTATCCCATGCACAAAAAATCATACGCGAAATTAGGAATATAAATGGCGAAGGTTAAAACAGACACGGCAGAACCATTAGAAAAACAACTTTGGAAAGCCGCCGACAAACTGCGAAAGAACATTGATGCCGCCGAATACAAACACATCGTGCAAGGCTTAATATTCCTGAAATATATTTCCGATTCGTTTGAAGAACACTTCGCCAAACTGCAAGCAGGGCAAGGCGAATATGCAGGGGCAGACCCAGAAGATAAAGACGAATATAAGGCCGAAAATGTGTTCTTTGTACCGGCTGAATCACGCTGGTCATTCTTGCAAGCCCACGCCAAGCAGCCGAAGATTGGCATGTTTGTCGATGAAGCTATGGATGCGCTTGAAAAGGAAAACCCTTCGCTCAAAGGCGTATTGCCCAAGGTGTTTGCGCGGCAAAATCTTGATCCGGCCAGCCTTGGCGGCTTGATTGATTTAGTGGGAAATATCGCACTGGGTGATGCCAAAGCCCGTAGCGCCGATGTGTTGGGTCATGTATTTGAATATTTTCTGGGTGAATTTGCACTGGCCGAAGGAAAACAAGGCGGGCAGTTTTACACCCCGCGCAGCATTGTCGAACTCTTGGTCAAAATGCTGGAACCTTATCAAGGGCGGGTGTTTGATCCGTGCTGCGGCTCTGGTGGCATGTTTGTGCAGTCTGAAAAATTCGTCGAGGAACACCAAGGCCGCGTTAATGATATTTCCATTTACGGGCAGGAAAGCAACCAAACCACTTGGCGGCTGGCTAAAATGAATCTCGCCATACGCGGCATTGATAGCTCACAAGTTAGATGGAACAACGAAGGCTCGTTTTTGAACGATGCCCACAAAGACTTGAAAGCCGATTACATCATTGCCAACCCCCCGTTTAACGTCAGCGACTGGAGCGGGGAACTGTTACGCACCGATGGCCGTTGGCAATACGGTACGCCGCCAGCAGGAAACGCCAACTTTGCATGGTTGCAACATTTTGCCTATCACCTTGCCCCTAGCGGTCAAGCAGGTATTGTATTGGCTAAAGGGGCGTTAACCTCTAAAACCAGCGGTGAGGGCGATATTCGCAAAGCCTTGATCGAAGACGGCAACCTGATCGACTGCATCGTCAACCTGCCCGCCAAACTGTTTTTGAATACCCAAATCCCCGCCGCGTTATGGTTTATGAGCCGTAACCGTAACAACGGTAAATTCAGAAATAGGAGCGGTGATATTCTGTTTATTGATGCGCGTAATTTGGGGCATTTAATCAACCGCCGCACCCGTGAATTATCCGAAGACGACATTAAACAAATTTCCGACACCTACCACAACTGGCGCAACCCTGACGGAAACTATGAAGATGTTAAAGGCTTTTGTTGTTCTGCACCCATTGCCCGGGTCAAAGAACTGGATTATGTGCTGACACCTGGGCGTTATGTGGGCTTGCCCGATGATGAAGATGACTTTGATTTTAAGGAGCGGTTTACTGCGCTGAAAGCAGAATTTGAAGCGCAGTTGATAGAAGAAACGGAACTCAACAAAGCCATTGCTGAAAACTTGGCAAGGATAGACATATGACCCGTCAAAATAAGACCTTCCATTACACAGTCGGCCAATTGGCGGAGATTTTACAAACCCTGCCGCAAGATTTACCGGTGTTGACCAGCGGTTATGAAAGCGGGTTCGAAAATTTCTATCCTCCAGAAATTGTGAAATTAAAACATCAACCTGAAAACAAGTATTATGAAGGCGAGTTTCAAGAAGCGGATGCAAAAGATCAAAACACCTTTCAGGCGGTTGTCCTGCAAAGAATGTTGCGAAATGATCCATGAAAATTGTCATTAAGAATACGGCAAGGATTGAGTTATGGGTGAGCGGCTTGAGTGTAAAATGAACATCGAATTTGATAGCGCGAAAAATGAGAAAAATATTATAGAGCGCGGTATAAGTTTTGAATTGGCGACTGCAAAAATTTGGCCTGATGCCCGTCAGGATTATGGAGAAGAACGGTTTATTGCATTGGGCTATATTGGCGGTAGATTATATTCAATGGTTTTTACAGTGCGCGGCGATGTGTTACGCATTATCAGTCTTAGAAAAGCGAATAAACGTGAGGTAAAAGGTTATGAACAGCAAGAAGCCTAATCCAGAATTGATTGATGACGAAAATCCAGAGTGGACAGCCGCAATGTTTAGCGAGGCGAAAACAGCGGCTGAATTGTTCCCGCATTTAATCAAGCCTGAGAGCAGTCAAAAAGTTACCACAACGATTGAATATGACACGGATATTGTCTCGGCTTTTCGGGCGGCGGGTAGTAATTGGCAAGTGCGGATGAATGAGGCGTTGCGGGAGTGGTTGCGGGAACATGCGTTATGACTGCAAGGATTGAGTTATGAGTGAGTGGCAGGAGTGCGAATTAAGCGAAATTGCAGAAGTTCAAACTGGCCCTTTCGGTAGTCAGCTTAAAAATGAGCAATATATAACAGGAGGAACGCCTGTTGTTACTGTTGAGCATATAACTAATTTTAGAATTGATGATTTTGATTATCCTAGTGTTACTAACGAAGACAAAGAAAGATTATCCAGATATTTATTAAATGAAGGCGATATTATTTTTACTAGAGTTGGCTCTGTTGATTTAAGTGCCTATGTAAAAGCGCATCAACATGACTGGATGTTTTCATCGAGAATGTTGCGTGTACGTCCACATAAAAAAGTAGATTCAAGATTTTTGAGTTATTTTTTTCAACAGAAATCTTTTAGAGATTACATTCTAAATATTTCAGTTGGCGCAACTATGCCATCAATTAATACTGGAATATTAAAAAGCGTTCTTATTTCATACCCACCACTCCCCGAACAAAAAGCCATTGCCGCCGTTCTCAGCAGTCTGGACGATAAAATCGACCTGCTGCACCGCCAAAATAAAACCCTCGAAGCGATGGCGGAAACGCTGTTCCGGCAGTGGTTTGTGGTTGAAGCAAAGGAAGATTGGTTGGAAAAACCACTTGGCTATCTTTTTGAAATATCTAGTGGTAAATGTTTAAAAAAAGAAAACTTGATAGATAACGGAATATATCCAGTACTTGGTGCCAATGGTGAAATAGGTCGAACCAATGATTATCTCTTTGACGAAAAATTATTATTCACTGGTCGAGTTGGTACGTTGGGCAATATTTTTATTATTGATAATGCAAAAGTGTGGCTATCTGATAACACGCTTGTTTTCACAAAAATTAAGTACTTCTATTTTGTGTATTTTTTATTAAAAACAGCACGGTTAGGCGACTATAACGCAGGAAGTACGCAACCGTTGATTCGTCAATCAGATATTAAAGAAATTCCAATAATTTTTCCGAATGATGAGAAATTAAATATATTTGAAATACAATCAGGGCTGCTATTTGACAAAGTCAAAACCAACCAAAAACAAATCCGCATCCTAAAAACCCTCCGTGATAATCTTTTACCAAAATTAATGAGCGGCGAAGTGCGAGTAACGTACTAATGGACAAACTCAAATTAACTATAGAACAGCATGGACGCTGGTCTTACTTGATTGAGTATATTGATCGCATCGAAGGACATATTGAATCAGACTTTAGCCATGCATTAGAGAATGCAAAAGCATTACTCGAAAGCATTGGAAAAGAAATCTGTGATGCTAAGGATGTAGAGCTTAGGCAAAATTCAAGCATCAATGGTGTTATTAAGCAAACGTGCTCGGCGTTAGGTTTTAATTCTGATGGTTTTGAAGCACAAATCTCTGGATCGCTAACAAATATTGGGCAACAAATGGGTGATTTGCGCAACAAAATTGGAATTATCGCCCATGGTCGAACAGCACAAGAAATGCGAGAACGTAATGATTCAATCGATATGCTTACAAGAGAATTTCTTATCGACAGCACCCTAGTTGTCGCAGTTTTTTTAATTAGAGCTTTTGAAAATGAAAACAGGCCAGTCTTAAAAGACCGTATTGATTATTCTGAAGCTACAGATTTTAACGATTTTTGGGATGAGTCTTTTGGTGAATTTGAGATGGGGGATTATTCCTATATTGCTAGCGAAATTCTATACAACGTTGATTACAAGGCTTATGAAACCGAACACAGAGCATTTACGGAGGCCGAACCAGAAATAGAAGCTGGGGAGGAATAATGAATCGCTTAACCGAATCTGTCATTGAAGATTTCGCTATCAAGTTGCTTGAACGCTTGGGCTATGCTTATATCTACGCCCCTGACATTGCCCCAGATGGCAACCGTCCAGAACGCAGCCGTTATGATGAAGTTATATTAAACGAACGCCTAAACTCGGCAGTACGGCGTATCAATCCAAGCGTTCCTCATCACGCCTTACAAGAAGCCGTTAAAGAGGTCGAACGCATCCATTCACCGGACACACTGGCCAATAATGAAGCCTTCCACCGTATGATGGCCGAAGGCGTAAAAGTGAATTATCAGAAAGATGGCCAGGATCGCGGGGATTTGGTCTGGCTGATTGATTTTGCTCATCCAGAAAACAATGAATTTGTCGTCGCCAATCAATTAACGGTAATAGAAAACAATCAGAACAAACGCCCCGATATTGTGCTGTTTGTTAATGGCCTGCCTTTGGTGGTCATCGAGCTTAAAAATGCAGCCGATGAAAACGCCACGATGAAATCCGCTTATCAGCAACTGGACACTTACAAGCACACCATCCCAAGCCTATTCACCTATAACGCCATCCTGGTCATTTCTGATGGTCTGGAAGCAAAAGCGGGTTCATTATCGGCGGGTTTGAGCCGCTTTATGACGTGGAAATCAACCGATGGCAAAGCTGAAGCCTCGCATTTGGTAAGCCAACTCGAAACCTTGATTAACGGCATGTTGAACAAGGCTACCTTACTGGATTTGATCCGTCATTTCATCGTATTTGAGAAATCCAAAAAAGAAGACAAGGTGAATGGCGAAGCCAGAGAAGGTGCCCTGGGGCAGCCGCAAGGCGGCGTGATTAGCATCAGCACTGTTAAAAAACTGGCGGCTTATCACCAGTATTACGCCGTGAATGCAGCCATTGTCTCGACCTTGCGGGCGGCTAATTTTAGTGATGAAAAAGATATTCAGGAATCACCGGAAAGTTACGGTGTAACGGGTGTTAGAAGCCAACCGAAAGGCGACAAAAAAGCCGGTGTGGTTTGGCATACGCAAGGCAGTGGTAAATCATTGTCTATGGTGTTTTATACCGGAAAGATTGTTTTGGTTTTGGATAACCCGACCGTGTTGGTGATTACCGACCGCAATGATCTGGACGATCAATTATTTGATACTTTTGCGGCATCTGCTCAATTATTGAGGCAAGAACCAAAACAAGTTGAAGACCGTCAACACCTCAAAGAGCTGCTAAAGGTCGCATCCGGCGGGGTGATTTTTTCGACGATCCAAAAGTTTCAGCCTGAAGAGGGTAATGTTTATGAGGAATTATCGAGCCGCCGCAACATCGTGGTGATTGCGGATGAAGCACACCGCACTCAATACGGCTTTCAAGCCAAAACCATCGACGAGAAAGATGCCCAAGGCGAGGTTATAGGCAAAAAAATCGTGTACGGATTTGCCAAATATCTGCGCGATGCCTTGCCAAACGCCACTTATTTAGGCTTTACCGGCACACCGATTGAAAAAACGGATGTGAACACACCGGCGGTATTTGGTAATTATGTCGATATTTATGACATTGCCCAAGCCGTGGAAGACGGCGCAACGGTGCGTATTTTTTATGAAAGCCGTTTGGCCAAAGTCGGATTAAGCGACGAAGGCAAAAAACTCATTGCCGAACTGGACGAGGAGCTGGATCAAGACGAATTGTCCGAAACTCAAAAAGCCAAATCCAAACGGACACAACTTGAAGCCTTAGTGGGTAGTGCGCAACGCATCAAGAATATCGCACAGGACATTGTGAGCCACTTTGAAGCTAGGCAAGAAGTGTTTGCCGGTAAGTGCATGGTTGTAAGCATGTCACGCCGGATAGCAGTTGACCTGTATGAGGAAATCATTAAATTAAAGCCGGAATGGCATTCGGATGACTTGAGCAAGGGTGTCATAAAAGTAGTGATGACGGCTTCATCGTCGGATGGCCACAAACTCGCCAAACACCACACCACCAAGAAGCAACGCAAAGCCTTGGCGGAGCGTATGAAAGACAATGATGATGAACTCAAGCTGGTGATAGTCCGCGATATGTGGCTGACCGGCTTTGATGCGCCCAGTATGCACACGCTGTATATCGACAAACCCATGAAAGGCCACAACCTGATGCAAGCGATTGCACGGGTAAACCGTGTTTATTTGGACAAGCCTGGCGGTTTGGTAGTGGATTATCTGGGTATCGCCTCCGATCTTAAAGAAGCCTTGTCGTTTTATTCTGATGCAGGCGGGAGGGGCGACCCAACTTTGTTGCAGGAACAAGCTGTGCATCTAATGCTTGAAAAAATCGAAGTGGTATCCGCTATGTACCACGGGTTTTCTTACGAGGATTATTTTGCAGCGGAGACTTCGCAAAAGTTATCGCTGATATTGGCCGCCGAAGAACATATTCTAGGTCTAGATGACGGCAAAAAACGCTATATCAATGAAGTTACCGCCTTATCTCAAGCCTTTGCGATAGCCATTCCGCATGAACAAGCAATGGATGCCAAAGACGAAGTGGCATTTTTTCAGGCGGTCAAAGCGCGGTTGGCAAAGTTTGACGGCACCGGTTCCGGCAAAACCAATGAAGAAATAGAAACGACCATTCGGCAGGTGATCGACAAAGCACTGGTATCCGAACAAGTGATCGACGTTTTCGATGCTGCGGGCATAAAAAAGCCCGATATTTCGATTCTTTCAGAAGAATTTTTGCTCGAATTGAAAGGGATGGAGCATAAGAACATTGCTCTGGAAGTGCTAAAAAAATTGCTTAATGACGAATTGAAAGTTCGGGCTAAAAAGAACTTGGTGCAAAGCAAATCCTTGATGGAAATGCTGGAAAACGCCATTAAGAAATACCAGAACAAAATCCTGACTGCCGCCGAAGTGATGGATGAGCTGATTAAAATCAGCAAGGAAATCGTCGCCTCGGACGATGAGGCCAAAAAACTTGGTCTAACTGATTTTGAATATGCGTTTTATACCGCAGTCGCCAGCAATGACAGTGCAAAAGAAATGATGCAACACGATCAATTGCGTGAACTAGCCGTCGTCTTGACGCAGAAAGTGAGGGAGAACGCTTCGATTGACTGGACGATCAAAGAAAATGTGAGGGCCAAACTAAAGGTTATTGTAAAGCGGCTATTGCGGCAATATGGCTATCCGCCTGATATGCAATTACTCGCCACTGAAACCGTTTTGAAGCAGGCCGAGATGATTGCCAATGAGTTGACGGGCAAATAAAGTTAATGTATGAAGAACGCAACACAACAATCAGCACAGGGCAAATTTTTAAATAATAACCGCAATTTAGCTTATTGATGATGTAACTATGCCGCTACCCCACCAAATGCTTGCCATTGAAATTGAAAATGGCGTTTTGAAACCGACTAAACGCCCCATACCCACACCGTCAGCTAATCAGGCCTTAATTAAAGTCGAAGCCGCCGGTGTCAATCGACCCGATGTGATGCAGCGCAAAGGCCTGTATCCGCCCCCGCCCGGCGCATCAGACATTCCGGGGCTTGAAGTCGCAGGAACCATTGTTGCATTGGGCTACAACGTCAGCCATTTAAGCCAGGGTGACCGAGTCTGCGCACTGGTGACCGGCGGCGGTTACGCCGAATATTGCCTTGCCTCGGCGGCGTTATGCCTGCCCGTGCCGGAAGGACTGTCTTTTACCCAAGCAGCCGCATTGCCGGAAACTTTTTTCACCGTCTGGAGCAATGTTTTTGACCGCGCACAATTGCTGCCGGGCGAAACACTGCTAGTGCATGGCGGCGCCAGCGGCATAGGCACAACGGCGATACAGCTGGCCAAAGCCTTCAATGCCAAAGTCATAGTCACCGCAGGCTCGGAAGCTAAATGCGAGTTCTGCCTGCAACTGGGCGCCGATGCCGCGATCAATTACAAGGAACTGAATTTTGTCGAAGAGATCAAACGACTTACCGACGGCAAAGGCGTCGATATTATCCTGGACATGATCGGCGGCGACTATTTTCCGCGCAACCTAAAATGCATGAGCGATGATGCACGACTGGTGCAAATCGCCATCCAAAACGGTCCGAAAGCCGAAATCAACCTGCTGCCGGTCATGCTTAAACGGCTTACGATTACCGGCTCCACCTTAAGAGCCAGAAACGATGTTTTTAAAGCGGCAATCGCAGACAAGTTGCTTGAAAAAGTCTGGCCTTTATTAGCATCCGGCCAAATCAAACCGGTTATCCATTCAACTTTTGCACTCACCGATGCCGCAAAAGCCCATCAACTCATGGAAAGCAGCCGACACATCGGCAAAATCATCTTAACGGTATAAAAACATGACCTACACCACACTCATTTCCACAGAAACACTCCGTCAACAACTTAACAATCCCGACTGGGTCATCGTTGACTGCCGGTTCTCATTAGCGGATACCGAAGCCGGTGCCAAAGCCTACCGGCACGGACATATCCCCAATGCACGCTATGCCCATCTGGATAAAGACTTGTCCTCGGCTATCACCGACTTTACCGGCCGCCATCCTTTGCCCAGCTTTGCTTTATTGGCAAAAAAACTGGGGGACTGGGGCGTAACCAATACCAGTCAGGTTGTTGTTTATGACGATGCAGGCGGCGCTTTTGCAGGCCGTCTCTGGTGGCTATTGCGTTGCATGGGACATGACAAGGCTGCCGTATTGAATGGCGGCATCAAGCAATGGCAAAAACAAGGTCTACCCTTCACCACAACCTTGCCCACCGTTAAGTCCGCCTCATTCAGACCGTATCTGAATGAGGCGGCATGGCTTAATGCCGTACAAGTGCAAAACGGTCTGGCTCAAAAATCCATTTGCCTGATCGACGCCAGAACGCCTGAACGCTATCGCGGAAAACAGGAACCTGTCGACCCGGTTGCAGGCCACATTCCCGGCGCATTAAACCGGGCGTTTCAATTAAATCTGGATAGCAATGGCTTGTTTTTATCGGCGGATAAATTGCGCGAACAATTTAACCAAGCTTTAGGCACTACCGCACCCGAACAAGTTGTTCATTATTGCGGCTCCGGCGTAACCGCCTGCCATAACTTGCTGGCGATGGAATATGCCGGGTTAGCCGGCTCTAAACTTTATGCAGGATCGTGGAGCGAGTGGATCAGGAATAAAAATCGGGCAGTTGCTAAAGACTAACTTCAGTTCGGGATAAGCGAATTTAAAGACGCGGCAATAGATTGGCTTTGTCAATGTTAAGAGCCGGCAGTTCATCAAAAACCATCAACACTTTAGGACATATTCTTTATTGAGCGTAGTAATTGAGTTCCACTACATCTCAATAAAGCTCCGCTCAAAAAGCTTGCTCCTTTTCTTAAGTAGGTGTTCATAAGTTTCTTAACATTATTGGTATTAGTGGGAGCGGCTTTAGCCGCGATTATCGCGGCTAAAGCCGCTCCCACTAATGTTAGAAAACTTTTGCTCAACTACTTATCCCGAACCGGTTAACTTAAGGCGGTAACCTATGCATGAGAATGCAGCCAAGGCGTACTGCGCCACGGTCAATACATCAAATACTCTAACATTGCGGCAATTTTACTTCCCAGCCATCCAAAACTTTGTCGTAAACCTCGCGCAAGCTGAGAACGCAGTCTATGCTTTCCAGCGGCACGTTGGCCTCAAGCCCCACTGCCTCCGTTAATATCCAAACGTCGCCTTGCCGCAGATAGCGTTCGATACTTGGCTGGTCTTGGGCAACCAACAGGTATTCGCGCAATGTAGGGATTTTACGATAATGGGCGAACTTGCCTCCTCGGTCATAAGCTTCAGTAGAAGGCGACAGCACTTCAATCAATAATGTAGGATTGAGCAAGGTATCTACATGTGCGTCCTCAAATTGCGGTGTACCGCAGGCAACAACGATATCCGGATAATGGTAGCTGCGCGCTTCGGCTGCCTTGACGCGCATATCGTTGATATAGGCCTCGCAGGGGCGTTTTTTGAGTTGGCTTCTCAATTCTCCGGCAATATTAAGTGCTATTAAATTATGCTCCCGGCTTGCGCCGGTCATTGCATAAATTTGACCATCGTGGAACTCGCTTTTACAAGACGCACTACGCTCCAGCGTTAAATATTCTTCGGCGGTGAAATGAGTAGGAGTAAGTACAGCGGACATGAATCACCTCGTTAAAAGGAAATAGCTTATTAAGTTCAAGCATATCATAGCGTTTAACAGCTGCGTGACGACTATTTAAACCCCATAAATCTTGCGTTTACGCCAGAACGCTGCTCTGCTCATACCCAGCGAACGGGCGGCCTGAGTAACCCTGCCATTGCTCCGCTCCAGTGCCTGCCGGATTGCAGCGGATTCCTCGGCCGCAGACAGCGGCGCGTTTTGCACAGTTTGCGGCTCGACGGTACGCGATTCCCTGAACTCAGGCGGCAATTCAGACCAGCGCAAGGTTGTCCCCCTGCCTACCGCAAAAGCATATTCCACCACATTATGCAGTTCCCGGATATTGCCCGGCCACGCATAGTCCAATAAAGTACGCATGGCTTGCGGATCGATTTTTTCGATTTTCCTGAAATTGGCGGCACTATGCTGCCGGATAAAGTGCCAGATCAGCAAGCTTATATCCGACATTCCGCATCCCATTGATATCAAATGATATTATTTTTACTAAATAGCAACATAATTTTCAATTTATTGATTTTGAATAATTATTTTTTAAGGGTGCGAAATGTCGGTTAAATGATTTTATAAGTTGTTTTTATGGTTGCCGCCCTCGGTAATGGCGTATTCTTGCAAACAAGGCTTGCCTGTGGCATCCTCGGTTTTCAATCCCGATAACTGCGCCGCGCCTTGGCTCCAGTGAATAACCTGTTGATCCCGGTCGACAATATACAAACCTGCAATATCGCAAAGAGCTAGCAGCTTTAAGAACAACGACTGCAACGGCTGGCGCGCCAGCCAGTCTGACAAGGGTTCGGGAATCTGTTTCGTTTGTTTCACAAGTGTCTCACTGCATCGAATACGTGTTTCACTGAAACAATATATGAAACAGGCGAAAGGCGCGCACTTTAGCTCTGCGCCCTTTGCCTTTAGCCCTTTGTCCTTTGCCTTAACCTTTTGGCACAAGCCTTGCTTTAACCAGATATATCCCATAACAAAAACCGGAGAGACATCATGCTATTCAAACAATTATTCGATCAGGAAACCTGGACCTACACTTACTTGATTGCCGATCCGGTCAGTAAGGACGCCATCCTGATTGACCCGGTCAACACCCATATCGATGAGTATATTGAGCTGCTGGCAGCGCACGGCCTGCAACTGAAATATTCCCTGGAAACGCATGTTCATGCCGACCATATCACCGCAAGCGGCCTATTGCGCCAACGCTTGGGAGCGCAAACTGCGGTGAGCCGGCTGTGCGGGGCCGAGTCGGCCGACATTCAAATTCAGGATGGCGATATTTTCAAATTTGCAGGCGACGAGCAGATCAAGGTGATTGCCACGCCGGGACATACGCGCGGCAGTATTTCTTTTTTATGGCGCGACCGTTTGTTTACCGGCGACTCTTTATTAATAGGCGGTTGCGGACGCACCGATTTTCAGGGCGGTGATGCCGGGGCGCTTTATGACTGCATTACTCAACGCTTGTTTACTCTGCCGGATGAAACACTGGTCTATCCGGGCCACGATTACCAACAGCGCTGGGTCAGCAGCATCATGCAGGAACGCACCACCAATCCGCGTCTGGCAGGCAAAACCCGCGAGCAGTTTATCGAGATCATGAAAAACCTGAACTTACCCAAGCCCCGGTTAATAGATGAAGCGGTGCCCGCCAACCGTTATTGCGGCCTGGATGAAAATGAGCGTCAGGATGCCGTAGCGCTCAGGGACGCAACGCTGCCGATCCGCACAACTACGAGAACCGAAGATATGGTAGCCGCTGCCAAGCAACACATTATTGAAATTGATGTCGCCAAATCGAAACAGCTGCTTGCGGAAGGCAATATCGTACTTATCGATACCCGCGAAGAAAGCGAATACGCGGCCGGGCATGTTGACGGGGCGCTATTGGTGCCGCGCGGCATGCTGGAGTTCAAAATCGGCAACATGCCTGAACTGGCCGACAAGTCGAAAACGGTACTCATATACTGTCGCCTGGGCAATCGCTCGGCATTGGCGGCGCAGACCATGCAGCAACTGGGTTACACTAATGTATTATCTATGGCCGGCGGGTTTGAAGCGTGGAAAAAAAACCAGGAAGCAGGATAATAAAAAAATATGTGGATGACAAAATGTGTGTTGCTTTACACTCTTTTGTCGTGTATTGGAAGATTCCAATAACTAGGAGGCTGTCGGATTTAAAAATCACAGCCACATAACATATTGATTTTAAAATAAATTAATTTTTTATTGCTTTTCGTTATAAAAAATAGTTTATATATATTTCAATGACTTAGTATTTTTAGTGAGGCATAATCCGA
>JAURZV010000016.1 GCA_030653175.1 Methylobacter sp.
GTGAACCACCCGATCCCATCCCGAACTCGGAAGTGAAACCGTTTAGCGCCGATGATAGTGTGGCAGTTTGCCATGCGAAAGTAGGGAATTGCCAAGCTCTTAAATTAAAAACCCAAGCCGAAACGCTTGGGTTTTTTTTTGGTTGCGATTTCGCTCAAATGTTGGGCGTAACAACGGCGCTGACTGAGTTCATAGGCTGCTTATGCACAGATCGACTTTATCGTCATCAATGCCGAAACCCGCCTGCTAAAGACTTCACCGATTAAAACCCCGTAAATGTAACTTATTGATTATTAGTATATTAAGTTACTGTATAAAAATGCTACAATTTAACCAAAAGACAGGTTTTATCGCGTCTGAATAGCGTTATTTATAGCTTGTACACAGTGTTATCCACAGAAATTGTGGAAAACAGCGTAGGTGCTTGATTGTTAAATTTACATGCTGAAGTTAGTAGAAAAAAATAAAAAGGTAGCTTTTCAACTCCGCTGATGGGGATGTTACTGTTGAAAACACAACTGAATAGCCAACTCAGATTCTATACCGATGACGGTGTTGGGCTTGGGCTTGGATAGCAACTCCTAAATGGCACTGAGAGTTTACGCATGAAAATTAACAATTTTGATCCGGTTCAAACCGGGTTGCTAAAAGGCGTAAATCTGATTGAAGCCAGCGCCGGAACAGGGAAGACCTATGCTATAGCGATGCTGGTGTTGCGTTTTGTAGTCGAGCAGGGTATCGCAATTGAAAAATTGCTGGTGGTCACTTTTACCAAGGCGGCAACAGAAGAGCTTAAAGACCGTGTGCGCTCCAGGTTGGCTGAGGCAAGGCGAGCTTTGAACGGCCCCGTTCGACAAGCTCAGGACAGGCATACTGAAAATATCGACAGTAATATTGTCGACTGGCTGGCTAATCTGGACATAGAACCGGAGCTGATCAAGCAACGTCTTCAAATGGCGCTGTTGGATATAGATCAGGCCGGAATTTTTACCATTCATGGTTTCTGCCAGCGTGTGTTAAGAGAGCATGCGCTGGAAAGCGGGCAGTTATTCGATGTCGAATTAACCGGCGATTTGGCCGATATTAAACAGGCCTGTGCGGATGATTTCTGGCGTAAGCAGATTTACCAACGTTCGGCGTGGGAAGTCGAGGTATTAACGGGAAACTTTAAAACCCCGGATGCGTTGCTTGCCAGTGTTGCCGCATTCCCCGGTAACGGCTTGGAAACCAAAGTTTATCCGGTTTGCGAGAGTTTGGATACCGCATTAAAAGAATTACAACGGGTGGCGGGTTTGGCAAAAGATCAGCTGGATAATTGCGCAAATACTTTGCGCAATTGCTTCGCCGACGAAAAATTCAAGGCCGGTTATAGCGATGCTTTTGACTATCACTATGACTCGCTAAGTGCATGGCTGTACGGCACTAGCACACACATTCCCGATGCTGAAGCATTTGCGTTATTGACCGGAAACGGTTTGATGGAAGCTTTGCATGGCGGCAAATTCAGAGCCAATAAAACCCAGAGCGGCGATCAGCGCAAAGCCGAATATCTAGCTGAATTAACTATAGATACCTCCGCTTTCGATGCGCTGGCTTCGGCGTTTACACAAATTGCCTTGGTATTACGCAAAACCCTGTTGGACAGTTTGCGAGAGGAGCTGGATAAACGCTTGCAGCAACTTAACGTGTTGTCGTTCGATGACTTGATCAGTCGCTTGGCTAAGGCGTTACAAAGCGAAAAAGGCGCACTGCTGACAGTTGAATTGCAACAGCGATTTGAAGTCGCCCTGATCGATGAATTTCAGGATACCGATGACAGCCAGTGGTTTATTTTTTCCTCACTATTTGCCGCTCCCAGCCAGTATTTATATTTAATCGGCGACCCCAAACAGGCAATCTATAAGTTTCGCGGCGCGGATATTTATTCGTATCTGGATGCGCAAAAACAGGCCGAGCATCAATTTACCTTAGGGAAAAACTGGCGTTCGCATCCGCAGTTGGTCGATGCGGTGAATGCGCTGTTTCAAAGAGATAGGGCATTTTTGCTGGAGGGGCTGGAGTTTATCAACGTAAAGCCCGCATTGTCGGCAGATAACGGCGAATTGCATCATGAAGGACAGGCCGTTGCGCCGATGGTGCTGTGGCAGTTACCGGAAAGCGACAGCAAATCAGGCTACTGGACGGCGGGCAAGGCGGCCGAAGAAATCAGGATCGCCGTTGTTAATGAAGTCGTCGATTTGCTGACTGGCGACTACACCCTGCAACCGGGGAACCGGGACTTATTGCCCAAAGACATTGCCATCCTGGTAAGAACCAACACCCAGGCCAGAGATTATCAGGCAGCATTGCGACTGGCGGGCGTGCCTTCGGTGTTAAACAGCACGGAGTCGGTTTTTGCCTCGCAGGAGGCGGCCGATTTATACAGCCTGTTGCAGGCCGTGGCGCACCCCGGCGATAGCGGACTGCTCAAGCAGGCTTTGACGCTGGACTGGTTTGACTTGGATGGGCAAACGCTGTATCGGCTGATCAATAACGAGATTGAGCTGGACGCCTGGATGTCACGCTTTCTCGGCTATTTTCATGACTGGCAGCAAACCGGTTTGATGGCGATGATGCTGCATTTGCTGACTCAGGAAAAAATCAGGGCCGGCGTATCGAAAACATTGATGGCGGAAAGACAACTTACCAACCTGCATCACCTCATCGAGCTGGTACAACAGGCTGCTGTCGATGAACATTTGGGCATTAATAAAACCCTGGACTGGCTACGTAGCGCGATTGCCAAGGCGAGCAGTGCGGAAGACCAGCAGTTGCGTCTTGAAAGCGACGACGATGCGGTCAAAATTGTCACCATGCACCGCTCCAAGGGACTGGAATATTCAATCGTATTTTGCCCTTATCTTTGGCAGCGCAGTGATCGTTTAAACAGCGAACGATCGTTGATTAGATGTCATGAAAATGGCCGGACGATAGTCGATTTGGGCTCAAGGGATTTTGAACGACACCGCGAAATGGCATTAAACGAAGAGCTGGCCGAGGATTTGCGGGTGTTTTACGTGGCGGTTACCCGTGCCAAATACCGCTGTTATATTGCCTGGGGCGATGTGCGTTCTCAGGATACGGCGAATGATTCGTCGATGGCTTGGCTGCTTGAATTTGCGGACGCCGATTTTTCCGAGCAACAGACAAAACTGCAAGCCTTTCAGAATCAATCCGAGCAGGCATTCGCTTACCGGTTGCTGGACGTTCCGGGTGAGTTAAACGGCAGTTATCAAAAAACGGTTGCACAGACCCAAATGCAGGCCAAAAAGCGCAAAAGATCGCTATATACTAACTGGCAAATGAGCAGTTATACGGCCTTGTCGGCATTAAGTGTGCATGATGCACCGGAGCTTCCGGAAGATAAGGCCGGAGAGCAAGCGCCCGTTGCCAAGTCCGAGTCCGGCAACGCAGCACCTGAATTGCCCAGAGGTGCTCACACCGGTAATGTCGTGCATGATCTGCTGGAAAACAATGCGTTCATCGACTTGGCCCGGCGCAAGGATATTGCTGCGCAGCGGGACAAGGCTTGTCAGCGCTACGGCTTAAAACTGGAACGGCCGGAACTGCTTGATGAGCTGTTGCAAGCTGTGGTTGCAACGCCGCTGTCCGCAACCAATGTCGATTTTTGCCTGATGAATCTGGCGGAAAATCAGTGCCTAAAGGAAATGCCGTTTTATTTATCCATGCAAACGATGGACGCCGTTCAAATCAATCATATTTTGCGAAATACACCGGCCTTTCAGCCATTGACTGCCAAGCAGATGTGCGGTTATCTGACCGGATTTATTGATCTCATTTGCGCGATTCCGGATTCCGGAACGAGCCGTTATTATGTGATGGACTATAAAACCAACGGCCTGCCAGATTACAGCCCCGACAGCTTAACCCATGCGATGCGCGAACATAACTACGGCCTGCAATACTGGATTTACACCGTAGTGCTGTATCGTTACTTACAAACGCGCTTGCCGGATTATGACTATGAAACCCATTTTGGCGGCGTGCGTTATTTGTTCGTGCGCGGCATGCAGCCGGATCAGCCTATGAGCGGCGTTTATCAGGACAGGCCCGACTTGGAACGGGTTGAAGCGTTGGCGGCTTTGTTTGGGGGGGATCAGTGATAGAGGACTTGGATGTACAAACCGAACAAAGATCATTCAGCCGTCTGGATGTGGCTTTTGCCCGATTCCTTAGCCAGCGCACCGGCTTCGACCCCCTGCAAAAACAGGCTTTTGAGACTATCGTGATGACGGTGTCTTACGAGCAAAACCAGGGGCACAGTTGCATACAAATAGACCGCAATGCGCGAGCATTGCTACTCGCTTCCGGGCTGGTAGCGACGGTTCCTGAAAACCAAGCCAATCCCTTGCCGCTGGTTATCGAACAGGATCGTCTGTATTTGCACCGTTACTGGAATTATGAAAACCGTCTGGCGATGCAGATCAAGGCGATGACTCAGACCGAACCTAATGGCAACCAGCCGGTTGCCGCTACGGAATTGCTTCTGGATCGTTATTTTGTCGATGCGATAGCTGAAACCGATGATCAGCGTGAAGCGGCAAAAATGGCGGCCAAGCAGTCGTTCAGCATCATAACCGGCGGGCCGGGTACCGGAAAAACATTTACCGTCGTTAAAATCCTGGCGCTGTTGCAGGAATTGGCCGAACAACCGTTGCATATTGCATTGGCTGCGCCAACCGGAAAGGCCGCCATGCGTCTTCAGGAATCGATTGGTTTTAGCAAGGCGAAGCTGCCGTGTTCGGAGGCGATAAAAAATCGCATTCCGGAAACAGTAACCACCTTGCATCGCCTGCTGGGCGCAATGCCGCCCTCCCCGTATTTCCGGCATCACGCAGATAAACCGTTGGTTTATGATCTGGTCGTGGTTGACGAAGCATCCATGGTCGATCTGGCCTTGATGAGCAAGCTGCTTGACGCCTTAAAACCCGGCGCTCGCTTGATCTTGCTGGGCGACAAGGATCAGCTGGCTTCGGTGGAATCCGGCGCGGTGTTAGCCGATTTAGCGATGGCCGAGACTCTGCAAAACAATGTCTACACCTTAAAGAAATCGCACCGTTTCGGTGGCGCTATAAAAGAACTGGCCGAGGCCGTCAACCTTCAGCAGGATGAACTTGCCTGGCAAATTTTAAGCGACGGTGGAGACGGTGCAGTGCAATGTCTCCATGAAGATTTAATCGATTACGTAGCCGCACAGCAAGCGGATTATTTGCAATTGGCTAAAGCCGACGCCGAATTTGAGCAGATTTTTCAGGCGTTCAGCCGCTTTCAGGTGTTGTGTTCCAACCGGCAGGGAAAAAACAGCGTTGCCGACATCAATTATCGGGTTGAACAAAAACTGGCCGAGCAAAAGCGCATCAATTTGTCCGGTTTATGGTATCCGGGGCGACCGGTCATGGTCACGCAAAACAACCCGGCGCTGCATCTTTATAACGGCGATATTGGCATTTGCATGCAGGACAGTTTTTCCTCAGGGAAACTGATGGTATTTTTTCAACGCGCCGACGGCAGCGTCAAAAAATACCTGCCCGCTCGCGTGCCGCATTGCGAAACCGTTTTTGCGATGACCATCCATAAAAGCCAGGGGTCGGAATTCGAGGAAGTGTTAATCGTCCTGCCCGAAGCAATCAACCCCGTGTTAACCAAAGAATTACTGTACACCGCAATTACCCGAGCAAAGAAAATCATCAAACTGGTTGCCGGGGAGGCGGTATTTACCGCGACAGTCAGACAAAAAATTGAGAGAGTTACCGGGTTGGTTGATAAGTTTAAGATTTGAAGTGGGCACTTCTTTTCATCACGAAGACAAGAAGAAAAACACCTAAAGTAAGGTACTGCCATTTTTAAGTTAATTCTAAAATAGTTTTGGTTGTATATTATTTGGGCGCGAATTTATCCGCGCTGAGTCCGTAAGCCGGGATAATGTACGAATCCCGGCCTATGTGTGTTTTTTAAAACAAGGTCGGTTTGATCCTAGAAAAATCATTTGATCCACGAAAAACACGAAAATATTCAAATAGATACCAAATTGTAGAGCGTCACCCAAAGGGTGAATGGCTGTGTATACAACATACTGATTTCTTTCGTGTCTTTCGTGGACTAACTGCGGTTTTTAGGATGAACGGTGAGATGGATGACCGCAGTGAGCTGTTCGTCTGTTTGAATGAATTGTGGCAACGGGTTTCCAGTAGCGTGGCTGCCCCACATGGTTCTAATTACCAAACTCGAGTTTGGTAATTAGGTTTTGGAAGCTAGAACTCTTCAGGGGTCCCAATCTTCAGATTGGAAACCAGCGGATTATATTAAATTCTCGTTAATTTTATTAACTCTTAGAATCTTTCTTGGATTTCTTCACAGCCTTCTTTTCTTTCGGACTCAGAGCTGGTTTTTTCTTGTCTTCTTTATTGCTTTTTTGTTCTTTGCTCATGGTACTTGCTCCAAATAATTGATGGGGTTTTTTGAACGTTCATACGAATGACGCCGGTATACCAATGTTTTGATGATTGGTATGGCAGTGTTTGACTGCCGAATATAGGAAATTCAGCATACTCTGCTACACTCAAAAGAACAACTTTAGAAGCGTGCATGAAATAATTTGAGATCTTATTTCATGCACGTTCCTTAGCTATTTCTATCTCACCTTAAAAACATATGTTTTTTTAAGCGATGGAACTTATTGAAAATTCTATGAATACGGATACGTTAACAATTCGCGTTGAATGTTATGCCCGTTACCGGGGAGAGGAAACACCACGACGCTTTTTTGGGGATAAACCAATTGAAATTGAAGAAGTAATCGACCGCTTTTTGGAAAAATCGCCCTATTACTGAAAGGACGATAGCCGACCCATACGCATGTAGTAATAAGACATCTCATAACCTGACGGATTGGTCGGTCAGTTTAGATAAAGTTGTTAGCCATTGTTAAAGCAAATATAC
The DNA here is from genome assembly GCA_030653175.1 of Methylobacter sp. GTDB lineage: Bacteria > Pseudomonadota > Gammaproteobacteria > Methylococcales > Methylomonadaceae > Methylobacter_A. The sequence goes on from JAURZV010000016.1 coordinate 7,000, forward strand.
TCATCTTTTAGATAGCCATAATTACGTCTTCAATTTCCTGTGATTTTCGGTTAAATCAATATCTGAATCACTCGGTTGCCCAGTATGAATGAGGTGCATGTCTTTATGAACTCCAAAACTATAGTTATGAAAAAACTTTGTCCCATCATAGCTTTTATTTTTATTATTACTGGCTGCACGTTTCAAAAGCCTGACTATCTGAAAGTTATAACCGCGAATGAATTAAACCGAGTCATGCAAAAAGAGGATATTTTCCTTGTTGACGTTCATACGCCCGAACAACAGCATATAAAAGGCACTGACCTTTTTATTCCTTACAACGAAATCGAGAAATACAAAGACAAGCTTCCTAAAGATAAAAATACAGCTATATATCTTTATTGCGAAAGCGGCCCCATGGGGAATGCGGCAGCAAGGTCTCTTTATGAATTAGGTTACCGTAACTTATCCAATCTTGAGGGAGGAACAAAGGCTTGGAGTAAGTCTGGTCTTGATTTTGAATAAGTAGATGCGTTGACTAGCTCGAACTTGATATGGCACCTTAAAAATTTAATTTCAATCAAACATTACATTGACAGGCAGCTATTGGCCGATGCAGTGTAAAAACCCATGACTGAATCCGCCGAAAATTGAAATTACTCCATTGAGTGTATTAACCGTCTGCTTGCCACTGTCACTGAACTGGAACAGCAAGTTACCACACGCAAACACCACTCCGAACAATTCATGCAAGCCGTATTAAAAGAAGCCTTTGCAGGGTAAACTTATTTAAGCAACTTCCGAAACAAGCCACCCGACTTTTCAAGAGAGGAACTGATATGCAAGCATTAAAAAAGCCATTAATACAAAATCTGACTTTGATTTTTTTCAGCACTCTGCTTTCTGCTTATAACCTTGCAATGGCAGAAACAGACCTCGTGGCTCAAGAAAATTACCTCAGAGCGCGTGTAATGAGCCATCAGCAAAATACAGATCACGCAGCCCATGCAAACCCTATAGATAAGAGTCAGGATTTTCATGGTGTTTTTTACGGCTTTCTCCCTTGCAACGATTGCAATGGGATTAAAACGACGCTGTCTTTAAAACAAAATAACAATTATCTGTTGGTGACTCAGCAAGCAAGAGAATCCTCAAGGGAGTTTTATGAAAAAGGAAAATATAGTTGGAATGATAAAAATCATACCGTTATTTTAACACCGCTTAAAGAATCAGCCACACGGCAATATCTTATTGAAAATGAAGGGACGCTCATTCAGCTTAACAGTGATGGAGTGCGGATGACAGGCGATTCGGCGGATCGCTATATTTTGCGCAGAAGCGATACGGTAAAGTCACGTGAGGTACATATTCACTAGGAGGCTGTCGGATTTAAAAATCACAGCCACATAACATATTGATTTTAAAATAAATTAATTTTTTATTGCTTTTCGTTATAAAAAATAGTTTATATATATTTCAATGACTTAGTATTTTTAGTGAGGCATAATCCGA
>JAURZV010000018.1 GCA_030653175.1 Methylobacter sp.
TCGGATTATGCCTCACTAAAAATACTAAGTCATTGAAATATATATAAACTATTTTTTATAACGAAAAGCAATAAAAAATTAATTTATTTTAAAATCAATATGTTATGTGGCTGTGATTTTTAAATCCGACAGCCTCCTAGACTAATTTAATCAGTATTATTATATTTGAAACAGCATCGGCATGCGCTAATAAATGACGGGAGCGAGAGGTGAACAGCCGTGGCAGAGCGGGTGTTGGAAATGCCGGGCGGGTTAGGTTTTTTTCGTTCTTTAAGTTGTTGAAAAACTTCAATGCCTTTTTTACGCTGTACCCTGATAACTTCCAATTCAGTTTGATAATGTTTGCTTAAATCATCATCGTCGTCAATTTGTTGCATGGCGTGGGTGATTTTTCTCTTGCATGTCGTTATTCCTAATAGTTGCCTTTAATCCTAAAAAAATCAGTTGGAGCGTGTGGAAACCGGTCGTGCTGAGTCCTTCGACTGGGTTCAGGGCGAACGGGATTTGGAACGCTCAACTGCGGTTTTTAGGGTAAAGGCTTTAAATCCTTGCTCCAGAGGTAACATGCCGAACAGGAAAATCGAGACGCCCGCCGCAATGCCTTTAAATGCATCACTTAGCCAAAAGCCGTAAGACAATAACGGGATGGCAATCAGCAAAAGTACTTTATGCACGGTTATTGGAAGATTTATTTTAAATGAAAGGCGATGGGACTGTTCGCCTAAGCAGGCTAGATTGGCGGTTGTTTTGCGCCTGTCAATTTGATATATACAGTATCGCCGACAGTCAATTGGCCGCATTGGTTATGCAGCGCATTTTGTCCGAAATAGACTTTATTTTGCCATTTTCTGGTACGGTTGAGCGTAATGAGCGGCTCCTTGCCGGTTTGTGCGGTTTCAGGGTCGATAGTTGGAACGGAACACCGGGAGCAGGGTTTGGGGAGTCTGAAGTCTATAGAATCAATGCTGATTTCGCGCCAGCTGTCTTCTGCATAGGCGGGGCAGCCGGAAATAACCAGATTGGGTCTGAAACGGGTCATTGGCAAATTCAGCTGCATTTCATGATTTAATACAGTCAGCGAGTTTTCTGAAATAATCAGGAAAGGAAAACCGTCGGAAAATGCGACCTTGTCGGTAGGCTTGGCATAATCGGGATCAACCGGTCGAATGACCTCATCGGGCAGGTAAACCAGTCGGCAATCCAGTTTTAAAAAATCGCTGACCCATTGGTCGGCGTCCATTGAAACGCTACGGGCATCGCACTGGTCATGCCAGATGGTGCTGTTAATGATGTGCCCGTCAACAGGTGCTAGGGGTAAAGACAGGTTTTCCATGTCCGGTGCGGACAGGATCAGGTTTTTGTCAGTCAGTGCGGTTTTAATTAAAGCCATTTTCGGCAACTTCCGCTGGCTGAGGAATTGCCGGTTGTTGTCGATAATCATCCATTTTCTGTCGTGCTGAAAACCTTTTTCAGTGACAGGCCAGCTGCTTGCGCTAATGCCTGCTAATGACTTTACGGGATAGACGAATATTCCGCTTAATATAAGGTGTGTCATTGGCGATAGTATTAACCTAACAATGATTTTACAGCGCCGGCGAATATGTTGCTGTGAGCTCCTTGCGCCTGGGAAGGATTGCTTTGAAAGTCAGCGATAAGTTGGCTGAGCGCTTGTTGAGCTTGGTCTTTATTTTCTATTGGGGCAGCCTGGTCGCTGCTTTTTACGGGTGAAGATGTAGATAGCTTTAATGATGTATCGGAAAGTTTTACTGTTTCCTTGGAAACTTGCAGGCTGTCGTCCTGATCGTTATCCGACCGGGTTTCGGTGGCCGGTTCATTATTTTCCAAGCTTTTCGGCCGCTGGGATGAGGCCGGAGTAATAAGTGTATCTTGTCGTAATTGTATTGTGCCGGCGTCCATTTTTATGTCCTTTTGGCTTAGTTGAAGGCCGTAAAAAACGGCGGCGGTTTTGTGCTGATTTTAAATGGAATCAGGATTGCTTTTATTGATGCTGAGCTCTTTGTTGATCGAAGTCAATACCCTGTTTACAGTCGAGCCGGTTAGTCCAATAAAATTCATTTTGGTCAAAGCTAAACAGACTGTTGTTACAGAAGGATGTAGGAACTTTAGCGTAAATTATTTTATGATTTCAATCGCCGGTTTTAGCGAGCTTCATCGAAAAACAAAACAAAGTTAATGAATCCGTTAAAATTGGCGTCTGTGCGTTTTATTATTGTTAGGAAATGATGCGATCAATTAACTTGTCTCTCCGGATAACTATTGGATTTTTATTTATTATTCATTTGCTTAGTGTGGGTGTTGTTTACGCCGAAGCTAAACAGACGATCAGTATTGCTTATTTAACGCAAGACCGGAAAGCCCCCCCGCCGTTGTCTAACCTGGATGCTTTTATTAAAGATAAGGGCGTTCCGGGCGTACAGTTGGCGATTGATGACAACAATACGACCGGGCAGTTTACCGGGCAGCAGTTTGTGCTGAAAAAATTCATCGTGCCGCTGGATGGCAATGTCGCCGATACCTTTAATAAAGGTATCGGCGATCAATATCCGTACATCATTGTTAACTTGCCTGCCGAACTTACAAACAAAATCGCCGACTTGCCCGCCGCAAAACAGAAGCTGCTGTTTGATGTGGCAACAATCGATGATGTGTTGCGCAATGAGCAATGCCGCAGTAACGTTTTGCATCTTTTGCCTAACAGGGCCATGCGTGCCGATGCGCTGGCGCAATACATGATGAAAAAGCGCTGGAATAAGTGGTTTTTAGTCATAGGCGCTACAGAGGAAGATCGCTTATTTGCCGATGCTCTCAGACGGGCGGCTAAACGTTTCGGCATGAAAATAGTTGAGGAAAAAACCTGGGAGCACACCTACGATGCGCGACGTACGGCGCAATCGGATGTGGCGGTGTTTACCCAGGTGGATGATTATGATGTGCTGGTCGTTGCCGATGAGCAGGGTCAGTTTGGTGAATATCTGGAATACAGAACCTGGAATGCAAGGCCGGTAATCGGTACACAGGGACTGGTTGCTACGGCATGGCATCGAACCCATGAACAATGGGGCGCGGTGCAGATTCAAAATCGCTTTAAAGAGCAGGCGGGACGCTGGATGGAAGAGCAGGATTATGCCGCTTATCTGGCGGTTAGGGTCATCGGCGAGGCGGCTAACCGCACCAAATCCAATGACATTAATTTGCTTAAGGATTATATGTTGAGTGATGCATTTGCCTTGCAGGGATATAAGGGCAATCCTTTGTCGTTCCGGCCCTGGGATGGTCAGTTGCGGCAGCCTGTTTTGCTGGCAGCGCCCAGATCATTGGTTGCTGTAGCACCGATTGAAGGTTTTTTGCATCCTAAAACCGAACTTGATACCTTGGGTTATGATCAACCTGAATCAACCTGTAAATGGAGTAAATGATGAAAAAAATTGTATTAGGGCTGTTTGCGGCGGTTGTGCTGACCGGAGCCGTGCAAGCCGAAACTGTGTTCGTTACGCTTGAAAAAGATAATGCACTGGCGGTTGTCGATCCCATCGCCGGCAAGTTAATCAAAACAGTTGAAATCGGTCAGCGCCCCCGAGGCATCGCCATCAGCCCCGACAATAAGTTTTTGTATGTGGCAGTCAGCGATGACAATACCATTAAGATTATCGATGCCGAGACGCTCAAGGAAGCGGGAAAGTTGCCGTCCGGCGAAGATCCTGAGACCTTCGCGTTAAATCCTGCTGGCGACCGGCTTTATGTATCGAATGAAGATGACAGTCTGGTAACCGTCATCGACATTAAGCATAAAAAAGCCGTCAAGCAGATTAAGGTGGGTGTGGAGCCTGAAGGTATCACTGTGAGTCCTGATAATCTCTGGGTGGCAAGTGCTTCTGAAACGACCAACATGGTGCATTGGATCGATACCAAAACCAACGCTATTGTAGAAAACACTCTGGTTGATCCTCGTCCCCGCGCGCTTGGCTTTACTGCCGACAGCCAACAGTTGTGGGTTACATCCGAAATGGCCGGCACCTTGATGATTCTGGATGTTAAAACCAAGCAGATCATCAAAACCATCAAGTTTGATGTGCAAGGCGTGACGCGCGATAAAATTCAGCCGGTAGGCGTGGTTATCGACAAAGACAGAAAGCGCGGCTATGTGGCATTGGGGCCTGCAAACCGGGTCGCGGTGATTAATGCCCAGACCTTTGAGGTGGAAAAATACCTGCTGGTCGGTCAGCGGGTTTGGAATCTGGCATTTTCACCGGATCAAAAACGGCTTTATACCACTAACGGCGCCAGTAACGATATTTCGCTGATCGATCTTGAAACGCAAACAGTGACCAAATCGGTCGGCGTTGGCACTTATCCGTGGGGAGTTGCAGTAAAACCATGAACCCGTCCATAGCGTTATCCGTCGAAGATTTGAGTTTTTCCTATGGCGGCAAAAAAGCACTGGCCCAAGTTAACTTCAAGATTCGGCCGGGCGAATGCACGGTTTTGTTGGGCCCTAACGGTGCGGGCAAGAGCACTTTATTTTCCTTGATTACACGGTTGTATGACACTCGCGACGGGCGTATCGAACTGTGCGGTTTCGATATTAAGCGGCAAACGCTGTTAGCGTTGGCAAAACTGGGCGTGGTTTTTCAGCAAACCACCCTGGATATGGATCTGACGGTGATGCAAAACCTGCGTTATCACACTTCTTTGCATGGCATGGGTCGAAAACAGGCCGCGGAAAGAATTCAGCAGGAGTTGGAGCGTTTAAATATGTATGACCGGCGTTTTGAGAAAGTGCGCCAGCTCAATGGCGGGCACAGACGGCGCGTGGAGATTGCCAGGGCGTTATTGCATAAACCGTCGGTGCTGTTGCTGGATGAGCCTACCGTCGGTTTGGATGTGCCCAGTCGGCTGTCTATAGTCGAATATGTGCATCGCCTGGCCGTCGAGGAGAAATTGGCGGTGTTATGGGCGAGCCATTTGATTGACGAAATTTATCCGGACGATCATTTAATCGTGCTTCATAAAGGGCAGGTTAAAGCCAATGGAACGGTTGACGACGTTCTTGAAGCAACCAACAGCCCAACAATTAAAGATGCTTTTTATACTTTGACGCAAGGAGAGCAAGGATGAAGTTGCTTCATTACTGGCGCGCCATGTGGGGCATCATCTGGCGCGAATTATGGCGTTTTGTTACCCAGCGCGAGCGGTTTATTTCCGCCCTGGTCAGGCCTTTAGTCTGGTTATTTGTATTCGCGGCCGGATTTAGAGCTGCATTAGGACTTGCGATCACCCCGCCTTACGAAACCTATATTCTTTACGAGGTTTACATCACCCCCGGTCTGATCGGTATGATCCAGCTGTTTAACGGTATGCAGAGTTCATTGTCGATGGTTTACGACCGGGAAATGGGCAGTATGCGCATACTGATGGTTTGCCCCTTGCCGCGCTGGTTTTTATTGCTCAGCAAATTATTGGCCGGTACCGGCGTATCGATTTTGCAAGCCTATGTATTTTTGGCGATTGCGTGGTTTTATGACATCCAGGCACCGTGGCAGGGTTATTTGTGGGTGATGCCGGCATTGTTATTGTCTGGGTTAATGCTGGGCGCTCTGGGCTTATTGTTGTCGTCCTTTATCAAACAATTGGAAAATTTTGCCGGTGTGATGAACTTTGTGATTTTCCCGATGTTTTTTATGTCAACCGCACTGTATCCTTTATGGAAAATCAAAGAGTCCAGTGCGCTGCTTTATAATCTGGCGCAATATAATCCATTTTCCCAAGCTGTCGAATTGATCCGCTTTGCCCTGTACGGCCAGTTTAACAGCCATGCGTTTATTTATACGTTTGCCGCCTTTATCGTATTTATGGCGGCTGCAATTATTGGCTATAACCCATCAAAAGGGATGATGATGAGAAAAGGCGGGGCTTGATTTTTCAAAAAATGGATCGTAATACTGTTGGCAATTGTATGTGGGGGCGGCTTTAGCCGCCCTTTTAGTGCAACGGGCGACTACCAACAGTAGGCGCTTTAGGCGAAGTCGCCCCCACCCTAAAATAAATTCGGTGAGTATGTGAAGAACTCTTTTTTTCTGGTTATTCCAACGCAACAAAATAATCCCCAGCGCCTTAAAGAATTTGAAGCAAAGGCGCTACAACATTGGGTGGCTGAATTACCTACGGCTAATCCCGGGTTAGCCACGCGTCTGCTTCACGATTTCCTTATAGATTTCAATGCCGTTGAAATGAGTATCCAGTTAAGGCTGGATGCGCTGGAGCTCTTAAGTCCAAGTGTTTATGTCATTGAAGATTATCTTCGATCCAGACTGATTAAAGCGGGTTTCCCAAAAGAAGAGAATGACAAGAAAATTTTGACCGTATTGATCTCAATTGAAAAGGAAATCACTATCGGCTATTGGATGGTGCTTAAGGAGCTAACCAAGCGCGGTGTCGGCTGGTTTCAAGGGAAGAATGCGGCGTTGGCAATCCAGCGCTGCATTAAAGGGTTGGGCAGTATTATCGTCAGTCATTTTATTATGGGGATGCCGATTCCTGATTGGGTCTGGATAGACTTGCATTCGCTTTACAACCTGAGTGTGACAATAAAAAACAGCACGACCAAAGTCGCCAACGATATAAGTCAGTCCAATAAGGCCAGCAGCCCTGAAGACTGCTATCGGCAGATCCTCTTACTCAGCCTTGCCGACCCGACCGGCTTGATGCAAAAAGAACTTTTGTTGGTTTATAACTTTATAGAAACGATAGGTTCTTTGGTCGGGCTAAAAAGAGAACCGGTGAATGGTCAGTCAATACAGTGCATTGTCTTAACAGACGAAGATAAGGCGCCGCATTACCAGTTTGAAACAAGCGCTAAAAACGATTCAGCGATGTTGTATCTGGACTTTACCAAATTGTTCAAGGCTCTTAAGCAGAAAGAAAAATTGATTAATGCTGCGGAGGCAAGGTTTAGTTCGATGCATGTATTGAAAAATGATATCGGAAAACCCTCGGCGGAATTACTCGAATACCTTGAGCAAAGATGGTTAGGCGTTGATTTGCAGGGAGTGCCCTTTTTTAGCGACAGAACGGATCGATATATTGCCGTAGGCCTGGAATCAACCCATGAACTGCAAAGTGCGTTGGAATCCGTCGGCGAAAAAGATCTGGAGTTTCTCGTCCAATCGGCATCTGACAGACTATTGTCCGGCGTATTTAAAAAAACGGGCGTCCTGTCGGTGGGGAGCCTGGTCAGTTTTAGAAAAACAGACAGTCCTGAGCACAAGCGCTCATTAGGCATTGTCAACAAGGTCATTGTCGATAAGCAAAGTGGCAGAATAAACTTTGGTATGCAATTATTGGCTCATCAATCCATTGCCGTCACCTATGTTCAATTGGATGAGTCGGGGAAAGATATTCCGCAAAAAGGCCTGTTTTATAGCGCGAAGGAACTGGAGTATGAAAAAAACTACATCATTACCGATAGTTTTATGCTGAAAGATAGCGATATTATTCGAATGTTTATGAATAACGAAGACTTTCCTGTTGTATTGAGTAACAGGAAGAATGTCGGGTTGGGTTACTGGCAGTTTGAGTGTCGACGGGTAGCGGAAAAGAGTAAGCCGATATCGGCACAGGCTAAAAAAGGTTACGATTTCATTTAATAAGGCATGTCGTTGAAATATAGTGCTATATGCATATAGCACTTGAAAAGTTTTTTTATCGTGGTAAGTTGGCATGTCAAGTTGATTGTTGGTGATGAAGCGTCGGCTTTTTTAAAGTGGACAGTTAAATAAAGCTCAGGATACTAACTCGTAGTTAGATTGTTTATGTATATGAGTTATCGAGGCAATCAGGTAATATGCTTCGAGCAAAAACCTGAAAATAATAAAAAATTACAATTGTGAGGATACGAAATGAGTAATGAAGAAAACGCTAAAAAAACGGTAGATGCAGCAAAAGAAACGGCTGGAAAGCTGTTTTCATCAATGATGAGCTTAAAAGAAAAAAATCCAAAAGTATTTTTTGGTGTTATTGGAGGCGTAGTCTTACTGCTTATTGTCATGATGATGAGTGGCGGTGATTCAGGCGTTGTTTCCGGTCCTTCGGCCAAGAATCTTGTCGCCGGACAGCGTTATGTTTTAAAAAATCCCAATACTTACGAAATTGAATCGCCTATTCAATTGCTCGCAGTTCCTGGAGCTATAGCGGCATTTGATGATAGTGAAGATGTAGAAAAAGGCAAGGTTGAATCTTGTAGGCGTATAGCGCAGGGAACGCCAATAACTATCGTAGACTTCCAGGATTTTGCAGGAAAGAAAAATGCATTTGTTAAAGTTCAGGTTGAAGATGGTGATTGTAAAGGTAGTTCGGGTTGGGTTTTGGCAATTGACGTTCAATAAAGATTGACAAGATTTAAAAATAGCTTATAATGGTCAAATAAATTGAAGCGCGGGAATAGCTCAGTGGTAGAGCACAACCTTGCCAAGGTTGGGGTCGCGAGTTCGAATCTCGTTTCCCGCTCCAATTAATTTTAAAAAAAGCCGCGAACTATCGCGGCTTTTTTATTTCACTTTTACGGCTGCGTAGCAAAATGGTTATGCAGTGGCCTGCAAAGCCATCTACGGCGGTTCGATTCCGCCCGCAGCCTCCATTAGTGAATTCAGGCAGATTCAAAGAAGTCCATAAACCTGCAAGTCATAAGGCTTAGCGGGTTTTTTATTGTCTAAAATTTCCAGGAGTAAATTTTCCATTCGCTAAACTAGCGGCGATAGTATTCATTTAGTGATATTGTAAAATTCATCTTTTAATGTTGAGGGCTGAGAAAAAATGACCATTTCATTTGCAAAAGTAGTTGCCTTTTTCGTTATATTTTCTACAGGGTTATTGTCGTCCTGTGCCGAGTTTAAAGAGGCCGGAAGAACGATAGGCCATACGACGCGCAATGTCACCAGGGAAATTGGGCATGGCACTAGGGATGCTGCCAAGGAAATCGGTCATGGTACGAGACGCGTGGTCAACAGCATTGGGCAAGAAACGAACGATGCAGCAAAGCCATCACCCGATGATGAGCAATAATTTAATAGAGCTTTTTAAATAGGATGTTTTTTTAACCAACCCGAGACGTATCTCTTGACTCGCTCTGATTTTTGGCGCGTGTACGGCGTTGGCGGAAATCCGAAAGGTGAGTGTATCGTGACTCATGTCGTTGTTGTTTAATCGTTTGTGTGTGCTGTCATCATTTGATCAAATAAAAATTGCGAACGGAGTTAACATAGTCTTTCGGTTTTCACCTTGTTCTCCCAAGCCCGAAAGGTAGATTTGCCGTTAGGCAATCCGCAATGTGGCAGTAGGTTATTCTAGTGAAAGAGATTTACAACCGCATCAAAGAAATTTCCAAGCAATCAAGAAGGCACAAATGACGAGAAGTAGCGGAGAGACAGTATTGGGGCAGGAACATGAAAGATTATTATCATTAATTGAATTTGCTCAGGCCTCGGCTAAGCTCAAGGGAAATCCTGTCTGCGAAGCTTCAAGGCACGAGTTCTGTGAATATGAGCATAATCTGCAAGGATTGCCCGGTCTCTATTTCAATGCGGGCGGTGAAGAAGATGAGATTTGGTTGGTTGTTGATCGATTGAGGGAAACCAGTGCGCCAGCCCCTAATAATAGATTATTAGAATTGTGGTTGGAGGTTTCAAATAACCCAACAAAAGAACCAATACTGAAGGTTGCTGTTGAATTTTCCAAACTGTTAGATGCGGGTTTCGTTGAATTAAAAGAAGGGCATGATCCCGTTGATATAAGGCGGTTGGTGCTGCTCCATGATTTTGAATACGCATCTGAAGTTGAATCGCAGCTCAAGGTTTATATAACCATCCAATGGACACCTTGGGCAGCAGAGGAAAAAAAGCGCCGCAGCAATATCCAGCTTTACGGAAAATTATTTACGCTGAAGCAGCAGTTGGAAGGCTCGATTAATGATGCTCAGGTGGAAGTTGCTTGGGGCATTGGCATGGCTGTGTGGAACATGGGCAAAACTAAAGTTTGCTATCCACTTATCAGTCGTCTAGTAGATATCAGTGTTAATGAAGAATCGATGGCTATTGAAATTCGCCCATGCGATGTGGAGGCAAGGCTTGAGTTGGATATTTATACTGCCGCAGATAATTCCGGGACAGCTGCGCTTGAGAAAGCACACAAGGATTTTGTAGCCAAAACAACCCAAACCTTTTCGCCATTTGATAGTGGTACATTTGATGGGATTTTACGTTCTGCTGTCGCTTGTCTGGATTCAAAGGGTATTTACTGGTCAGCCGAAACCACGGCGGATGATCGTAAACTGCCAGCCGTATCAGAAGAATTGAAAATAACTGATACATGGGTATTGCTGGCACGACCTCGTAGTAAAAACCTTTTCGTTCAGGATTTAGAGCGCTTCAAAAATGATCTGGAAAATGAAACGGCCTTTATATTACCTAAGGCAATTATGGCCGTATTAACGGAACCAGCCAATACTAACGAAGATGTAACATTGCCTAGTTTCCGTGGCATTTCAATGGTACGTGGCTATGAAGGTGGATCGGGTGGATCAGGGGAAAAAGTAGCTGATCTGTATTTTCCGATGGCGTTTAATGATGAGCAGGTGCGTATCGTGCAAATGCTTGAGCGATATGATGGCGTGGTGGTGCAAGGCCCACCTGGTACAGGAAAAACTCACACCATTGCCAATATCATTGCTCATTATTTTGCTTTGGGAAAACGTGTGCTGGTTACGTCAATGAAAGAACCTGCGCTGGCTGTTTTGCGTGATAAATTACCCGAAGAAATTCGGCCTCTTGCCATTAGCCTGCTATCTAACGAACAAGAAGGTATGAAGCAATTTGAGTGCACAATTTCCCGAATCGCCTCTGAAATTCAGGTTATTGATCGCAACGCCTATAAAAGAGAAATCGCACAACTTGAACAAAGCATTGATGTGCTGCATGGCACACTTGCCAGAATTGACAGGAACGTCATGGAATGGGCTAAAAAGAATCTGAATCCAATTATCATGGATACTGAATCAGTAACGCCAGTTGACGCAGCTAATGAGGTTGTTAAGGGGCAAGGTCAATATGAATGGCTGGAAGATAAGCTAACTTCAGAAAACAGCCCGCTTTTCACCAATGCGGACATTGCAAGGTTGCGTGAAGCACGTCGTGCAGTTGCTGCCGATATGAATTATTTAGGTGTGTTATTGCCTGAAATATCAACTTTCCATGATTCCCGCGAACTAATGCGTGTACATCAGGATTTATCACGCCATGCCGAACTTGAAGCGGCGATTGATTCCGGCGATATACATACCGCCGCTGGCAGATTCTAAGAATGAAACCATTGAAGATGCCTGTGCGCTGCTGGATAAAATTAAAAATCTTTTTTCTCTTACGCAGCAAATGCAACGCGGTGGGGAATGGCAAAGTAATGCACGCAAATTATTGAAGCAGTCTTCTGCGGCCTTACCGCCGATTATAGAAATTTTTGATGCTTTGGGTATAGAACTTAAAGCATCTGTGGGGGAGCGCAACAGCTTCCTTGCAAAGCCTGTGGCCATTCCTAAAGATATAGAACTGGATGAAGAAATAGTCCGTGCTATTCAAAATAAAGCTGCTGGCAAATCGCCATTCGGCTTGGGTGGATTGATTGGTAAAGGTGCGGCTAAGAAAAAGCTGGAAGAAATACGCATTCTCACTAATGCACCAGATACTTTGGAAGATTGGGAGCACGTTAAAGCTTATGTTGCGCTTCAGAGGCGTTTTCGTGAACTGGTTACACGCTGGAACAGTATAGCGTCAGAATTAGCGGTGGAATGTTTTGAAGCGGTAGAACCTGTTCATGCAATTAAAGCGGCTGAATATCACTCGCAGCACATTACTCTTCGGGAGCATATAGCACTTGAACAACAGGTTATCGATCAATCACATGCGCTTATGCCAACATGGAAAAGGCATTTTGAGGTTGAAGAAAATACAGAGTGCTTACAGGAATTGCAGCATTTGCTTGATAGCCATACGTTACTCTACCGTTTAGCCAACACATGGGCTAGTAAAGACCAGTTCCAGCGGATCCTTTCAGATTACAACGGTAAAATTATTGATGATTTGAAAGAATTCATAGCATCTGTTCTTGGCAATCCATCTATTTCTGATGCTGAAATGCAGGCCAAATGGTCAAGTCTGCTAGGAGGCTGTCGGATTTAAAAATCACAGCCACATAACATATTGATTTTAAAATAAATTAATTTTTTATTGCTTTTCGTTATAAAAAATAGTTTATATATATTCCAATGACTTAGTATTTTTAGTGAGGCATAATCCGACAGCCTCCTAGATGAACTCAAGCGTATTCATGGTTTGAAAAGTGCCTTTGCAGATATCCAAGAAATTTGCAGTCGTATAGAAAAATCTGGTGCAGAAAAATACGCAGAAAAGCTTCGCACACAACCAGCCAATACTACGGTAGATTCACTCTTGCCTGATAATTGGCAGGTCGCATGGCGCTTGCGGCGCTTGGCTACTTGCCTTGAAAAGGCGGATGCTAGAGAAGAACTTAAGAAACTTGCCCGTGAACGAAACATTGCTGAAACGCTGCTAGCAAAAACATATCGGGATATCGTTGTAAAACGTACTTGGCTGAAGTTGGCCGAAAATGCCACACCTGATATACGCGCAGCACTTGAGGCATTCCGTACTGCAGTGTCAAAAATAGGCAAAGGTACGGGGAAACGAGCGACAATTTACCGCCAGAATGCACGCAATGCATCAGAACGAGCCAATCAAGCAATTCCTTGCTGGATTATGCCACATTGGAGAGTATCGGAAGCCCTCCCGGCACAATTTGGCTGCTTTGATTTGGTAATTATTGATGAAGCCTCACAGTCCGATTTTTCTGCATTGCCTGCATTGCTTCGGGCAAAAAAGGTGCTGATTGTTGGTGATGATAAGCAGGTTTCTCCTGATGGCGGATTTATCGAAGTCGATAAAATTAAAAATCTGATGACTCGTTATTTAACTAATCAGATTGATATTTTCCGTGCTCAAATGGATCCAGGACAATCGATATATGATCTGTTTAAAGTCGTTTTTGCACAGTCCGGCACTATGCTTAAAGAGCATTTTGGTTGTGTCGGGCCAATTATCGAGTATTCAAAACGTGAAGTTTATAATCACGAATTAAAGCCTGTGCGTTTGCCTAAAGCTTCTGAAAGGCTTGATCCACCACTTGTGGATGTACTTGTTGAAGATGGATTCCGCAAAGGTGATGTGAATCTACCAGAAGTGCGGTTCATCGTAGATGAAATTAAAAAAATCTGCGCAGATGAGAATATGCATCGCAGAACGATAGGGGTTGTTTCTCTTCTGGGGGATAAACAAGCATTGAAAATATGGGAAATGCTTGAGACAGAACTTGGACATGAAGAAATAAAATGCCATGAAATTGCTTGCGGCGATGCACGTACATTCCAAGGCAAAGAGCGTGATATCATGTTTCTTTCAATGTTAGTCTCACCTGGCGATGCCCACGCTCAAACCAGAGATTCAACCGCCCAACGTTTCAATGTGGCGGCTTCCCGTGCGCGGGATCGTATGTATTTGGTACGCAGTATTGAACTTGATCAGTTAAGCGCCAATGACAAACTCCGCCGGAACTTGATTTCACACTTCACCACACCTTACTCACAGGATGAGCAGCGGGTTGAAAATTTACGTTTCCTCTGTGAATCGGATTTTGAAAAAGAAGTTTACGATATTCTTACAGAAAGAGGCTATCGTGTTATCCCGCAGGTTAAGGTTGGGGAATACCGTATTGATATGGTGGTTGAAGGTCACAATGATACACGACTTGCAATTGAGTGTGATGGTGATCGTTATCACGGTGCTGATCGTTGGGAAGACGATATGAACCGCCAGCGCATTTTAGAGCGTGTTGGCTGGCAATTCTGGCGTTCATTTGCATCCGCCTTTGTCAGAAACCGTACAGAAGTTATTGATGACCTAATAGCCAGCCTTACTGAGCGTGGTATTGATCCGATTGGTAATAATGAAGCGCCTCGTAGCATACATACTGAGCGGCGACGTGTTGTAGCATTTCCAGTAGTAGAAGAGGCAGCAGATATTGATGTTCTTCAGTCGATTGATATCACGTTATAAAGGTCATTTATGGCATTTTTGTGTCAAAAAACAGAGGCAGCGTTGATCAATCCGTGCTTATCCGGTTGTCACACACACCAAGCTGGAAACCCCACTTCCGTGCCAAATTCTCGGCAAAACCGGCGCAGCGTCGGTCTGTTGATGCCGGAAACCGGGCCGGTGCCCCACTTTTTGCCTGAAAAAAGACATGTGTTTTTGTCGTGTGTGTTAACCGGATAAGCACGGATCAATCGGGGGTAGCTTTTAAATTTTGAATTTCATATGCATTTCAACAATGCGGCCTTCATAGTGTTTTATGGTAGAGACCGTGACGGATTGATGCGAATCAAGCTCTCGCACAAACCCACACATCAACCCGGTTGGCGCCTGCTTTTTTCAATACGCAGGCAAGTTCATGGGCTGTTGAGCCGGTGGTCATGACGTCGTCAAGTATCGCGATGTGCCGGGCGTGGATGGGTTTGATAATGGAAAAAGCGTTTTTCAGGTTTTTATGACGTTTTTTTGCGGGTAATTGGGTTTGATGAGGCGTGTCGCGGTGCCGCCTGCAACTGGTCAGGTCCAGCGGAATCTGCATCTCCTTGGCGACGGTCCTGGCGATTTCTATGGCCTGATTGAAGCCGCGTTCGCGGTAGCGGGCTTTATGCAGTGGAACCGGTAATATCAAGTCAGGCCGTTCTGCGGTTTGTTTCATGTCGGGCTTTCCTGCCCGACACCCTTCGGGTAAATGCAAATCTGTTCCAGACAGATTTGTCAGGTGTTCGGCCAATAGCATGCCGAGTAAGCGGGCATTCTTGTAATTGGCGCCGAATTTTAAGGTGCTGATCAAATGCCGGATGGCTCCTTGATGAATGAACGGCGCGTAAGTTTCGTCAAAGGCCGGATGCCGACTCAGGCAGCGGCCGCACAAAACCGCCGGGAGCGGTTTTGCACGCGAAGCGCCCGAAGGGTGTCGGGCAGGGATTGCCCGGCATGAAAGCACGGGGGCGGTAGTGGGCGTTTCCAGTATTTCGGCGCATCGATAACAGCACAGATTATTTCGAGGCAGGTGCGTATAGCACGAATGGCAAATGTCGCGGGAATTGTGTCCTGGGTTTCCGCACAAGATGCAGGTAGGCGGCAGCAGGTAATCCTGTATAATATTGATCCAGTTGTATACCATTTTCATTTGAACAGGTTGACAAGATTATCGATTGTCTTTGTTTAAGTATTACAGTAACTGGAGCTTAACAGAATGTCTGCAAACCCTGCAATTCGCCATGACTGGCAGTTGGACGAAGTGCAAGCGCTTTATGCCTTGCCTTTTAATGACCTGATTTTTAAGGCACAAACCGTACATCGAGAGAGTTTCGATCCCAATGAAGTTCAAATTAGCAGCCTGTTGAGTATCAAAACCGGCTCCTGTTCTGAAGATTGCGGTTATTGTCCGCAAAGCGCTCGCTATGATTCCGATTTGACGCCCGAGGCGTTAATGCCGGTTGATGCGGTGTTGAAGGCGGCGCAGCTTGCCAAAGATCAAGGCGCATCGCGTTTTTGCATGGGCGCGGCCTGGCGGCAGCCTAAAGACAGGGATGTGGAGCGGGTGGTGGAAATGGTTCAGGGCGTTAAGGCGCTGGGCATGGAAACCTGTGTAACATTGGGCATGCTGACCGATGCCCAAACGTCCCGGTTAAAAGAGGGCGGTCTGGATTATTACAATCACAACCTGGACACCTCTGAAGACTATTATTCCGAAGTCATCACCACGCGGACGTATCAGGATCGTCTGGATACGCTGGCGCGGGTCAGGGATGCCGGTATTAACGTGTGTTGCGGCGGCATCGTCGGCATGGGCGAGAGCGATGTCGATCGCGCCAAGCTGTTGATCGAACTGGCGAATCTGCCCAAGCATCCTGAAAGCGTGCCGGTCAATATGCTGGTGCAGGTTGAGGGTACGCCGCTGATGGGCACCGAATCGCTGGATCCGATCATCTTTATCAGAACCATAGCGGTTGCCAGAATCATGATGCCCAAGTCGCGGGTGCGTTTGTCCGCAGGGCGCAATAATATGAGCGATGAAATGCAGGCGTTGTGCTTTTTGGCCGGAGCCAACTCGATTTTTTACGGCGATAAGTTATTGACCACCGATAATCCGATGACTAACCATGATTTGGCTTTGTTTGATCGTTTGGGCGTCTATTCCGGTGGTTCAAGTTACGCTTGACGAGTGATAACTACTCAGCCATCAAATACAATGGAACGCGGATGACGCAGATTAATATGATGAACACAGATAATCCAAGAAAAATCTTATTTGATCATAATTATCAGCGTCATCCGCGTTCCATTTTTCTAACTGCTAAGTAATTACGGGCTATTTATGCCTTCCTCATTCTCAGCATTAGCAGCCAGCCTCGACGATATAGCCCAACAGGGCTTGTATCGCTCCCGGCGGATCATAGAATCTCCTCAAGGCATTAATCTGGAAATTGACGGCAGGAATATCGTCAATTTTTGCAGCAATGATTATTTGGGGCTGGCCAATCACCCTGAGGTGGTCAAAGCATTTAAATCAGGTGCCGATCACTACGGCGTCGGCAGCGGTTCGGCGCATTTGATTTGCGGTCATAGTGCGGCTCATCATGCTTTGGAAGAAGAGCTGGCGGCGTTTACCGGTCGCGACCGGGCGTTATTGTTTTCTACCGGATACATGGCAAACATCGGTGTGATCTCGGCTTTATTGGGGCGCGGCGATGCGGTGTTTGAAGACCGGCTAAATCATGCTTCCTTGCTGGACGGCGGCCTGTTGTCCGGCGCAAGGTTTAAGCGCTATGCCCATGCCGATGCGGCTGATCTCAGCGTAAACCTGGAAAAATCCGCGGGTAACAAACTGATCGTTACCGATGGCGTATTCAGTATGGATGGCGATTTTGCGCCGCTGGAAGAATTGGCAGTTGCGGCAAAAAACCATGGTGCCTGGCTGATGGTTGACGATGCGCATGGCTTAGGCGTAATCGGCGAACAGGGCGGCGGGATTTTGGAGCATTACGGTCTTGGTCAGGGCGAGGTGCCGGTGTTGATGGGGACTTTGGGTAAGAGTTTGGGTACGTTTGGCGCGTTCGTCGCGGGTCCGGACGTGTTGATTGAAACCCTGATCCAGAAAGCCCGCACTTATATTTATACCACCGCGTTACCGGCGGCGGTTGCCGAAGCGACGCGGACAAGCTTGAAAATTGTCATCGCAGAAAGCTGGCGCAGGGACAAGCTTAAAAAACTGTCGGAGCGTTTCAGGCTGGGAGCTGAGCAGCTCGGATTGCAGATGATGACATCGTCGTCGGCTATTCAGCCCATCCTGATCGGCGACAGTCAAAGGGCTGTAGACATCAGCAACGCTTTATTGGGTGCCGGTTTCCTGGTCAGCGCGATACGGCCGCCGACAGTGCCTCAAGGCAGTGCAAGGTTGCGGGTGACCTTTTCAGCTTTGCATGAGGAGCAACATGTCGACCGGTTGTTGGATGCGCTAGCCAAAACAATCGCATAACCTGAAGGCTGCAAGTGACAAGAATTCATCAAGAAACCTTCGGCGAAGGCAAGCCCATTGTGCTTGTTCATGGCTGGGCGATGCATATCGGCATCTGGCGCGAGTTTGCCAAGCAGTTGGCGCAACATTACCGGGTTACCTGTGTCGATTTGCCGGGACACGGGCATAGCGGAAAAATCGATCCGCTTACGCTGGAACGGATTAGCGCTGAGTTGGTTAATATAATCCCCCCCGCCCCCCCTTTTTCAAAAGGGGGGGCGGGGGGGATTTGCTGGCTGGGTTGGTCTTTGGGCGCTACGGTGGTGCTTGATATAGCCGATCGTTACCCGGAGCGGGTGTCTTCACTGGTTTTGCTGGCGGGGAATCCCTCGTTTACTGTAGGGGCGACCGGCAGGTCGCTCGAAACGCAAGCACAATGGTCGGGCATGGATGTCCGGTTGCTGGATTATTTTGCCGAGTATTTGAATAAAGATTGTCAGGCGACCTTGCTGCGATTTTTGTCCTTGCAGGTGAACGGCATGCCCGACCGGAAAGCCCTTTTAAAAGACCTTAAAACAGCCGTGTTCGAATACGCTACGCCGGATAAAGCCACCCTGCAAGGCGGCTTGGATATACTAAAACAGGCCGATTTGAGGCCGGTTTTATCAGGATTAAATATTCCTGTCTCGGTCATATTAGGCGGCTTGGACACCTTGGTTCCGGTAGCCGTAGGTCAAAAAATGCAGCAATTATTGCCAAGTCTGGAATTAAACATAATCGACAGGGCTGGGCATGTGCCGTTTTTGTCGCACAGTCGGGAAACGGTGGCGATTATTTCCCGATTTATGGATGAGCAATGTATTTAGATAAAGCCAAAATCAAGCAGTCATTTGCGGCAGCTTCGGTTACTTATGACGGTGTTGCCGAACTACAGCGCACTGTCGGTAAGGCGCTGCTGGGTACTATCGATACTGAAGTCCTGACTGGACCTCTGTTGGACTTGGGTTGCGGCACCGGTTTTTTATCCGCAAAGTTATTGGAGTTTGCTCAGCCGGTTATCGCGCTGGATATTGCGTTGCCGATGTTGCAGGTAACGCGCAGAAAACTGGCAGACACCCCGAATGTCACGTATTTATGTGCCGATGCAGAACAGTTGCCGCTTGCAGGGCAGATCGTTGATGGCGTATTTTCCAATCTCGCGTTGCAATGGTGCATAAATCTTGATGTCGTTTTTACCGATATTAAACGGGTATTGAAACCGGGCGGTCGGCTGGTTTTTTCGACATTCGGTCCGCAAACACTACAGGAATTAAAAGTCGCGTGGGCGGAAGTCGACGACTACAACCACGTTAATGACTTTTACAGCGAGCAGCAGCTGGCCCACTTTCTTCAGCTGGCGGGTTACACCGAGATAAAAATCGAAACCAAGCTTTATAGATCGAGCTATGGTTCGGTTTTAGCGTTGATGAAGGAGTTGAAGCATATCGGCGCGCATAACATGATTGCCGGCCGTAATAAAAACATCACTACCAAGACGCAGATGCAGCGCATGATTGCGGCTTATGAGCGGCATCGAGCCGGCGACCAGATTCCCGCGACTTTCGAGGCCATTATGGTCACGGCAAGCTAATGGAAAAGGGTTGCTTTATAACAGGCACCGACACCAACGTCGGCAAAACCTGGGTGACGATTGCGCTGATGCGTTACTTTAAAAGTCAGGGGAAATCAGTTGTAGGCATGAAGCCCGTTGCCGCCGGTTGTTTAATGCTGGACGGGCGGCTGAAAAATGAGGATGCGTTACTGATACAGGAAAATGCTTCATTGCAGATTGATTACGACTTGATCAATCCTTACGCCTACGAACTGCCTGTTTCTCCCCATATTGCGGGCGTAAAAAATCCGGTCAGACTGGATCATTTGGCCGTCAAATTCGAGCTGTTGAAAACCCTGGCCGACATTGTTGTCGTTGAAGGCGCCGGAGGTTGGTACACGCCTTTAAATGAGCGGGAAGCTATCAGCGATTTGGCAAAATTGCTGGCGCTGCCGGTCATTACGGTAGTCGCAATCAAGTTGGGGTGTATTAATCATGCAAGATTGACTTATCAGGCGATAAAACAGTCGGGCGTAAACTGTGCAGGCTGGATTGCAGTTCGTACAGACCCGGATTTGTTAAGCAGGGGACGAGAATATCCTGGCCATAAAAGCCGCTGTGGATGCGCCTTTGCTGGGTGTGCTTCCTTATAGTGAATTCGCTGATTTCAATTTTTTCTCGGAACAAGTGAAGATATAGGTAACCGAGGTTATAAAGATTCATTTGCTCTTTTCAATCAAACTCTCTTCGAGAGGAAAGAAGGCCGGAATGTTGTTTAATTAGCTTGGTTACCTATAAGTTAAGCCGAAAATAGTTATGGTTGAATGTCATGGGCGCGAATTTATTCGCGCCCACAATATATATAAGTAACCGGGGTTATAAAGATTCATTTGCTCCTCGGCAACTGCTCCTGCGTTGCTCTACTACAGGCCATCCATGGCCTTATGCAATATCTGCATTCCCTACGTCCATGTGGGTTATGCAGGAGATAGAATCGCGTCTGGAACAGCGATCGAGAGCAATGCAGGAGCAGTTGCCGAGTGCCTTTACGGATAGCCTGGTAAAAATAAAACATGACAAAGTCTCCGGGAAAGCCCTATTATTTTCATTTTTTCGCAGTTAGATTCACCGTTTAACTTATTACGGCACAAGGTTAATGCATGTCGATTCGCACTATCTCATCAGTAAAATTAATTTTAGTTGCCGGTACGCTGTTGTCCGGATGTACAACGACCCGGCAAATTGTGGTTGATCATCCTTCAACTCAGGCGAGCCAGTTTCAACCTTTACAAGGTTTTCAATCCATTGATGGCGATGATTATTATGTGCGGTTGATTTCGGAGTTTGATTTTAAAGGTGACAATGTCTTAAAAAGCGGCTGTACCAATATGGCGCCGTCTTATGAAAAAGGCGATTTATCTGCGGCTCTTATTTACAGCGTGCGTAACGAGGCGCTTAAGTTCAGCCGTGAAGCCACTGGTTTTTTGTATCAGGCGACAACGGGCAAGTGTAACTTTACCTTCGATGCTAAAAAGCTTTACCTGACGCCGTGGATACGTCTGGATTCGGGCAAGGAAACTATGGTCGATTATAACTTTTACACTAACGCAAATAGCGATGTGGATGTATCAGGTTTGGTTGGCGATGTGAATACGGCCGGTAATTTGCTGGCGTTAACGGGCGTCGGTATGGGTGTTGCGATCATGGGACAGGTTGCCGGGCAATGGGTAAAGGGTAATCAGCAGGCGGCTGTAACAACGCCTGCGCCTCATCAATCAGCCAAGCATAGCTCGGAGTCGCATTCGCTACCGGCGGCCACGACTTTTTCCGGTAAGACGGGAACGCTTAATCAGACGATGTTTAGGGTTTATGATGTGGCGGAAGGCGGATTTAATTTGTTTAGTTCAGACACCAAACAGCTGGGTGAACTAAAGATTTATCCGGAAATTCTGCCTTCTTTGTTATTAAAGACGACTGCTGAAGGCGTCCCTGATGCGCGCGATTTGTCGTTCGAAGAAATTGGCTATTCGCCAATAAAATCAGCGGCTGGGGAGATCAATCTTCAGCAATTGATTGAGCAATCGAAACATCCGGCAAAACCGAATTTAAAGCCTGACTGGAATAATTACCAAGACGTGGAAGGTAATTGCCGGAAATTGAAGCTGGTGATGAAGGATTTGGGTTTCAACAAGTTTGACCGTAATGCGGTGATTTACTATTTCCTGGCTAAAAATGGTGATTGGAATAACTACAATATCACTCGGCAAAAGACGCAGAGTGAAGAAATGCGCCCCAAAGTCATAGAAAGTTATCGCAGTAAAAACTTTGCTAATTGTCTGGCAGCCGATGATTATGTGGTTATGAAATCAATGGGTTTGCCGGTTAATACGCAGTCCGACTGGGATCAGATGGGTGAGGCGAGCTACAAAAAAGAGCAATTGTTTACGCCGCTTAAATCGATTGAAAGGCAGTTGGTTGCAGTGCTGAAAAATCCAAACAAGGCGGAAATGGAGCAACAGCTGTTTCCCTTGCTAAACACGGCAAAAAATGGCGACGGCAGCGTGTTGCTGCAAAATCATTTAGGTGACTTTGGCTTGGAATTGTTGTTGAACCCTTCCGTAACGCCAGTAGTCCCGGCGGACGCTTCAATTGCCCAAGCTGCTTCCGTTGTGACGGCAGCGCCTGCATCGACGGCTATTCCGGGCGAGGGCGTTATTGTCAGCGCCCGTCAATTAGCGCAAGTTTTTTCAGGGTTGTCGATCAACGAGCTGAGTTGTGCGCGCCCGGTTCCTGATGGATTGGGAAAGTCTGTGGGTAATGCGGGGCTTTTATTGTTCACCACTAAAGAAGGCGGTCCGCGTGTTAAAGGCGGCGCTATGGAGTTTGAATTTTCCGGTGGCAAGATTACGCGCATTGCTTTTCAGCTGTCCACCTACCGGGATTTCGAGCAGGATCTGTTGGATCGGCCGGAAATTGGCGGATGTCGAATTGACCCTTCTTTTCCGGCAAAGCTGCACTAACGTAAATGCTATTCTGATATAGTTCCCCCGTCTTGGAAATTAACAAGAAATCAGGTTTTTGGTGGGCAGGGAGCAGGTTGGTTTATAACATAAATTAAATATGGATTTGGAGTTGGATATAATCCATAATGTTTGTGCGGTAAATAATCAATAATATAAAAAATATCAGGAGAGACGTTATGGCTTTAATTACTTGGACAGCCGGTCAATACGGCACAAATGTTGGCTTTGCAGATCAGGAACATCAAATTTTGTTTGATAAGCTTAATAAACTGTATGATTTAGCAACAGGTGGAGCGGAGCGTTCTGCAATAGGCGCGCAATTAGATGATTTGATCTCGTATGTTGTCGATCATTTTGCTCATGAAGAAAGAGAAATGCTGGCAAAAGGTTATGCAGGTTACGATCGCCACAAGGAAGAGCATGAAGCTCTGATAGGCATTTGCGGTGGTCTGCAAGCAAAGTTTCATGCAGGCGAGGCAGAAGTTGACGAAGGCGTTGGTCAACTGGTTAAGGGCTGGTTAGATAGTCACATCCCTAACTTTGATATGGCTTATGCGGATGCGTTAAACAGCTAATCCGGTTTCAAAATTAAAAACAAAAGGCTTGTGAGTTACATTGATTCACAAGCCTTTTTATTGCGCCAAATAATATCAAGGAAAGGACAGCTGGTATAGATTGTCTTCATAGGTTAAAATCAAAAAGATTATTTGTGATAATTATTACGTAAATGGAATAGGGCCGACCTTGGCATGTCCTGAAATTACGGAACGATATAACGCATACAAGAGTTTATAACTACTAACGAGGAGGCTGCTCCGTGAAGAAAACAAAGCAACTGTTCGCAGGTCTGATCTTAATGGCTTTGGGCCTAGGGACAGCGCAGGCGGAATATACGCTCAATTTAATGAAAGGGGTTACAAAGGTCAGTAATGACATTTATGACCTGCACATGCTGGTTCTATGGATTTGTGTATTCATAGGTGTCGGTGTGTTCGGAACTATGTTCTACTCGATTTACCATCATCGTAAATCAAGAGGACATAAAGCGGAGCAGTTTCATGAAAATACGACGGTTGAAATTATTTGGACTATTATCCCGACCTTGATTTTGATTGGCATGGCCATTCCAGCCACGAAAGCCATGATAGAGTTGGATGATGTGCAAGAATCCGAAATGTCTATTAAGGTAACCGGGCATCAATGGAAGTGGGAATATGAATATCTTGATAATGGGATTCATTTTTTCAGCAGCCTGGATGAGGCCAGTAATAAAGTACGCCAGGTAGGATCAGGTATGGATCCTCGATCGGTTCCTCATTACTTGTTGAATGTCGATAAGCCGTTAGTTATTCCAACTAAAAAGAAAATTCGTTTTGTATTTACTTCTGCGGACGTAATCCATTCATGGTGGGTGCCGGATCTGGGCTGGAAAAAAGATACTAATCCCGGGTTTATCAACGAATCATGGACTTCTGTTGATGAGCCGGGTACTTATCGCGGTCAATGTACCGAGCTTTGCGGTAAGGACCATGGGTTTATGCCGATCGTTGTGATTGCAATGAACGAACCTGATTACAATGCCTGGGTAGACCAACAAAAAGCGGCTGTGGCTGCTGAAACGGGCTCGGCTAGCAAACAGTGGACTAACGAAGAGCTGATTGCTAAAGGTAAAACTGTCTATGAGACTAGTTGTGCATCCTGTCATATGCCGGACGGTACCGGGTTGGCAGGTACTTTCCCAGCTCTAAAGGCAAGCCCGGTGGTAACCGGCGATATTAACGCTCAAGTTAAGCTAGTCTTTGAAGGAAAAGGCATGATGCCGGCTTTCGGAAAAATGTTAAGCGCAGTTGATTTCGCGGCAGTCGTAACATATACCCGTAATAGTTTGGGTAATTCAGTGGGTGATTCTATTCAACCTTCAGCTATCCAAGCTCTGCAATCGGGAACACCGGCGGCAGATAAAAATGAATAAGTCATTGCGTTCTTATCGATCTAATCTTTTTTATATATTCAAGAGGTATAAAATATGTCTGCTGTAGTCGCTGAACATGATGATCATCACGATCATAGTCCTGCCAAGGGGCTCTTAAGATGGGTTATTACCACCAATCATAAAGATATCGGCACGTTATATTTGCTGTTTGCTCTGACCATGTTTTTTGTCGGCGGCGCAATGGCAATGGTTATTCGCGCCGAATTGTTTGAGCCGGGTATGCAGTTTGTTAATCCCCAGTTCTTTAATTCAATGACCACCATGCACGCCTTGGTTATGGTATTCGGTGCAGTTATGCCGGCATTCGTCGGCTTGGCCAACTGGATGATTCCAATGATGATTGGCGCTCCGGATATGGCATTGCCGCGCATGAATAACATGAGCTTCTGGATGCTGGTTGCCGGTGTTTTATTGCTGGCCAGCACCTTGTTTATGGAAGGTGGCGCACCTGCCAGTGGCTGGACTTTGTATCCGCCATTGGTGTTGCAAACCGGTAAGGCATTGCCTTTTGCGATTTTCTCGGTGCATTTGCTGGGTATTTCGTCAATTATGGGCGCTATTAATATCATTGCCACCATTTTCAATATGCGCGCTCCCGGCATGACCCTTATGAAAATGCCGATGTTTGTTTGGACTTGGTTGATTACTGCTTTCCTGTTGATCGCGATCATGCCTGTTTTCGCAGGCGCAGTGACCATGTTGTTAACAGACAAGTTTTTTCACACCAGCTTTTTTGACGCTGCCGGTGGCGGTGACCCGGTTCTTTATCAGCACATATTCTGGTTCTTTGGGCACCCCGAAGTTTATGTGATGATTCTGCCTACTTTCGGCGTGGCTTCTACAATTATCCCGGTATTTGCTCGTAAGCCGCTGTTTGGCTATAGTTCAATGGTTTATGCGACTGCTGCCATTGCATTTTTGTCATTCATCGTATGGGCTCACCACATGTTTACAGTGGGCATGCCGATAGCAGGCGAGTTGTACTTCATGTACGCAACCATGTTAATTGCAATCCCAACCGGGGTTAAAGTGTTTAACTGGACTGCAACCATGTGGAAAGGCTCGATGACTTTTGAAACGCCGATGCTGTTTAGTATTGCTTTCGTCGTTTTGTTTACGATGGGCGGATTCACCGGTTTGATGATGGCTGTTGCGCCTGTTGATTTCCAGTACCACGATACTTATTTTATTGTCGCGCATTTCCATTATACATTGGTTCCCGCTTCCGTATTTATATTGATGGCTGCCGGTTATTTTTGGCTGCCTAAATGGACCGGTCATATGTATGATGAAAGAATCGGCAGGTTGCATTTCTGGTTATCTGTAATATCGGTCAATATCCTGTTTTTCCCGCAACATTTCTTGGGGCTTGCCGGCATGCCGCGCAGAATTCCAGATTATGCCGTGCAATTTGCGGATTGGAATATGATTTCCAGCATCGGCGGATTTATATTCGGCGCCAGCCAGTTGTTGTTCCTGTATATCGTTATCAATACAATCAAAGGCGGAACGGGCGAGAAAGTGACTGCTGAAGTATGGGAAGATGCAGCCAAGCATAGCTTGGAATGGACTTTACCGTCACCACCGCCGTATCATACTTTCACTACACCACCTACAGTTATACCTACTGAGCATATCTAGGATGTAGCATTTCAGGTTGCTTTGTTAAAAGCAACCTGCTTAGATAACGTATCAGGTGAAATAATGAATACCAAACAGAAAAATATTTTGACAGCGGTGGTTTTGGTTACGGTTGCGGTCATCATTTATGTTTTTGCAGTGATAAGAGCAGTTTCTCAATGAAGGAAGGCGTTACTCAAAAAAACGCTAAGTTAGTTCGTATATTGGTGTTTGTTGTACTGGGAATGTTTGGTTTTGGTTATGCTCTGGTTCCGCTTTATGATGTTTTGTGTGAAGTAACGGGACTCAATGGCAAGGTCGAACCGTCGGCTGTTAAGGAAGTCAGCTACGAAGTTGATAAAAGCCGAGAGATTACCGTAGAATTCATGACTGCGCTGAATGAGGCTACACCGATGGTGTTCCGTTCAGAAATAAAAAAAATAAAGGTTCACCCAGGTGAATATGTCACGGTGAATTTTTATGCGGAAAATAAGACCGATAAAGTAATGGTTGCGCGGGCAATTCCAAGTATTTCGCCCGGAGCGGTTGCTGAATTTTTTAAAAAAACAGAGTGTTTTTGTTTTTCAGAACAGACATTTAAGGCGCGAGAAGGCAGAACCATGCCGGTGCGTTTTGTTGTTAACCCTGAAATTCCAAAGGAATATAAAACAATCACACTTGCGTACACATTTTTTGATAATACTGAAACATCAGTGAAATGAGAGAGGAAGGTCATGTCTACAAGTAACGAGTATTACATTCCGCATAAAGCTACCTGGCCGGTCATTGGAACTGCCGGTTTGGTGATGATGCTGGCTGGATTTGCAAATTATTTAAATGGTTCGGCAGCCGGTTCGGCTTGGATGTTGTTGGGGCTAACGGTATTTATTGTTATGCTTGCCGGGTGGTTTACATTGCAGTCCGGGGAAAGTGAATCAGGCATGTATAGTACGCAGGTAGGTATTTCCTATCGTATGGGCATGATGTGGTTTATCTTTTCGGAAATCATGTTTTTTGCCGTTTTCTTTGGTACGCTTTGGTATACGCGTAATCTATCGGTGCCTTGGTTGGGTGGAGAAGGCACAGGGGCTGCAACTAAAGAGTTATTGTGGCCTTCTTTTGACGCAGTTTGGCCTACAAACGGTCCCGGTAAAGTCGGCGGTGAATTTGAGCCTATGGGAGCGTGGGGATTGCCTTTCCTGAATACCTTGATTTTGTTAACCAGCGGCGTATCTTGTACCTGGGCTCATCACGGCTTGCTTGCAAAAAACCGTGATCAGTTAATTAAAGGGTTGATAGCTACTGTGGGTTTGGGGCTGTTGTTCGTGTCATTCCAGGCATTCGAATATCACGAAGCTTATACCGAAATGGGTTTAACTTTGGGTTCAGGTATTTATGGGTCTACCTTTTTCATGTTGACCGGTTTTCATGGTTTTCATGTTTGTGTAGGCGCTATTATCCTGAGCGTTGTATTGTTTCGTAGCTGGAAAGGTCACTTCAAACCGGAAAATCATTTCGCTTTTGAGGCCGCAGCCTGGTATTGGCATTTTGTTGACGTGGTATGGTTAGGATTATTTATATTTGTTTATGTAATTTAATTTAAACAGCCAACCAAAAAAAGCGCTGCCTAACAGACAGCGCTTTTTTTTTGTCGGAATGGTTGAGTCGTTTTTATTTAACAGGGGCGACTGGCGTTTGGTGCATTCGAGCACCCAGACCGTGAGGCGTGAACATGCCGGTTGCAAAAGCTATGAAAATGAAAATAAATAATACGATTGAAAGTGTAATGCGAAAAGTCAGTGCTTTGACTGTTTTTTCGGATTGTTCCTGAGTCTTGTGTGTAACCAGATGGAATAGTGCTGAGCCCAGGCTGATAATTATCAGAATAAAGGCGATAATAACGATGCTTTTTATAATCATGAGTATAGTTGTTCGTTGATGGATAAGGTTTTTGTATTCTCGGTTATTTAGCTGTCTGTGCCAATAGGATAAAGAAAAAAGCATGATTTCTCGGATACTGGTCAATGAAGTTTAAAATCATTCCAACGTTAGTTTATTTGTGCCTGTTACCAGCGTTGATTGCGTTGGGAATGTGGCAATTGGATCGCTCAGAACAGAAGCGGGCATTTCTTAAAGTGCAGGAACGAGCGGTCGCAACTGAAACGCTGCATTTGTCGACGGCTATTGAAAACAATACAGAGGCACTGAGATATAGAAATGTCGAGGTTACAGGGCGTTACGATGTGGCTCACCAGTTTTTGATAGATAATCAAATCAGCGACGGGAAGGCAGGCTATTTTGTCTTGACGCCATTCATATTGACGGGGGAAACCAAGGCGGTTTTGGTGAACAGGGGCTGGATTCCTTTAAATCAGGATCGATCCGTTCTTCCTGATTTGCAGGTTAATAAGGCGGAAGCGATTATTACCGGACGGATTAATAATTTTCCAAGCGTTGGTATAAAATTAGCAGGGGCGGAAATTCCAACAGCAGGTTGGCCATCGGTAGTGCAGGTGGTTGATAGTCATGTATTGGCTGAAAAATTAGGCTATTCATTATTTCAATTCCAGATTGAGTTGGCTAAAGAGTTACCTGATGGATTTAAACGGGAATGGCATACATCAACCATTATGCAGCCAGAACAACATACGGCCTATGCAATTCAATGGTTTGCATTGGCATTGACACTAACGATACTATTTATTTGGTACAGCTTTAAAAAGAACAATGCACAATCAAAAGAATAAAAATCATATATTAATTCTGGTTATTTTTGGGATGTCTGTTATCCCCTTTTTGATCGCTTGGGGATTAAAAGAGAATCCGCAGCTCTTAAAGGGACAAACCAATCATGGACAGTTAATAACGCCGCCATTGACAACCGAGCGTAGTGATCTAACCGGTTTTGACCGGTTTTCAACTGATAATATGTCCGAGCTTACCGGGCACTGGCTGCTGGTAAACGTCATTCCAAATGGCGATTGTAATGAATCGTGTATTGAAGCTATTCATAAAACCAAGCAGTTACGGCTCATGTTGAATAAAGAATTGACTCGTACCCGTCGAATCGTCATGGTTTTAAAAGACGTTGCGCCGGAAACCGCGGGCAAATGGTGGGAAGATGACAAGACCTTATTAAGAGTTAAGCCCAATGATGCGGTTATCAAGAAAATTGCCGCAATCAGGCAAGGTAATATTCCTGACGGGATGCTTTTGTTAATGGACCCGTTGGGTAATTTAATGATGCAGTATGAGCCGGGTTTCGATCCTTACAACGTAAAAAGCGATCTTATGCATCTTTTGCGAATCTCACAAATCGGATAGTGGAAAATAAAATGTTTAGAAAAATAACTCTCTTTAGCGTTGTTTTAGCTTTAATAGTTATCGTAGCAGGTTCGTACGTTCGGTTATCCGGAGCAGGTCTGGGCTGTCCTGATTGGCCTGGATGCTATGGGCAGGCCATTGTTAGCGAGCAAGCCGATTTTAAAGCGCATGCGGCGGAGGCATTTCCCGGTCAGACTCCCGATATTGAAAAAGCCTTGAAGGAAATGAGTCACCGTTATTTGGCGGCAACCTTGGGCGTGACTGTCTTGTTGCTGGCGTTGCTTTCGTGGCGCGAACAACAAAGCCGCCTGGCGGTCGTTACAGCCGCATCAGGCTTGGTGCTTTTGGTTGGATTGCAGGCGGCTTTAGGCATGTGGGCCGTAAAATTGCACGTTATGCCGATTGTCGTAACCGGCCATTTGTTGCTGGGCATGATGACTTTCTGGCTGCTGTTCTGGTTGTATTTACGGGTTAATCCGAAGGCCCCGTTATTAACTGTGCGTCGGAACGGGTTGGCCGTATTTGCCCGAGTTGCAATGTTGGTCTTGTTTTTAGAGATTGTTTTAGGCGGCTGGGTTAGCGCGAACTATGCAGCCCTAGCCTGTTCGGGCTTTCCCCAGTGCAATGGCTCATGGTGGCCCAAAGCCGATTATCAAACAGCACTGGACTTATTTAGCGGATTAAGAACAGGTTATACCGGTGTCATCGCATTCGATGCGCAAGTTGCGGCAAACTGGTTGCACAGGGTCGGTGTGCTGGTTAGTTTTATTGTGCTCACTCTGTTGATATTGAGCGCAACATCGGCGCATCATCCAAAACCGGTAAGAAAAGCCGGCTTATGGCTGAGTGTGCTGCTGTTGATGCAGATCGGATCGGGCATTATCGGCGTCAAATTCGGGCAACCTTTATGGGCGGCGGTGGCTCATAATGCTTTTGCAGCATTGTTAATGCTGCCGTTGATTGCTATCGGTTTTTACAGTCGGCATGTTTATGTTGAAGAGCTAAAGCCTGCCGTAGAGGTTGAGCCGCAACGGGAAGGCGCAGCCGTCCCTGCAGCGGAAGAAGCTTATCCGGTAGCGGAACCCGAGTCGTTATACTTACGCCTTAAAACACAGCTAAAGCGAACCCGTTCAGGACTTAGCGGAGTTTTGGCACATATACCTATCGGTCGACAAGAAATTGACGAGGACTTGCTCGAAGAAATTGAAGCCAGTTTGTTAATGGCTGATATAGGCGTTGACGCGACCACAGAAATAATCAAGCGTTTGACTGAACGTGTTGAGCGGCACCAGCTCAATGACGGCGAGGCGTTATCAGCCGCTTTAAAGCAGGAATTGCTGAGTATGCTCCAGCCCTGCAGCAAGAATTTGCACATCCCAAAGCAGGATAAACCTTTTGTTATCCTGGTTGTCGGCGTCAATGGCGCGGGTAAAACCACAACTATCGGCAAGCTGGCCAAGCGTCTGCAGGCACAAGGTCATAGCGTCATGTTAGCCGCCGGGGATACGTTTAGAGCCGCGGCTGTCGAGCAATTGCAAACCTGGGGGGAGCGTAATAATATTCATGTGGTCGCTCAGCATACCGGGGCCGATTCGGCATCCGTTATCTATGACGGCGTTCAATCCGCGCAGGCGAAAGGTATAGATGTTTTAATTGCCGATACGGCCGGGCGCCTGCATACAAAATCCAACCTGATGGACGAATTGAAAAAAGTAAAACGGATTATCAGCAAGCTGGATGAAACAGCGCCTCATGAAGTGCTGCTGGTGCTGGATGCCGGTACCGGGCAAAATGCCTTGTCGCAAACAAAACTGTTTAACGAAACTGTGGCATTGACAGGCTTGGTCCTGACCAAACTTGATGGCACTGCAAAAGGCGGTATTATTTTCGCGCTGGCCAAACAGTTCGGAATCCCGATTCGTTTTATAGGAATAGGCGAAGGTATTGATGATCTGCAGGATTTCGATGCAGATGCTTTTGTAAATGCATTGTTTGTCAAAGACTAAAGAAGCTTATGTTAAAGTTTGATAATGTCAGTATGAGGTACCCTGAAGCAGGCGATGTATTGCGTAATGTCAGTTTTCATCTACAACGTGGTGAAATGGCTTTTCTGACGGGGCATTCAGGAGCAGGAAAAAGCACATTATTGAAATTGATTGCGGTCATTGAGCGTTGCAGCCGGGGGCAGGTTTTATTGGACGGCGAAAATCTCAATCTGGCTAAGGATAGGCAGGTTCCTTTCATACGCCGGAAAGTGGGGTTGATCTTTCAGGATTACAAACTGCTACAGGATAGAACGGTTTTCGATAATGTCGCATTGCCGTTAGTGATAGCAGGCTACGGACACCATGAAGTTTCCCGAAGGGTGAGAGCATCATTGGATAAAGTCGGCCTATTAGGCAAAGAAAAGAAATATCCCGCTGTCTTGTCCGGTGGGGAGCAGCAGCGGGTCGGGATTGCCAGGGCTGTAGTTAATAAGCCGCCGATGATTTTGGCCGATGAGCCGACCGGAAATCTCGATCCGGAGCTGTCCGCCGAAATCATGCATTTGTTTGAACAGTTTCAACAGGTTGGAGTCACTATATTGATCGCCTCGCATGATATTTCATTGATTGCTCAAATGAATCATCGGATCTTAAAGCTGGATCACGGGCAACTGGTTGCAAGTTAAATTATGAAACACGTTAATAAAAAGCCGGTTAAACAGGAACCGCGCTGGCAAACCAAAATTTCCGGCGGCAATTTTGTCGATAAATTTCATGCTTATCGGAATCTTCATGCGCATGCGTTGTTTTCAAGTCTTGGACGATTAGTCGCGTCACGATTTTCTTCTGCAATGACGATTGTTGTTTTGGCGATTGCCATTTCGCTAGCCAGTGGATTTTATATTCTGGTGGCGAACCTCCAGCAGTTGGCGGGCAATTTGGAAGCCAGCAATCAAATCTCTTTATTTCTTAAAGACGAAATTTCAGAAGCAAAGGCAAACAAGTTTGCAGCCAGTATCAGGCAAAACCCCGACATTCAGGAAGTTAAATTAATTACCAAGGAGCAGGCGCTGGCAGAGTTTCAGTCGCACAGCGGATTCGGTGAAGCAGTAAAGGCCCTGGAAAAAAATCCGCTACCGATTGTCATTCAGGTGTTGCCCAAAAATGCATTGGAAAACGAGCAGGCGCTTGAGGTTTTGCTTGATGATTTTAAGCGCTCGGCGGAAGTTGATTTTGCCCAGATGGATATGCAATGGGTCAAACGCCTGCAGTCTATTATGGAAGTGGCACGGCGCGGCGTTATTTTATTGAGTTTGTTGCTGGGGGCGGGAGTGCTGTTTATTACTGCCAATACCATACGCCTGGAATTGCATAATCGCCGCGATGAAGTCGTGATCGCAAAACTGGTGGGTGCGACCAACGGCTTCATTCATAGGCCGTTTTTGTACAGCGGTTTCTGGATTGGCTTTTTTTCCGGCGTGACAGCATGGTTTATTGTTACAACGATCATGCTGATTTTAAAACAACCTGTCGAAAAGCTTTCCAGACTTTATGATGACGCTTTCCATGTGCTGTTTTTTGGCTTTACTGAAACCTTGGCATTGTTGTTCATCTCGTCTGTGTTGGGTGTGGTGGGTTCATGGATAGTACTTCATTTTCAACTGCGGCAATTAAAACCTGAGTAGAAAATTATTAGCACTCTTTCTTGCAGAGTGCTAGAATTCAAAAAAAGTTTTTTACATGGGAGTCTCAATGAGTAACGCATTAGCTTTGCCTATTAATTTATCGGTCGGAACATTCGACGCCTATTTAAATGTCGTCAGGCAAATGCCTAAATTGACAGTTGAACAGGAACGCGAGTTAGCCTTAAAATTCAGAGATGACGGCGATTTGGAAGCCGCACGCGAATTGGTGATGACCAATCTGCGCTTTGTGATTCACGTTGCCAGAGGCTACAGCGGCTATGGCTTGTCTATGCCGGATATTATTCAGGAAGGCAATATCGGTTTGATGAAAGCCGTTAAACGTTTTGATCCTGATGTCGGTGTGCGTTTGGTTTCTTTCGCCGTACACTGGATTAAGGCTGAAATTCACGAGTATGTGATTAAGAACTGGGGTATCGTAAAAGTTGCCACAACCAAGGCGCAGCGCAAACTGTTTTTTAACTTGCGTAAATCCAAACAGGATTTAGGCTGGCTATCCAATGACGAGGCGGTGGCGATTGCCAAAGATCTTGATGTCGATGTGAGTGCCGTTTACGAAATGGAAAAACGCTTGGGCAGCAAGGATATGTCGTTTGATATGCCGGTCGATGAATCAACGGAAGAAAGCTATGTTGCTCCAGCCAGCTATCTTCATCAGCACGGCGCTGATCCTGCGGTACTGCTTGAGAATTCGGATTGGGAAGGCCATGAGCAGGATTTATTGGCAGATGCGATGGCGGAGCTGGATGAACGCAGCCTGGATATTCTTTCAAGCCGCTGGCTGATGGACAAAAAAGCTACATTGCATGAGCTTGCCGAACGCTACAATGTCTCTGCTGAGAGAATCAGGCAACTGGAACAAAATGCGATGAAAAAATTGAGAGCGGCGGTTGAACTTGCTGCTTGATTGATAATTGGATAATAGCAAAAAAGGCTTAGCGATGTAATCGCTAAGCCTTTTTTATTGCTCACGGTTTGATATATAACCGTAACGGATTTTTAAAACGATTTTAAGCCGGCGTGAGTATATCCAGAACCGTTTGAGCCTGTTTTGCAGTTTCAATGCCGAGATTGGTTAGATAGCCTCCGTCATCCTGCGATACCAAGCCTTTTTCGAATAGTCGGTGGGTGGCGGCAATGGTTTCCGGCGTAGCTGTTTTATGGACCTTGATTCCTTCTTGAGTGGTGGACAGGTTGTAGCGAACAAGAATGTTCAGTTCTTCTACAATATCTTTGGTGTAGGGCATAGTAAATCCTCATGACTCATTGATTTAAAGCAGTAGCATAATGCTATTTATAAAGAAGGAGTATCTTTTTTTACGCTGTCTTTTTTCTCGCGACGATCACGCCATCACGGCTCGGATTGATGAAGGCGTCAAATTCAGGATCATTAAAAATGAGTTCATTGTGTTCAATAATCGCCTCAGTCCAGCCGGGGAAAATATCGGTAGGATTTTCGACAGCCACCCGGCCGCGCCAAAGCACATTATCGGCAATATAAAGCCCGCCGGGGCGAATCCTGTCTTTAGCCATAAGCCAAATTGCAGGATAATCGCCCTTATCGACATCGTTATAGCAGATGTCGAATAGTCCTTCAGTCCGAGCAAAAACATCTTGAGCCATGCCGACCCGAAAATCTATTCTATCCCACAAGCCGGCAGCATTGAGATATTGCCCGGCTTTTTCCTGATTGAGAAAGTCGGCATCGGTGCAAATCACCCGGCCTTTTGGGCCTACCGCTCTGGCAAACCAATAGGCTGAATATCCATAGCCGCTGCCGAATTCGAACACCCGTTCAGCATTGATCATTTTGGCCTGCGCTTCAATGAATACCCCTACCAAACGGCCAATGATAGGGAAGTTATTTTTCTGTGCGAGTGCTTCCATCTCTGCCAGCACAGGATGATCTGTATTATGCAGCAAACTGCGCATGTAATTTTCAATAGCCGGGTTGACCGGGATCAACATGCCTGGATTTAAAACGGTTGGGGATTTTATATCGGCCATTAGCGGTTCCTCATGGATATCTGCTTGTTGGAGTTGAATGCCGTTGCCTGTCTATCGGGTATGGGCTGATTTACTGGATGTTAGCTTGATGCGGACGATTATAGGGTCCGAAGTTGGTAAAGCAACAAAGTCCCCTCTCCCCTCGGGCTTAGGTATCTACACAAGTACCTGCCCCTTCTCCCTTGAGGGAGAAGGTTGGGATGAGGGGGGATATAGGTGGTTGTTTTTATTCTCCTCTCCCCAACCCTCTCCAACAGGAGAGGGAGCCAGGTCGTCTTGCAACTCATTGTATTTATAATGCAAAAAAGTTGTGTAGATAGCTATGCCCCTCGGGAGAGGGCTAGGGTGAGGGCATTTCAAATGTCACTTTACCCGCTTCGGCTACTATACAGTGCGGGCTTTTAAAACAACTCAATTTCACTGTGGTCGTTATCCTGAACAAGAACGGAGATGTCTTCATATAAAATTACCCTGTTTCTGCCATTGTCTTTGGCGTAATAAAGCGCTTTATCGGCATGATCCAATTGTGTAGTGGGCATGGATATGCCGTCGACATGGGTTAAGCCAATGCTGACAGTGACGCGGCCGACAGTAGGGAAATTGTAATTGGCAACCGTTTCCCGGAAACGGTTAAAGGTAGCTACAGCTGTCTCTTGAGTGGCCAAATTCAGGATAACAACAAATTCTTCGCCACCAAAGCGGAATAGAAAATCATTGTAACGGAAGCATTTCTCCATCAGTTGACTAAATATCAGCAACACCTCGTCCCCATACAAATGACCGAAATTATCATTAACCCGTTTGAAATGGTCAATATCCAGTATGGCAATCCACGAGCTTTTCTCCTGAACCGTATCAATAACTTGATAGTCGCTGTAATGCTCGCAAACTTGTAATAAACGAGCATCTAAAGACTGCCGATTTGGCAGTTTGGTTAACACGTCCCGTTCCTTGGTATCATGTAATATCACCAGGTTTCGATAGACTCCTCGCAGATTGCCCAGTAATTCAAGCATCTCCCGGTCAAATGCACCTTTCAGATGAATAGCGCGTTCAGGGCCGCTGCCTCCTCTGATGGAAAAAATAGCCCACGTATATAAACCGGATTCATCCGGAGCGCTGATATTCAAATCAGTCGTATGATCAATTCCGTTAAGCAAACTACCATAATCTACTTCATCATTTCTGGTGAAATCCAAAGGAAATCGCCTGACCAATAGTTCACGAACAGTACCCGTTTCGCCCGATTTTTTCCTTTCGTGGTTATAAAATTCATAAGCGGCGGCGCTATCAATCCACGGAATCTCAGCAAGGAGACCTAAAAATTTATGCGTTAATGCCTGGTAATCCTGCTGGGCAGATAACTGTGTCGTCCAGGAAAAAATTTGCTGTACTGTTAGATTGAGGCTCATCGGTAATCAATCGCAATATAAAAGGTTTGATTATGCAACTTTTACACGAAAAATGGGATTTTTTTTCGAGAAGCTGTACCGATTAAAAAACGCGGAGAAGTGAAAGAGTTATGCTGAGGAGTTTTGACTATTTTACGATATAAGTTTCTTTTATAGATCCGCTAATAACTTATCGATCATATTTTCTGCCTGGTGCAGATAGCTTCGCCCGAACAGGTTCAGGTGATTGAGTATATGGTATAAGTTGTACAGCGTTTTTCTGCGTGTATAACCCGGATCTAGCGGATAAACGGCTTGATAAGCCTGATAAAATGTTGGGCTGAAGCCGCCGAATAATTCGGTCATCGCCAGATCCGTTTCCCGGTCGCCAAAGTAGCAGGCCGGGTCATAAATGACCGGATTGCCCTGTTCGTCTGCAGCAACATTGCCGCCCCATAAATCGCCATGCACCAAAGCCGGTTGCGGTTGGTAGCCGGAAAACAATGGCTTTAAATCGCTACAGAGTTTTTCGCCCAGCGTTTGTAAGCGGCCGCCATAGCCCTTGACCGCAGCCAGTGTTAATTGATGCCCCAAGCGTTGCTGTTGCCAGAATGTAATCCAGTCGTGATATTGGCCGTTGACTTGTGTAGTGCTGCCTAGGGTATTGTCGCGGTGCCAACCGAAATAGGGCTGTTTGTGCAGATGCAGCTGCGCAAGTTGTTGCCCCAGCAACTGTTCGGAGCGGGTATTCAGGTTATTTAGGGCAATATACTCAAGCACCAAAAAGGCATGCTCAGATGTTTGTCCACAAGCAATAAGCTTGGGTACACGAATGGTTTGAGCTTGCTCCAGGGCTTGCAAGCCTGCGGCTTCGGCCTCAAACATCGAAAGTCGATCAGGACTATTCAGTTTGACAAAAAAACTTAGGTTTTCCGCATGTAACCGGTAAGCCGCATTAATGTCGCCGCCCGATAGCGGCTGGGCTTTGAGCAACCTGAAAGGCTGCCGGGTTGCCGATTCAATGTGTTGAACAATAGCTTGCCAATTCATCAGTAGAGCTTGCCGAATAAATCCATATGAGTCAGATACAGCCTCATATCCAGCTCGAACCGATGATAAGCCGGTTCCATATGCTCACACAGCTGGTAAAACGCCTTGTTATGATCCTTCTCCTTTAAATGCGCCAGCTCATGCACGACGATCATCCTTAAAAATTCCAGCGGCACATTTTTAAACAGCGAGGCCACCCGGATTT
The DNA here is from genome assembly GCA_030653175.1 of Methylobacter sp. Taxonomy (GTDB): domain Bacteria; phylum Pseudomonadota; class Gammaproteobacteria; order Methylococcales; family Methylomonadaceae; genus Methylobacter_A. The sequence goes on from JAURZV010000018.1 coordinate 37,581, forward strand.
CATTTTTTGCCTTGTGATTGCCACCCTGTACTCTGGAAATAAAGGTATGAAGGCCCAGGGCATGATGAAGATCTTTAATCTTATCGTCGTAAATCACCTTGCTAAGCGGCTGGGATTGCTTGAGCGAAGCATTCTTCATATCAACGGCATAAGCATAAAGCGCCTTATCCGTCCTGATCGTATGGATGACCGGGTATTTTTTCAACAGCGTTTCGCCCAGTTTATTGTTATCGATTAGCAGGCGTACTTGGCTGGTTACATTGTCAGGATAGCCGATTAAATATTTTAATTCATGCATGGCTTATTACTTGAGCGAGTTCAGTATTTGCTCCAGAGGAGCGAGAGAGATCAGCGCCCGGTAAAGAATCGTTTTGTCTTCCATCAGACCGTAACATTCATAGTGATAGGGCGAATCTATGGCGTGGCCTATGCCTTCTTTCCTGGCTTCCGGGGGGATTTGCCTGATCAGTATATACAGTGCATCGCCGGATTTCAGTTGAGCAAGGTAGGTGCGATCAATGCTGATTTTATGGGACATATACACCAGCGGATTGCGTTCGAAATCATGCTTTTCTATAACCGCCTTTTCCAGCAATGCACTGGATATAAGGCTGCACGGGAATATTTCAGGGAAAACAGCTTTATTTTTAAAGGGGTCGAAAAAAGCATCCTGATCTACCAGAGAGCCGCACAAAAAGTTTTTTGCATTGCTGGTAGTGATAAATTTTCGTTTCAGAAAAAAACTACTACCGGATATAAAAGACCGGTCGGGGTGCTGATTGAGAGCGCCAAACTGCGGAACATCCGGGTTGGTCAGAAATAAAGCAAATTTGGATTCTTTTTTGTAGCCCAGCAAGGCCAATGCGCCGCCCGATTTAACCGTAATTCTGTTGCTGAGAATCGTCTCCGGGTCTTCTTTAAGTTGCGATTTTTTTATATCGACTGATACAACCTGTCCGGGTTTGACCGCATTAACAAAAGAAAACTGGTAGTTGCTAAAACGCAGGTTTTTATCGCTAATAAGCGGATTTTCATTATGTGACTGACGGTAAAGAAAAATTTTGTGTTCGATCAATGATTCCAGTTGAAATCCGAGTGCAATAGGGCCTTTGAACGGATTGTGATTGATGCGCAGCCACCTGTTTCTATCGTGAAACAAGTTGAAATCATCCGTTGCATTACGTGCAACATCAATGTGTATTTGATTAAAAACATCCGAACTGTCTGATGTATGCATAGCGCCTCAACGATTAAATTTCCGGTAACTATTTAGCGCCATCAAATCCAATGGAACGCGGATGACGCAGATGAATATGATGAACACAGATTGAAAGGCGAAAGTTGAATCGCGCAATGATTGTATTAGCCTTATTTAATCATAATTATCAGCGTCATCAGCGTTCTATTTTTTATTTTTGGCTGTTGAATAACGACAGTGCTTTAATCGATAAAACGTCGGGTCAAGTCGCCATATTCATCAATCCGGCGGTCGCGCAGAAACGGCCATATTTGCCTGACTCGTTCGGCTTTTGCTCTATCAATCGTGCAGCTTAGGAGTTTTGTTTCCGAATCATTGGCGCTGGTGATGATGTTCCCTTGCGGCCCGGCTATAAAACTATTGCCCCAGAAGTTAATACCCGTAATCGAGTTCGGCGCCAGCTCAAAGCCGATACGGTTACAGGAAATGACCGGAATGCCGTTGGCGACCGCGTGCGAGCGCTGAATGGTAATCCAGGCATCCAGTTGGCGTTGCTGTTCTTCGGGGGAATCTTCAGGATCCCAGCCTATCGCAGTCGGGTAAATCAACAGTTCAGCACCGGCCAAAGCCATCAATCTGGCGGCTTCCGGGTACCATTGATCCCAGCAAACCAATACGCCTAATTTGCCGATAGAGGTTTCGATAGGCCTGAAACCCAAATCGCCGGGCGTGAAATAATATTTTTCATAAAAACCCGGATCATCGGGGATATGCATCTTCCGGTACTTACCGGCAATACTGCCATCCTTGTCGAAAACAACCGCAGTATTGTGATAAAGCCCCGGCGCTCTTTTTTCAAAGATGGTCGAGACGATGACGATGCCGAGTTTTTTGGCCACTACGGACAGGATTTCAGTGGTCGGCCCCGGAATAGGCTGGGCAAGATCAAAGTTATTATAATCCTCGCTCTGGCAAAAATACGGCCCCAGATGCAGCTCAGGCAATACTACCAAGTCGGCATTTGCAGCTGCGGCTTCATGGATTTTTGCTATGGAAAAATCAAGGTTGGTTTGTCTGTCTTCATCGCAGGGCTGTTGCACAGCGCTAACGGTTAATGTCGATTTCATGATGATCGTGTAGGGTGATTTTTAATGGATGTTATTTTATAACGATTTAGCGATAGGAAATAACAAAACTGCGCCCGCTTCCGCGAAAACAAGAATGTAGCACCCAAGGACATAAAGGGCGACCGGTCGGTGGCCCTTTATGTCCTTGAGTGCCAAGACGGGGACTGAACCGGCTCCAGCATCAACTTGCCAATGTGCCGGTCATGAATGCGACTTAACAGTGCCAGTGCCATCATCGCGCCCAGTAGCGCATAAGCCATGTCCGACTGCGTATCCCAGATGTAGCCTTGAGTGCCTAAAAAAGCTTCAGCGGCTTCCTTGCTTAATAGCGCAACCCACCATTCAATAAGCTCATAAACGGCGCTGATTGCGAGACAGATGCAGATGATCAAAAAATTAAGCCATTTGATGCTTTCCACCACATGATTCCTGATCAGGATTTCTCTGGCGATGATGGCAGGGATAAAGCCTTGGGCAAAATGGCCGACTTTATCGTAATTATTGCGACCTAAATTAAATGTGTCCTTTAGCCAGTCGAACAGCGGGACTTCCGCGTAAGTGTAATGTCCGCCGACCATTAAAATAAGGCTGTGGATCAGGATCAAGCTATAAGCCAAACCCGTTAATCGGAATTTCCGGCGCGTCGCTATAAGAATAACAAAGGCAATCATTGCAGGCGCTGTTTCAAGTACCCAGGTCAGGTAATCCTTAGGATATGTACCCGACCAAAGCAATGCCGAAAAAAATATCCCGAACCACGTTTTATTCATTGATAAGCCTTTGCCGATTAGTTTAATTTTTTCGCTAACGCTTCTTGATACTTAGCTTCGCTAAAGCCACGGATGGCGGCGCCATTAATGACTGCCAGCGGGATACCGCTATAACCCGGATCTAGTGTTTTTTTACGAGCGGCGGCATCAATATCTTGCTCAATATCGTATGTATTAAAAGCAATGTCGTTCTCGCGCAGAAAGGCCATGGCTTTTCTGCAATAAGGACACCAGTTGGTGACGTAAAGATCGACTTTCGGCGCTGCTGCTTGAGCCTTGTTATCGGCTGGAATCGGTTGCTGCGATTTTGCTTTAAGATCGTTACGATTTTCTATGGATGCCGGATTAGCGGGTTTTGACCCGGAGAAATGCGATTTCCCACCGGCATCGGTCCATTTGTAGATTTCGGCCTGGACGGGTAATGTGCATGTTAGTGCAAACAGGAGAATAAGTGATGGATTAATGATCATGGTCTGGATTCCGGTTAAAAATACGATGCGGGGCGTTTGTTTGGATGACTCAATTTATTCGGGCTCTAGGCAATCACTATGTCCCTGTTTTGTACAAAGCTGGTAGTTTAATTGACTTGCCCAGTATTGGTACGCTTGCTCAACATCATCCCAGTCGTCGAAAGAGCCCATTAACGTTTTACCACCTGCCCGGCAGTCTGCTGAAGCCATCAGTAATTCACCTGTTTGTGAATCGGTGATTTTTCCCTCGACACTGGCTTGGCCCACATAAGATTCAGTGCCTGTCGCCAATCTTTTAAGCAGTGACAAGGCGCGAGCCGAAGGGTAGACGGCAGTATCGAGGATTCCGCATCGGTGATCGCAAATTGAAGGCGTAATGTATCGGGGCCGGGATGCGCTACCAGTTTAAAATTCTTCTTTAGGGCTTCCCGCATCCTGTATTCAAAAAGCTCTTTAAGCCTGTGGTTCTCGGCATGAGTCATGTCGTTAAGATCGGAATCAGGCAGTTTGCTGGCAATGACGGGTTCTAAAATAATTTTTTTATAACCGGCCCAGTTAATACCTTCTTTCCAGAAGCTTAATAAAGCGTCGCCATCTTCGCCGTCTTTAAGCAGAGAGTAATCGTCCAGAAAATGCGAAGTTTCGACATATCTGACCTGATAAGTTCTTGCGTAACCGGCGCTGAGCAGGACAAGGATAATGACTGTAATACGATTAATGGCCGGCATGTATAGGCGGGACTGACTTTCGAGATTCATAAAAACTTCAATGACTTCGTGTGGTGGATAACCCCAAAACAGGGAAAAAATCGACTTTATATACTTGGAGTAAATTTTGAAAAATAATTTAATTCTGTTTTTAGTATCTAAAATATTAAAAATATCATAAGCCTAATAAATTAATTTGAGAATTATTTATCCGGAATTCTGGAGATATATGGAGGTGTAAGCTTTGGCTTGCATACATTGGGCATTTTTTGCTTCATAGTTACGTATATACACGTAATTTTTAAGTGACTATATGTACCAATATTAGAGTTTTAATTCCAAAATTCTTTACCACCTACTTAATCTACATTCAAAACATGGAAAGTTCTCTCAATTTTTTTAATAAACAGAAAGCATCATTCGGCCGTCACGAGACTTTTGCCCTTCGCTACTCTTGGTTAACCAAGGGATTTCAAGCATTCGATTCCAATAAGGCCATCTTTTCATCACCAGATAAATCCATCATTGAACTAGGCGTCGGAAAAAACATGGTCAACGCCATCAAATATTGGTTGCGCGCTACAACAGTACTCAAAGATGATACCGCCGAAGGTTTGATAGCAACTCCAATAGGCAAAGCTATTTTTTCCAAGGACGGCTGGGATCCCTATCTGGAAGATGAAGCAACCATTTGGCTGATTCACTGGCTCCTGACTACCAATTGTGAACTAGCCAGCGCTTGGTATTGGTTTTTTAACTGTTTTCATAAATCAGAATTTACCAGCGAGGAGGCATCCGAGGCATTGGCTGATTTTGTCAGAAATAACTTATCCGGCAAACACTCCGAAAAAACCGTCAAACATGAAATTGCCATGATTTTGAGGATGTACAGTCCGCCCAGGATAAATGCAAACACTCAGCTTGAAGACAGTTTGGATACGCCTTTAAGCTCATTAAAATTAGTCACTGCGGCTGAAGGTTCGCGCCTTTATCACTCCTATGCAAGTGGGCAGCTTAATCTGCCGACTAGCGTGATCGGCTATGCAACCAACGAAGTTTTTAACCTGCGACGTACCGACATACTATCGATAAACGACCTGATGTATGGTCAAACAAATGGAATCGCTATCGGCAGCGTGTTTAGGCTGACGGAAAGTGCTTTGCTGGCAAAGCTGGAAAATCTAGTGCGAGCATACCCCGCAAGTTTTCAGATCAATGAAACAGCCGGTATCAATCAGCTATCCAGAATAGATAACAGCGTTTCATCGTTAGATTTTCTTAGCCACTACTATCAAACTCAGGCATAAAAGATAACGACATGAACCCCATTGTTCAACTGGACACGCATTACACACGCTCCATTAATCTTGAAAGAGATGCGGATTCCTGCGACATCCTCGGCGCGTACATTCCGACTTCACGCGCGCTGCAAACCCTGGACAAAATTGCCGAAACATTCAACCAAAAATCCATTCCAAGGGCATGGTCTCTGGTCGGCCCTTACGGCTCGGGAAAATCATCATTTGCAGCTTTTCTGGCACATTTATTGGAAGACCAGAAACGCACAACAAATGTAATGGCCGAACAGATGTTGCAACAATACAGTCCTGAGCTAGTCAATAAATTCATCGCACATACCGGCGGCACTAATGCGTATTGCATTGTACTGCTAACGGGCAGTCCCGAATCATTAAGCAAGCGCATTGTCGAAGCACTGTATCAAGCGGCTGTCCGCTACTGGGACAAAGGCCGCCCACCGGCAATCGTTCATGAGATAGCGGACGCAAGACAACAAACGCTAACGACAACTGAAATCATTGAATTGCTAAAACAATTACAGCTGGCTGTTAGTAAAAAATCAGGCAAAGGCATACTCATCGTCATTGATGAATTGGGCAAGTTTTTGGAATACGAAGCCCGTCATCTGGGTACAAACGATATTTTTTTACTGCAAGCGCTTGCAGAAGCCGCCTATCAAGGCGGCGAAGCCAACATCCTGTTAGTGGTGCTAATGCACCAAGCTTTTGAGCAATATTCAAAAGGCATCGGCGAAGAGCTGAAAAACGAATGGTTAAAAGTGCAAGGCCGGTTTGAGAGCATCCCGTTTCTTGATTCCGCCGAACAAACCTTACGCGTCATTGCGGCGGCATTGCATAACCGGCTGACACCGGAACAGCAGCAAAAAGTAAACCGTCAAACCGCCGATATTGTTGAAGTTTTAGCCCGGCAAAACGCACTGTTTCCCGGACTCAATATCGAGTCCGCCTGTGCGATACTCGCTCAGTGTTACCCATTGCATCCAATGGCGGCCTTGATATTGCCGACGCTCTGTCAAAAAGTTGCCCAAAACGAAAGGACCTTATTCAGCTACCTCGGCAGCCAAGAGTATTTCGGCTTTAAAGACAGCGTTGAGCGCTTACAACAAGCAGGTGAATGGGTATTGCCCTGGGGGATTTTTGAATACTTCATCGAAAACCAATCTACGGCAAGTACCGACCCTATTACCCAAAGACGATGGGCGGAGGTCATTACCGCGATAGAACGTTTAGGCGATACAAGCGAATTGGAAAGCCAATTAGTAAAAACCATTGGCTTGTTCAACATCATAGGCAGCCAAGCCGGATTCAAAGCGAGTAACGAATGCTTAAAGCTGTGCTTTCCGTCGTCGGTCGATGTCGCTCAAGCGCTGACCAACCTACAAAAAAAATCTATTATCAATTACCGCCTTTTCAGTTCGGAATATCGCATTTGGGAAGGCAGCGACTTCGATTTGGAGCAGGCCGTAAAAGAAACAATGCAGCAACAAGGGCGCTTTAATCTCGCGGAAACACTGACCCGCCGAAACAAATTGCCGCCCATAGTGGCCAGAAAATACTCCATTCAAAACGGGACGCTACGCTATTTTCAGCCGTTTTATGCAGATGCCGCAACGCGAAAGGATTTTTATCAAAACACCTCTCATCCGAAAATTATTTTTTTCTTGTCGGAGGGGCAAGACGACACGGCGGCGTTTAACAGCATAGTCAAAACCTATCCTGAGCCGTTAAACATTTACGTGTTATGCGGAAGAGCATCGCAACACAAGCATATAGTTGCAGAGGCTATCGCTTTAGAGTGCATTCAATCCGAACGCGCCGAAATAAAATCCGATCCGGTCGCACAACGGCAATTAAAAGATCGTCTAATGACAATCAAGCAAACCGAAGCGGATTTTTTAACGCGATATTTGGAGCAGCCCGAATCGAACCAATGGATTTGGCGAGGCGAACAGCTGGAATTACCCACACGGCGCGAACTACAAAACCAACTGTCCAAAGTGTTGGAAACAGTCTACGACCAAGCGCCGTTAGTTAAAAACGAGTTGATAAACCGCAATAAAGTCTCAGGGCAAGCCAATGGCGCTAAAAACAAACTGATTGCAGCATTACTAACAAAAACGCATTTAGAAGACCTCGGCTTTGACAGCGCAAAATACCCGCCCGAGAAAACCATATACCGCGCCGTATTTAAAGAGACAGGCATCCATGAGCAAAGGAACGGTATCTGGCAACTGGTTAATCCCCCAGCTGACAACAAATACCGATTTGCAAAAGTATGGCAGGGTATCAGCGACTTCCTGGCGGCCAGCGCGTCCCCCCGAGAACTGAACGATATTTATGCGCTGATAGAAAAGCCGCCCTATGGTGTACAAAAAGGCGTGTGTTCCTTGCTTTTTACGGCTTACTACCTGGCTAATCAAAGAACACTGGCGCTCTACGAAAGCGGAGTGTTTTGCCCCGTAGTCACTCAGGAAATTTTCGAGATTTTAGCTAAACGCCCTGAGCTGTTTAGCGTTGAAGCCATCGACTTTACCGGAATAAGGGCCGAGCTGTTCAACAGCTACCTGGAAAAACTGATAGGCAAAGTCCCGGAAGAAAGCACACTGCTCGACATCGTAAAGCCTTTGGCGAAATTTATTGCCCAATTGCCTGAATATACGCAGTCAACAAAAAGCTTAGATCCTCAAACAATTGCCGTCCGCGATGCTTTTCAGAATACCCAAAGTCCGATGAAGTTACTGTTTGAAATACTGCCTCAGGCTTGCGGCTATCCCTCGTATCTCGGAACAGACTTAAATGACAACAGCCCTAACGATTTTTTAAATGAATTGGTGAGGCATTTAAATGCCCTAAACAAAGCCTATGAAAATCTGCTTAATGACTTTAAAAACCAGTTAGCCCTAGCGCTTAAAGAATCTGCCGATTTAAGCCTTGCCGATCTTAGAGCCTCCATAGCCAAAAAATATGCAGGCTTAGAACAATACACCGTCGATTTGCAAGGTCTTAAAGCCTTTATCTTAAGGCTGCAAAACAACAAAGAAACGGATGAGGCCTGGCTCGAATCTGTAGCCGCGTTTCTCGGCAAAGCGCCGCCTAATAAGTGGCTGAAAAATAACTGCTTGGATGCGGAATATCGCCTTGTTGATTTAAGCGAGCGCCTTTTGCAACTGGCGTTAGTTCATTCGCATCAATTACAAGCGAAAGCGGGCGACGAGGTAACACTATTCCGTGTCGTTAACAAGCAAGAGGCAAAAGACCAAGTAGTCTATTTAAATGCACAACTAATAAATCAGGCGAAAGCGGTTGTTGAGAATATGCCGCACAATTTTAAAAATGCTGACAAACAATTGAAGTTAGCCATCATTGCCGAATTAATTAATGGTGTGGATAACGAATATACTTAAAAAAGCTATTGTAATAAATCGCATGAATTGGAAGTTATTGTAAGTCTTGGATATTAAAGCCTATATCAAGCGATATTTAAAAACCCAAGATACCCGAATAAGGCAAAAATAAATTTATGAGTAATAACAAACCGATCAGACATTTATTAGGTATATCCGGCGGCAAAGACAGCGCGGCTTTAGCGATTTATATGCGCGATAAAGTGCCGGAAATGGAATATTTTTTTGCCGATACCGGTGCTGAGTTACCGGAGACATTAGCATTTGTCGACTTGATGGAAGATTATTTAGGCAAAGAAATTATTCGTATTAATGCCGGGCGGGATTTTGATTATTACTTAAAGCTACATAAAAACTATTTGCCCTCAGCACAACAACGCTGGTGTACGATTAATTTAAAACTTAAACCATTTGAAGATTTTGCGGGTAACGATCAGGTTATTAGTTATGTTGGCATTCGTGCAGACGAGCCGCAAAGAGAAGGTTATTTATCCACTAAACCCACCATAAAAGCCTGTTTTCCATTTAAAGAAGATGGATTAGTTAGAGAAGATATTATCAATATTCTTAATGAATCGGGTCTTGGATTGCCTAAGTATTATGAATGGCGTAGTCGTTCAGGGTGTTACTTTTGTTTTTACCAACGAAAAATAGAATGGATTGGATTGCAAGAAAATCATCCTGACTTATTTGAAGCGGCCAAAAAGTATGAAAAACATGATGAAACAACAGGAAAGTGTTACACATGGTCACAAGGCGAGTCTTTAGACGAAGTTTTTGCACGTAAAGATGAGATTAAAAAAAATTCGCACTAACTAACAGTAAAACAAATAAATCTAAAAATTTAATGGATTCTGTTTTAGATGACGACGACGAAAACGACGATGGTTGTTTAATTTGTATGTTATAGAAAATGGATATTTTAAAGAAATTTAAAAATGTAAGGGTTTTCAATGAGAATAACAAACCAAGCCTTCATAAACCCGTTTTATTGCTTTTTGCTCTTAGTCAATGCTATCAAAATAAAAAAGACTTATTTCATTTAAAAGCATAGACAAAGCTTTTAATGATATTTTCTTAGCATTTTCTTTACCGGGCAAGATAATTAACTCACATTAACCATTTGGTAAATTAGAAAATGATGGTATTTGGGAAGTTACGGAAAGTAAATATTTAAAACGCACAAGTGTTGGTCATTTATCAAAAAAAGAGTTATTAGATGAAAATATTTATGGCGGCTTTATTCCAGATATATACGAAAATATTGCATTAAATAAATCTCTGATTGAAAAAAATTATTAACGATATTTTATGTGATTATATTAATCCTGCTTTACATGTTGAAATGTTGAGTTTTCTAGGTGTATATAGCAATGTCGTCAATGAATTAATCTTAATTAATGAAAGGAATAAATCAATGGCATTAATTGGAAACCAAACTTTTGCGTTGTCAAAATGGTGGGCAAGCAAAACAATACAGCTTGTAAAAACAGATAGAAATATCTTTTCTAAGTCAAAGATGCGCGAAATCCGAAAAGCACTTATTGCTGGCGATAATGTGATTAAAGGTATACACGGATGGATGCAAGCAGCTCAATTGTTAGGAAGGGTAAAAACAGGTGAATATGAATTAACAAATTTTGGGCGCGTTCTTTCGGATAATGATCCTAAGCTTGAGAAATCTGCTTCATGGTGGGCGATACATTTAGCAGTTTGTTTTTCAGAACGAGGGGAACCTTATCATCAATTTTTTATTGCTTTAGATGTTTTGACGAAGGATTGGATTCAATGGAAAATTTTAATGGTACGAGTTGATTCATCCATTGAAGATGCTGCAAAAGGGAGTCTTACACCTAATTTAGAAGGGGTAAGAAAAATGTTTGAAAAAGATAATCCCCTCGCCGAACTCGGCCTCATTGAGACGCGTAAAATTCGTGATGAAGGCCTCTTGATCCGTTTAGGTTCACCTAAGATCACCGATGAAATCATTGTCCACGCCCTTGCGATGATACGTTTTCATCATTACAAAAGCCGTAGTACCGTTGATTTTTCAGAATTAAGTAAAGACGGTTTAGGTCATTTCTTATGCTGCTCATCCGAGCAGTTACGTCAGCATTTACGCCGCATGAATCAGAGCCACAATTGGAAGCGTTATTTCAGTTTTAACGAGGCCGTTAACATCGACTCAATCGCCTTTGAGGAAGACTGCGCCCCTGGAAAAACCCTGCTGTTACTGCTTCAGCAAGGGGAAGACACTTGGCTATGAATATTATTAGAGGGGACAAGGCATGATGGATGCAATACAAACCGTCCTGACGCGTTACTGTGCTGAGAATGCGCGCTATAAGCATTTAGGGTTTTCCAGCAAAGATACGGCTATTGTTAGTCAGCTTGGTGACGTGCTTAGACAGCTATTGCCGGGGTATATCTTCTGGGATGGCAATCAGCCCCTTCTTAATAATCCGCCTGCGGCGGGTTGTAGCCGAAAAATCTTGATGGATGCGACATTTAAAACCGACTATCCCGGTTTAATTATCAGCCGCCCCGGATATTGGCTACATACTTTCAGCGATGCCGATAAATCAGTGTTCTGGACAGCCTTAGGCGCTAAAGATGGCGGTCACCAAGTGATTGTCGTTTTTCCTGAGAGCCATGAATTTAAACGTCTTAATCGTCATTTTCTCCATCCCGAACCCTTAGATGGATTATCAGTCACGCTTTGGACATCCGGCAAGAAACAACACTATAAGCCTAGATTATCATGACCATTTTAAGCGATATTATCGAAATTAATGCAGTTGCCAACGATGCCGCCATTGTCGTTGAACGAAGTTTATGCAATCAAAATCTAGTGGCCAGTTATGCCCCGACTAAGGCCTCGATAGCAGTGTTAGCGCATATTCAAAAAGCGGTGCTTCCGGAAGCCACTCAAGAAATGCGGGCGATTAATTTATTCGGAAATTACGGCTCGGGGAAAAGCCATTTGGCGGTGCTGATTGCGCAATTATGCCGCGACGGTTCAGGCAGCACGGAATTTAGTGATTTTTTTCAACGTTTGGTTAATTTTGACGAGGCGAAATTAGCGCAAGATTTGAAGCATACTTTTATCGCGGCTGATGACCATGATGCCAGACCTTATTTGCTAGTGTCCTTATATGGCGCAGAAGCGCCCACTTTGGGCGGTCAACTGATGGAAGGATTATATGATGCCTTAAATCGTCATCCTGATTTAGACCCGAAAGCGATTTTGCCTACGACGGAATATGAAGTCGCCGTACAATCTTTTGAACAAATGGTAGAAAACTCGCCTCAGTATGCGGACACTGACTTATCAGAGTGGCAATTGGCTCAGGATTATGTCACGACGGCAGAAATGCTAAGTGGCTTAAAAAACCATCAATCTTTAGTGCTAGATGTATTTAGGCAATGGTATAAAGCGGTTTGTCATGGCGTGGCTACTTTCAATCCTGCTGATAACGGCGGCAAAAATTTTATTACAGCTTATCTTGAAGCCGGAAAAAATCTGGCGGAACAACACCAATTTGGCGGCATCGTCGTAATCTGGGATGAATTCGGCGATGCGCTGGAAAATTTAATTGGTCATTCCAACCGCAATGCAGGGGACGAAATTATGCTGTTGCAGCGTTTTGTCGAAACAGTGTGCAAACCGAGCAAAGCTCATACTCTGTTTATCGGGTTAACGCATGTGTCTTTTCCCGAATATGCGGTTAGAACCGGCGCTAATGACACGGTGAAAAATCGGTTGGAAGCGATTTCCGGTCGTTTTAATAAGCCTTTTAAAATGGAACTTAGCGCCGTCGAATGTGAGGGTTATCATTTATTAGGCATGCAAAAATCCTGGACTGGGCTGGGTAAGCGTTATTTACAAGACGCCGAAGATGCCCGGCAACGGTTGCTTGAAAATTGTGGTCATCTGGCGTTATTTAAAGAAGTGGGGCAACATTTTTCCCAAGTATTAAGCGAATGCTATCCGCTGCATCCGATTATGGCGGTGGGATTATTTGCGCTGTCTGATTACGCGCAGTCGAATCGTACTGCTCTAACTTTTTTTAGGGATAATGCGGACAAGGTATTGCATCGTGAATTGAGCGATCAGGGTTTATTCACCGACGAACTGATTCGCTTGCCGGAATTGGTTGATTATTATGCGGATCGGCTAAAAGAAAAAAACCAGCCGATTGGGAGCGTTATCAACGTACAACGGCAAAAATACCCGCCGATTTACCGAACGATAAAGTTCAGGCCAGACAAGCGATTTTAAAGCTGTTATTTCTTGCCCCATTATTAGGTGAAAACTTTCAAACTACGGAAAGCTTTCTTGCAGGTAGCTTATGCGACGCAAAACCGAATTCAGGCGCGGCGCAAACCTTAAGTTCTGATTTGGCTTGGTTAAAAACAGCGGAATTATGCTGGAAACATGATGTGACCGAGCAATGGCTGTTATTTAGCGACTCAGGTGTTGATGTAGAAGCGTTAATCACTCCTAAATTAAGCTATTTTGCAGGGCGTAGCCCTGAAACGTTGTTTAACGATCATCCTGACATGCAAGAGGATTTATTGCCACCTATCGGTAAGCATGATTTAGATCCTTCGGCCTGCGGTATCGTGCGTTCCTATCAAATTAGCCTGCTAACGCCGCCGTTTAGCAATCAAGTCAAAATCAGCGATCCGCTACTTAGTGGACAGGTTTTTTTAGTATTGGCTAAGGATAGAGAAGAGGTTGATATTGTTAAGGCTAGAATCAGGGAAACAACGCCGACGAACCTTTATTTTTGGTTGCCGTTAGCGGGTATTAGAGCGGAAGCGGTTGAACTGGATGGTAAGGAATTCAGGCTAAGCGGTTTGTTGTGCCGCTATTTGGCTTTGGAATTGTTATTAAAAGAAAAAACCGCCAGTGAAGATTTACGCAGACAACTCATGGCGAAATGGGAAAAATGCCGCCAACAGTTATTGTCTGTTTTGCAGATATTGTTTGGTCGGGAAGGTTTGGACAGCGGAAAAAGTCAGATTTTCAAGGCCGGTTCCGCCGATCCTATCCCGTGTCATAGTTGGCATGATTTTAAGGGTATTTTAGCTGCCGATATTCAAAACACGTATCCGCAGGAAATTCCTGTTCGCGCGATGAATTTAAATAAACTGAACGCTGAAAAATATACCGGCAGCGATAAGGTGCTGAAAGTTGTCGAGCGTATTTTGGATTTTGCCGAAAACCCGGCGTATCAAACCGATTTATTAGGCGAGCCGAAAGAAAGTAGTGAGCGTTCAGCCCTAATTGATGGGGTGTTAGGCGCGAATCAGTTATTCATTGAACGAGCTGATGGCCTTGATATTAAAAAAATCGATGAAACCGAAGGTGCCCTCAAGGATGTATTGACGCTAATCCATAAAACATTGGTGCATAAACGCGAAAAGCCTTATTTGGTGTCCGAATTGCGCGATAAACTTATCGCACCGCCCTATGGTTTGCCTTCCTGCACCTTAGCGATGTTCGCGGCGGTTGCAGTCCGAAATGATACTAAGCGTTTACGTTTCGGCAGTACAAAAGAAGAGGACTTTGCGAAAAATTTAACGGACGCCTTTGTTCAAGACAGCAAAATAACCCTGCGCTTGTTTGAGTTTACAACTAAGCAATTTGCTATGTTGTTTGGACTTGGTAAATACTTCAATCTGGAAAAAACCAGTATGCAAACCCAAGAAGAATATGCTGGGCAATGCGTACAAACATTACGCCAATTTGTGCTTAAACAATCGGAATCAATTAAGCAATCAGCGCTGTTACAGGACAAAACTAAAAACTTGGTAAAGTTTTTGTCATTGCCGGGTAAAAACCAACAGGATGTTGCTGAGTTTTTACTGGAGTTATTAGCCCTTGATCGTGAAATAGCGTCAGAAATCGGCATTAAAAGTCAATCGTTGCTCAAGAACTTGCTGGATGACTTTGCAAAAGTCGATAATGCCAAACAGTATGAAATCAAGCAAACCTTGCAAACCGTTGTTCCTAAAGACGAGGGCGGTAAGCAACAATTGCTTGAACGTTTGAATCATCCATCTGCGCTACCACAAGCTAAAGCAATCGCTAAATTATTAGAGCAGCATACCCATGTCGATGACATTGCCATTACTCATGTGACGCAAGCTATTTTAAATAAGCCGTTTGAGGAATGCAGCGATTTGGAAATAGGGCGCTGTCAAGGCAAGTTAGAGTCACTTGTTAATCATCACCAGCAGCCCTTAACCTATAACACTATTCAAGACCCCGCGGTTATTCTGGCTGCGGATGAGTTGATTAATGCATTACAGTGTTGGCTTAAGTCAAAGTCGTTAGCACCGGAAACTATCAAGTCAGCACTTACTGTCGTATTAAGCGAATACGGCGGTTAATAATGGCCGTGCAATTGATTCTTGATGGTTTTGGCATCGATACCGAGGCGGCCGTTATTGTTAAAACGCAGCCAAACGATATTATTGCGGTTAGACAGCAGATTGACCGGCATTTACAACTAAAGTCCGATGCGCTACTTCGAATACGCGTAAACAGTTATGCATTGTTTAAGCGTTTTAGCGATTATGAGGGGCAAAATGGCGTTTTACCCACGCAACATTTAATTCCGCGTGTGTTATTGGCTCAATCGCTAAACACCGGGTTGCCTATCTGGTTGAGCGATGAATTGATTATTACGCTGGACTTGTTGCAAAAAGGCGATTTTTTAACTCCGCACCAAAGTTTTGAAACGAGTTTATTAATTGCCTGTGATGCCGATTTATTAAGTTCAGATATTCACGAATTTATTGCGGCTTTAACACGGCAAAATACGCAATTTATACAATTGTTGGCGGTTGCAGCGGTTAAAGAAACCTTTTGCCGGTACATTGTTTTAGGATTGTCATTGACTGAAGAAATTGCCCGGTTCTTGTTGGAAGAATTAGTTAAAGCCGATGACATCAGGTGTTTTTTACACACGTTAGCCTATCAACAACACTTAGACTGCTTGCGTCGCTTTGTTAGCACTCATCAGCTTAATCAAGCATTGCCACCCAAAATTTATCCTGTCTCACTACTCCAAGCCCTACCACTATTGGCTTTGCCGGAAAAAGAGGCCAACGATTTGCCCGATAAATTTATCAAGGCGTTACACGCCGCTGAAAGATCAATACCAGCGCAAGGCATAAAGCCGGAAGCGATAAACGATTTACTGGTGGATTGGCCGCTGCTACTAAGCGAACTAGCTGTTTTAGTATCTGAAAACGCTACCTTGCTTACCCAAGCGTTGCTCGATAAATTGCACACATTTACCAGTCAGGAAAGTCAGAATTTATTAACTGCATTACAACAAAGACTCGATAGCTATCCCTTGTTGGATGCGTCTGCCATTGTTGATGAGGTACTAAACTGGAGTTCTGCTTATTTTGACTATTGCCGAAAGGCTTTTTTAGCTAAACAGCCTCTTGATGAATCGGTTAACTTGAGTTTCAGTGATTGGTTACTAGCCCAACAGGCTCGTATTTCCCGCTCCGTACATGATTGGCGGTCTGTTTCCGCCCAAGCCCGTTCCTATCTGGATCAGGCTTATACCGTTGTTATTATTATGGTCGACGCGTTATCCGCATTAAATCAGGATATACTTTTAGACGAGCTTAATAGCTTGGATCATTTGACCTTGCGTCAACAGATGCTATTTTCGCCCTTACCGACTTTAACCGAGGTATGCAAAATGGCCGTTTTAACCGGACAACCGGTTAGCGATCAACAATCCGGTAACCAGGAAGCCATTTTAAGACATGCCTATCAAAACTATTTAGCTGAAGAAAAGTCGTTAAAAGTTATACAAAGTTGGGCCGAAAGCTCCGAAAGGACTGAGCGTATTGAAGAGCAAACGCAGTTAGTAGTTTTATTTGAAAATCGCCTTGATGAGCGCTTGCATGAGTGCCCAAGTTTTAGCAAACATCGGGAAGATATTCGGCCCATCATTCGACAAATTAAGCGTTCTATTATGGGCTGGTATAAAGATGCTGCCCGGTTAAATAAAGAAGTGGTTTTTTTTATCACCGCAGATCATGGGATGACGGTTACACAAGAACTGTATGCTGGGCAAGCGTTAGGTGAGGTCAAGGAAAGAGTCTATAAATTGAAATCATCCATGCAAATGCCTGATGAGTTTACTTTAATCGGTGATTATGCCGTCCCTAAAAAACGCTGCCGATTAACACCTCATGCCTGGTTAACCCATGGCGGTTTAACTCCAGAAGAGGTGTTAATTCCTTTTATCACCTTATCATCAAAACCGCCACGCCCCAGTGCTACACCGCTAGACCTTAAATTAACTGACGTGCCTTGTCTCGTAATCGCCAATAAATTTTGGCAAATAGAAGTGCTATTAACAGCCAATACAACAATTAACAACATTCAAATTTACTTTACCAAACCTTTTGATGGTAAAGAAAGCATTGACAGCATTCGCGCTAATAGACAACAAACTATTAAAATAAATTTTAATTCCATGCAAGACCAGGAAGGATTAACTGAAGTCGAATTATTACTTACCTATGACTGCGCGGATCGTCATGAGAAAAACACCAAGCGACTATCGGTTAAATTTCCTGTAGCCTTGCTGGAAAAAGATGCGGGCACCCAAAGTTTTGAGGATATGTTTTAAAGCGTATGAATGCACAAATATTAGATGAAAAAATCGCTTCCGCTTTTGGTGAGTTGATTATTGATAAGGCCTTGGTCAGAACATTAAAAATTCGCGAAAAAAGGACTATTCCGAGTTTTGTTGAAGAATGGCTGATTTCACGTTTTCAGAAGCCTAATGCGAGCAAACCTGAAGTTTACCAAGCGATTACTGGTTTTATGAGTCAGCATTTACCGGCTAAAACCGAAAAAGAAACTATTAAATACCGGCTGCAATCCGGTGAGTCGGTTGTGTTGTTAGATCGCTTTGATGTGCGCATTGACATTGCCAAAGACAGAAAGCTATTAACCATCCCCTGCTTAGATGAGCGAAACGCCTACGTTACAAATGAAGTGCTCGAAAAAAACCAGTCGCTTTTGGAAGGCGGGCAATGGGGAGCCGGACGACTATTTGTACGTGCCGAAGGTAAAATCAACGTTATTGAGTTAGTTGAGTTTAATCCCATGCAGTCAGGTAAAGTGCGCTTGGAGCAGTTAATCAAAGCCCGGGAACAATTTACCACGCGCGAATGGATTTGTTTGCTATTGCGTACTATGGGCTATGAACCGTCGGCTTATACCGAGGAGCAGCAAGCCAATGTCATTTTGCGCTTATTACCCTTGATAGAAAATAAACTCAACTTAATGGAGCTTGCACCTAAAGGCACCGGGAAGTCCTTTATTTATGCCAATTTAAGCCGTCATGTCTGGTTAAATAGCGGCGGTGCATTATCGCAGGCACAATTGTTTATGAATTTGAATACTAATGAGGTCGGCTTGCTCGGTGGAAAATATGACTTATTAGTGTTGGATGAAGGGCAATCGATTAACTTTAAAGGCGCTGATGATATTCACGCTAAATTCAAAGATTATTTAGAGTCAGGACAATTTAGCATTGGTAGCAAAAAAATCACCAGCGAATGCGGTTTGATTATTTTAGCCAACATTGACTTATACGCAGGTCAACCTCGTCAATCAGATTACATTCGCCACTTGCCGGAAATGTTCCATGACTCTGCTTTAATGGACAGATTTCACGGCATTATTCCAGGCTGGAAGATACCTCGTTTTACCACCGAGAGTGCCGCGCAGGGTTTCGGTATTAAGGCTGATGTCTTTGGCGAATATTTACATCAATTACGCACCGTTAGTCATCATGAATTCCCGTTCGGCGAATGTCCGCCATTAAAGGGCGATAGCAGGGATGTGACGGCTGTCACTCGTTTAGCCTCGGCCTTGTCAAAATTGCTGTTAATCAATCCTGACCATGTCGATTATGAAAACTATGTGCTTAATCCTGCAAAAGAGTTGCGGCAAAGAGTCAGGTCGCAATTAGCTGAGTTGAATCCCCATGAGTTTCCTGCCGGTATTAATGTGAGTTATTAGAGCTTAAAACAAAGATGCAATCCGTACTATATCGGGAAATTTGCATACACATCCGGCCTGATAAGCCCGATAATACATTTTGTGTCTATAAATTTATTTGCGAGAAAAACCTACATGCCCACTTTATCCATTCACGGCGATGTCCATATACCTGACAATCTCATTCATGCCTTGGGCTTAAAACCCGGTGCCGAACTGGCTTTTGAACGCCAAGGTGACGCGATTGTCATGCGCCCGGTTAAAAACACAAACAAAATCTCACGGGTTGAAGAAGGCCCCAAAATACTGGGTTATACCGGACCGACAGTCACCCTGGAAGAAATGGACGACGCCATTGCCAAAGGTGCGGCGCAATCGCTGTGAAGTCGGTCGATACCAATATCCTGGTGCGCTACTATGCGCAAGACGATTCTCTGCAATCATCCCTTGCCTTGCGCATCTTCAGGGATGAACCCGAACTACTTGTGACGAAAACGGTTTTGCTTGAGTTTTTCTGGGTTTTGACTCAAGCCGACAAATTCCGCTTTCCGCCTGAACAAGTCATGTCCGTTTTCGAACATCTGCAAGGCTTGCCGAATATTGTTATCGAAGATGAGCTTTCGCTCCGTACAGCCATCGCATGGTGCCGTGCCGGCCTTGAGTTTCCAGATGCCCTGCACTTGGCCGCTTCTGGGGCTTGCAGTGCATTTTTGACGTTCGATGATCGTAAATTCGCGCGTCGCGCCCAACGCCTTAACTTGGCTCCTGTTTGTGAAATCCCTGCGTAATCTTGCTATTCAACAATCAGTGATGATTTTTATGAGCAAACAGACCTGCCGACTAGCAGGCAAAGCGCCTTATTTTCGTTTTTTCGGCACTTGCCGCCCGCTATCCGTCAGTACCAAATCAATATACTCGCCTTTCTGTTCCGGTCTATAACTGATATGAATCGGCCGGTCTTCGCCGTAAAAGTACAGCCGGTCAATCGGGGTGTTTTCTACAACCCAGTCGGCGACTTCGCGCATGTTTTCATCTTCGACGATAAAATCAACCGCCGCACCTAAACGCGGGCAAATCAGGTTGTTTTTGCTATTCAGTTCATGTGCGGCATGTTGATCGAGTTTAGGTGCAACCCGTTTTTTAATGTGCTTGCCTAATTCATGCGAGCAAAATCCGTAGGTCAATCGGATCATGCCGAAATAGTCAATCACCGGATCAAGAATGTGCGTGGCTAAGTCATATAGAGCGGTATAGCTGTCCGGCTGCTGGGGATGATTGGCTAAACCGGTGGCTTGCCTGGTTTCACCGCATTCAATCAGTTGCCGGTAAGTCAGATAGCGACCGCAATGATTATCGAGTTCAGGAATACTTCGACTGCGTACCAACTCGAAACCGTCAATCTCCCAACGCGCATTAGCGAGCGTTTGCCGTAAGTTTTCAGGTCTAGGGCCATATCCGCTCAAATCGAACAAATTTAAGGCTTGCAGGTGTTCGTCAAAACTTTGTTGCTCCGCATATTTGGGGAATTCTTCATTGATGTAGCGTGATTTTAAATATAAATAGGTGGGTTCGTATTCTTCGCCATATTGATAAAGATCGAAGATTTGTTCGCGCAGGTTGATTTTGACGCGTTCGAGTAAACGCGGTAACGCGTTGTTTTGAAAATCGTCATAACGCATTAAACTGAGCTTGCCGGATTGACTGTGGATTTTGATTAAATCGGTTTGTTCTATGTCGCCATAAAGCACGGTTGCGCAACCGATGTAAATCCTCAGCAGTGTCGGCAGTTGTTCCACAACGCTGGTATGTAAATGCAAGGCTTCATCTTCGTCGAGATAGCCTAAGCCTTGTTCGGTGGCTTGTTGGCAGGCTGATGCGATGTTTTCGGCTTTGCCGATTTGAAATAAAACCGATTGAGCTGTTGCCATGGCGTTTTTGTAGTCGCCGAAAAATGCTTTGATGTCTTTTTGCAGCGCTGATTCCAGGTTTTTGTAAGCACTGCGTTTAGAAAAAGTCTGCAAGGCGAAATAGGTCAGCAAGTCGTCAATGCGGTTTTGTCTGGCTTGTTCTAAAATCGCTTCATCAAACTGATCAAGCATAAAGTGCAAGGCTTGACTGACGGTGCCAAAGTTTTGCGTCAGTTCTATCAGCTTATCGATCTCGGTTTTTTCCGGTAACCGTCCCAACTCCAAGGTCTGTTGCCACAGCGGGTCAATCAGATGTTTAAAGTTAAGATATTTTTTCTCGTTACGCGACAGCTTGGGTAATGCGGGATTTGATGAGCGCTGCGACAGGCGTAAAACATTCCGATGACTGCGTTGTCGGTTGAGCAAGAAGCGCTGTTCGGCATTTTGGTCTTTAAACATAAAAAAGATGCCGGGCGCGACTGGAATAGCATCCGTTTCTAAAGTGTCGCTTAAAAATTCTTTTAGCTCTGTTTGCGTGAAGTATTTTTGAAAGGTATTGCGCTGTGTGATCACGCCATCATTAAATGCTTGGCCTCCCAGAGCGTTTTGGTTAACCAGCATAGCCGATACGACTAAGATCTGTCGGGTTAAATCATAAGCGCCCAGTAATGCCTCAAGACGCTCTTGATAACTTTCGATGACATTGATAACAAAGCCCAGGTTAACAATATCTGCCGGTTGTTTGGGTTGATCGGCTGCATAGTGAGGATCCCAGCCTGACACGGGAATAGCGTTGGCGGTTAAGTTGCGTATATCGTCACCTTTGCCGCAACCGTAATCGAATACGGAAAATGCCACATCTAAAAAGCCATGTCGAGCCAGGCATTGCATCGGTGCAGACAAGTTGCTGCGAGTAAGGGCGGTTAAGTGCCTGGCAATGGCTATGTTGGGTGTTGGTTCGAAGGCTTGCTGCTCATCATTAGTTTCTAAATTACCAATGGGTGCAAATTGATGCTCAACCAGTTGAAAGCCTTTTTCGGCAATCAGGTTTTCCCAGGCTTGTTTAAAGCCGATATGAATGGGACTTTCGAATAGACCGAGCTGTTCGGCGGTTGCTGTCAGTTCTTGAAATTGAGCTATGTGCGGGTCATCCTGGCTAAGAAATAATTCTTTACGGTGCAGGATGGGCGGATTCAATGAGGTTTGATAGCTGCGTTTGTCGACACGTTTGGATTTTAGGTTTATACGATAGCTTTTTTTTAATGTTGGAAAAGGATCATTAAAAAAGTTTGGATACCACAATAAAGACAGAGCCTCGCCTTTAATGTCATATTTCACAATATTGTAATCAGTACCCGTTTGCAAACCGGCCAACTTTTCCGCTTCGGCGACAAGCTGCTGCACTTCAGCATTCTGCAAAGCGGTTAAACTACAGTGCCAATAAACAGTGTTGAGGACTTTTTTGCCGAGCATGTTGTCTTTTACTCCAATGTAAGCCGCCTTAAACGGGTGACTTCTTCGCAAATACGTTGCCCTGCCTGTTGGATGTCCGTTTCAGTCGTGTAACGGCCAAAACTGATTCTCACCGCACCATAGAGTCTGTCGCTTTCAATTCCCATGGCTCTCAGCACATGCGATGCTTCAATAGCGCCGCTGTTACAGGCTGATCCTGTGGCAATAGCTAAATCATCTCTTAACGCAATCATTAAAGAATCAGAACCAACGTGATCAAAACTGACATTGACTATATGGGGGAGCTTATGTTTTTGATCACCATTGAAATGGATGCCTTCAAGTTGATTGAGTTGGGTAACTAAAATCTGCTCCAGCCGTGTGCTGTGTTGATAGTCGCTCAGCATTAACTCATGTGCAATTCTAAAAGCGGTTGCCATGCCTACTATCTGATGGGTAGGTAATGTGCCGGGGCGAAGACCGTATTCTTGTCCGCCGCCATGCAACAATGGCGTTAAATTTGTTTGTTTTCTGTTGCGAACATACAGACAGCCAATACCTTTGGGCCCATAAAGCTTATGTGCTGAAATGGATAGCAAATCTATTGGGGATTTAGTCAGGTCAATCTTCAGCTTACCTGCGCTTTGTGCTGCATCAACATGAAAGAATAGGTCTTTATCTTTCAGCGCTTGGGCGATTAGATCAATATCTTGAGTAACGCCGGTCTCATTGTTGACGTGCATTAGGGAAACAAGGATGGTCTCGTCAGTCACGGCGTTTAAAATGCAATCAAGGCTCACCTGTCCATTAAGATCGGGCCTTAGGAAAGTGATCTTAAAACCGGTGCTCTCAAGGTATTTACAGGTATCTAACACGGCTTTGTGTTCGCTAGCTGATGTAATGATGTGGTTGCCTCTTTTTTGATAGCTAAGGGCAATTCCTTTGATAGCAAGGTTGTTCGATTCGGTTGCACCTGATGTGAAAATCAGATCGTTCGGGTTGCAGTTCAACAAGGATGCGATTTCGGCTCGCGACCTCTCGATCAAGTCATTCGCCCGTTCGCCAAATTCATGCTGCAAGGATGCGGGGTTGGCGAATATGCCATTCATTGTTAAACATTGCGCCATAGCCGCCGCAGCTTCCGGTGCCATAGGTGTTGTCGCGGCATAATCGAGATAAATTTGGTTTTTCAAAACAGGTTTTAATGGTTATAGACTTTATGTTAGGAAGCTAAAAAATCAGAAGCATTTATGAGTCTTCGCGCAACCGACGCATAGCAACACAAATAATACGCTTAATGGTCGACATGAATACGGTGGACTGATTTTTGAGGCTCATAAAAAACAATTCCAACCCGGTTGATATGATCAACGAGGTCTGCATTGCTTATCTGACTGAAAATTGAAATATCAAAACTGTAGGGCAAGAGCAGATCATCAATATCATTACTTATCTTATTGATCATCGCCAAATCCAAGTTGTTACCCTTTAGTGTCAGGTCAATATCCGAGCCGTTTTTATAAGTGCCTTTTGCGCGTGAGCCGTAAAGTATGACTTGTTCTACTTCAGGATAAGGGGAAAAAACAGAATTAATTTGCGCGATGGTGTGTTCTTTTAGACCGTATTTCATGGTTTACGGCTACTCTTTTTTGACTAATGTGCTGAGCTTTTTCTGTAGTTTTACAAACTCTTGATAATAGTTGTTTAGATTGTTAAACCGTTGAATCCATCTAATATCGTTGTTTTGCATGTTCTACCTTTATAACGGTTTCTCTATGCAGGACGCGGCTTGACAAATCTGTCTGGAACAGATTTGCATTAACCCGAAGGGTGTCAGGCAGGATAGCCTGACATGACACCACATCCTGCACACGGCGAAATATTATCGAATATTAACCGACAGCTCTCAACGCCCCCTCGGGAAACTGCATGGTCATGCAATGCAGGCTGCCGTACTGATGCACCAAGGGCTGGCACGGAACGCCAATAATCTTGCGATCAGGAAAACAACCGGCCAAGCGTTCCAGCGCAATCGCATCCATCGGGTCGCCGTAAACCGGCACCATGACGGCGCGATTGATGATTAAAAAGTTGGAATAATTGGCCGGTAGTTGTTGCCCGTCCTCATCGTGAATCGGTTTCGGCAGCGGCAACGGCACCAGATGATAGACATCGCCATCCTGAGTTCTAAGCGCCTGTAGTTGCGTTTCCATGAATTTCAGGCTGTTGTAGTGCGGGTCTTCGGGGTCGTCGCAGCTGGTGTAAGCGATGGTATCGGCGGAGCAAAAGCGCGCGAGGGTATCGATGTGGGCATCGGTATCGTCGCCGGTCAGATTCTCCTGATCCAGCCAGAACACCCGTTTTGCGCCCAGATACTGGAGCAATTGTTGCTCTATTTCCTGTTGGCTCAGGCCTTTGTTCCGGTTCGGGTTTAACAGGCATTGTTTGGTGGTCAGGATGGTGTCTATGCCGTCGCTTTCGACGCTGCCGCCTTCCAATATAAAGTCAATGTCGGTGTGACTGGCGCCTTTAAAGGGTTTGACGTTTAGCAGTTTATGGTTAAGCGCGTTATCGCTTTGGTGCGAGTATTTTCCGCCCCAGCCATTAAAATGAAAGTTCATGTGCATATTTGCGCCGTCTTTTTCGACGCTAAGAAAAACGGTGTCCCTGACCCAGATGTCATTCACAGTTGCGTGGATGAAGTCGATATTGTCGGTCTTGCTTATTAGAGTCTGGATATGTTGCTGATGGCTGTCATCACGGCATACGATCAGCAGTTTTTGATATTGGCTGATGGTATCGCTAATAACGCTGTAGGATTGCTCCACGGCGTCAAGGTTGCGAAAGTCGCCGGTTTTATGCGGCCATGCGATTAATACTGCGGATTGTTTTTCCCATTCTGCTGGAAATCTGTTCATAGTTTTTAGTTTCCTGTAGTTGAATTTTCCGGCTGTGTGCCGGAAGCTGATTGAAACAACATTTCTTTGGCGTGCGCCAGCGTGTTGGCGGTGATGTTTACGCCGCCCAGCATTCTGGCAATTTCTTCAACGCGCTCTTCCGTTTCCAGTAACCGGACATTGGAAGAAGTAATATCGCTTCGGTTGTTTTTTTCAACGTAGAGATGGTGATGCGCTTGTGCAGCGACTTGTGGTAGGTGAGTGACGCACATGACTTGCCGGTTACGGCTTAAGCTGCGCAGTTTTTGTCCGACGATTTCGGCAATGCCTCCGCCTATGCCTGAATCTACTTCATCAAAAATCATCGTCGGGGTGGTTTTATCACTGGATGTGGTGACTTGAATCGCCAGGCTGATACGCGACAATTCGCCGCCTGAAGCCACTTTAGCCAGTGGTTTTGCCGGCAGGCCGGGATTGGCGCTGACCAGGAATTCGATTTTATCTTTGCCGTTCAGTTTGGGCGTATCGCTATCCAGTGCGCCTATATCGACCAGAAACTCGCCTTGCGGCATGCCCAGTTCCTTGATCATCGCTGAAATCAGCTGTTGCAGTTTTTTGCCGCTGAGACTGCGTTGCGCGGACAATTGCGCGGCCAGCTGGTGGTATTCTTTCAGCAGTTTTGCGGTATCGGCGGTCAGGGCTTCGATGCGTTCGCTACTGTGGGTTAGGCTGTCGAGTTCCTGCTCCAGCTTACCGACCAATTCCGGCAGTTCATCCGGGGTAATGTGGTGTTTGCGGCTCAGGCTTTGGATGATGCCGATCCGGTTTTCGACTTCTTCCAGACGCTGCGGATCGGCCTCTTGCGCTTCAAGAAACCGGCGCAGTTGCAGGGATGCCTCTTCAACTTGGATCTGCGCTTCGGAGAGCATCGTGCAGATTTCGTTTAATTCGGGCGCAAACTGGGCAATGTGGCTTAATTCACCGAGACAGTGGTTCAGCATTTGATTGACCGATTGCCGGTCGTTCTCATACAGCATATCGACCTGAGCTTGACCGGTGCTTAAAATCTGTCCCAGATTGGCCAGCTTGCCGTGTTCTTCCGAAAGATCGGCGTAGCTGAAATTTGCCAGATCCAGTTGTTGCAATTCCTCAATTTGATAGCGCAGCAATTCTTCGCGTTCGGTTTGATCGACGCCGGCTTTAATCAATCCGGCCAGTTCCTTGCTGGTTTGATGCCATTGCCGGTAACAGGCGTTGACGCTGTCCAGCAGGGGCAGGTTTTTTGCGTAGGAATCCAGCAGACGGCGTTGCTCGTCAGGATTGAGCAGGGTCAAATGCGCGTGTTGGCCGTGAATTTCGACCAGCTTTTCGCTCAGTTCCTGCAAGGCCTGCAAGGTAACCGGGCGGTTGTTGATATACGCCTTTGAACGGCCGTCGTGATTAACAATGCGCCGGATCAGGCATTGCTGTTCGGCGTCCAGTTCATTGTCCTTAAGCCATTGTTGAGCCTGAGGCGCATCGGCCAAATCGAATTCCAGATTAATCTCGGCGCGTTTGCAATCAGGCCGCACGTAGCCGGAATCGGCCCGGTCGCCTAAGGCGAGTCCCAAGGCCGTTAATAAAATAGACTTACCGGCTCCGGTTTCGCCGGTCAGCACCGACATGCCTTTTTCCAGGTCGAGATCTAACGATTTAACGACGGCGAGGTCGATTATATTAAGGTTTAATAACATGATTGTCGGTGTGGTAACCACTGCTCCAGTTTAATTTATTCCTGAGGATATAGAAAAAATCATGGCCTTCCGGGTGCAAAATTCTAATGGGTTTTGGTTCTTTTTTAATTAAAATTTTATCGCTGATTAATACTTTCGGAATTTCAATGTGATCGCAAGTCACCAAGGCGTTGATTTGTTTGGTCTGGCAAAAGCTGATTTCAATTTCAACCGAATCGTTTATCACGATAGGCCGATTCGACAAAGTATGGGGATTGAGCGGCACTAATACCAGAGCATTTAACGCAGGATGCAAAATCGGTCCTCCGGCAGACAGGGAATAGGCGGTTGATCCGGTGGGCGTGGAAATAATCAGGCCGTCGGAGCGTTGCGAATTTAAAAACACATTATCGATTTTGGTGATGATTTCTATCATGCTGGGCGTTACCCAACGGTGGACGACCACTTCATTGACGGCAGTCTCTTCGTGGATAACGTGCCCGTCACGGATGATTTTAGTGCGCAACAAATAGCGTTTTTCTTCCGTGTAGTGGCCTTGAAGGATATGAATCAGCTTGTCGGACAACTCGTTGGGCGATATGTCCACCAGAAAACCCAGTCGGCCCAAGTTGATGCCAATCAACGGAATATCGTATTCGACGATGGCGCGGGCGGCCGAAAGAAAAGTGCCGTCGCCGCCAACGGCGATAATCAGGTCGCAATGCTGCCCCATCGTGTCTATCGTGCAGGATTTAACGGACGGGTTATTAATAAAATGAGCGCTGTCTTTCGCGACAATGACCGTGTATTGGTGTAGCTTTAAAAAAGCATGCAGGGCAGTTAAAGTCGCGGCGATGCTGGGATCGCTGGGTTTGCCTATTATGCCGATGGTCTTAAAAGGAGTCTGCATTATTTGGATAATAATCTGGAAATGAATTTGATTATACAAAAAAAACTAGGTAAGACTACGAGTATTGCAACTTCATCGGATATTTTGGCTGCCGCGCAACTTGGTCTTGTCTTTTAGCTTGATATTTTTGAATAATGGACACAATCTATAGACTGCCGGATTGATGGAATCGATTAATAAAGCGGCAATATACACAGAGGATCGTAAGGCAGGGTGTAAAACTATTAATTCAGGGGGTTAGCAATGAAACAATTACACAGAAAGGACCTGTTCGGCTGGTCGGAGTTTAATCGGGAGCGTAATCTGGATTTTCATAGCGTGCTTTGGGTACGTGACGGCGGTAATGTCTTAATCGACCCTTTGCCGATGTCCGAACATGATCACAGCCATTTGCAAAGCCTGGGCGGGGTAAGTTTTATCGTTATCACCAATAGCGATCACTGCCGTGATGCCGAGCATATAGCCGATGTTACCGGTGCTGCGATTTACGGCTCGGCAGGCGAGGAAGAAACGTTTCCTCTGTCATGCGCCCGCTGGATTCACGATCACGAAGAAATCGTGCCCGGACTGATTGCCTATCAGCTTAACGGCTCTAAAACGCCGGGGGAATTGGCGCTGATTTTGGAACACAGCACACTGATAACCGGCGATTTAATCCGTTGCCATATCGGCGGTGAATTGTGCATGTTGCCGGACGAAAAGCTGATCGATAAAAACAAGGCCATTCAATCGGTCAAACGCATTGCCGATTTGCCTGACATTAAAGCTGTTTTGACCGGCGACGGCTGGCCGTTGTTCAATCACGGCAGTGAAGCTTTGCATCGTCTGGCAAGATCATTGAACCATTAAGTGAACAACCAAAAGCCTTTTCTTCTCTAATGTGCCGTTTGATGCGGCATCTCAAGCCATACAGCAGGTTTTGTTAATGTGGGTACAAAAAGAGTTTTCATTATCAGCAAAAAGCAGGGGATTTCATCTGATCACCGGTGAAATCCTGAGCGTTATTCCGGAATTGGCTGCCGTACAGTGCGGATTGCTACACCTCTTTATCAAGCATACTTCGGCATCGTTGACGGTTAATGAGAACGCCGATCCGACGGTGCGCCAGGATATGGAAAGCCACTTTAATAGATTTGTGCCGGAAGGGGCGCCTTATTATAAGCATGGCTATGAGGGAGAAGACGACATGCCGGCCCATATAAAAAATGCTCTGCTGGGTTCCAGTTGCACCATTCCCATTACCAAAGGCAAGCTTAACCTGGGCATCTGGCAAGGCATTTACCTGTGCGAGCATCGCAATCAGGGCGGCAGCAGGCGGATTGTAGCCACTATTCAAGGCCAGTCTAAAACCGAGACCGATAGAGCTTAAATAGTATGTCTGCGTGCATTGATTGCTATGCAGTTCAGATTTTGCAAGCTTTGAATTTTGACATCAGTGTTATTTGGAGTCCAAAGCTTGCTTTGGCCCTATAGTGAGTTCATCCAACGCGTAATCCTTTATTTCCAAATACTGACAATATTGGTGAAGTCGTCCGTCCAGGGCTTCATGTCGAAGTATAAGGGCATTTTTTGCCAGTTGCCGAGACGGCTTAGGCGTAGCGGTTCCAGTGTTTCGGCGTGCTTTGCCATGACCACCCAGTCTGTCGCAACAACCAGTGGGATGTCCTGTTGCGGTTTGAATTCCTGAATCAGCGCGGCCAAGTGCAAGGCTTCCGCATTAATCGATAATACTTTTTTCAGCGACAAATGACGGTTGGTCATATGAAACGCCAGCATGCCGTTGGGTTTAAGTTTTTTGAAATAAAGCTCCAGCGCTTCCTTGGTCAGCAGATGGGTAGGCACTGAATCGGAACTGAAAGCATCCATGACTAATAAATCGAAGTGCTGATCCGGCTCTTTTTCCAGCGATAAACGGGCGTCGCCGACGCGCATCGCGGCGTTGTGAGCGCATTGGCTCAGGTAGCTGAAATAGGCGGGGTTGCCGGCAATGTCTATAACCAGCGGGTCGATTTCGTAAAGCGTCCAGTTTTGTTGATCTTTGGCATAACAGGCTAAAGCGCCCGCGCCGAGTCCGACCACGCCGATATTCCAGGCTTGATTGTTATTATCATATTCCTTGAACAACTGCCCCATAGGCCCCGGACGACTGTAATAGGTCAACGGTATCTGGCTTAGGTTTGCAGCCAGGCGCTGCGCCCCGTGTTTGGTCGTGCCGTGAAATAATTCATGATAGCTTTCGGGCTTGCCTTGTTCATCGGTTAACACGGCTTCACGCACGGCAAGCACGCCAAAAAAAGTGCGTTCCTGATAGAGTGTATGCGATGACAGGCCATGCAAGCCAAGAGCAAGGAAAATAATCGCGCCGGTCATTAACGCGAAGCCGACGGGACGCGCTCTGAATAGATAGGTCAAAAAGGTTAAGCCTATCAGGCTGATGACTATGGCGTCGAAATACTGGAGTAAATTATCGACGGTGGCATGAACAATAATCCCGGCAATAACCAGCAGGGCAGGGGCTATTATTTGCTGTAGGGATGAATTCAGTCGCCCGGGACGCAGCAGCAAGGCCGCAATAATCATGATCGGGTATTCATACACGGCATTGAACACGAACGGTGCAACAAAGGTGTTGAACATGCCGCCTAACATGCCCGCAAAGGACATGATCAGGTAGAAGGTTGTTAAATGTCGGGTATGCGGCCTTAATTTTGCCAACTCGCCATGACAAACCATCACCGCAAAGAAAAAAGCGATCAGGTGCAAAATCAGGTAGGCCCAATAAGGCAAATCCGCCGGATTAATGAACGCGTAGGCGATAAACGGCAACAGGAATATCGGTTGCAGCTTCACCATTAGAGGATGAATTTTGTCGTTCCATTTGGAAAAAACGATCACAAAAGACAGTAAATACAGCGTTAACGGGATAATCCACAGCAACGGCACCGAGGCAATATCGGTGCTGATGAAGTTGGTCAGGCCCAGCAGCAGGCTGGACGGTACAAAGGCCAGTGCCAGCCAGTGTAATTTGGTGGCTGGACTGAGATTGTTTTCGTCGGTAACAGCATCTACGTTCTCTTGCTGCTCGGTTGTTTGTCGGCTTTTCCATAGCACAAAAGCGCAGCCTGCAATCAGCAGGCAAAGCAGCAGATAGCCGACGGTCCAGTAACTCTTCTGGTTAGCCAGTCCGACATTGGGTTCAAGCAGAAACGGGTAACTCAGCAACGCAATCAGGCTGCCGGTGTTGCTGGCCGCATAGAGATAATAAGGGTCATGGCTGGTATGGTGACCAACATTGGCGAACCATTTTTGAATCAGCGGCGCGGTTGTCGAAACCACGAAAAAAGGCAGGCCGATAGCAAGAAATAAGGTCCAAAGCAGCCAGAAGGTTGGATTGCTGTCTGTCGGCGGAACGGTATTTTCCGGCAAGGCTAAAGGCAGCGCCAAAAAACTGATCAGTATGAGTGCAGTATGGATCTGAATTTGGCGATGCCGGCTGTAGCGCGTAGACAGATAGTGCGCGTATAGATAACCGAGAAACAATATACTCTGGTAAAACACCATGCAGGTATTCCAGACTGCCGGCGAACCGCCCAGCAGGGGTAATAAAATCTTCCCGAACAGGGGTTGCAACACAAACATCAGCGATGCACTGGTAAACAAAGTCGCGGCAAATAAGAAGATCAGGGATAAATTGCGGTCGGTGGTAGCTTCTGGATGGTGGCTCATTATTTTTATAGGTAGCCCTAGCGGCTTTTAATTTTTAATGCGCTAATGATAAAGCATTTGTTGTTGGATAGGGATAGGTATCTAAAACAGCGCGTCATATCCTGCCTGACGCCTTTGCCTAAGACACTCGAAAATAACGCGGATATAAAAAAGGCGGTATGACCGCCTTTTAGAAACCAGAATCCAACAATTTCCGTTAGCGCCTGTGTCGCTGCTGTTTTTCCGGCTTATTAGCGTCACGGGAATTATCATGGTCTCTGAATTCGTTAATCTCTTGTCTTTCGTCGGCTCTGTCCGCACCGCGCAGATTATCCCCGGTTTCTGACTGCTTGTTGCTGTTCAGCAAGCGGGCATCAGGGCCGGAGCTTTCATTGCCGTGATTATTCGGTTGCTTTGCAATAGCCGCCCCGGATAGGGATAGGGCCAAAACGGTTGCCGGAAGTAAAAAATATTTTATGGTTATCATATTGTTACCTGAGTTGTTATAGCGATCCAAAATAAGCCGCTAATGCTTTAAAATCGGCTTCGGACAGGTTGGCGGTAATGGCTTGCATCGGTCCGCTTTTGCGCGAACCTTCTTTGAAGGCTTTTAATTGTTGCACAATGTAGTCGGGATGTTGTCCGGCTAGCCTTGGGAACTGGCCGTTACCTTCAGCCTTGGCACCATGGCATCCCAGGCACATAGCGGCTTTGGCTTCGCCTGTTTTTGCCAATGCCGGATCTCCGCCGGCCTTGACAGGTTGCTGGTTGGAAAAATAAGCGGCAAGGTTGTTGATGTCTTCATTGTTCAGATTGGCTGTCATTGATTGCATCATAAGATTGATGCGATCTCCAGCTTTGAATGCTTTGAGTTGATTGACCAGGTAGGTTGATTGTTGTGCCGCCAAGTTGGGCCATTGCGCATTGCCGCTGTTGCCTTTTTGACCATGACAACTGGCACAGGGGGCGGCTTTTTGTTCCCCGGCGGTTATATCGGCTGCCGAAACCGGCAATGCTAAAAAAACGGACAGGAAGAAAGATAAGATAAAGGATTGTTGTAGTGAGTTCATGATTCACCTCATAGGATAGGGTTAGACTCTCTGCGGCTATCTATTGGGCAGGCTATCGAAAGAGTCTGCCTTTTTCAGATAGGACTTCACTATACAACTAAAAAGATTAACTGATAACAAAAAAGTTAAGGGCTGTACGCAAGTATACAAATAACAAGTTCGTTTTTGGCGAATCAGGAGAGCAAGTCTACGAGATTTATGCTTTATAGATAGCATAAAAGACCAGGTGATTACTATGTTCAGCGAGGACTGGCTGGACATAGCAAAAACACAGTTATTTTACGATGCGTAAATTTGGTTTTGCGGCAGGTTTCTTTACCGGCGGTGGTTCATCGCCGTCACTATCTTCCTGGTCGAAGATCATGCCTTTGCCGTTTTCTTTAGCATAGATTGCCAACACAGCGGT
Organism: Methylobacter sp.; assembly: GCA_030653175.1. Lineage (GTDB taxonomy): Bacteria > Pseudomonadota > Gammaproteobacteria > Methylococcales > Methylomonadaceae > Methylobacter_A. The sequence goes on from JAURZV010000018.1 coordinate 70,692, forward strand.
TATTGGTGTGCTAATGTGCATTGGCTTTCCGCTAAACCGGGCATTAAATTCAATTTCCTCGTTACCGAGAGAAAGTCCCTGTATCGCTTCCGGCCTTATATTTAAAACGATTTTGCCGTCTTCAATAAATTCTTTCGGTAAAATAGCGCTGGTATCTTCGGCGTCCACAAGAAGATGCGGCGTCAGATTGTTATCAATAATCCATTCGTAAATTGAACGAATTAAATAGGGCTTTAGAGAAGTCATTTTGCTGGGATTTACTTTAAAGGTTCGACCATTTCTTTTTCAGCTTCGCTCAGGCTACGCTTGAATGCGGCTCTGTTGAATATGCGCTGAGCATAATTGGTGATCACTTCATTCGGGGTCGCTACATCAATGCCTATGCTGGGTAAACGCCATAACAAGGGTGCGATGACGCAATCGATCAGTGAGAATTCATCACTCATAAAATAGGGTCTGGCGGCAAAAATAGGCGCAGCGGATAATATGCTTTCTCTGAGCATTTTCTTGGCCCGGGCGGATTTTTTCTCGCCGGAAAATAAAATTTCGTCCAGTAATTGGTACCAGTCCTGATCGATGCGTTTGATCAGCATTCGGGCATTTGCCCGTGAAACCGGATCCATTTGGTGTAAAGGGGGGTGCGGAAAGCGTTCGTCCAGATATTCCATGATGATGCGTGAATCATAGAGAACCAGATCGCGTTCAATCAATGTGGGTGACGTGCCGTTGGGATTTAACTCAAGTAAATCTTCAGGTGGATCTGTCGGGTCATAATATTCTATGTCTGCGACAACTCCTTTCTCGTGTAAAACAAAACGGGCGCAGTGGCTCATCGCGCATGTTGGGGATGAGAAAAGCGTCATTACAGATTTACGAGTATTAATATTTGTCACGAATAACAACCTCTTTAAGACGTGTAGGGCGGTAAAAAAAGGTATTATAACAGGTTGGCGATGTTTTTATTTACAGTTGTTAAGTAGGTGTTCATAAGTTTCTTAACATTATTGGCATTAGTGGGAGCGGCTTTAGCCGCGATAATCGAGGCTAAAGCCGCTCCCACTAATAACCAACCTACGTTCCCGTTCCCGCTCTCAAGAATTAATGGATGTTCTTCCAGTATTCTTTCTTCAGCAGATAAGCTAAAACTAAAAACATCAAAATAAAAAATATCACATATTTGCCGATACGCTGTCTTTCAAGCTGCACTGGCTCACCGACATACACCAGGAAATTAACCAAGTCATTGACGAAAATATCAAATTCCCCTTGGGACAATATACCCGGTTCTTTAATAACTAAGTTGGTATATTCATGACCCCATATATTTTTTCTAGGTTCTGCATGCTGTTCACCTTGCAATTGCCAGAGCGGGTTAGGCATAGCGGTATCCTTGAAAATCAGGTTGTTTACCCCTCTAGGGCTTTTTGGATCAATATAGTAACTTTTTAAATAGCTGTACAGCCAATCCGCACCACGCGATCTGGCAATTAACGACAAGTCGGGCGGTTGCGTACCAAACCATTTTTCAGCGTCATGTGCGTTCATAGCACTGTGCAGTTGGTCGTAGATATTGGCCCCTTCCGGCGCGATGTCTTTCAGCACCTGTTTGGGATCGGCATCAACATCAAGGGCAATACGCAGGTAACGAATATGCTTGATTGAATGGCAGCCAAGACAATAAGTGACAAAGTGTTTCGCCCCCCGTTGCAATGAAGCATTATTGGAAAGATCGATATTCGCTTCTTGCAGCTCAATGTCTTCCGAGGCGGCAACTCCAAAAGACAGTAATAACAATAAAAGTAATGCTGTTAAATTTTTCATATTAATCCAGACTCCCTATTGCTTTTTTTGCTAACCGACTGATAACGTTTCTTATGCCTTCGGGATTAGGTTGTCTGGTAAAAGAAGAGCCTTTAAAAGCAGTATGACCAATTTCAGTAGCTACTGGTTTTAATACGGTAATTTCCTCAATTAATGCGGGCAATTGCTCCTCGAGACTATGTACTGTGGTTAAGCGTTTTGGCACCGGTTTGGTTTTTTCCCACCGTGTATAAAGCGGCATTAACAGGAAGAAGCCGAAGTATATCGCGCTAAAAATACGCGCAAATATCGTTGCTGTCGGCGTTGCAGGTTGCGTACCCAAATAGCCCAGAGCCAGAAAACTAATTACAAACAGGGCCAGCGCTTTTTTGTATATGCCGCCGCGATAGCGAATCGATTTGACCGGACTGCGATCCAGCCAAGGCAACAGGAACAATACGACAATCGCACCGCCCATGCCGATAACACCGGCAAATTTATCGGGGATCGCTCTTAAAATGGCATAGAAAGGTGTGAAATACCAGACTGGAGCAATGTGCTCCGGGGTTTTCATCGGGTCGGCAGGGATAAAATTTGCGTGCTCAAGAAAATAACCGCCCATTTCCGGCATATAAAAAATAACCGTGGCGAAAAACAACATAAAGACGCCCACACCGACCAAATCTTTGACGGTGTAGTAGGGATGAAAAGGAATGCCGTCCACAGGATGGCCCCATGGGTCTTTGGAATCCTTGATTTCAATGCCGTCAGGGTTGTTTGAACCCACTTCATGCAACGCCACGATATGCAGGAACACCAGCATTACCAAGGCCAGCGGTACCGCAATAACATGAAAGGCGAAGAACCGGTTCAAGGTTGCATCGGAAACAACATAATCGCCTCTGAGCCAGAGTGACAGGTCGTCACCGATCACAGGAATGGCGCTGAACAGCGAGATAATAACCTGCGCGCCCCAGTATGACATCTGTCCCCAAGGCAACAGATAGCCCATGAATGCTTCGGCCATTAAGGCGACAAACAGCAGCATTCCGAAAATCCAGATCAGTTCACGGGGATGCTTGAACGAACCGTAAAGCAAGCCTCTGAACATGTGCAGATACACAACGATGAAAAATGCCGATGAACCGGTCGAGTGCATGTAGCGAATCAGCCAGCCCCAGTTCACATCGCGCATGATGTATTCTACGGAATCGAATGCCAGTTTTGCATCCGGTTTGTAGTTCATGGTCAGGAAAATACCGGTCAGGATCTGGTTAACCAGCACCAGCAAAGCCAGTGAACCAAAGAAATACCAGAAGTTGAAGTTCTTGGGCGCGTAATAATGCGCCATGTGCTCATTCCAGAGTTTGGTTAGCGGAAAACGCTCCAAAAACCAATCGTTACATTCAGTTATGCGGCTACGTTTCATGCGCTTGCTTCCTCTGCGGATTCACCAATAATCAGCTGAGTATCGGTAATATAGCGGTAAGGGGGGATTTCCAGGTTAGTTGGCGCAGGTACTCCGCGATAAACGCGACCGGCCAGATCAAACCAGGAACCATGACACGGACAGAAAAATCCGCCTTTCCACTTGTCGCCAAGATCGTTTGGAGCTATTTCAGGACGAAACGTGGGCGAGCAGCCCAAGTGAGTGCACAAACCCACGGCAACAAACACTTCCGGTTTAATCGAGCGTACCGGATTTTTGCTGGACTCCGGTTGTATCGATTCCTGAGAAAGAGGATCTCTTAACTCATTGTCCAATGTTTTTAGAGTTTCAAGAACCTGTGGGGTTCTGTTGAGTATCCAGACCGGTTTACCCCGCCATGCGACCCTGATTAATTGACCGGGTTCTATCTTGCTGATGTCAACTTCAACAGGTGCGCCCGCCGCCATGGCTTTGGCACTGGGCTGCATTTGAGCAAGAAAAGGGACAGCTAAATAACCTGTGCCGACTGTGCCAACCACGGTCAAGGCCGAGGTTAGAAACTGGCGTTTGGACTGATCGACGCCTTTATTATTCATTATAGAACTCTCCTGATTAAGTCTGCGCTTCTTAAGGGCGCATTATTTTCTGGGGTCAATATACCATTAGAGCTTATAAGATTTGAAGTGCTTATGCCGCCGGTTTTGGAATTTGTTAGTTATTAAAAATGGCTTGAAGCAATACGCAATACACAAGCCTATGATATTGCGATAGATTGTGATGTTGTAAAATCGTGGTAGCGTTTTAATTTTTTATAGTTACCCATCCTCGTCGATGCTCATTTTCCTGCTTTGAGTCATAAAACGTGATGTTTATAACGTCAAAGCAAGCTTTGAACTCCGAAGTTGGAGTCCAAAGCTTGCTTTGGCCGTTCTTACGATCAGGTATCACTAATATGTGGCGGGAGTGTCCAGGCTATTTGTTAATGCGGCAAGAAACGCTGCATTTTCTTCAGGCGTGCCGATGGTTACCCGCAGACAATCGGCCAGCATGCCGCCTTGAGCGCTAAGGTTTTTAATTAAAACACCTTGTTGTTTTATCGACGCGAAGATTTCGTTTGCCCTATTTTCGGGTGTTTTAAACAGAATAAAATTAGCGGCGCTGGGGTAGGCGGCGATGCCGTTTAGGGCATTCAATCGGTTAAAAACGATCGACCGTTCAGCGCAAATCTTTTGCGTTTGCTGATCGAACAAGGCTTTGTTGGATAGGGCGAAGTCTGCGCTTATCTGGGTGAGGCTGTTAATGTTGTAGGGCAGGCGGATTTTATGGAGTTGCTCGATGATGTCCGGCGAACCTGCGATGTAGCCGAGGCGTAAACCCGCCAGACCCAGTTTCGATATGGTGCGCATGACCAACAGATTGTCATATTGCCCCAGACTGTCGATAAAGCTGGCATCGGCAAAAGGTGCATAGGCTTCGTCAATTACTACCAAGCCCTTGGCAGCTTTTATGATTTCCCGAATCGACGCTTCGGAAAATAAATTTCCGGTGGGATTGTTGGGGTAGGCCAGAAATATGACCGAAGGCTGATGCTTTCCTATCGCATCCAGCATGGCCGGTAAATCCAGGTCGAAGCTGTCGGCAAGCAACGGAATGCCGTGGTAGTTTAACCCCAGGCATAGACTCAGCTGTTTATACATTACAAAACCGGGATCGGGCGCCAACACGCAGGCACTGGAAGGCAGCGCCATTAACAGTAATTGAATGATTTCATCGGAACCATTGCCCAGCAGCACATCCAATCCCCCCCAACCCCCCTTTGTAAAAGGGGGGTTGGGGGGGATTGGATTCAAGCGTTTGATGGTTGCAGTCAGATGCCTGGCTTCAGGGTCGGGATAGCGGTTCAACGGGCAGTCTTTCAAGGTTTCCAGCCAGTTTGTTTTGATGTCTTCAGGCCAGCTGTAGGGATTTTCCATGGCATCCAGTTTGATCAACCCGGTGGCATCTGCAACTTTATAGGCGGACATCGCCAGAACTTCTTTGCGGAAAATGGAGGAAATTGGATTGGATTGGGTCATGTTTAAATTCTAAAGCTGTAGGGGCGACCGGCAGGTCGCCCTGGGCATAAAGGCGACCTGCCGGTCGTTCCTGCTTATTTAATCCTGAATTCCGCAGATCGCGCATGGGCAGTCAGGCTTTCGCCCCGCGCCAATACGGATGCTGTTTTACCCAATGTATCAGCGCCTGCTTGAGAGCAGTTGATCAAACTGGAGCGTTTTTGGAAATCATAAACACCCAATGGTGACGAAAACCGTGCGGTGCTGGAGGTCGGCAATACATGGTTGGGTCCTGCGCAGTAATCGCCTATTGCTTCGGCGGTATAACGACCCATGAAAATAGCGCCCGCGTGGCGAATGTTTTTACATAAGGCTTCCGGATCTTCAACGGAGAGTTCCAGATGTTCAGGCGCAATGATGTTGACCACATCGGCGGCTGCGTTTAAGTCGCTGACCTTGATCAATGCACCGCGCGTAGTCAGCGATGTCCTGATAATCCCGGCTCTTTCCATGGTTGGCAATAATTTGTTGATGCTTTGCTCGACAGCCTCCAGATAAGCTGCGTCAGTACTGATCAATATAGATTGGGCATTTTCATCATGTTCGGCCTGTGAAAACATGTCCATCGCAATCCAGTCCGGATTGGTTTTGCCGTCGCAGATAATCAGGATTTCCGACGGACCGGCAATCATGTCGATGCCTACTTGTCCGAATACCAGTTTTTTGGCGGTAGCCACATAGATATTGCCCGGCCCGACGATTTTTGCCACAGCAGGAATGGTTTCCGTGCCGTAAGCCAGCGCGGCAACGGCTTGAGCACCGCCCACAGTAAATACGCGGTCTACACCGGCCAGATAGGCGGCCGCCAGAACCAGTTGATTGGTTTCGCCGCGAGGCGCGGGTACGACCATGATCAATTCGCCGACGCCCGCGACTTTGGCCGGTATCGCATTCATCAACACTGAAGACGGGTAGGCGGCTTTGCCACCCGGCACATAAAGCCCTACGCGGTCTAATGGGGTGATTTTCTGTCCGAGCACGGTGCCGTCAGCCTCGGTATATTGCCAGGACTCTATTTTTTGGTGTTCGGCATAAGCGCGAATACGGTCTGCGGCTGTTTGCAACGCCTGGGCTTGCTCGGCTGGCAAGCCGTTCCAGGCGGATTTCAGAATTTCCGGCGACAATTCCAGTTCGGAAGCGCGCGTGATGGTGCGGCTATCGAAGCGGTTGGTGTATTCGATAATCGCTTTATCGCCGTTTTTACGGACATCGGCAATGATAGCCAGAACGCGTTGATGAATTTCCAGGTCGTCTGTTTCATCAAAGGCCAGCAAATCTTTTAATTGCCGGTCAAAATCGGCTGATGAGGCATCGAGTCGGGTGATATTTATATTGGACATGAGCAGATAACCAAAGTTTTAAATAACGCAATGTATTCAATTAAATAGCGGAAATAGATTAATTCACCACGAAGACACGAAGAACACGAAGCATTTATTTTTGCTTCTTAGCCTCTGTAAGCGGAGCGGGGTTTGCAACCCCGCTCTTAACGTTTTCGCGATGCCTAAGCAAAGAGGTTGCACTTAACCAACGCAAAACGTTTCGGACGGGGCAACATGCCCCGTCCGGCTTGTGGGAGACTGCATTCCCACGCCGGAGCGTGGGAATGATACACAAACTTTTTCGCGCCTTTCGTGTTTTTC
>JAURZV010000038.1 GCA_030653175.1 Methylobacter sp.
CCATTTTATTTTTTCCTGTAATTGCTCGACGGTAAGCTGATAATCCTGCACCATTTTATGCAGTGCAACGGTATCGTTAGGCAGGGTCTCTGGAAGTGATTTCATGGTATGCATTATACGTAACCGTCAATTAAAGCACACATACTCAAGCCATTAAAATCAGGGCAAACTACTGCCTCTTATTCAATATAGGGGGTATTCATGAATCCATATCAAAATCACGCCGCGCTATGCAAGTCCATATAGCGCAATGGCAAGCCGGCAGCTTATCTCAGGCTGAGTATTGTAAAGAGCATGGCATTAAGCCGCACATTTTAAGCTATTACAAAAAGAAGCTCAGCTCGTCAGCAAATCAATCAAGTCAACTGGTTCCGGTGCAGTTGCTTGCAGATGAGTCAGCCTCTGCAAACGCGATTTCCAGTTATAACGCGCTCAGATTAACCCATGCTAATGGCTTTAGTCTGGAAATTAATCCTCATGCAGACATGACTTATTTAAAGCCGTTACTGGAATTGCTGAGGCCGGTGTCATGATCATCGGGTTATCAGTTAATCAAGTGTATCTTGCGATTGGGTTTACCGATATGCGTAAATCCATTAATGGGCTGTCGCTGATTGTTTCGGAACAACTTGGGCATGATCCTTTCAGCGGGAGTGTTTTTGTGTTTTGTAATCGCGCCCGCGATAAGCTGAAAATCCTGTATTGGGAGTGTAATGGCTTTTGGCTGTATTATCGCCGTCTGGATAAGGGAAAATTCCAGTGGCCAAGCGGGGCGAACCAACAGTCCGTTTCATTAAGCGTACGTGAATTGCACTGGTTGCTGGAAGGGTTGTCGTGCCAACAAGCGCAGGCGCATAAGCCTGTTTATGGCTTGCAAAATAACTGATTTTTGTGACATTTTTATCCCCATTATTGCCTGATAATTACCAATTAAACAATGAGTTAACCGGCGCTTCATGGTATAATGCATACCATGAAATCACTTCCAGAGACCCTGCCTAACGATACCGTTGCACTGCATAAAATGGTGCAGGATTATCAGCTTACCGTCGAGCAATTACAGGAAAAAATAAAATGGTATGAAGAACAGTTTCGTCTGTTTCAACATAGACGTTTCGGTGCTTCCAGTGAGAAATATCCTGAGCAAATGGAGTTGTTTAATGAAGCCGAATCGATTCTTGACGCCTTATCACAGGACCAAGGCGAACTCGAAGAAACGATCTCGTATCAGCGTAAAAAACCAGGCCGCAAACCGTTATCCCAACATATCCCGCGTGAAGTGGTGCGTTATGAATTGCCGGAAACCGAGCGCGTCTGTGACTGCGGTCATGCCCTGCATGAAGCGGGTGAAGACAAATCCGAGCAGCTGGAAATCATTCCGGCACACATCAAAATCATTGAGCATGTACTGTACAGGTTAAATACGGTTGCCGTGCCTGTGGAAATGGCCTGCTGACCGCTCCCAAACCGGCCCAACCGATTCCACGCAGCTTTGCCTCCGCCAGCCTCTTGGCTTATATCATTGTCGCTAAATTCATGGATAGCTTGCCGCTGTATCGGCAGGAAATGATCTTCAAGCGCTTAAGCATTGATCTTTCCCGTGCAACCTTATCGAACTGGGTGTTGAAATCCGCTGAACTGCTCACGCCTTTTTATGATCGACTGCATGAACACCTGATCCGGCAGAAGGTCCTGCAAGCCGATGAAACGACTTTGAATGTCATCCAGGATGGGCGAGACGCGCAATCCAAGTCTTATATGTGGCTTTACCAGAGTGGCGGCCATGAGGCGGCATGCCCGATTGTTTTGTATGAGTATCAGGCGACCCGCGCAGGATCGCATGCGGTCACCTTTTTACAGGATTTTAACGGCTATTTACAAGTCGATGGCTTTGCCGGATATCATGCACTGGCATCAGAGAGTTGCCTTCTGGTGGGTTGCATGGCGCATGCGCGGCGAAAATTTGATGAAGCGCTGAAGGCGCTACCGAAAGCCAGTCGCGAGAATAAATTTGGCATGGCGCATACCGCACTGCGTAAATTCAGGGCGCTTTACCTACTTGAAAAGCAGATTAAAGAGCTGACCATAGAGCAGCGTTATTGTCTGCGCCAGGAACAAAGCAAACCTTTGATGGCAGACTTAAAGCAATGGTGCGATGACAGCGTCGCCAAGACCACGAAAGAATCGGCGTTAGGCAAAGCGATTCGCTACACGATCAACCAATGGGATTACCTCGTGCGCTATCTTGATGATGGAAACTTACAGATTGATAATAATGCCGCAGAGCGGCACATCAAACCGTTTGTGATTGGCCGAAAAAACTGGTTGTTTAACCAAACCCCGCGCGGCGCCACTGCAAGCGCGCTACTTTACAGTCTGGTGCAAACAGCAATTGCCAACAATCTGGAGCCTTTTGATTACCTGAAATACCTGTTTACTGAACTACCTAAATTAGGCCGGCACTATGATCCCGAGGCATTAGATCAATTTCTGCCCTGGAATTTAACTGAAAAAATTCAGCCTTTAAATCAAGCGGCATAGTTTGTCTACGTGTGAAAGAATAGACGCTCACGTATAATCATATTGAGCACAAGGCCGAGTGCCCCCAATTGATCTTCCTGGCCTTCGCGGTAATGTTGACGCAACTCGCCACGCTTACCGTGAAAGACTGCACGGGCAACGCTGTGACGACCCTCTCCACGATTTAGCTGAGTCAGAATACTCCTGCGCATGGCCTCTCATCAATATACTTTAGCATATGTAGGGTCTTTTCCATACGGCCAAACTCTGCAATGGCTTGTGCCAATCGGGTTGGTCTGTCACCTATTTGAAGTATTCGCATAATACCGGCAGCAGACACTTTGCCAAGCTTAAGCGATCCGGCCAGCCGCAACATATTCGGTTTTCCGTTCCACTGCGCCTCAAACCCCAGCTTATAAAGCAGCAGGAAAATGGATAAGGTGATCTATTAGAATGAACTACTTTGATGATGTAAAGAGCCTTGACTCTCTATAATTTGAATGTAATTTGCTAAATTACTTGCCAAACCCAACATGTTTAAGAATGTGGGTTGAATGGTGGGTTAACCGTCCATTAACTATATATTATGTTAATCTTCAATTACTTACACGAATCAATGGCGGAGAGTGAGGGATTCGAACCCTCGATGGGCGATAAAACCCATACTCCCTTAGCAGGGGAGCGCCTTCAGCCTCTCGGCCAACTCTCCAAATAGATGGTATATCTCTTTAAGCTACGGCCTTGTATCCAGAGATAATTTTAAGAGGGAACCTCTTAAAAAACTAACATAATTCCTTTTAGCTAACGATGTTAAGGCGCAAACTCTAAACTACTCCACAAAAAATATTTTGCGAAATACTTTACACCCTGCTTAATATTAAGTTCACATCCATTAGCTGGTGAGTGCCTATGGCACTCATAAAAATTCCTGCTACGATTTTACTCTTCAGATCCAGTCAAGCCTGCCGACCCACTCTGTTCTTTTTTGATCCTTTCGTAGATCTCTTCCCTGTGCACAGAAACTTCTTTTGGTGCGTTAACACCTATGCGAACCTGATTTCCTTTAACTCCAAGAACAGTGACTGTAACTTCATCACCGATCATCAAAGTCTCCCCTACCCGACGAGTCAAGATAAGCATGGCTACTCCCTATATATGTTAAAAACGTACTGTTCTTAAACAGCATCCAACCAAGACGGGCAATTATAGCAGATTTTTCTTATAAATAAAGTCTAAGATTCTATTTCCTGATCTAATTTAAATGCGGCATGTAACGCCCTGACTGCAAGCTCTAGATATTTTTCATCGACAACAACCGATATTTTAATCTCGGATGTTGAAATCATCCTGATGTTGATGCCTTCATCAGCCAGCGCCTTAAACATAGTACTGGCAATGCCTGCGTGGGAACGCATGCCTACACCGACAATGGATACTTTGACGATGCTGTCGTCACCGGTAACGTTTCTGGCTCCCAATTCAGCACAGGTTTTATCCAGCAAGGTTTTCGCCCGCTGGTAATCATTGCGATGCACGGTAAAGGTAAAATCGGTGGTCGCATCATCGGCGATATTTTGGATAATCATATCGATTTCGATATTGGCATCGGCAATCGGCCCCAAAATTTTAAACGCAACTCCCGGCAAATCAGGCACGCCGGTTATGGTTAATTTAGCTTCATCCCGATTAAATGCGATTCCTGAAATTAAAGCACTTTCCACTTGTGATTCCTCGTAGGTAATGAGCGTGCCCTTACCTTCTTTAAATGATGATAATACGCGTAACGCAACGTTATATTTTCCGGCAAATTCTACCGACCTAATCTGCAATACTTTTGAACCCAGGCTTGCCATTTCCAGCATTTCCTCAAACGTAATTTTATCAAGCCTGCGGGCTTTCGGCTCGACCCTGGGATCCGTGGTGTAAACGCCGTCAACATCGGTATAAATATGGCATTCGTCGGCCTTTAAGGCTGCCGCCAGCGCCACTGCGGTGGTATCAGACCCGCCTCGCCCCAACGTGGTAATATTGCCGTGCTCATCCACTCCCTGAAAACCGGCGACAACTACCACCTTACCCTCGTCAAGATGGGCCCGGATGCGTGAGTCGTCTATGTTGCGGATCCGCGCTTTGGTGTGGCTGCTGTCGGTCAAAATTTTGACCTGGCTGCCGGTATAAGAACAGGCATCGCAACCCAGCTCATGCAAAGCCATGCTTAACAATGAAACGGTGACCTGCTCCCCGGTTGACAGCAACACGTCCATTTCCCGCTCGTTAGGGTGTTGCTGCATTTCTTTTGCCAATTCAACCAGGCGATTGGTTTCACCGCTCATCGCGGAAACCACGACGATAATTTGATCGCCCAGATCACGGGCTTTTTTAACCTTTTCAGCGACCGCCTTAATGCGCTCGACAGTGCCTACCGAGGTACCGCCGAATTTGTATACATATAATGCCATTTAATAAAACCTTCTACGCGCCAAGTTGCGTTTGGATCCAGGCCGGAACCTGAGCCAATGCGTCAGTCAAACCGGACGGATCATTGCCCCCGGCCTGGGCCATATCGGGCCTGCCGCCGCCTTTTCCGCCGACTTTAGTGGCGACAAAATTCACCAGATCACCGGCTTTTATCCGTCCCATCTGGTCTTTGGTCACACCGGCAATCAAGCTGACCTTGTCGCCCTCGACAACTGCCAACACAATTGCGGCGTTGCCTAATTTATTTTTTAATTGATCGACCATGTCTTTTAAGGATTTAGGATCAACCCCATCCAGCTTGACCGCCAATACCTTGATGCCATCGACATCGACAGCCTGAGCGCCCAGTTCGTTACCCGCAGAACTGGCGAGCTTTGCATTCAAGCGTTCCAGCTGCTTTTCCAACAGCCGGTTTTTCTCTATCAACTGCTCGACTTTTTCAGGCGCTTTTTCCGGCGCACTTTTTACCAATCCTGCGATACTGGCAAGCGCCTGATCGCGACCGGCTATCCAATCGATACAGCCGCTGCCGGTTACCGCTTCAATGCGTCTGACACCCGCCGCCACACCGGTTTCGTTAATGATCTTAAAGCAGCCTATATCCCCTGCCCGCTCAACATGGGTACCGCCGCAAAGCTCGGTTGAAAATTCGCCGATCTTCAACACCCTGACTTCATCGCCGTATTTTTCGCCGAACAAGGCCATTGCACCGGCTTTAACCGCGTCATCTTTTGCCATGACCTGTGAGCTAACGGGATTATTTGCCCGAATCTGCTCATTAACAATCCGTTCAACGGTGCTGATTTCGTATGCCGTGACCGGCTCAAAATGAGAAAAGTCGAATCGCAACCGCTCGGGATTAACTAACGAACCTTTCTGCGCGACATGATCGCCCAAAACCCGCCTTAATGCGGCATGCAGTAAATGGGTCGCCGAATGGTTGAGCTCGGTTGCCTTTCTGTCCGCCGCGCTGACACGGGCATCGCACAACTGACTGGTAGTCAGGGTTCCGGAAATCAATTTACCTTTATGCAAGAACAGGTTTCCGCCCTGTTTTTGGGTGTCGGTGACTTCAAAGACCGCGCCATCCGCTTCAATTTTGCCGCAATCGCCGACCTGACCGCCGGACTCGGCATAGAACGGCGTCTTGTCTAAAATAACAATGCCTTCTTCGCCATCCTGCAAGCTTGTTACCGGCTGACCTTTTTTGTATAGACCGATGATATGCACCTGATCGTCAAGATGATCGTAACCGGTAAATTCGGTCTGCGCATCAAGCTTTATATCCTGATCGTAATCAGCGCCAAAACTGCTCGCAGACCTTGCCCTGTCGCGCTGAGCCGACATCGCCATTTCAAATCCGGCATGATCGACGGTCAGCTGATGTTCACGGGCAAAATCGGCGGTTAAGTCAACGGGAAAACCATAGGTATCATAAAGCTGGAACACGGTATCGCCGGGGATCACAGAGCCTTCCATCTTGGCAACGCAAGCCTCCAGAATCTTCATGCCTTGCTCCAGTGTTTCCGCAAAACGCTCTTCTTCTTTTTTCAGCACCCGCTCAACCTGGGCTTGCGCAGCTTTAAGTTCGGGAAAAGCCTCGCCCATTTCCTCAGCCAGCGGCGCAACCAGTTTATAAAAGAACACATCGCGGATACCCAAACGATAGCCGTGCCGGATCGCGCGGCGAATGATACGGCGCACCACATAACCGCGGCCTTCATTGGACGGCATCACGCCATCCGCTATCAGGAATGCGCAAGAGCGGATGTGATCGGCAATCACCCGCAATGAACTTTGCGTCAAATCGTTAGTACCGGCCAGTTCGGCCGCCGCTTTCAACAGTTTTTGGAACAAGTCGATTTCGTAATTGCTGTGCACACCCTGCAACACCGCCGCGATGCGCTCCAGACCCATGCCGGTATCGACCGAGGGTTTCGGCAACGGCGTTAACGAGCCGTCCGCGGCACGGTCATATTGCATGAACACCAGATTCCAGATTTCGATATACCTATCGCCATCTTCATCCGGCGATCCCGGCGGCCCACCGGCAATGTCCGCACCGTGATCGTAGAATATTTCGGTGCATGGTCCGCAAGGCCCGACATCGCCCATCGACCAGAAATTATCTTTGGCGCCGATTCTTGAGAATCGGATTGGCGAAACGCCGACATCGTCCAGCCAGATTTTTTCCGCTTCCGAATCTTCATCAAAAACGGTAACCCATAATTTTTCCGCCGGAATTTCCAGTTCCTTGGTTAAAAAATCCCAGGCGTAATGGATCGCATCTTTTTTAAAATAATCGCCAAAACTGAAATTACCCAGCATTTCAAAAAAAGTATGATGCCTAGCGGTATAACCGACATTTTCCAGGTCGTTATGCTTGCCGCCCGCCCGGACGCAACGCTGACTGGTCGCGGCCTTGTTATAGTCGCGATGATCCCGGCCTAAAAACACATCCTTGAACTGCACCATACCGGCATTGGTGAACAATAAGGTCGGATCATTGCCCGGAATCAACGAACTTGAAGGCTGCACGGAATGTCCTCGCTCGCGAAAGAATTCCAGAAAGGCGGTGCGCAATTCGGCGCTAGTCATCTTTTTCATAATAAATAAATGCTTTTAAAAAAACCGGGTTGCTAACCCCAATGCTGTAAAGTTAAGCCGTTCGTGGTGAGCTTGTCGAACCATGAACGGCTTAACCGCTCACCCTTCGACAAGCTCAGGGCGAACGGTTAAGCCACAATTTAGAGAAACTTAATATTCAATTCATCAAACAACGCACTGATCATTGTGCCGGAAAACCCGCGATGCAATAAAAAACGGCTGCGTTTTGCCCATTCATTGCGTTCCAACACAGTGTCATGGGTATATTTTTTGCTGTAAACCTGCTCCAGCAACGCCATCCAGCTACCGGCCTCTTCCTGCACTATGCCTTCAAGATCAAACGCCGCTATGCCGTTTTGTTTGAGCTCGCAGCCCACTCGAATCGGCCCGTAGCCCTTCCGGATACGGAACCGGGCGTAGCTTTCCGCATACCTTAAATCGTCCTGCCAACCGTGCTCCGCCAGTTCGTCAATGACCGGCAGCGCGTCATCCCTGTCAAAACCTCTTAAAGCCAATTTAGTCAGCAACTCCTGCTGACTGTGTTCTCTTCGTGCCAAAAGGCGTAGGCAAACTTCCTGGATTTCCTTGGCAACGTAAAGCTTTTCAATCAAAACGGACTACTCGTCCTCATCAACCACAGGCGCTTCAATAACAGGAGCGACTTTCTTGCCGAAAGCCTCGGCTCTTATTTTTGCTTCAATTTCTTTTGCTTTTTCAGGATGTTCTCTTAAAAAGGCCTTTACATTATCCTTGCCCTGACCGATTTTTTCATCGCCGTAGCTATACCAGGAACCCGCTTTCTGAATAAAACCGTAACTTACGCCCAGATCCACCAGCTCGCCCAGAAAGGAAATACCTTCACCGTATAAAATCTCAAACTCAGCCTGTCTAAAAGGAGGTGCAACTTTGTTTTTGACGACTTTCACGCGGGTTTCATTACCGATAACTTCTTCGCCCTTTTTAATCGAACCGATACGCCGGATATCCAGACGCACCGAAGCGTAAAACTTAAGCGCGTTGCCGCCGGTGGTGGTTTCAGGGCTGCCGAACATGACGCCGATTTTCATCCTGATCTGGTTAATAAAAATAACCAGTGTATTGGAACGCTTAATATTACCGGTCAATTTCCGCAAAGCCTGAGACATCAAACGCGCCTGCAAACCCATATGGGAATCGCCCATATCGCCTTCAATCTCGGCTTTAGGCGTTAACGCCGCAACCGAATCAATCACGACCACATCAACCGCACCGGAACGCACCAGCATGTCGGTAATTTCCAGCGCCTGTTCGCCGGTATCCGGCTGGGAAACCAATAAGTCATCCACATTAACGCCGATTTTTTCGGCATAACTTGGATCTAAAGCATGCTCGGCATCGACAAATGCCGCCGTGCCGCCGAGTTTTTGCATCTCGGCGATCACTTGCAGCGTCAATGTCGTTTTACCTGATGATTCAGGACCATAGATTTCAATAACACGACCGCGAGGCAAACCGCCGCAACCCAGCGCAATATCCAAGCCTAAAGAACCCGTAGAAACAACATCGATGTCACGCGAAGCGGCCACATCACCCATGCGCATTACAGAGCCCTTGCCAAATTGCTTTTCTATCTGCATCAGCGCCGCGCCTAGCGCTTTCTTTTTGTTCTCATCCATTATGTCGTGCCCTTTATGCCCTGCGGCTATGTCGGTTAGAAAGAAATATCGCCAAAATCAAATCATTTATTATCACATACAGACAGGGCTTCGGATAGTGTTGATTTACCGGAAAAGATTCAAGCGCCGCACCTATTACGTCGCCGGATACAGCAGCCCGGAAAAATTTTGTATTATTTTTAAGGCTGTGACACTGACTAATTCCGATAAAAACAGGGATAAGACATATCCGGATAGCTCCGTAATGGATTGATCATAACGCTCTCTTTATGAAAACGTTGCCGATCTGAACTATTTCAATAATCAATAGTTCACTGTATTCTATACAGTAACTGATGTTACGCAATCATCGTTCCTATGCCCTGCCCGACAGCGCTGGATGGATCGTCTACAACGCCATTCCCACGGTTTCCATGGGAGCCGTACCCTAAACTAAAAGTTGGAATCTATTAAATAATGACTAGCGAATCTCCTAGGCCCTCCTGGCAAAGTTATCTTGAGTTATGTAAACCTAAAGTGGTTGCCCTGATCGTTTTTACAGCTATGGCGGGGATGTTGTTAGCCGTTCCAGGAATGCCGCCCATCGGCCTGTTTATCTACAGCAGCTTGGGCATTGCACTGGCCGCCGCCTCTGCCGCCGCGATTAATCATTATATCGACCGTGAAGCCGATGCGCTGATGGATCGCAACAAAAACCGCCCATTGCCCAAAGGCGAATTAAGCTCGACCAATGTCATCACTTTTGCGTTGGCGCTGGGCGTTATCTCGATGGCATTGCTGATCGTCATGGTCAACGCCCTGACCGCATTGCTGACTTTTTTGTCGGCGCTGGGTTACGCGATTATTTATACGGTTTACCTTAAACGTATGACTCCGCAAAATATCGTTATTGCGGGCGCTTTCGGAGCCACTCCGCCGATGCTGGGCTGGTGCGCGATGACCGGCGAACTGCATCCTTATTCACTGTTGTTGTTTTTGATTATTTTTGCTTGGACGCCGCCGCATTTCTGGCCGCTGTCTATCGCCAAGCGTAAGGAATTCGCCAAAGTCGGCATACCGATGTTGCCGGTAACGCACGGCGTGGAATATACCCGCCTGCATATTTTGCTTTATTCCCTGCTGCTGTTTATCGTTACCCTTCTGCCCTATCTGACCGGCATGAGCGGCCTGATTTATTTGCTTGCTGTGGTGCCGTTGGGTCTCGGCTTTATTTATTTCGCCATTTTGATGATGCGCCGGAAAGATGACAAAACCGCGATGCGAACCTTCTTTTATTCGCTGATGTACCTGACCGGCGTATTTATTGCTTTGTTAGTCGACCATTATTTTAAATTCACATTATGACATTCACACATCACGAACAAACTCCGTACCCGGAACATCCGTTCGCAGAAACCATCCGCATCTTGGGCAAGGGCAAAAAAGGCTCAAGACCGCTAACCCAGGATGAAGCCTACCGCGCTATGAACATGATCCTGACCGATCAGGTGCTGCCCGTCCAGCTGGGCGCATTCCTGATGTTGATGCGCGTCAAGGAAGAAACTCCGGAGGAATTGGCAGGTTTCGCCCAAGCGGCTCGGGAATCATTCGATATTGCCGACAATGCCGTAAAAGTCGATCTGGACTGGTCGTCTTATGCCGGAAAACGTCGGCATTTGCCCTGGTTTTTGCTGTCGGCTTTGCTGCTGGCTGAAAACGGCATCACCGTTTTTATGCATGGCGCGAGCGGTCATACCGCAGGCAGATTGTACACCGAAAATATGCTGGGTTATTTAGGCATTCAATGCGCGAGCTCTATTGGCGACGCCAAACTGCAACTTGAACAACAGCATTTCAGTTATTTATCGCTGGAGTATTTCTGCCCCAAGCTGCATGAAATTATAGAACTGCGTCCGATACTGGGCTTGCGCTCGCCTGTTCACACCCTGGTGCGCTTGTTAAACCCGTTTAATGCGGAATACAGCATTCAGGGTATATTCCATCCCGGTTACCGTCCCGTGCATCAACAAGCCGCCGCCTTATTAAACCAGCCGCACATGGCGGTATTAAAAGGCGAAGGCGGCGAGACCGAACGTAATCCCGATATGGAATGCCTGGTGCAAAGCGTACACAACGGTGAATTATCCGACGAAAACTGGCCTGCGTTATTTCCTCGCCGCCACGTTAAACCCGAGCTGCTTGAGCCGGAGCAACTGGCGTTAATCTGGCGGGGAAAGGTTGAAGATGAGTTTGCCGAAGCCTCCATCATCGGCACGGCTGCGGTTGCTCTTAAGTTGTTGGGTAAGGCTGATACGCAGGAACAAGCTCAGCAGTTGGCGAGTGATTATTGGCTGGGTCGGGATAGAGAGAAATATGCGGGTGTTTCCGGCGCTTAATGGCCCGTACCGCACACCAGCCTTGTAAGTAACAATGACTTATCATATTGTTATTGATACCAACGTAATTATTGCAGCGATGCGCTCTAAACGAGGCGCATCAAATTTGCTATTACGGTTGTTAGGAACAGGTGATTTGCTATGACTCAATTAAATATTACTATTCCCGATTCAATTTATAACAGTGTGCAGGCATTAGCCACTCAAGAGAACATATCGATTGACCAATTTGTAGCTTTAGCATTAGGCGAGAAGATGTCAGCCTTAATGACTGAAGACTATTTATTGCAGCGTGCTAAACGCGGCGGCGTGATAAATTTTTAGCCGTATTAGATGCGGCTCCTGATGTTGATCCTATTGAAGAAGATCGGATTGATCAGTAGTACGCTGTGTGTACCATTGAAATGCCGAAGGGATGCATAGTCCTGTAGACCGGAATAAGCCTGTTTGAGCGACAGCGAGGTGGCGTTTCCGGCAACACACCACCCGACACGCCGGAAACGCCACCTCGCGCTACGCTTGGGTGGCCTTATTCCGGCCTACTTTCCTACGTGTGTGGCGACACAGAAACTTTTTATATGGAGAAAAGGAGAACCAGAATATGAGCAAGATAACCGCAACAGATACCCTTGAATTATCAATAACTGAAAGGATTCAATTGGTAGAAGATATCTGGGATACGATAACTGCAAAGGCATCTTCTATCGAACTGACCGATGAGGAGAAAAGCATAATTGATGAGCGGCTGGAAAACTATCATCAAAGTCCTGAATCAGGCTCTCCGTGGGAGGATGTCTACAAAAGGATCGTGAGCTGGCAGTGAAATATTGCGTCCAGCGTGAGATATGCCAACGTTTAAACCATGACCATCAAACCCATGCTTTCAATACTGCTGACCTATTTCCTGCTCCTGCTGATCGTTTTTCTATTCCAACGAAAAATTATTTATTTCCCCGCCCAGTATTCGATTGAACATCAACAACAACTGGCCGATCAATCAAACCTGAAGCTCTGGCCGTCAACGGACGATTATCGGGGGCTGATTGCCAAAACATCCCAAGCTACCAACAAGGGCACGGTTATCGTTTTTCACGGCAATGCGGGGTCGGCAACCGACCGGACTTATTATCTGGACGCATTGGAAAAACAAGGCTATCGGGTGATTCTGGCCGAATATCCGGGCTATGCCGCCAGAAACGGCGTGCCATCGGAGCAGACGTTGATTTCGGATGGCATTCAAACCGCAAAACAGGCGTTAAACGATTTTGGCGAACCCGTTTTTCTGTGGGGCGAATCAATCGGCGGAGGTGTGGTCAGCGGCATTGTGCAGAGCGGGCAGGTTCCGGTTAAAGGCATTGTTCTGGTCACGCCGTTTAGCAGCATGGCCGATGTTGCACAACACCATTACTGGTTCTTCCTGGCCAAATGGCTGATCCGCGATAAATTCGATAACATTAAAAACCTGCAAAACTACTCGGGAAGCACAGCAATTCTGATCGCGGAAGAGGATGAAATAATTCCCACTAAATACAGCTTGAAACTCTTTGAATCACTACACCATCGCAAGAAGCTCTGGACATTCAACGATGCGAACCATAACACCCTGCCGCTGAATCAGGAGCTTCCCTGGTGGCAAGAGGTTATGCAGTTTGTTACCGGGCAAAACGGGGTATCCCCTTAATCTCCGTTTTTTTCATATGTACATATTGCAAGCCGAGCAATGTTCCTGCATCGGCGGTACGCTCAACCCATACCACTTTAATCTCGCCGTCCAGACCCAACCGCTCAAATTCAAACACGGTTATCTCACCCGCTTCAACAGCGATGGATTCAGCAAGAGTAACCATTAACCCGTCCACCGAAACATTGACGGTATTAAATTCGCGATACTCGCCATCTAGCAGGATTCTGCCTGGAGCCGTCATGTTTTTCCTATGCACTTTTCTCTTGTATAGTTGATTATCAACGTCATAGGCAACATGTCTAAATTCCAGTGCCAGCAATATACGATCATTAAGCATATCAACCCTGACCACCTCGGCTTCACCGGCCAAGCGCATTTCCGGAAGATACAAATCTATCGTGGTCGATGCAGACAGCATATTAAAAATATCTTTGACATTTCTACCCGCCTGATCAGGCTTTAATTCTGCAAGCACACCGGTTAACGAAATGTCTTTAAGGATGATTTCCTGCTCTTCTCCTCCCATATAAATCAGACCATGCGACTTTAAGTTTTTTCGATAAGGCCGGTTTAAATCTAAATTCATCTAACTTTCCTCTCTGATTATCCATTTATCTTGCCGTTCAAATACTGTATAAGGCTACCTCGTGCAATTATAGTGTCTGTGTTATATTTTTTTCTTTTCATTGCAATTATTTTATCGCCCACAATATCTCAATCCTACACAACTCACCGTATCATGAAAAAGCTATTAATCCTGCTCTTGTTACTGTCTCTGATGGCCTGCACGGCATTCACGCCTAAAAACAGTGACAATATATGCTCTACTTTCAGGGAAAAAGATGACTGGTATGATGATGCTAAAAACTCATTTGAGAAATGGGGCGTGCCTATTCACATTCAAATGGCGATCATGCATCAGGAGTCGCACTTTGTCGCCGATGCACAACCGCCGCGCCCCTGGCTGCTGGGGTTTATTCCCCTGCCCCGAGCCAGCAGCGCCTATGGCTATGCCCAAGCCAAAGATGAAACCTGGGACAGTTATCAGGACAAGGCAGGCGGCTGGGGGGCGGATCGCGATGAATTTGCCGATGCTACTGATTTTATCGGCTGGTATTGCAACATCAGCCACACCCGGCTGGGCATATCGAAACTGGACGCCAAGAATTTATACCTCGCCTACCATGAAGGACATGGCGGTTATCAACGCAAAAGCTATTTAAAAAAAGCGGGGCTCGTACAGATTGCCAACAAAGTGGCCAAACGGGCAAAACTATTTCAAAGCCAATTAGGCGAATGCCAAAGCGATTTAGAAAACAAAGGCTGGTTTTTTTGATAAACTATCGATTCTACGTTAACAATAAAGGATAAGTCGTGAGAAAAATTCAAACTAAAGTTCTTTCAATCGTCACCGTTCTTCTTATAGGATTTACTATGTTTTCACTGGCCAATGCCACCACCCCCGCAGAAAATAAAGCCGCAGGAACAGCCTTTCTTGCAGAAAACGCTAAAAAACCCAATATAGTAACGACTGCAACCGGCTTGCAATACGAAATATTAACACCCGGGACCGGCACTGCCTCGCCTTCAGCCACCGATAACGTTACGGTACATTACAAAGGCACAACCATTGATGGCGAAGAGTTCGACAGCTCTTACAGCCGCGGCGAACCGGCCACATTCCCACTGAACAGAGTCATCGCCGGATGGACTGAAGGCGTGCAATTGATGAAAGAAGGCGCCAAATACCGTTTTTATATTCCGTCAGAACTTGCTTATGGCGAACAAGGCGCAGGTCGTGCAATCGGCCCGAACGCCGCATTGATCTTTGATGTTGAGCTGATCAAGATTCAGTAAAAAAGCAGGCAAAAGGCGCAAGGTGAAAGGCAAAAAACCGTTACTTTGCATCTACTGCTCAGCCTTAACAGTACCCGATCATACCGTTCCGGCTATTCAAAGCCGGCTTTGAACTCCAGCGTTAAAGGAGTCCAAAGCCGGCTTTGGACATTTTTGCCCTTGGCCTTTCCCCTTTCGCCTCGATCTTATGCCCACTTACCAACTATTTGCTACAACACCCAAAGCGATGGAAACCATCCTTACCGATGAACTCCAAGCACTCGGCGTCAACAATATCAAAGCCACCATGGCCGGCGTCGCTTTTCAGGGAGACTTGGAAACCGCTTACCGGGCCTGCCTGTGGTCAAGAACTGCAAATCGGATTTTACTGGTACTGAGTTCTTTCGAGGTAAAAACCCAGGAAGACCTTTATAACGGCGTACAAAAAATCGACTGGTTTGAGCACATCAATCCTGAAGACAGCTTTGCCGTCTCGTTCAGTACGAAAAACTCAGCGGCGATTAACAATACTCACTTTGGCGCATTAAAAGTTAAAGATGCCATCGTCGATCAGATGCGGGCAAAGTTTCAAACCCGCCCCAGTATTAATACCGAACAGCCCAATATCCGCATCAACGTTTATTTGAATGGCGAAGCTGCCCAGCTCAGTCTGGATCTTTCCGGTGAAAGCCTGCATCGCCGCGGTTATCGGGATGTCAGCATCAAAGCCCCGATGAAGGAAAACCTGGCTGCCGCGATGTTACTGCGTAGCGGCTGGCCCCAAATCGCCAAGCAACAGGGTTCATTAATCGACCCGATGTGCGGTTCCGGAACGCTGCTGTTGGAGGGCGCAATGATCGCCGCCGATTACGCGCCGGGCTTGTTGCGTGACTATTTCGGCTTTAGCGGCTGGAAAAAACACGATGCGCAATGCTGGAAAAAATTACGCGCGGAAGCCGAACAACGTAAAAAAATCGGTCTGGAAAAACTGCCGGTTATCGTGGGTTTTGATCAAAATCGTCATACCGTCAACACCGCTCTGGCGCACATCGCCAATGCCGGTCTGCAAAACAAGATTCATGTTGAACGCCGCGACATTGAAGACGCGGACCCCGCCGAAAGCTGGAAACCCGGCCTGTTGATCTGCAACCCGCCTTATGGCGAACGCTTGGGCGACGAGCAGGAAACGGCTGAGTTATACAAAAAATTCGGCGACTCGCTCAAGGCGCATTTTATCGGCTGGAAAGCTGCGATGATCATCAGCAACCCGGAACTGGGTTTTCGCTTAGGCATACGCTCACAAAAGCCGATTACCCTGTTTAACGGTGCGCTTGAATGCAAACTATTGCGGCTGGATATTGAAGAAAGCAATTTCTTCATCCCCAAAGCTTACCGCTCCCAGCTCACGCCCCTTGCCTACATCCCTGTAGGCAAAGCCAAAACTCAGGAAGAGCGTATTGCTCAGGCGATTGAGACCAGTAAAGTCCAGGAACAGCGCATTTCTTTAGCAACTGAAGCCCGCACAATACCGCAATCGGATACGGTCAGCGCCGACACGCTTGCCGATCAGGATGTAGGTGAATTGGGAGCGGAAATGTTTGCCTACAAGGATGTAGGCGAGGGGCGTGAGCTGGGAGCGGTAAGCTTCGCCAACCGGCTCAAAAAGAACCTGAAAAAACTGTCCAATTGGGCCAAGCAAAACCGCATCACCTGCTATCGGGTCTACGATGCCGATTTGCCTGAATACGCGGTCGCCGTCGATATTTATCAGGGCGAAGCTTACCGCTCCCAGCCCACGCCCCTCGCCTACATCCCTGTAGGCGAGCAAACCTGGATCAATGTACAGGAATACGAGCCGCCCAAAAGCATCGATCAACACAAAGCCGACCAGAGACTGGCGGGGCTATTAGCCGAAATTCCCCGCGTTCTTGGCGTCAATAGCGATCAGGTTTTCCTGAAAATACGCCGCAAGCAAAAAAGCACCGATCAATATGAAAAACACGGCGATCAGGGACGTTTTCACATCATCGAAGAAGGCGGCTGTAAATTACTGGTGAATTTTGAAGATTATCTGGACACCGGGTTATTCCTTGATCACCGGCCGATTCGGATGTTAATTCAAAAACAAGCCAAAGATAAAAGCTTTTTAAACCTGTTTGCCTATACCGGCAGCGCGACGGTCCATGCGGCAATGGGCGGCGCGAAGTCAACGACAACAGTCGATATGTCCAATACCTATATCAACTGGGCAAAAAAGAATATGGCGCTAAATATCAATCAAGGCGAACATGAATTTATCCAGGCCGATTGTCTGGAGTGGCTGGCGACTGAAGCCCAGCTGGCTAACAGACACTACGATTTAATTTTCCTCGATCCACCGACGTTTTCCAATTCGAAACGGATGGACGCCGTGTTCGATATACAAAATGACCATGTGCAACTGATTAATAATGCAATTTCCTTGCTGTCGCCGGGAGGTGTCCTATACTTCTCCACTAATTTCAGGCGGTTTAAAATCGACAAGCAGGCATTGTCCGATTTAATTGTAGAAGACATTAGCGCGGCAACTATTCCGGAAGATTTTGCCCGTAACCCAAAAATCCATTATTGCTGGAGAATTCAAGAGTGATGCGTAAAGTCAAGATCCTTATTTCCGGTCGAGTTCAAGGCGTTTACTTTCGCCTTTTTACCCAGAACAAGGCCAAACACTTCGCCATAAAAGGCAGCGTCAAAAATCTCCCGGATGGCCGGGTTGAAATCATCGCCGAAGCAGGAAACATGGCTATTGAAAAATTCATCAAATGGTGCCACAAAGGCCCTGTAACCGCCCGAGTCGATCATGTTGAAATCACTG
This sequence comes from Methylobacter sp., assembly GCA_030653175.1. Taxonomy (GTDB): domain Bacteria; phylum Pseudomonadota; class Gammaproteobacteria; order Methylococcales; family Methylomonadaceae; genus Methylobacter_A. Next base: position 18,010 of record JAURZV010000038.1, read on the forward strand.
AACTTCAGCCTAGTGAATTGTTAACGTCTTTTGAAATAAAGTAAAAGGCTAAAGGCTAAAAAGTTTAGCGGTTCTCCTGCAATAAACAGCGATGCGTATTCCCAATAAAATGCTTATCACCGTTGCATAAATTAACGGCTCGGTATAATCCGATTTTACCAACCAAAAAAAATGTACCAGAGCCGTTAACCCCGCCACATATACCAACCGCTGCAGTTTCAACCAATTTCGTCCCAATCTTTTCTGCATTTTTTTTGTTGAGGTTGCGGCCAGAGGAACCAGCAACAAAAACGTCAGCAAGCCCATCAGGATATAAGGACTTTTCGGCACTTCGTCTTTAAATGCCTCCCAGGAAAGTGATAAATCAAGCACAATAAAAACCAGCAAATGCAAACTGGCGTAAAAAAAAGCGAACAAGCCCATCATGCGCCTAAAGCGTATCGGCCAGCTCTGCCCCGTTATTGTTTTAATCGGCGTCAGCGCCAAACCTATGCACAAAAACCGTAAAGCCCAATCGCCAAAACCGAAATGCAGGGTTTCTATCGGATTAGCGCCAAGTTCATCGTTGATCACCCCCTTTACCAGCAACCCAAAAGGCATCAAGCTCAGAAAAAAAACAGTAATTTTTATAGTAGCCCAGCCTTTTTTACCGGGTAACATCAGAAATACTTCTTTAAATCCATATCAGAATAAAGCGCCGCGACTTCCGCGCCATAGCCGTTAAACTTTTCCGTATCACGCTTAGGGGTAAAAATACTGCTGCCCAGCACCCGCTCACGACTTTGACTCCATCGGGGATGAGATACTTCAGGATTAACATTGGCATAAAAGCCATACTCACCCGGAGCGCTTTTATGCCACGCGGTTTCCGGCATATTTTCGATAAAGCGTATTTTGACAATCGCTTTGATACTCTTGAATCCGTATTTCCACGGCACAATCAAGCGCAACGGCGCGCCATTCTGGTTGGGCAGCTCATCGCCATACATTCCGGTAACCATCATCGTTAACGGATGCATGGCTTCATCCATGCGCAAGCCTTCCACATAAGGCCAGTCTAAAACACCGGAACGCTGACCGACCATGATTTCCGGGTTATTAAGCGTGGTAAATTCGACAAACTTTGCTTTTGAGGTAGGCTTAAACCGCTTCAACATTTCGCCCAATGGAAACCCTATCCACGGCACCACCATCGACCAGGCTTCCACGCACCGGAACCGGTAAGTACGTTCCTGCACAGGATTGTCTTTTAGAATATCTTCCAGATTGTAAACACCCGGCTTTTCCACCTCGCCTGCAACTTCCACACTCCACGGCGTGGTTTTTAAGGCTCGGGCTAAAACAGTCGAATCTTTTTTATTCGAGGAGAACTCATAGTAATTGGTATAGCTGGTAACATCCTCACGACCGGTGACCGGTAACTTTGCGGAATAAGGCCCGATAGGCACATCGGCATATTTTCCCGTTTCTGCATGTCCTGAACTCGGCAACATAATCCCCGCCGAAAATATGGTTGCCGCTTTAATAAACTCCCGTCGGGATTCAAAAACCGCCCGGTCAGTGATTTCGCTGCTCAAGATGTTTGATTTGGTTTTAATTAACATACTCAACTCCTTTGTTCCGGACGTTTACCCTATGGAGCTTAAATAATACATCAAACTGTTTCCTGATTAGCAGGAAATCTCAGCCAACACCGTCATACCGGCAAGGACGCTGGTATCCAGAGTCCATGGATCTTCCTTGGCCCTGGATTCACTACGTGCTTTACAAGTCCGGCTTTCCTGTCGGAATGTCTGCCATCTGAATGGGAGAGGTTTTAACCCTACTATGGACTAATAAAAAACGCTCTAATTAACTTCGGCGCTTCTGCATAGACAGTTCCTGACATAAGCCGCGATTAATTAATTCTGCCTGCATCCCTGCAATCCGTATATGGACTCCTCCCGTTTTGCAAGCATTTCATCACTTCTGAATTAGGGTACGACTGCACACGTATATCCGGCCTTTGATTTGAGCGTAATTGCTCTGGCCATAATGGGCTATTCGCGCGTTTGTTCCTAATCGCCTTATCGTGCTCAAGGCACAGCGGATTCGTAAGGTTTTGCAAACGCCGGTTCGACCTGTTTTCCATTAGTAGTTGTTGCTTCACAATCGTGGGTGGATGATTCCTTTCTCTCAACCGGCTTGAGTTCGAAGGCAAGCCTTCAAACCCAAGCCGGTTTGCCTTCCGGCAGGTAATCGGTTTCCTTGGTTAACAGCGCCCAAACTATACGCGCATTTTTGTTGGCCAAGGCGACAGCTGCAATGTTCTTATTGCGTCTGCTACATAAACTTTGTAACCAGCAACTGCGCGGATCGTCCTTTTGCCCGGCGACTTTTAGTACGGATCGAGCGCCATGAATCAGTAGGGTGCGCAGGTAAGCATCGCCACGTTTGCTGATACCCATTAATCGGTCTTTGCCACCACTACTGTGTTGCCTCGGTGTTAGCCCCAGCCAAGCGGCCATGTCTCTTCCGCGTTTAAATTGTTTGGCATCTCCGATAGCACAAACCAAGGCCGTGGCGGTAATCGGGCCAATGCCGGGGATTTGCTGTAATCGTTTGGCGTCAGTATTGCTACTGGCCAGTGTTTTTATTTTCTTATCCAGATCGTCAACACGCTCATTCAATATATTGAGGTCTTGTTGCAGGCCTTCAAGAAGCACCCTAAAGTCAATGCTCAAGCCATTATCGGCATCTTCAAGTAATAGCGGCAAGGCGTTACGAAGCGTGTCTACACGCCGCCCAACGACGATGCCATATTCGGCGAGCAAGCCTCTGATCTGGTTGACTTTGGCGGTACGATGTTGCACCAGTTCACTGCGGATACGATGAACCGCTTGGATGTCTTGCTGGGCGATGGTTTTAATCGCAACAAAGCGCATATTGGGACGTGCAACCGCTTCGCAGATGGCTTCCGCATCGTTAGCATCGTTCTTGTTACTTTTAACATACGGCTTTACAAACTGTGGTGCCATCAGTTTGACGGTATGCCCCAGCTTTTGTAATTCTCTGCCCCAGTAATGGGCACTGCTGCAAGCTTCCATGCCAATCAAGCAGGGCGGCAACTTTTTAAAATAGTCCAGCAATTGCGCTCTGCGTAATTGCTTGCGTAACACGGCCTTTTCTTGTCCATCAACACCGTGTAATTGGAATAGCTGTTTTGCCAAATCTATGCCTACTCGTTTAATATTCATGTCGGACTCCTCCGCTAATTTGTCTGATACGTTAATCATATCAGTCTGGCACATTGATGCCGATAGGTGGGAGGAGTCCATCCCATTGCCTTACA
>JAURZV010000065.1 GCA_030653175.1 Methylobacter sp.
TGGAAACCCCACTTCCGTGCCAAATTCTCGGCAAAACCGGCGCAGCGTCGGTCTGCTGATGCCGGAAACCGGGCCGGCGCCCCACTTTTTGCCTGAAAAAAGACATGTGTTTTTGTCGTGTGTGTTAACCGGATAAGCACGGAAGCAACTAAATTAATTATCAGGGGAAGCTCATGAACAAAGATCAAGTAAAAGGCAGAGTCGAAGAAGTCAAAGGTAAAGTCAAGGAAGTCACCGGCAAGGTGCTGGACGACGAAACTATGGAAGTAGAAGGGAAAATCCAAAAAAACGTCGGCAAGGTTCAGGCGGGCTTTGGTGACCTCAAGGAAGATATTAAAGACGACGACTAAAAACAAGTACTACTGTGCTGTACAGCCGAACCCAGGCAGGTCAGCTGCACGGCCACAACAAGATACTAATAAATACTTTTACAGAGAATGAATATGAAACTTACCAACATGAAACTCACCGGTTTATTGGCAGCACTTTTTTTGACCTTTTGTTCGTTTGGCGTTTATGCCGAAGAAAAGCAAGACGAGACCAATTTCAACAAAGATCAAGTAAAAGGCAGAGTCGAAGAAGTCAAAGGTAAAGTCAAGGAAGTCACCGGCAAGGTACTGGACGATAAAAAAATGGAAGTAGAAGGCAATGTCCAAAAGAATGTCGGCAAGGCTCAAGCGGGTTTTGGTGATATTAAGCATGATCTTAAAAAGAGTATCAAGGAAGGCAAATAAAACGAGCACTGCTACCCAGTAGCAACGAGATACCCTCAAATTTTTTAACAGGAAATGTATATGAAACTCACCAACATGAAATTTACCGGTCTATGGGCAGGAATCTTTTTGACGTTCGCCACGTTTGGCGTTTATGCCGGGGAAAGTCACATTGAGGAGGCGCTCAAGCACGCGGAGGCCTCAGTCAAAGCCGCCGATGGAAAGACTGTCGCCGAACATGCAGAATTGGCGAAGGCTCATGCGAAAACCGCTAATGAACATCTGGATGCCGCTATCACGAGTCTGAACGACGCTATCGATCACGGCAAGATGAAGCATCCCGAAGCAGCAAAGAAAGCAGCTGACGAGGCGGTAACACATCTGAAAGCTGCGCAATAAGTAAACGTCGGTTTTTTGGTATTGCAAAGAACGGTGGGTGAACAGCCCGCCGTTTTTTTTTTGCGCGTTCAACGAATACCGGACATTGAAAAAGGTGTACGATGCGCATCTACCCGACCGCTGGAACGCTTGGTTTTAATTATGGCCTTGACCATGCATTGCATTGGTGTGTTTGCGTCGGACGTGCTGATGCAGCAAACTGTGCCCTACACCACTTGAAAAAAACGCGGACCCTGAACATTGGAGCTTTAAAAAGCTCTACCGTAGCTTAGTCTCTTTGTTCAAGCGTGGCTTGCGCCGCTTGATGCGCTGCTTCCAAAATGATCTGCCCTTGCCGGTATTTTGCGAGATTATGAAAAACTGATAGGTGGTAAGAGATCATGGGTTTCGCTCGCGCTCTACCCATCCCACGATGTATAATACGCGGTTATTTTTCACTGAGTTATAAGGTGTGGTTTATGCAAATTATTCAGGAAGCGCTCACGTTTGATGACGTTTTATTAGTGCCTGCGCACTCGACTGTGCTGCCACGCGACGTAGAAATGAAAACCCAGCTGACGCGGGGCATTACGCTCAATATCCCGCTGGTTGCGGCGGCGATGGATACGGTAACCGAAGCACGGCTGGCGATTGCGATTGCCCAGGAAGGCGGTATCGGCATTATTCATAAGAATATGACGGCCGAGCAGCAGGCGCGTGAAGTTCGCAGCGTTAAAAAATACGAGAGCGGAGTGATTAAAGACCCGATTACCGTTTCCCCGGATGTGAGTATACGGGACGTTATCAACTTAACCCGCTCCAAAAACATTTCCGGTGTGCCGGTGGTCAATGGCGATGAATTGGTCGGTATTGTGACCAGTCGCGATTTGCGCTTTGAGACGCGCTTTGATGAGCCGGTTTCAAAAGTAATGACGCCCAAAGAACGTTTGGTTACGGTGGGTGAAAATGCCGATCGAAAAGAAGTGATTGCCTTACTACATGAGCATCGCATCGAAAAAGTGCTGGTGGTCAATGATGCCTTTCATTTGCGCGGCATGATTACGGTAAAAGATATACAAAAAGCCAAAGATTACCCGTTGGCCTGTAAAGACGAACAGGAACGGTTGCGGGTCGGCGCGGCAATCGGTACCGGGCATGGCACGGAAGAGCGTGTCGCCGCCCTGGTTGCCGCCGGTGTGGATGTCATTATCGTCGATACCGCGCACGGTCATTCTCAAGGCGTGCTGGACAGGGTGCGTTGGGTAAAACAGAACTATCCTGATGTGCAGGTGATCGGCGGTAATATTGCGACGGCGGCGGCGGCGCTGGCCTTGGTTGAGGCGGGCGCGGATGGCGTTAAGGTCGGCATAGGCCCCGGTTCTATCTGCACGACGCGCATTATTGCCGGTGTCGGTGTTCCGCAAATTACTGCGGTCAGCAATGTTGCCGATGCGTTAAAAGGAACCGGTGTGCCGTTGATTGCCGATGGCGGTATCCGCTATTCCGGCGATGTCGCCAAGGCGTTGGCTGCCGGTGCGTATGCGGTGATGTTGGGCGGTCTGTTTGCCGGTACCGAGGAAGCGCCGGGAGAGATCGAGTTGTTTCAGGGCCGGTCTTATAAATCTTATCGCGGCATGGGATCTTTGGGCGCGATGGCGCAACAGCAAGGCTCCAGTGACCGCTATTTTCAGGAAGAAACCGATTCGGCTGAAAAGCTGGTGCCGGAAGGCATCGAAGGCCGGGTGCCGTATAAAGGCAGTTTGCTGGCCGTTATTCATCAGTTGCTGGGCGGTATTCGTGCAAGCATGGGGTACACCGGTAGCCAAACCATTGCAATAATGCATGAAAAGGCGCAGTTTGTGCGGGTGTCCAGTGCCGGTATGCGGGAAAGCCATGTGCATGATGTAACCATTACCAAAGAAGCGCCTAATTACCGGATGGAATGATTTTTAGGCGAAATGCGAAAGATGAAGGGTGAAGAAACCTGGACTTCAACACATCGCCTTTTGCCTTTCGCCTTTCGTCTTTCGCCTGATCTAAATAGAGTTCTATCGTGAAACAACAATCCCCAAACATCCATACCCACAAAATCCTTATACTGGATTTCGGCTCGCAATACACTCAACTGATCGCGCGCCGCATTCGTGAAATCGGCGTTTATTGCGAAATTTATTCCTGTGAATGCAGCGCTGAACAAATCAAAAAATTCGCACCCAACGGCATTATTTTATCCGGCGGCCCCGAAACGGTAACCAGCGGCGATACGCCAAGAGCGCCGCAGATCGTTTTCGAACTGGGCGTTCCTGTGCTGGGCATCTGCTACGGCCTGCAAACCATGACCGAGCAGCTGGGCGGCAAGGTGGAAAGTTCCGATCACAGGGAGTTTGGCTATGCGCAAATCAGGGCGCGCGGCCATTCGAAATTGTTGGCCGATATCGAAGATCATTTATCGCCGGAAGGCTTTGGTTTGTTGGATGTCTGGATGAGCCACGGCGACCGCGTGGTTGATTTGCCGGTCGGTTTTACGCTGATTGCCAGCTCGGACGGCGCACCGATTGCCGGTATCGCCAATGAAGACAAGGGCTTTTACGGTTTGCAGTTTCATCCCGAAGTGACACACACCAAACAAGGCGGACGGATATTGTCGCGGTTTGTGCTGGAGATTTGCGGCTGTGAAGCGTTGTGGACATCCAGCAATATTATCGAAGACAGTATCGAGGTCGTTCGTAAAACGGTTGGCACCGATCATGTGGTTTTGGGACTGTCCGGCGGAGTCGATTCGTCAGTCGTTGCCGCGCTGCTGCACAAAGCCATTGAAGACCAGTTGACCTGTGTTTTTGTCGATACCGGCTTGCTGCGCTTGCACGAAGGCGATCAGGTGATGGCGACTTTTGCCGAGCACATGGGCGTTAAAGTTATCCGGGTAAACGCCGAACAGCGCTATCTGGACGCCCTGAGCGGCATCACCGATCCGGAACAAAAACGCAAAATCATCGGCGGCCTGTTTATTGAAATCTTCGATGAGGAAGCTGCGAAAATAACCGATGCAAAATGGCTGGCGCAAGGCACGATTTATCCCGATGTGATTGAATCGGCCGGTTCCAAAAGCGGCAAAGCACATTTGATCAAGTCGCATCACAATGTCGGCGGTTTGCCGGAAAATATGCTTTTAAAATTGGTTGAGCCGTTGCGCGAGCTGTTCAAGGACGAAGTCAGAAAGCTGGGCGTCGAGTTAGGTTTGCCTGCGGATATGGTTTACCGTCATCCGTTCCCCGGTCCCGGTTTGGGAGTCAGAATTTTGGGCGAAGTGAAAAAAGAATTCGCCGATTTACTGCGTCAGGCCGATGCTATTTTTATTGAAGAGCTGTATCGCCATGATCTTTACGACAAGGTCAGCCAGGCGTTTGCGGTATTTTTGCCGGTCAAGTCGGTCGGCGTGATGGGCGACGGTCGGCGTTATGATTATGTGATCGCCATACGCGCGGTCGAAACCATCGATTTTATGACGGCTCGCTGGGCGCATTTGCCGTATGAGTTTTTGGATTTGATTTCCCGGCGCATTATCAATGAAGTCCCCGGTATTTCCCGTGTTGCTTACGACATCAGCGGTAAGCCTCCCGCGACTATTGAATGGGAATAAGCAGTACAACGGATGAAGCATGGATGCGTCATGCCATCAGGCTGGCGCAAAGAGCCGAGCAGCAGGGTGAAGTCCCGGTCGGTGCTGTCGTTGTCAGGGACAATCGATGTATCGCGGAAGGCTGGAATATTCCGATAACCAGCCATGATCCGACCGCTCATGCTGAGGTGGTTGCATTGCGAGGCGCCGGAGTTCACGTTCAAAATTATCGTTTGAATGATGCGACTTTGTACGTGACTTTGGAGCCTTGCGTGATGTGTATAGGGGCCATGAGTCATGCACGAATTAAGCGGCTGGTGTTCGGCGCGTACGATCCCAAACGGGGTGCAGTGTGCAATGCATTGAGCCTGACCGATGCGAGTTTTTTAAATCACCGGATCAGCTGGGACGGCGGCGTGCTGGAAACGGAATGCTCGGAAATGTTGAGGGATTTTTTTAAAGCCAGACGATGAAGGTGGTTTAAAAAAACGGTGATTTGTCCACGAAAAACACGAAAGACACGAAACAAATCGGCATGTTGTATTTCATTCGTCATTTGCGTAGCGACTACAGCTTTAGTATTTTCGTGCTTTTTGTGTTTTTCGTGGATAAATTGATTTTTCCAGATTAAAGCGCTGCCGGATCAATTGTTACCGCTTCATGCTCAGGATCTTCGCTATCGACGTCCATGGCATTTTTCTTGATCTGGTTTTCTTCGGTTAGCCAGACCAGTAAATCGTAATAGCTACGAATGTTTTCCACAAATTCAACAGGCTCCCGGCCTCGGGCGTAGCCGTGTTTGGCCTGCTGATGCCACTTTTGTTGAGTGAGCGACGGCGGCCTCTGTTTGACATCCATCCGTTTATCGGGATTGCCGCCTTGTTTTTTTGTTAGCGCTCTGGCGTTTTCAAGATGACCCAGGCCGACATTGTAAGAGGCTAATGCAAACCAGGTGCGACCCGGTTCCGGAATTTGCTCGGAGATAGTCTGGATTCTTTGTTGAAAATATCGCGCGCCGCCATTGATGCTTTGAGCCGGATCGGCACGATTTTTGATGCCGAGTTCAGCGGCGGTGTCGTTGGTTAACATCATAATGCCTACGACGCCGGTCGGGGAAACGGCTTTGTCCAGCCGGCGGGATTCCTGATAGCCGATTGTCGTCAGTGTGATGATGAAAATAAAGCCAATAAGCAGTTTGGGCAGGCGAATCAAGATTGCCGGTTGCATCGGTTTCCTCGGCAACTGCTCCCTGCATTGCTCTACCTCCCCCATCCTTGGGGTCGTACCTCTTGCACCCATGAGTCGTACCGATTACGACACTTCCGCCGTCCATGGCAGTCGTGATTGTTTGTAGGCATTAATCAATGCATTGGTCGAGCAATCGTGGCTGTCGATGATATTGTCGTTTTGTAGTTCCGGCAGGATGATCTTGGCTAAGGTTTTGCCTAATTCCACGCCCATCTGGTCAAATGAGTTGATATTCCAGATGACGCCCTGAACATAAATTTTATGTTCATAAAAGGCAATCAATGAGCCTAAGGTTTTGGGTGTCAGTTTGCTAAATAAAAACGAGTTGGACGGTTTATTGCCGTCGAATACTTTGGATGCAACCAGTACGGTGTCGGCTTTGTCATCATCCGATAATTCCTGTTTAACTTCTTCGGCTGTTTTGCCTTTCATCAAGGCTTCCGGTTGGGCGAGAAAGTTTGAAATCAAAATATCATGATGTTCGGGTAGCTTGTAGTGACTGTTTGCGGCGGCCAGAAAGTCACAGGGTATGAGTTTGGTGCCTTGATGGATCAGCTGAAAAAAAGCATGTTGTCCGTTGGTGCCGGGTTGCCCCCAAATAATCTGGCCAGTGCTGTAATCTACTTTATCACCATTAAGATCTATGCTTTTGCCATTGCTTTCCATGTCTCCTTGCTGAAAATAATCAGCAAAATAAAGCATGGACTGGTCGTAAGGCAAAAGGGCGTGAGATTCCGCATTATAGAAATTGTTATACCAAATGCCAAGCAAGCCCATGATGACAGGGATGTTTTCCTCAAAAGGCGTGGCACGAAAATGTTCGTCAACTTCATAAGCGCCTTGTAAAAGCTCTTCAAAATTATCCATGCCCACATATAAAGCGATAGATAGCCCTATGGCCGACCATAATGAATAACGCCCGCCGACCCAATGCCTGAATTCAAACATATTGTTGGTATCTATGCCGAATTCGGCGACATTCTTGGTGTTTGTAGAAATGGCAACAAAATGTTTGGCAATAGCTTGTTGATCTTGCGCGCTATCAAGAAACCAGCTTCTTGCCGATTTTGCATTGGTCATGGTCTCTTGCGTAGTAAATGTTTTAGACGCAATAAGAAATAGTGTCGTTTCAGGGGATAGGTGTTTTAGGGTTTGAACAAGGTCGGCTTGGTCAATATTGGAGACGAAATGAACTTTTAATGTCTCGGAAGCATAGGGAGTAAGAGCTGTTGAGACCATCTTCGGCCCTAAATCGGAGCCGCCTATACCGATGTTAACGATGTCGGTAATGGCCTTGCCGGTATAACCTCTCCATTCGCCTGAGCGAACGCAGGTGCTGAAAGCTCGCATTTTGGCGAGAACGCTGTTGATTTGCGGCATCACATCCTGCCCGTCAACATAGACAGGTTGATTGCTTCTATTGCGTAAGGCGGTATGCAGCACGGATCTGTGTTCGGTCTTATTTATTTCCGCCCCGGAAAACATGGCTTTAATTTTTGCCTCCAGCCCTGCATGTTTAGCAAGATCAATGAGTAAGGGCAAGGTTTGATCGGTTATTCTGTTTTTGGAGTAATCAAAAAGGATGTCATTAAAATGAAGAGAAAATTTGAGGTGGCGGTTGTGGTCAGCATTAAAGCTGTCGCGCAGGAGGATATTTTTGGTTTCGTTGTGGTGTGTTTTTAAAGCTGTCCAGGCTGTAGAGGTGGTCAAGGATGACATGCGTAAAGCTCCGTTTAAATAAAGTTGGCTTAAGTCTACGAAAAGCAGGGAAGGATAGCAATAGTACAACAACGCATTACCTTTTGCTTATATAATGGCGCTTGTAGATTGGTCTCCCATCAATTCCTTGTATTTGGCTAAATCGATGTGCTAGAGTGACTTATTGCTATTAGTCAAAAGCACAGCGGAAGATACTGGTTTTTGATCAGTTCAAAATAAATTAATAGCATTTACACTTTTCTTATAATAATAATTCTATCAAAACTGGAAGGCATTATGAATAGTACACACATTTTAAAAAAGGGTTTCCTGGTATTTCTGGGATTGTTATTTTCTGCATCGTTATGGGCGCACGGTGGAGCCGCAGGTACCGATACTGACCAATGTAAATTTGAATTGGAACCTAGTCATTGGCTACATTATACCGCTTATCAACCTAATGCGTTTCCCGCTGAAGATTTTTGCGCCAATATTCCCAGGGCTAACGAACTTACTCTGCTCGTGTTCGATTATCAGGATATGAAATACAGAGATATGTCGGTTGAGTTTGAGGTGACAAAAGAACCTGAGGGTACTCGCGTATTCTTTTTGCCGGCTGCAAAGCACAAAAAAGGCACGGTTGAATTAAAACTCCCAAATGGCGTACCGGAAGCAGGCAAATACCTGATCCATATTACCCTGGTTCCTGATACAGATAAGATGGATGCGCGCACACAGGGTGCGAGATTGGATGCACACATGAGTTTTAGTGCGGGCGGCGGTAAAGCAGTGAGCAAAAATAATCTGCTATTGTACGCATTTTTCGCATTCGCCGGTTTATATGTACTTTATCTGTCACACGCTGGTTTCAAAAGCAAGGTGGATGAAGCAATAGCGAAGCTTAAAAGCTAAGCAGACACGACTTTTCGGTAGGTTGTGTGTTGGTGCCATTGCTTGGTTACGGGTAGAGTTTACCTTAAAAAGGCAATGGCTTACTTATATGGACGTAGGTAAGATGTAGGAGCGGAGGCTTTGATTTTATTGAACAATAGAGGAAATGAGTAATGGTGAAGTTATTATCGGCTGGGGCACTGATTTTTCTTTTTTCTGCGCCAGTATCGGCAGTGGAGTATGAAGATCATGATGGGATGCTCATGGATCACGGTGATGGCCATTTAATGGACATGGCCGGTGGTATGGTTATGGGTCAAAATACCAGCACGTTGCCGGGTGGCTGCGATAGCATCGCTGAGACCAAGGAAATTACTGTGCATGCCGGTCATAAATATGCTGAGAAATTTCCGGGCAGAATGTTTGCGTTTGATACTCAGGAATTTAATTTTAAACCGTGCACTAAATTGACGGTTCATTTCATCAATGATGATAATGTTCGTCATCAATGGATGATGCACGGCTTGCCCAAGTATTTATACCCTAAAGGCATGTTCCATTTGGAAGTATCCGGTCCTGCAAAAATTTCCGGAACATTGATCCTGCCTCCCGGCGATAAAACCTATCTGGTGCATTGCGACATTGCCCAGCATATGGAAAAAGGCATGAAAGCCCAGTTGAAAGTCGGTAAAGGCGATGGTGATCTACCCAGTATTCCAGGCGTGACGGCTTACGTCATACCCGATGACTACAAGGGAAGTCTAACAACAGTGATGGCCGAGGTTTCGGCCGCAGCTGAAGCCGCACCGGCGGCTGTTGTGGCCAATAAGCCTGTGCCGGTAATACAGCCGTCAAAAGAAGATTCTATTATTTCAGGTGTTACCGTGATCGGTCTGGTGATTGGCTTGCTGTTTGCCCCGTTTTTAGCGAAAAAATTTAAAGGAATGAGCGCATCGGAAGTGGTAGCCACTATTTTTGATATGTTGAGAACCGGAATTGAGCTGGTTGTAAAACTGTTGTCCAGATTGGTTAAGCTGATTATTTCCAATAAAAATAAAATATTGCCTGGAAGTTAAATTCGGGCAACACAAAAACCCCTGCGCTCTTTGAGTGCAGGGGTTTTTTTTGAGAGAAAAAGTGCAAGACATAGGGTTTGAAGTAGGCGGGCTGTTTATCAGCGCATTTATATCGTCAACGATAGCGCCGGGGGGCTCTGAAGCTGTCTTGGCTTATATGGTAGCGGCAGGACATTATCAGGTTGAGCTTTTAGTCGTCGTTGCCACGATAGGCAACACGCTGGGAGCTATGACAACATGGGGCTTGGGTGTGCTGGCGGCTAAAAAATTCCCGGTTGCCACGCTTTTATCGGAAAAAAAACAGAAGGCGCTGGATGTAGTAAGAAAAAAAGGTATATGGATGCTGTTTTTTACCTGGTTGCCGCTGGTTGGGGATGCCTTGTGTTTTGCGGGTGGATGGCTGAAACTGCCGTTCTTCCGGGCTTGTTTAATCATATTGCTGGGTAAGTTGGGGCGATATGCGGTGATAGCCTGGATGTTTGTGTGAAGTTAAGGGGCTAGAACCAACCAGAGCTAAAGTAAAAAATCAAATGTTTAGCAGTTATAAAAATACGACTGCATGGATGCAGGAGGTAGAGCAATGCAGGAGCAATTGCCGAGAACACAGATGACGCGGATTTGACTGAATACACACTGATAAAAAATCCGTTTAAATCCGTCAAATCTGTGTCATCCGTGTTCCATATCAAATTCAAAAGAGGTAATTGTGTTACGCCATTTCCCACAAGTTAACGTTGCTTATGCTCATAGAAAACGGGATTATTTTATAGCGGCGTTTACTTTTTTTTGCGTGGCGGTCTGCTTAATCAGCGATGCAAATGCGAGTTTGGAAAAGCAAAATGCCCTCGGCGTTTGCGGCTGGGTGTTTTTGATTGGATGGTTGCTCGGAGAAAATAGGGAAATAAGAATGCAGGTTGTCATCGCCGTCATTTTTGCAACTATCGGTGAGCATTTTGCATCGCCTTTCATGGGTGGATACACTTACCGGTTTGAGAACGTGCCGGCTTATGTGCCGCCCGGTCACGGTATGGTTTATTTAACCGCTGTTGCGCTGGGTCGTTCCGGATTATTCCTGCGCTATGCCAGAGAAATCGCCACATTGGTGGTATTGGTGTGCGGCGCATGGTCAATTTGGGGTATCAGCGGCTATGCCGAACAGGGTGATTCAGTAGGCGCGCTACTGTTTTGTGTTTTTTTGGGTTATCTTTTTAAAGGTCGCTCACCGATGGTTTATCTGGCAGCCTTTTTTATTACCACATGGCTGGAGTTAATTGGCACCGCTGTTGGAACCTGGACATGGGCGGCAATAGATCCGGTTCTGGGTCTGCCTCAGGGGAATCCGCCTAGCGGAGTTGCCGCCTGGTATTGTCTGGTCGATGCGGTAGCCATGGGAGGTGCTGCGCCGGTATTAAGAAGCGCGAAGAATGCCCGCGACTGGATAAAGTCCGGCAAATTGCGGAAAAATGCATATCAAGGTGCGGAGAATGAATAAGGTGCTTATATAAAATTGCGTAGATCAGGTTCACTAATTATGTAAAGCGCTTCTGTTATAAACAGGGCAATCAGTAATCAAAAAAGGGGAATGTTATGGAACGTCGTGATTTTATTCGATTAAGTGTAGCGGGTGTTGGTGCCGGTATAATCCTGCCAACAATTGCACTGGCTGACAGTGGCAAACAGGCAGCTACAGGAAATATCTATTATACAAAAGATGCGCCCGGTCGCTGGATTGATAAGGTTGTAACCCACTTGCCCAGTATTGAAATAGAAAAAGCGGGAGGAAATGTAGCTGTAAAAATCGTAACGGCGCATGAAATGAAAGGTTACGAACACTATATTGTTAAGCATGTTTTGCTGGATCAAAACTATAAGTTTATAGATGAATACCTTTTTAATCCTACTAAGGACAAGGCAGCCATATCGACATTTACACTCCATGACTACAGTGGACCGATTTACGCGCTGAGCATGTGCAATAAGCATGACCTTTGGTTAAACGGTGCAGAAGTGTAAGGACGCGTTTTAAATTATTATTTGGGTGTTGATTTTATTGCAAGCAGCTCATTGAGTCGCGTTAACTTCAATGATCTGCTTAGCAGTCGGGAACATAATTCAATCAATGAAAAGCTACCCATCTTTACAGCCAAAGCCAGCAAAAATTCTGGTAATCGCAATGCGATACCTCGGCGATGTGCTGCTGACAACACCCTTATTGCATTCGTTGCGGCAGGCGTATCCTGATGCCCGGCTTGATGTGTTAGTGTTTCGTAATACAGCTTCCATGCTCGAAGGCAATCCTGACGTTAATCATATTATTACCACGCCTAACCGCCCCAAGTTCCTTGATTATTGGCAATTATTCAGACAATTATTCAGGCAGTACGATCTCGCCATTACTACGCAGGCTGGAGATCGGCCCTTTTTGTACGCATTACTTGCTGCGCCATTTCGGGTTGCCGTAGTGCCGCCGAAAAATTCCACAGGCTGGTGGAAGCGTTTTTTTATTCAACGCTGGACAGAGTTTGACGATGACAACACGCATACGGTCTTGCAACATCTGAAATTATTGGATTTGATTAATGTTCCACAGTGTTTTTCACTGGTCCCTCCGCAAATCGATAATGCCCGGCAGCTAGCGAAGCAATTCCCTTTTTTGGCTGATAATACCGGTTATGCGGTGTTGCACCCGCATCCACAGTGGACATACAAGCAATGGACTGTAGAAGGCTGGATAGAGGTAGGGCTGTATCTCAAAAAACTGGGATTAAGACCGGTTCTTTCGGGAGGGCCGGCCCAAGAGGAAATCGACTATGTCGCCAATATTCAGCGCCAACTTTCTGAGGATACGATCAGTCTGGCTGGTCAGGTTTCGTTGGCGCAGTTGGCATACATTATTGCTCAGGCAAAATTATATATCGGCCCGGATACCGGTATCACTCACTTGGCGGCGGCAACAGGTATCCCGGTGATTGCGCTTTACGGGCCAACCAATCCGGTAAAATGGGCGCCTTGGCCTAGCGGGTATAACCAAAACATAAATCCCTTTCATAAAACCGGTAGCCGGCAGCTTAACAATATCAGTTTGATTCAAGGTAAAGGAGACTGCGTCCCCTGTCATTTGGAAGGCTGTGATAAACATCGGCAAAGCCGAAGCCTGTGTCTTGACACACTTAGCCCCGAGCGGGTCAAAGAAGCTATTCGACGGGCACTCGGAAAAGAGTAATCCTGCCGATTGAATAGCGATAAATGATGATTTGTCCGTAATTGATTTCGCTTTACTTGCGGTTTTTGGTAAAGTTTCCCGTTATCGTCCCCAAGTCTTTCAAGGTAACAGCCGGAATGCATTTAGCAACAAAACAACTGGATGGCGTTTACGTAATAAACGTAAAAGCATTCCGTGAGCGTCGTGCGTTTATGGAGGCACAGCTTTTAAGGCATGACATGACGGCTGAGTTTATTCTTGACGGCGACGCCGACGAGCTGACAGCCGAGATTATTAGCAAGTATTTTATTGGTGATCACCTATCGGTCAACCAAATGTCATGCGCCCTAAAACACATCATGGCGCTGGAAAGCATTGTTGAAAATAAACAGCAACAGGCGCTGGTTCTGGAAGATGATGCCATTTTTTCCCCAAGATTTAACGAAGGCCTGCATTATGCGTTGGAAGAAAGCCCTCGCTTTGACGGGCCGAAAGTTATTTTTATCGGTTGCGGCGGTAATTTTTATACGCCGAAAAGCCTTAGAAAGCCCGGTCAGCATTTGTACGTGGGCGCTCGCGGTCGATTTACCGATTCCTATATTATTGATTGCAACACGGCACAAAAACGGCTGGACTGGATTAGCAGCAACAAGGTTTCATTGCCTATAGATAATCAGTTTGAAAAAATCGACCGGGAACTGGGGATAAGCATGTTGTGGCTCGAAGAACCCGTGGTGGAGCAAGGCAGCAAGGCAGGCTTGTTTATGAGCGCTGTCGAAAAAGCCCCGCCTGTCTGGTTACAGCGCCTGTTGTTCAATTGGGAAAAGCTTAAGCGAAAACACATTTATCAATTATGGCGTTAACAACCTATTCTTCTATCGATACGCCATGCTTAGCGTAGTCATCATTACAAAAAATGAAGCCGGTCATATAGCCCGCTGTCTTGAATCAATTTCATGGGCCGATGAGATTATCGTTCTGGATTCAGGCAGCGAGGACGATACGGTAGCGATCTGTCGCCAATATACCGATAAGGTTTATGAAACAGACTGGCCCGGATTCGGTATTCAGAAGCAACGCGCCGTCGATAAAGCCGGCGGCGACTGGATTTTATCGGTAGATGCCGACGAAGTTGTAACGCCGGAGTTAAGGTCGGAAATCGAAAAAGCGCTCCGGCAAGAACACTATAACGGCTATGAGGTTCCCCGTCTTTCCAGCTATTGCGGCAGGCAGATGCGCCATGGCGGCTGGTGGCCGGATCATGTGCTTAGACTATTTCGTCGTGATTGCGGTCAGTTTACTGATTCAGTCGTTCATGAGCGTATTATTGTTCAGGGGCAAATCGGGCAGTTAACCATGCCGTTGCTGCATGATGCTTTTGTAAATCTGGATGAGGTTTTGCATAAAGTGAATAGCTATTCAACGCTGGGTGCAGCTTTGCTTTACCAGCGAGGTGTTCGTTCATCGTTGGGCAAGGCTATCTTAAAAGGACTTTGGACGTTTATCCGCACTTATTGGCTTAAAGCCGCTATTCTGGATGGGCGGCAAGGGCTGATGCTGTCGATTTCCAATGCGGAAGGCGCTTATTATAAATACCTTAAATTGCTGGAATTGCAAAACCGGCAGTCCCGTTAAGAATGAATTTAATCTCCGTTATCGTAACCACCTATAACTGGCCTGCCGCATTAGAACTCTGTCTGGACAGTTTGTTTGCTCAACATGACAAGGCGTTTGAAATTATCATCGCTGACGATGGCTCTACACCGGTCAATCAGGCGCAGGCACAGGCCTATTGCGCTAAAAGTCCGGTACCCATTCAATATGTGCATCATGATGATCAGGGATTCAGGGCGGGAACCATCAGGAATAAGGCGGTTGCGAGTAGCCAGGGTGAATATTTACTGTTTATCGATGGCGACTGCGTTTGTTACTCTGATTTTATCGCCCGGCACCGGCAGCTGGCGGAGTCCGGATGTTTTGTGCCGGGAAACAGGGTGCTGTTGAGCGAGTCGTTTACTCAGGCAGTCATTGAAAAACATATTCCATTGCATCAAAAACCACTGAGTTATTTCATTTCTCTTTGGCTACAAAAAAAAATCAACAGAATTTCCGCTTTTATTCGGCTGCCCCTGGGGTTTTTGAGAAGATTGCAACCTAATAAGTGGCAAAAAGCCATGACCTGTAATTTGGCGCTCTGGAAAAATGACTTTTTACGGACCAATGGTTTTGATGAGCTTTTTGAAGGCTGGGGCTTTGAGGATTCCGATCTGGTTATTCGTTTGATACATGCCGGTATCAAACGCAAGGAAGGGCGATTTGCGGTGCCTGTGCTGCATTTATGGCATCCTCATAATGATAAAAGCAAACAAGACCGTAATTACCAACGATTGTTGGATCGCCTGAAGCAGCGGGATTTTATTGTCGCAACAAAAGGCGTCTCCCAGTATTGTAGGGGCGACCGGTCGGTCGCCCGTCGTTAATGAAGCCTTCAAAAATATGAACAAAGCATCCAAAGCAAGCACTCAAATATATAAGCGACTATTGACCTATGTAAAGCCGCATCGTGGTCTTTTTGCAATCAGTATTGTTGGCTTCCTGATGTATTCAGGTACCCAGACCTTATTTGCGGCATTAATCAAGCATATCATCGACACGTTGCAAACCGAGACGCGGGAGGGAATGAATTATCTGCCGCTGTTGTTTAGCGGCTTAATTGTAGTGCATGGGATTGGCGCTTATTTGGGCAACTATTTTCTGGCCAAAGTGTCCACCAATGTAGTGCATGCCTTGCGATGTGAAATCTTTGATCAGTATACGCGATTGCCGACAGCCTATTTCGACGCGCATAACAGCGGTTACATGATTTCAAGGATAACCAACAATGTGGGGCAGGTTACCCAGGCCACCACCGATGCGGTGCGCACTATTGTGCGCGAAGGCTTCACTGCCATAGGCTTGCTAATCTATTTGTTTTATTCAAACTGGATGTTGTCGCTGGTTTTTGTCGCTATAGCGCCGATTATTGTGGTGCTGGTGAGCTATGTTAGTAAGCGCCTCCGGGGGATCAGCAAAAAAATACAAGAATCGATTGGCGACATGACGCATATAACGTCGGAATTGGTGGGCGGACATCGGGTAGTGCGCAGTTACGGCGGGGAAGAATACGAGCGGCGGCGATTTTTGGAAAGCAGTTTATATAACCGGAGGCAATCGCTAAAGCTGTCAACGACGATGGCGATACATAACCCGATCATGCAGTTTATCATCGCCATCGCATTGTCATTTCTAATGTATATGGCTTTGTTTTTCATGAAGCAAGCCAGTGTCGGCGAGTTTGTCGGTTACCTGACGGCGGCATTTTTATTGCCGAGGCCTATCAGGCAGTTGAGTGATGCAAATGGCGATATTCAAAAAGGCATCGCGGCTGCCGAATCGTTATTCGAGATTTTGGATGAGCCGGGCGAGTTGGATGAAGGCACGTATCAGGCCGAAAGATGCAAAGGCGCCCTGGAATTCAAAAACCTGTCGTTTCAATATGCGGGCGCAAATGAGCCGGCTCTTATCGATATCAATTTTAAGGCCGAGCCGGGACAGACTATTGCGCTGGTAGGGGCTTCCGGCGGCGGTAAAAGTACGCTCGCCAATTTGGTTTCGCGTTTTTATCCGCATGACACCGGCGAGATATTGCTGGACGGCGTGGAAATTAATACTTATGAGCTGGCAAATTTGAGGAAACAGTTGGCGCTGGTCAACCAGCAAGTGACTTTATTCAATGATACGATAGCCAACAATATCGCCTACGGATCGCTGGCGACTGCAACCCGAAGTGAAATAACTCAGGCTGCAACGGACGCCTATGCGATGGAATTTATTGCCAAGTATGAACAGGGGCTGGATACCGAAATAGGCGAGAATGGCGTCAAACTGTCCGGCGGGCAACGGCAAAGGTTGGCGTTGGCCAGGGCATTGCTGAAAGACGCCCCCCTATTGATACTGGATGAGGCAACATCGGCGCTCGATACCGAATCGGAGCGGTTTATACAGGCGGCGCTCCAAAAAGTAATGAGCAATAGGACGACGCTGGTTATTGCCCATCGGCTATCGACCATTGAAAGTGCTGATATGATTTTGGTTATGGATCATGGGCGCATTATAGAAAGAGGCTCTCATCGGGAGCTCATTGCAAAAAATGGAGCCTATGCGCGTTTGCATTCCATGCAATTTAAGGAGCATCGTAGGGGCGACCGGCCGGTCGCCCCTACTGAAGTATCAAACTCAGACATTGCTTAAGGGGTATTATTTTGAAGACATTTATTTCCGAACTTGAGGCGCATCAGGCAACGATAGCCCGGTTAGCGGATTGTTCCGATGCTATTGAGGCGGCCGGAGAGTTGCTGATTGAAACATTAAAGCAGGGCGGAAAGATATTATTATGCGGCAATGGCGGCAGTGCCGCTGATTGTCAGCATATCGCCGCGGAGCTGGTGGTGCAATACCAAAAAAATCGTAAGGCGCTGGCTGCAATTGCGTTGACCACAGACAGTTCGATTTTAACGGCGCACTCCAATGATTTTGGATTTGAAACCGTCTATTCCCGTCAGGTTGAGGCCATTGCCAGTGAAAAAGATTGCTTGATTGCTATTTCCACTTCGGGACATAGCAAAAACATATTAAAAGCGGTGGAAGCTGCAAGATTGAAAGGCATGGCTGTTATCGGATTAACCGGGTGTGAAGGCGGTGAGTTGAGCCGGCTGGTTACACATTCGGTGATTGTTCCTTCGAATGTGACTGCAAGAATTCAAGAGGCTCATATACTGATAGGGCACTGGTGGTGTGGCGCGATTGAGGAGGCCCATTAATGTTGGCGACCGCGCCTGAGTTTGCAAAGGCTCGTATCATAGTCATAGGCGATGTGATGCTGGATCGATACTGGTCCGGGCAGGCCGCGCGTATTTCGCCGGAAGCGCCTGTGCCGGTGGTGAGAGTTAAAACAATTGAAGATCGCGTCGGCGGCGCGGGTAATGTTGCGCTCAATATTGCCAAATTAGGCGGCAAGGTCACTCTCTTGGGCGTTGTTGGCGATGATGCCGAAGGCGAGACACTAAGGCGGCTGCTGGAAGCGGAAGGCGTGGCCTGCGATTTTGTAGTCGAGCAGGAAATTCGCAGTATATGCAAGCTACGGGTTATGGCGCAACATCAGCAACTCATTCGTATTGATTTTGAAGAGACGTCTCTTAAGTTTGATTCGGATGCGTTGTTGGCGAGGCTGGTTGAACATCTGCCTGAAAATAATACGGTTGTTTTCTCGGATTATGGCAAAGGAACATTGGCGGATGTTTCAACATATATCATTGAGGCCAAGCAGGCCGGTATTAAGGTCTTGGTGGATCCGAAAGGCGTGGATTATCAACGGTATGCGCAAGCAGACCTGATAACGCCAAATCTGTCTGAATTGCAGGCGGTAATCGGTGTCTCTGAAAATGAAAGTAATTTGATTGAAAAAGGGCGAGAGCTGTTAAAGCGGTATCAAATCCCGACACTTTTGCTGACTCGCGGCGAGGCGGGTATGACGTTGATACAAGATGATCAAGTGCATTCATTACCGGCTCAGGCCAAGGATGTTTTTGACGTGACGGGCGCCGGAGATACCGTTATTGCCGTGATGGCTCTGGGTGTGGCGCTGGATATGGCGTTGTATGATGCGATGTATCTGGCCAATCTGGCGGGAGGCATTGTGGTCGGAAAGTTGGGTACATCAACCGTATCAATGCAGGAGTTAACGCGAGCCATGCACGGCGATCGGGATTCCCAATACGGTATTGTTTCGGAAGATGAATTGGCGCAAATATTGGTCGGCGCTAAAGCCCATGATGAACGCATCATCATGACCAATGGTTGTTTCGATTTATTACACGCCGGACATGTGACTTATTTACAGCAGGCAAAGGCCTTGGGAGATCGGTTGGTTGTGGCGGTAAATTCTGATGCGTCGGTCAGGCGGCTTAAGGGGGAGTCTCGGCCTATTAATGGCTTGCAGGAACGGATGACGGTTTTGGCGGCATTGGCCTGCGTGGACTGGGTGGTTTCATTCGAAGAGGAAACACCTGAAAGATTGTATTGCAGACTGCTGCCGGATGTTATCGTCAAAGGTGGCGATTACAGCTCGGAGCAAGTCGCCGGTGGTGATTGCGTTATCCGGGCGGGTGGCGAGGTAAAGATTTTGCAGTTTGTTGACGGACAATCTACAACTGCGATGATTAAAAAAGCGAGGGGACTGGAATGATTGTTGTTACAGGCGGGGCTGGTTTTATTGGCAGTAATCTTATCCGAGCATTAAACCAGCGAGGTGAGAAAGATATATTATTGGTTGATCATTTGGTTAATGGGCGAAAAATGCACAATATAGCCGATCTTGATATTGCTGATTACATGGACAAGGCGGAATTTATAGAGAAAATTGGGGTGGCTCATTTTTTTGATGGGGTGCGGGCCGTTTTTCATCAGGGAGCCTGTTCTGCGACGACGGAGTGGGATGGAAAGTATGTGATGATGAATAATTACGATTATTCCAAACGCCTATTGCATTGGTGTATCGCAAAAAATGTCGCTTTTATGTACGCATCTTCCGCTTCGGTTTATGGGAATGGCGAGCATGGATTTCGGGTTGATCGTAGTTGCGAGCATCCTATCAATATGTATGCCTATTCAAAATTTCAATTTGATCAATATGTCCGCCCTTTATTAACTAAAACAAAAAGTCCGATTGTCGGTTTTCGCTATTTTAATGTTTACGGACCAAGAGAGCAGCATAAGGGTTCTATGAGTAGCACAGCATTTCATTTTAATCGGCAGGTTATTGAGCAAAAAAAAGCAAAGCTGTTTGAGGGGTGCGATGGCATGGCTAATGGTGAACAAAAGCGGGACTTTGTTCATGTTGATGATGTTGTGGATGTAAATTTGTGGTTTTTGGATCATCCGGAGCAACGCGGTATTTATAACGTAGGAACGGGACGAGCGGAAACTTTTAATGCGGTCGCTCAGGCGGTGACTGATTGGCATAAAGAAGGGGATATTGAGTATATCCCGTTTCCTGAGCATTTAAAGGGCGCGTATCAGAGCTATACGCAAGCTGATATTTCCGGGCTAAGAGAGGCCGGTTACATGAAGGACTTTCTGACCGTTAAGCAAGGCGTTGCAAGATATTTGGATTGGTTGAATACATAAAGGCCATTTATAAGAAAAATAACTTCTTGACGCGGGCTGAGAAGGCTGTAGAATGCGCAGTTCTTTCGGGGCAGGGTCCCTGGAAGAGTCGGTAACAGGAAATGAAGTTGGCAAGGATGTTGACAGGCGGACTGAGTAGGTTATAATGATCGGCTTCT
>JAURZV010000074.1 GCA_030653175.1 Methylobacter sp.
GCGCGAATCGGCCTTACAGCGTTACACATGATTAAATGTAACCACTGGGCTCAGACATCGCAAAAACGTTAGGGACGGGGTTACAAACCCCGTCCCGCTTGGGGTTCGTAGGGTAGTTTCGCGACAGAGACTGTGAAAGCACAGCCGGGCGGGGCATGTTGCCCCGCCCGAAACGTTTTGCGTTGGTAAATTGTAGCCGCTTAAGTTCGGATATGCAGAAACTCGGTCGCGCTTGGAACCCGCGTAAATCCGCCCAATCTGTGTCATCCGTGTTCCATTAATTATAACAATTAAGTCCCCTCCTCCTTGTCATCCTCATCCATAGCCATATCCGAAATCTCCTTCAACCGAGAGATAGCTTTACAATTAATACTCCCTTCCGGATAAAAGCCGTCGCTATTTAACACGCCAGCCGGTTGCCCGGTCAATAATTCCAGCGTTTCATCGACGCAGCACACCGCATAAATCGCAAATTTCCCTTCAGCCACCGCATCGATCACTTCCTGTTTCAGCATCAGGTTGCGCTTGTTGGCGGCTGGAATAATCGCGGCGTGCTGTCCGTTAAGGCCGCGCGCCTGACACAGTCTGAAGAAGCCTTCTATTTTCTCGTTAACACCACCCACCGCCTGCACTTCGCCGTACTGATTGATCGACCCGGTCACCGCAAAACTGTGTTTGATCGGCGTCCGTGTCAGCGCCGAAATAAGGCAGCACAGTTCGGCCAGCGAGGCGCTGTCGCCGTCGATATAGCCGTAGGATTGTTCAATCGCGATGCTGCCCGATATAGCCAGCGGAAATTGCTGGGCATAGGTGTGCCCCAGATAGCCGGTTAAGATCATTACGCCTTTGGAATGAATGGCTTGACCCAGTTCCACCTCCCGCTCGACATCGACTATGCCTCTGGAACCGGGATAAACGCTGGAGGTAATGCGTACCGGCGCACCAAAACTGCTGCCGCCGACTTCCAGCACGGTTAAGCCGTTGACCTTACCTATCGCTTCGCCTTCGGTATCAATCAGTATGGTGCCGGCCAGCATTTCTTCGAGGATGTTCTCGGGCATTCTGCCGTTACGATGCTCTCTTGCGGCCAGGGCCTGCTCTATGTGCGAACGGTCGCAAATCGGCTGATTGTCCCGCTTGCAAAACAGGTTGGCTTCGCCGATGATTTCCAGCGAATCTTTGATACGGGCGGAAAAATGGTGCTGATTTTCCGCAATTCGGCAGCTGTGCTCAATCAGGCATTCAATAGCCGCCCGCGTTAACGGCTTGGCGCCGGAATCTGCGGCCTGCTTGATCATCATTAGTATAAAGCGCTGCATGGACTCATCGGTGCGTGGAATGTAATCGTCAAAATCAGCAAGAATCTTGAACATCTCGTTAAATTCATCATCCATCTCTTCCAGCAGATAATAAATATCCCTGGAACCTACCAGAATTACTTTAACGTTTAACGGGATGACTTCGGGCTTGAGGGTGATGGTGTTAATGCCTAAATCCGAATAAGGCGATTCGATTTCAATGCGGCCGGATTGCAGCGCGCGTTTAAGGCCTTCCCAGACGAACGGGTAATTCAGCAGCTTTTCGGCGTCGATAATCAAATAACCGCCATTGGCCTTGTGCAAAGAACCTGCGCAAATCCGGCGATAATTAGTGACCAATGTGCCTTGGTCGCTGACGTATTCAATGCGCCCAAACAGATTTTGATAAATCGGGTGCGGCTCGTAAATAACCGGCGCGCCGCTTTCCTGCTTGTTATCGACCAGAATATTGGGCGCGTACAGCTCGGTCAGCAACAGCCGTTTTGCAGTGTTGTCTTGCGGCTCCGGCGTCCGGCTCGGCATCAAATAATCGGCAATGGTGTTGCTGAGATTTTTTTTGATTTCCGCTAAAAAGCTGATGACGTCATCGATATTTTGATAACTGTCATTCAGTTCGGAAAACAACGGCTCTATCGCCAGGCTGATGGTGTCACTATCCAGTTGCCTGATTTTTTCGACCATCGCCCTGCGCCACTGAGGCAATTCCAGCAATACATCGCTCAGGTATTCTTCCAGTTCCTCTACATGCCTGTGAAAGATTTCCCGTTCAGGCAGCGGCAATTCGGTAAATTGATCTTCATTCAGCGCCTTGTTGTCCCGAATAGGCGCAAAGGAAACCGATTCGCCTTCCCTGAATAACGCAATATCCAGGGACTGGGCTTTTTTATCGACCAGATCAATGGCATCGTTATAGTACTGGTTAAAATGGCGTTCGATAGCGCTCTTTTTTTGTTGATAAGTAGGGCTTTCAAATGCGGCGGGAAAGGTCGCCAGCAGGTTATCGATCAGCTTTTCAATGTCCTTGCTGAGCGTTTGGCCATGCTCTGCAGGCAGCTCAACGGCGACCGGTTCTCTCGGATTATCGAAATTATCGACATAAGCATAGGATGGCGGCGCGGACAGCGTTTTTGCCTGGGCATCCAGATGGTTGGTAATCATCGACAACCGGCCCAATCCCGGCTCGCCCATCACAAAAATATTGTAGCCGGGGTTGCGCATCGCAACGCCGAACTCCAGTGCGGATTGGGCTCTGGACTGGCCCAAAATGGTGTCGGGTAAATCAGGTGCGGTTGGGAACTCAAAGCCCGTTAAATCGACATTCAATTTCAGTGATTCAAGGGGAAGCTTTGTGGTATTAGACATGTTATCGGATTACGCAAAAGCGGCAATTCTACCATTTTTTACCGCATTGTCCGATTATCCCCATAATGGGGGCATGAGGCGCAAAACCATAAAATAACGGTGTTAGCTTTAACTGCATGGACAGATATTTGCTCCTCGGTATTGCCCTGCATTACTCTACTACACGCCATCCATGATGGATTATGCAGGAGGTAGAGCACCAAAAGTAGGCGCTTTACGACTGCATGGATGCCAGAAGGTAGAGCAATGCAGGAGCTATTGCCGAGGCGACGCACAGAGCGGTTGCCGAGGAGCTGAAGCTTTAATGTCATCTTATTGACTTATAGCTGTCATATAAATTTAATTGTAATGTTGCATAATCAACCAGAATTTAACGAAATAAAAAGGTATTCTGATGATTATCAATTGGATGGCGGCGAAGGCACAGCAGTTTTTACCGGCACACGATACCGGACTCGATGAGCTTAACGTCAGCTTTGACTTTGCATTGAGCCCTGAAATTATGAACTTGCTGTATGCGCAAAATGACGACTGCATGGATGCAGGAGGTAGAGCAGCAACAGTAGGCGCTTTAGGCGACGCAGGAGCAGTTGCCGAGGCAGGTCAACAGGCTGAACCTGAACACGTCAACGCGACCGCTGCAACGCAGTTTGCATTAGATGAGTATGAGCTGGCGTTAGCCTGATGTAAGTCGGATTACGACTGGATGGATAAAAAAGGGTAGCGCAGGAGCAGTTACCGACGATTGCATGTACAAATATACCCCTAAAGCGCCTACTTTGAGTGCCCCTTAATAGTAGGGTCCGAAGTTGGTAAAGCAACAAAGTCCCCTCTCCCTTCGGGAGAGGGCTAGGGCATTTCAAATGTCGCTTTGCCAGCTTCGGCTACTATATCTGCACTCACCACATCCGTGTGGATTATGCAATTGCGGTTATTTCACAATTAAGCTGTTATTAACCGACTTGACGCCTTTAACCGTTCTTGCCAGCTCCACCGCTCTGGCGGCGGCGGGAGCGGAATCCACAAACCCGCTTAGCTGAACGACACCCTTAAAAGTTTCAACGTTGATTTGTAACAGTTTAAGCCTGGAATCGCCCAATATGGAAGTCTTAACCTTGGTAGTCAGGACAGAATCATCCAGATATTCCCCCGTGCTTTCATGTGTAGTGCCTCCAGCACAACCGGCAATCAACATTGTCAATAAAAAACCTATTATCAACTTGAATTTACTCATAGTATTTAACCCTTATAGTTTAATTAGGCGTAAGTTTAAAAAAACGATTATTTTTTAGTGTTAGATTTCGATATTTGACACACCGCTACGTCGTCGCCTCGGCAATAGCTGCTGTAATATCTGCCCATACACAGCTCCCGATCTACCCATACTGAAATAACTCCACTCATAAATAATACAATAATATCGGATAGATGTATTCCACACACTCAATGCTGATGGCTGTGCGGCTTTGACGGAGCGAAAAGCAACCTAAAGGCCGACCGGGTTTCTTCCTGTTTAAAGTCTTCAAATCTTGACGCGAAGTCTTTGCGGGCGCGGCATCTATGGGCATCAAGATCTTGAACCAATACGCCCATGGCTAAAAAGGTGTTGGCGTGGGTGTTAAGCGCCATCATTTCTTCGCTGAACAATTTTAGATTGTGCTCTTGAACGGCATAATCCTGAAAGTCGCCCAAAACTTCCTGAAGTCCTTTCAGGTTTTTAATCAGGCACTTTATTTGATGCTCCGGATAAAGGCTTTGGAAGAATTCCATTAAATAGCGCAGTTTTTTACAGGATTTTCTTAAGTCATGTAATGCGTCGCTCGGCGATAAGTCGGTAATTGCATCACCCTCCTCCAACACGCGTGTAAAAATTTTCCATATTCTCCGGTCTGCCAGTTCTTTAATGGTCAGTTTGGCATTTTGCTCAAGCGGCTTTTTGTACGAGGGTTCTTTAAGGAACTGTTCCCATTCAGCCAGGGTGGACAGATACTTGGTGGATTGCAGTTTTTTTGCCAGTTCCTTCTGGGCTTTTTGCTGCTTGGCGAGCAAAAAATCATACAAGGGATTGAGATCTTCCCTGATTGAAGCGGGCAGGCTGCTTTTGTAACGCTCGAAATTCAGCAGATAAACATCCAAATCCCGTGTTGGCCCGGTGATCTGTCCCAGCCAGGAGAAAAAATCCGCATGGTATGCGCTGATGTTAGCGGGCAGTATGCCTTTAATCTGACTGAGCCCCGCGCGGGTTCTTCTGACCGCAACTCTAAAGTCGTGCAAAAATTCGCTGTCGGTATTGGCAATAGTGCCCTGCTCGTTGACTTTGATGGCTTTTAGCAGGTGACTGTAAATGTATTTGCCGGCAATATCGGCGCGCATGTCGGGATCCA
The DNA here is from genome assembly GCA_030653175.1 of Methylobacter sp. Lineage (GTDB taxonomy): Bacteria > Pseudomonadota > Gammaproteobacteria > Methylococcales > Methylomonadaceae > Methylobacter_A. The sequence continues at coordinate 5,066 of JAURZV010000074.1, forward strand.
GGTTGATATTCAGTTTTGATGAGTAATCTTTAGGCTTGCGCCCCTGAAATTGCAGAGCAGTTAGCAGAACGGGTTTATCCGTGGCTGTTAAGCCCAGTGTTGCGGTCAATATTTCAACAATATGTTCAGCAGCCTTGTCGTAGCCTTTTACCGGTTGCAGCAAAACACGGTTATTGAATTGACTGTACTCTTCGATTAGCAGCCGGAGTATAGTTTTTTCATCTTTATTAATGATATTTAGATGATAAATTTCATAATCCAGTGTGCAAACGGGTAATAATGCTCGCATTTCCAAAAGCGGCGCCAGGGTGTCGCGTATTATTCCTGGCTCGAATTCTTTGCTGAATAAAGGAACTTTCTTAAGCTCTGATTCGGCAATAACCAGGCCGGTTTTGATTGACCTTAATAATAGGGGCGACTGGCCGGCAGCCCGTTTTGCTTGGTTAAACTCGCAAGTGATGTCGTTTGAGTACAAGCGCCAGTCAAAGCTGTCGTAATAGGTTTTGCAGGAAGACTGCCTTGAAGCCGGCTGGGTGCACACCTCATGGCTTAATTTGACGATAAAATTTTCAGCCGTTAAATTTACGGGAAATTCAAATTGTAAGGACATATTCATTAAAGAGTGTGAGTTCAGAGGTAAGCTGATTAATAAGCCCTCAAGCGTAACAGCTTAGTATTAATATTTAATGACACTTGGATATGAATTGACCGGCAGCAATAGATTCTTGTAAGCCGCTACTTTGCGCTGAAGACCAAGCATAGCAAAAAAAACCGTATTGTAATATCCTTGTCATATTCTATTTACATAATAGTCCCACTTTAAATTATTTTGAGAGTTCATGATGAAACTATCTTTTAAAACTAAATCGTTAGTTACCGCGATGGGTTTCGGTATCACTGCATTAGTCAGTGGTGTTGCAGGCGCTGTACAAACTGTTGACGCAGGTGTTCCCGAATATCAAAAAGCCAGCGGCATTTCCGGCAACTTGTCCAGTGTCGGTTCCGATACGCTGGCCAACCTGATGACATTGTGGGCTGAAGAATTCAACCGCGTTTATCCGAACGTAAATATTCAAATTCAGGCTGCGGGTTCTTCTACGGCGCCTCCTGCGCTGACTGAAGGCACATCAAACCTGGGCCCTATGAGTCGCGAAATGAAGGATGACGAACTTGAAGCCTTCGAAGATAAATACGGCTACAAGCCTACCGCTATTCCGGTAGCTGTTGATGCGTTGGCGGTTCTTGTTAACAAGGACAACCCGGTCAAGGGCTTAACCATGGAACAAGTTGATGCGATTTTCTCTTCAACAAATAAATGCGGCGGCGAAAAGAGTATTGAAACATGGGGTGACGCCGGTGTTACCGCTTGGGGATCAAAAAGCATCCAGTTATACGGACGTAACTCGGTTTCCGGTACTTACGGTTATTTTAAAGAACACGCTTTATGCAAGGGCGACTTCAAAAACAACGTAAACGAGCAACCCGGTTCAGCTTCAGTAGTTCAATCAGTCACCTCATCAGTTAATGGTATCGGTTACTCCGGCATGGGTTATACGACATCTGGCGTTAAGATGGTGCCTTTGGCAAAGAAGGGTAGCAAGACTTTTGTTGAGGCAACCCCTGAAAATGCAATTGCCGGCACTTATCCTTTGACACGCTACTTATATGTTTATGTCAACAAGAAGCCAAATCAGCCGCTGGCACCGTTAGACAATGAGTTTATCAAAATGGTGTTGTCCAAAACCGGTCAGCAAGTGGTTATAAAAGACGGCTACATCCCTCTGCCTGCAAAAGTTGTTGATAAAGTACTGGCTACACTTAAATAAAAGATTAAGGATTGAGTTAGTGTTGCGCAAGGATGCGCAAACAGGGATGTTGGGTTTAATGTGTTGTTATCTTCGACTGCCATGGATGGTGGAAGTGTCGCAATCGGTAGGGAACCGATGCGATCCCCCTCAGAAAGTAAAGGCGCATCGGACAAGAATACGGCCAAGATTTGCTTTGTGAATCTTGGCCGTTTTTTTTTGTTTTTTGTTATATCATAGTTACATTTAATTTCTAGTATCTTCAGCATGTCAGAAATAAACACATCCATAAAACAACCTCCTTCCATAAAAATCAGTTCCGGTGAATATCATCAGCGCTGGCGACTAATAAAAGATGCATTGGCGCGCTATGGTGTAGTGGCTGGTGGTCTGGGTGTGATTGTCGCCATCGTACTGATTTTCTTTTATTTGCTGTATGTGATTTACCCCCTGTTTATATCGGCTACCGCAGAATCGGTCAGTGAATACGCGGTGCCGGAGCAGGCGCTGGGCAACACATTGCTGCTGGAGATGGAAGAGCAAAATGAGGTGGGAGCTCGGTTTACCGACAGCGGGCAAGTGGTATTTTTTGAGACGGCTACCGGTAAAACCCTATTGACTCAGGCCGTGGCAATACCTGAGGGCGCACATATCACCAGCTTTGCTCAGGGCAGTCCTATCAATGAGGGCGCAGTCATTTACGGTTTATCCGATGGCCGGGCCGTCATTGCAAAACATCAATATAAAGTAACTTATCCAAATAATGTGCGGGTTATTACGCCATCTCTTAAATATCCATTAGGCGAACAACCTTTGGTGCTGGATGATTCCGGCGCAGCTTTGGAGAAAATCGCGGTTAAAGTGGGCGAGGATGCAACGACGATAGTCGCAAAAACGGCGGACACGCCGCAGGGTGGTCGCATCGGTTCCCTACCGATTGCGACACTTCCGACCCCCAGGGATGGGGGAAGTGCGGCAAATGGTCTGGAACCATTGCCGCCGCCATCCCTGGCAGTCGCCGGTAAAATCCGCTTAATCAATTTCCAAAAAGAACAATCATTATTTGCCGACGAGGCTGCCTTAACGCGTACGGATTCAGTTCTGGAACAATCGGCAGCAGGAATTGCAGATATTTTAATCGATAAGGATGAGTCCAATCTGTATCTGATAAGCAATGACGGACAGCTGGGCTTTTTCGATATTAGCGACAAGAGCAGTCCGGCTATCAGGCAGCAACAGAATGTGGTGGATGCCGGACAAAAAATCACCAGTGTGGCTTTTTTAAATGGCGACCTTTCGCTGATGATAGGCGACTCCAGCGGCCTGGTTTCACAGTGGAGCATGGTTAAAGACAAGTTGAACCGTCCTGCAATGCAAAAAATCCGGTCATTTAAAGTGTCTGATAAAGCGGTCGTTGCGATCAATGCCGAGCAGCGGCGTAAAGGTTTTATGACGACTGATGCCGACGGGATCGTAGGAATTTATCATTCAACCGCTGAAAGAGAAATGATTAAAGAACGCGTAAGCGATGCCTTGCCAACGGCAGCGGTTTTGTCACCGAGAGCGAATGCGTTGTTGGTGCAGTCGGCAGACGGCAAAATGCATTTCTGGCATATCGATAATGAGCATCCCGAGGTTTCTATCAAATCGCTTTGGCAGAAAGTCTGGTATGAGAGCTATCCAAAGCCCGATTACATCTGGCAGTCTTCTTCAGCAAATAATGATTTTGAGCCTAAATACAGTTTAACGCCGTTGGTTTTCGGCACCTTGAAGGCAGCGTTTTATGCAATGCTGGTTGCCATGCCTCTGGCGCTGATGGGGGCGATTTACACTGCTTATTTTATGGCTCCGGGTATGCGACAGTACGTGAAGCCCTCCATTGAAATCATGGGTGCATTGCCGACGGTTATTTTGGGATTTCTTGCCGGTCTTTGGCTGGCCCCGTTTATGGAAGAGCATCTGACCGGAATCTTTGCCCTGTTGATGATAGTTCCTGTCGGCGTGATGCTGTTTGCCTTCGCCTGGCAATTTCTACCCAAGGCTATTACCGAAAATATCTCTGAAGGCTGGGACGCTGCAATATTGATCCCGGTTATTTTACTCAGCGGCTGGCTGGCCTTTAAAGTGAGCGTACCTTTGGAAACTTATTTGTTTCACGGCACCTTACAGGATTGGTTAAAGGCTGAAATGGGCATAGGCTACGACCAGCGCAATGCCTTGGTGGTCGGTGTGGCGATGGGCTTTGCGGTTATTCCGACCATTTTTTCCATCGCCGAAGATGCCATTTTTAGCGTGCCTAAACATTTGACCGTAGGTTCTCTGGCGCTGGGAGCGACGCCTTGGCAAACCATGACCAGGGTAGTGCTGTTAACCGCAAGTCCGGGGATTTTTTCTGCGGTGATGATCGGTTTCGGCCGAGCCGTCGGGGAAACCATGATTGTGTTAATGGCAACCGGAAATACGCCGGTGATGGATTTAAGCGTTTTTCAGGGCTTGCGTACCCTGGCTGCCAATATCGCTGTGGAAATGCCGGAATCGGAAGTTAACAGTACGCATTACCGGGTCTTGTTTTTAGCGGCTCTGGTGTTGTTTATGTTTACCTTTGTTTTTAATACGCTGGCCGAAGTCATTCGTCAGCGCCTACGTGAAAAATATAGCTCATTATGATCAGATTATGGTTTAAAAGCGGTACTCCCTGGGTATGGCTCAATGCAGCGGCGGTCAGTGCCTGCCTTATTATGGTGGTTGGTGTACTGGGCTTGATTTTAGTACGAGGAGCGGGCCACTTCTGGCCGTCCCAAGTTGTACAGTTCAGCTATCAGGAAAAAGACGGGGAAATCCAGACAATTATCGGTGAACATGTCGATACCAGTATTACACCGGCCGCGATGGCCAAATCAACCGGCTATACCATGGCCGATGATGAAGATACCTTGGTGCAATACCTGATTAAAACCGGCAACCGGGATATTACCGGCACCGATTTTCGCTGGATATTGGAACGCAATGTTAAGCAGCAGCAGTTTCCTGACGAACTGATGGTGGTGGAGCGCCGGGAATGGGGTAATTTTTACGGTCGACTGGTTGCGGTCAAGGAAAACGGCAAGGCTATCGCTGAAGGCGCACAAGCTTGGCCTGTAGTTCAGGCTAGACTAGATGAGGCTTTAACCGTTTTTAAGAAAATAGCCCATCTGGAAAAAAAGGAAGTCGGAGCGATAAACTACAGCCTGGAACAATTAAGGCTGGAACAAAAGAAGTTGCAACTGGAAAATCTCTGGGATACCGCAGCAGAACAACGGATAGCCGCTGAAAAAGCCGATCTGGAAGCTGAGTATAAAAAGTATCAAACGCAATTAAGCGAGCTGTATCAACAAATAAAACGGGACAGCCTGGTCGCAAAAACCGAAAGCGGCAGTGAGGTTGAAATCCCTTTGAATAAAGTAGTCAGAGTTTTCCAGCCGAACACCATGAGCCTGTTCGATAAAATCGTGCATTATGGCGTTAAGCTGGTTGAATTTTTAACCGATGAACCGCGTGAGGCCAATACTGAAGGGGGGATTTTCCCCGCTATTTTCGGTACGGTCATGATGGTGCTGATGATGTCGATTATCGTGACCCCGTTTGGAGTCATTGCGGCGGTATATTTGCGGGAATATGCAAAACAGGGATTTATCACCCGATTGATCAGGATTTCAGTCAACAATCTGGCGGGCGTACCCTCCATTGTTTACGGCGTATTCGGCTTGGGCTTTTTTGTCTATATCCTGGGCGGCAACATCGATCAGCTGTTTTTCCCGGAAGCGGCTCCTGCGCCGGTCTACGGTACCCCGGGATTGCTGTGGGCTTCAATCACGCTGGCGCTGCTTACCTTGCCGGTAGTCATTGTTTCAACCGAAGAAGGCTTGGCGCGTATTCCCAGTTCTATGCGCGAAGGCAGTCTGGCGTTGGGCGCTACCAAGCTGGAGACCCTTTGGCTGACGGTATTGCCGATGGCAAGCCCTGCCATGATGACCGGATTGATTCTTGCTGTAGCACGGGCGGCCGGTGAAGTGGCTCCGTTAATGCTGGTGGGTGTGGTTAAAATGGCACCCACGTTGCCGCTGGACGGTAATTACCCGTTTTTGCATTTAGACAGAAAATTTATGCACTTAGGGTTTCATATCTATGATGTCGGTTTTCAAAGCCCTAATGTTGAGGCGGCGAGACCCTTGGTTTACGCGACAGCATTATTATTGGTTTTGGTCATTGTAGGACTTAATCTAACTGCAATCATCATCAGAAATAATTTGCGAGAAAAATACCGGGAACTGGAAGGATAAAGAAATGACAGCACAAGAAGTACGTACACATACCATTGATATGAGTTCTGTTTTACGCGATCAGAAAAAAACTGACGAACCGAATGAGACCTGTATCAAGGTAGAAAATTTAAACCTGTTTTACGGCGAAAAACAGGCGTTACATAACATCAACATGGAAATGCTCAAGAAAAAGGTAACCGCTTATATCGGCCCCAGTGGTTGCGGTAAATCAACGTTGTTGCGTTGTATTAACCGGATGAATGATCTGGTAGATAGCGCAAAAATTGATGGTAAAATTGTATTGGATAATGAAAATATTTATGACAAAGCCGTTAATGTGGCCGCGTTACGCAGACGCGTCGGCATGGTATTTCAAAAACCCAATCCTTTCCCCAAGTCTATTTTTGAAAATGTAGCTTACGGCCTTCGAATTCAGGGCATTAATGACAAACGGATATTGGAAGAAACGGTTGAAAACGCATTGCGTGGCTCTGCGCTGTGGGATGAAATGAAAGATCGCTTAAATGACAACGCCTTGGGCATTTCCGGCGGTCAACAGCAAAGACTGGTTATTGCCAGGGCGATTGCCATAGAGCCTGAAGTACTGTTGCTGGATGAACCCGCATCAGCACTGGATCCTATTTCAACATTAAAAATTGAAGAGCTCATCAATGAGCTTAAAGAAAAATATACTATAGTTATAGTAACGCACAACATGCAGCAGGCCGCTCGGGTTTCGGACTACACTGCATTTATGTATATGGGCGAATTGATTGAGATGGGTACGACCAGCGAGCTATTCACCAATCCTCGAAAAAAACAAACCGAAGATTACATTACCGGTCGGTACGGCTAACCAGGAGCAAGCAATGGACAACAGCAAAATAGGACATCACATATCAGGCCAGTTTAATAAAGAACTGGAAGATGTGCGTAACAAAGTTTTAACCATGGGCGGACTGGTTGAACAGCAGATAGAGCTGGCTGTAACGGCTTTCTCCACCGGTGACGTGGAAATGGCCGAGCTGGTCATCAAACAGGATAATCAGGTCGATGCGCTGGAAATGGCTATCGACCAGGAATGTATGCAGATTTTTGCGCTGAGGCAACCTGCGGCATTCGATTTAAGATTGTTAATCACGGTGATCAAGGTTATCAATGAGCTTGAACGCGTCGGTGACCTGGCCGAACGCATCGCCGAGATGGCAATACAATTGTCGGGGGCTGACAGCAACAAACATGACCAATATTTTGAATTGGAACACATGGCGGAATTGGTCCAGGAAATGCTGCATGGCGCTCTGGACGTATTTGCCCGGATGAATGTAGAGGACGTAACTACGATTACCGGTTTGGATGAAAATGTCGATCGTGAATACGCCAGTATTATCCGGCAGCTGATTACGAAGATGATGGAAGACCCGAGAAACATCACCCGGATGCTGGATGTACTATGGATTGCCCGCTCGCTGGAAAGAATCGGCGACCATGCCTGTAATGTTTGCGAGCATTTGGTTTACATGGTCAAAGGCGAAGATGTGCGGCATTTGACCCAGGAAGAACTTGAAAGAAGGATGAAGGAATAACAAAGTGTAGCAGGTCGTAGGCCGGAATAAGCCTGTTCGAACGGGGGGGGCGAGAACAGGCGTTTCCGGCGCACCGCCTATATCTGGCGCGAGGTCGACTTCATCGCTCCATGGTACAAAATCATCGCTTACTTTAAGTTGGTTAAAAAAATCCGGGTGTTTGAATTTTTCAAATACACCGTAAAAATAAGACGGTAAAAACCGAACATTTCCGCTTAAACCATCCGAAAAACGAACCTCAAAGGCTAATTCGCCAATAACTCGCGCTTCAATAACATCGTAATACATAAGGCTCTCTTATGTATCAGTAACTTCAGGAATATGAGCATCCTCGTACTGTTCAATTAAAACACCCACTAATTCCATTAATGAGGCTAAAGGATGATTTTCGTTTTCGCCAACTACATTTATTAAGCTATCCAACAATTCAACGGCTTGTTCGTAATCGTGTCGCACATTAAACTTCCAAGATTACGCCGCAACCGCTTCCCTATCTAAGGGCTGATATTCATCATCCGCAAACAACTGAAATCCTTGCGGCAGCTTAAAAACGGCCTTGCACAGCAAACGAAATTGAACCGGTGCATTATGGTTCCCGATTAGCAAGATGCTTCAGCCAAACACGTAGATATGCTGACGAAGGGAGCGCATCGTTCTCGATGGATAGGGCTTGATATAGGTGCGCTTCACTGCGTTCATCACATCTACGAGCTGTTGTGGGGGCGACTTTAGTCGACCCCACAACACAGCCACAATCCATGCCACAGCGACGGCTTTTTAGTGCCGGCTGAAGCATCTTGCTAATCAGGAAGGGAAATTGAAAAGCTGGAGGAAGCCTTAGCTAAACATATCGAAGAATGAATATAGATTAAATAGTAGCAGTCGGGCCAGGAAGAGTCATTTGCAACTGCTCTGTGAACGACTGGTCAGCTTCAGAAAGTGGTCATACGGATACAGGAAGTTCTGGCCACTACCCGCTTCGAGTCACCCCAAAGCCTGGAAGAGACCTTGACGCGCTATGTCCTGCTATAATACAAGCACTCAACCCCGCAACGCGCTGTCGGCCACATCACGCCGTTCCAGGCCTTGCAGAACTGGCGTGAAAAACGACCGGAATTATTTAATAAGCGCATTTATAATCAGGCGGGACTTGATATTTTTCCTGAACTCGAAACCTTGTGAAACGTACATAGGAGCAACCGCACGATGACTGTCGAACTTTTGATTAACTTTGCGGTGCAGTTTCTTGGCACCGGGGCCGCAATCTTCCTCGCCTATCGATCCTTTCAAAAACGCCGAATTCAGTTAGGCGCTGAACCGACGCTACCCCAATACTTTATCCGCAGAAGCACCTACTGGATAGGGATCGCATTGTACTGCACGTTTATGGCAGCACTTTACTGGTTACTTACTTGGCAGTGGCTGCCCTTGGAACCGCTTGTAACGCTCATCGTGAAGAACCTCCGGTCTCGGGAATTGGTGAATCTTCTGAATGGCTTGGACGGAAACACGATCATACCTTTGATTGCCGCCGGGCTGTTTCTTTTTTTTATCGCTTGGGAAAGCAGGTTTAATCCCTTACTTATTTTAAGGGACAGCATCCATGACGCTTTCGCAATTCCGACAAAAGCGGTAGAGGTCTATAATGCTTTAGTTACATCGAGATTGTCGGCGGTCGACGATAGATTAAAAGCACAAATCGCCAATCGTCTGCTGGTGCCGAGCATCGACCCCGGTGATTTCGAAAAATCCAGCACCACGGTCGAGTATAAATGGGCTCATAACTGCCTTCTTTTTGACCAGATACAGAGCTACGCCAACCAATCGTCCTTTCGTCGTTTTTTCAACGAACCGTCTCTGAAATGGGGGGAAATCTGTATCACCTACAATGCGACGTCGGAAAAAGTTGCCGTCTGGAAGGAAGCGGAACCACACTATACCAAGACGGTCAACTTGATAAAGGAGCTGGATCACCTCACCGGTCTACTCTGTCGCTTACTCGCCTCTCTGGTCGTGTTCGGGAGCGCAAGCGAGAATGAGATATGGGCAACCGTGAAGCGGCTCGGTGGCAACGTCCACGAGGCCCGCCTGAAACACACCTATAAATATATTCTGCTTTTCACGGCTGCCACCGCCATCGGGGTCATGTTGGGTAGAGAGATTTCGGTCTCTCTACACAATGCTTTCCTATTTCCCGATGAACCGCTAGCGCACTTTGATTACACCACGCTCCGCTGGATCGCTTATGCCATCCTGATCTATGTCCTTCCGATAGCGCTGGTCTTTATTTCACGGACGCTCGCCTTCAGGCACCATCGGGATCAATCCGATCGATATTATGGGTTCTATATGGCAATGATGACCATGGGGTTCATTGTCAGCACCACGGCATCGGCGCTTATACTCGAGTTGACTTACTACAAAGATAACTTCAGTTTTCTGGAAAGCTTCATACAACATATGCGCTGGGGCATTCTGCCGGCGCTGATGTGCGGTTTTGTGGCTTACCGAATGGACACGCCGGTGAGCGAATCGGAAGCGCTAGGTAAACTCGTTATAGCCGCTGTGTTGCGTTTTATTGGCTGGGGCTTGGTCGCCGTCATTATCATGCTTTATGCGACCGGCGACATGACCATCCAGGAGACGAATCTGCGTTTCACCCTTGTCGGCACGGCTTTCTTCGTGGCCGGTCTCTTGGGGGCGTCTGCCCGTTTCAAAACGGCGAGGCCAGATGATTAGCTATTCCATCCCGTGTAATTAATCATAAGTAAACCCCAGCTCTGCTGGGGGTTCACAAAGTTTGACAGTTACAGGAATCATCGAGAGTCTCCCTATCCGTGAACCGCCTAAAGTTCAGAAGATAAGGAAACAAACGATGAATACATCAGAAAGTTTAAAACATACAACATGGGAATGTACGTACCACATAGTCTGGATTCCAAAATATAGGAAGAAAAACCTTTATAGTAGCTGAAGTTGGTAAAGCGACATTTGAAATGCCCTCTCCCAAGGGGAGAGGGGACTTTGTCGCCGAACATTCGGATCCTATATAAGGAATTGAGACAATATCTGGGGTCGATGCTAAAAGATTTGGCATCGCAAAAGGAATGCAGGATTGAAGAAAGGCATTTTGATGATGTCAGATCATGTACATATTTTAATCTCGATTCCACCCAAATACTCAGTGTCACAGGTTGTTGGCTTTATTAAAGGTAAAAGTGCCATATCTATAGCTCGAACTTATACGGGAAGAAGGAAGAACTTCACGGGCCAGAGTTTCCGGGCAAGAGGTTATTATGTTTCAACAGTGGGAAGGGACGAGGCAACTGTGCGAAATTACATAAGGCATCAAGAAGAAGAGGATAAGCGAATAGAGCGGCTCGGTTTATTTTAAGGCATCGCCACCTTCAGGTAGCACAAATATTAGCCCGCTTTGAGCGGTTCACATTTTCAAGCCTCCGGCTTTGCCGGCGGTTTTTGACTTTTTGCTTGATAATGCCGGAATTCATGGCAAGCGAACGGAAGCCGGAGTGCATTACACTCCGGCTGATATTGGATACTGCGTTGGTTGCATAAGCTCATTCGACCTAAAAAATCAGTTGGATTTGATATTCCCGAGCTACCTAGGGGCGACCGGCCGGTCGCCCCTACAATATCCGCACCATTTAGGTGAATAACTTTGGCCGGCAATACCATGGCTCAAGCACGTAATTCAGGTATTTCAATTCACAACACTTTGGTTAACTTATTTTTTAGGTTCAAGCGCTGCTAGACACGTCGGCCTTGAATGACACGCAACACGATCACGATGATCGCGATAACCAAGAGAAGGTGAATGAACCCGCCTAGTGTATAGGAGGAGACCAAACCCGCCGCCCAGAGAATAATTAGAAGGATCGCTAAAGTTTCAAGCATTTGTGCTTCTCCGTAAGAGGCCGTCAATTAACGGCGATATGAACAACAGATAAACATATGAAGTATTGCCAAAGGTCAAAGCGATACCCTAAACCGGCGAATTTCATATTCATCTCCAGTGAAATTTTATTTGAGTGCATCTCGTTGCGGAGATGCAGCAGGTCAGCATGACAGGCCTGCTCAACAACACTCGTTTTAGATGCTGTCTTTAATATCTTCCTTGAGATCACCAAAGCCAGACTTGACCTTGCCGACGTTTTTCTGAATATTTCCTTCCAGCTCCATATCCTTGTCATCCAGTAACACGCCTACGGCTTCCTTAACTTTACCTTTGACTTCTTCGACTCGGCCTTTTATTTGATCTTTGTTCATGTGTGTCTCCTGATAATCAATTTAGCTAGGAGGCTGTCGGATTTAGAAGTTATGAAAATATAATGCATTGATTCATAAGAATATTATTTTTATAACGAAAAATGCCATGAAATTATTTTTCCAGTTATTGCAATAACTTACTGTTTTTAGTGAGTCATAATCCGACAGCCTCCTAGACCGGCATATTCAAACCATTGCGTAACAAGGCCAAATCCCAAGGCAGCGAAAAACGGGCTATAACCTGCGAACCCTGTTGAACTTGCCATGCAACGTTTACTGCAAACGGTCATGAATTGCGCTTTTTAGAACCCCCTCTCCCGCAGGAAGAGGGGGTTAAAAGCCGCAATCCGTACCCGTGTCGAGTATATAAGCGTATTTTAGGCAACACCATGAAAGCGCGGGTGCTGCCACAGCAAAAAAAGGACGCATGGATCAATGCGTCGCCACTTAACAGAATGCAAATCGTATATTATTTACCTTTTGTATCGGTTGTGGTGGTAGAGGTCGATTCCTGGGTTTTAGTTGGTTCTTCAGTCGAAGCTGGTGTTGTAACGCTTTTGGTGGTGGTAGTAGAAGAAGTGGATTCTTTTTCTTTGCTGCAGCCGGCCAATAACGTCAAAGTAACTAAACCCATAGCTATTATAATTTCTCTAGTTTTCATAGTAGTATCCTAATTATTGTTTTGTTAATCGGTTTTATTACCCGGGGTTTTAAGCCAAACCCCGGAAATTTTGGAAGTTCACTAAATCATAGACTTAACCTTGCAGCCCTTTTAGGGTTAGCTCGCCACTTTTTCATAAATAGTTGATTTTATAAGGTGTTAAAAATTTATGGTGTTTGGGCTTACAACCCTTTGCTGATAAGTCATCTATCAACACTTTATCGATTGCTTCAATATTATGCATAACAAAACTCCTATACGATTATTACGCGATTACGTGCAATCGGGCTCTAGGAGCAATTAGACAGATGCTTCCCCAGTCGAGGAAATATCCTCTGCGTGAGCATTTTTGAAAATTTCTTTTGCCTGATCAAGCTCTTCGCTGCTATTCGTATGTACAGAAATCAAGGCACTTCCTCCCTGGATTTTTCCTTCATAGCGTTTGGCTTCATACTCAGGAATACCCAGTCCAATCAAGGACCCAGTCAAACCTCCAGTGGCCGCGCCTACTGCCGCACCACTCAATGCCCCCATAATGGGCCCTGCGGCAATTAACGGACCGACGCCTGGAATAGCCAGAGCGCCAATCCCGGCTAACAACCCGACCACAGCGCCGGCGCCTAAACCCACTGTCCCACCGATAGCGGCCCCTTCCGGCGCTTTGGTGTGCTTCTCATGAGCAAAATCCTTGGTCGTGGTTTTGTCGGGAAACAGCACAGATATATCATTAATTGAAAAACCTGCTGTCTTCAGGTTATTAACAATGATCTCGGTCTGTTCGAGATTTTGGGCGATACAAAAAACTGCTTTAGTCATGTGATTCTCCTAGGCCTTTAAGGGGCTTTATTTTCAAGTTGATTGTCTACCCGCACTACGCCACGCATTTTCTTGGCGATTTTTTGCAGTTTCATGCTTTCAGCTTCATTTGCAACGGGTCCGCGTAAAGTCACCACGCCATTACGGGTGATGATTTTTGCATTCTGCGCATCGACTGATAGGGATTTATCTCTAACCACGGCTTGACGTATCTTAGCCGTGATTTTGATATCCTTTTTGGTTTCCTTTTGGTCTTCCGGGGTTAAGGTAGCGTTGTCCTGGTCGCGAACATTACGCTCGGTATTTTCCAATTCCGAGTTAGCTGCCAAATGGAGTGCGGTATTTTGTTCGGCTCGAACAGGACCGGTCATCATTAGTAGGCTACCCGTTAAAGTGAAAATAACCAGCAATAATCGTGTAAACATAGTGCTCTCCATAAATAGTAAGTGTTTCTTTATTAACATAATTGAACGTCATCCATATCGAACAGAAGTTGATGGTCGTTTATTGCACGGATTTCAGGACGGCTTCGTTGGATTTCTTCACAAAGTCGACATGCTTTAGCTTACCGTAATCAATTGCATCATTTAGGCTCGCTATGCCGGCATTCAGGTGTACAACGGCAGCTGTATTAGCAAGGACCTTCGCGTGTTTGGGCGCTTCTGGTATGGGGTTTCCTCCTGCATAGGGCCAGGCTTAGTTGCCTTGCTTAATATCTTTCTTAAGATCACCAAAGTTACCCTGAGCCTTGCCGACATTCTTTTGGATATTTCCTTCTATCTCCATGCCTTTGTCGTCCAGTATCTTGCCGGTTTCTTCCTTGGCTTTACCTTGGGCTTCATCGACTCGACCTTTTATTTGATCTTTGTTCATGTTCATGTGGGTCTCCTCTTTACTTTCCTCGGCATAAGCGCCAAACGAGCAGACGGTGAAGGCGATAACTGCCGATAAACCAATGAGTTTCATGTGGGTGCGTTTCATATGTATTTCCTGAAAAAAATTTATGGTAGAGCATCAAATTGCCGCCGTACTTCTGGCCAGTCTTTTTGGACTCAGCTGCACAGTTCAGCAATGCTCGTCTTATTTGTCTTTCTTAAGATCTTCCTTGAGATCACCAAAGTCCGCTCTAACCTTGCCGACTTTTTTTTGGACATTGCCTTCCAACTCCAACTCATCGTCGTCCAGTATCTTGCCGGTAACTTCCTTAATTTTACCTTTGGCTTCTTCGGCTCTGCCTTTTATTTGATCTTTGTTCATGAGTGTTTCCTGATAATTATTTAGCCATGGCTAAAGCGTGGAATGAAGTTCCCATCGCTTTTTAAAAGATACAGATAAAACTGAAGGCAGTCTGTACGTTAGCGAACAGAGGGGAAAAGGCGGGGTCCTTATTTTTGCTCTTTAATTCGAATGACCGCAAAGGGTCGCTATGGATAGCTATCCATAGCGACCCTTTGCGGTCA
>JAURZV010000087.1 GCA_030653175.1 Methylobacter sp.
AAGCCGCCAAAGCGAAAGCCGAGGCCGCTGAGCAAGCCAAGTCTGAAGCAAAACAGGCCGAAGCCGCCAAAGCGAAAGCCGAGGCCGCTGAGCAAGCCAAGTCTGAAGCAAAACAGGCCGAAGCCGCCAAAGCGAAAGCCGAAGCTGCCGCACAAGCCAAGGCCGAAGCAAAACAGGCCGAAGCCGCCAAAGCGAAAGTCGAGGCCGCCGCACAAGCCAAGGCTGAAGCTGCTAAAGCGAAAGCAGCAGAGCAAGCGGAAGCCGCCAGAGCGAAAGCGGCGGCAGAAAAAGCCGAAATCGCCAAAGCGAAAGCCGAAGCAGAGCGTGCTGAAGCCGCCAAAACGAAAGCAGCAGCAGAACAAGCGGAAGCCGCCAAAGCAAAAGCGGCGGCAGAAAAAGCAGAGGCTGCTAAAGCGAAGGTTGAAGCAGAGCGGGCTGAAGCCGCCAGAGCGAAAGCAGAAGCAGAAAGGGCCGAGGCAGCAAGGATGGAAGCAGAGCAGGCGAGAATGGATGCGGAGCAAGATAAGCTGGCGATAAAAACAGCCGTAGCAGCCATAACGCAAAAAGTTGCCCGAAGCTGGATTCGACCGGTTTCTGCCACAGAGGGTTTAAAGTGTACAATTCAGGTCAGATTGATGTCCGATGGTACTGTGATAGATGCCGTGGTGGTTACTTCCAGCGGTGATGTGATTTTTGACCGCTCAGCGGAAAATGCCGTTCACAAAGCATCGCCACTTCCGGTACCTAAAGATAAGGAGCTGTCGGCTAAAGAATTTAAGTCATTTAAGTTTTTGTTTGATCCGGATCGTTCCAGGTAATCAGAAACAAGGTATTATTATCACAAAGATGTCGTTGATGAGCATTAACGTCAATTATTTAATGGTCTTTTTTCAGTTAAATTACTGAGGTAAACAAGTGAGTTTTTTTAGAAAAATTTTGTTGATTGGTCTGGTTAGTTTCTATGTGCCAAGTAGTTATGCAGAAATGACGATTGAAATTACCGAAGGTATTGAGAGCGCATTGCCTATTTCAGTAGTTCCTTTTGGTATGCAAGGGGCGTCCGGCGTTCCGGTTGATGTTAGTTTTGTCGTTGATGCGGATTTGGGCCGTAGCGGATATTTTAAAATACTGGATAAGCAAAGTATGCCGGCTAAACCCAATACTGCGGAGGCTGTTCAGTTTAAGGATTGGCAGGCTTTAGGCCAGAACTATCTGGTTATCGGTCAGGTGATTGAAGACCACGGCCAGTACAATGTTCAGTTTCAGCTGTTTGATGTCTATAAGAGCGAACAACTAATGGGCTACCGGATGACATCATCAGCGGCCGAGTTGCGCAGAACGGCTCATCATATCAGCGATCTTATCTTTGAGAAGTTAACCGGTAAGAAAGGTGTTTTCAGCGGTCGGATTGCTTACATTACCAGCAGCAGGCAGGGCAAGCAAAGTAACCATAAACTGCAAGTTTCAGATGCCGACGGCTTTAATGCGCAAACAATAGCCTCATCTGTGGAACCCTTGATGTCTCCAGCGTGGTCGCCCGATGGTAGAAAAATAGCCTACGTGTCATTTGAGAAAAAATCAGCCGCAATTTATATTCAGACCTTGGCTACCGGGGAGAGAGAGAGAGTTGCCGAATTTCCAGGTATTAATGGTGCACCTTCATGGTCGCCCGATGGGGGGAAGTTGGCTTTGACTTTATCTAAAGATGGCAATCCCGATATTTTTATCTTAAATCTGATGACGCGCTCTTTAACTAAATTGACTAAAAGTTTTGCGATTGATACCGAGCCAACTTGGTCTCCTGACGGCAGCAGTATTGTTTTTACCTCGGATCGGGGAGGAAAGCCACAGTTGTATATTATGTCAAGCCAAGGTGGGGACGAAAAAAGGCTGACATTCTCGGGAAATTATAATGCCAGAGCCAGTTTTTCACCGGACGGCAAAAGCATAGCCATGGTACATGGGAATGGCAGCGATTATCGTATTGCCGTTATGGATATGGCAACCAAGTCGGTTAATGTGATTACTGATGGTCGATCAGATGAATCCCCAAGTTTTGCACCGAATGGCAGTATGATTTTGTATGCTTCCCGAAAAGGCAATGCAGGTTACTTATCGGCCGTATCATTGGATGGTAAAATGCAACAGAAGCTGGTGTTTGATAGCAGTGAAATTCGCGAACCGGCGTGGTCACCCTAGTCCGGTTGGGCATAACACGATTTTTTGAATTAATAGATTACTTTTTGGAAATTAAAAATGAAATTGAATAAAACAGTATTGGCATTGGCAATAAGCGCGGTAATCCTATCGGGTTGTAGTGAAGATGAAAAAGACGCGAGTCTTACTGACGGCACTCAAAATGCTGCCAGTGGTATCAACGATGCATCAACCAGCGGTTTAAATAATGGATCAGGCTTATCCGGGTCGGAAATGAATGCTTCGGGAATGTATCCCAATGCCGGTATAGGTCCTGAATTCAGTGACCCGAACAACCCGCTGTCAAAAAGCACTATCTATTTTATGCTGGACAGCAGCCAGGTTCAGGATGATTTTGTTCCGGTCATTGCCGCGCATGCGCAATATCTGGTGGCACATCCTGATCAGCGTGTCGTCATGGAAGGTCATGGCGATGAGCGTGGCTCTCGTGAGTACAACATTGCATTGGGTGAGCAACGCGCAAAATCCATAGTCAGCATGATGAAAGTTCAAGGCGTTACTGACGGTCAGCTACAAGTCGTCAGCTACGGCGAAGAAAAGCCGGCGTCATTAGGGCACGACGAAGCATCCTGGGAGCTTAATCGTCGCGTTGAGATAGCTTATCAAGGCAAATAAATGAAAGCTCGTCTTATCATGTTGCTGTGTGTTTGCAGCTCTGTCCATGCGGAATCTTTGCCGCCAGTTATTGATAATTCAATGTATCCGGCAGGTGAGGTCAGTGTTGCAAAGCCTTCGTCGACTAATGCCCTGTATGAGATGATGAGACGGCTTGAGCAGTTACATTCTGAAGTGCAGCAACTGACAGGCAAGGTAGAAGAGCAGACAAATCTTATTGCCGAGATGAAAAAGTCTCAAAGTACAATGTATTCTGATTTTGATGAGCGGATGCAAAGTCTTGAGAAAAAAGCTGAAGGCGTTAAATCGTCGGCTGCTGAAAGTCCCCCAACGCAAGAGAGTTCAGTCGGATCAGAAGCTAAGGTGGCCGAGCCTCCAGTTGCGGCTCCGGAGGTTAAGCAGGCTCCCGTACAAAAACAGGATGCAGTGCAAACATCAGGCGAAGCTTCCGCTCCTGTAGGCGATGAAAAACAGCAATATCAACAAGCGTACGAAGCATTAAGAAACGGCCATACCGCCCAGGCAATTGCCGAATTCAATGCATTGCTGGGCAAAAATCCAAAGGGCGAGTATGCGAATAATGCCCAATATTGGCTAGGTGAGGCCTATAGGGTTAACCAGGATATTGAGTCAGCACGTAAAGCTTTTAATAGCGTAATTGAGAATTATCCGGGCAGCTCAAAAGTGCCGGATGCTTTATTGAAACTGGGCTCTATCGAGGTTGAGCAGAAAAACGCAGTAAAGGCGCGTGAATATTTAACGCGCGTTACTGTAGATTTTCCCGGTTCGACAGCGGCCCGTTTGGCGGCAAAGAAATTACTTCTGCTTGATGACGTTAAACAGTAGTTGTGAGTTTGTTACGTATAACTGAAATCTTTTATTCGTTACAGGGCGAGTCGAATACGGTAGGGCTACCTACCGTATTTATTCGACTCACCGGCTGTCCATTAAGGTGTGTCTATTGCGATACGGCCTATGCTTTTACCGGCGGTGAAAGAATAGAAATTGATGCAATCATTGCGCAGGCTGAACAATACGGAGCCAAGTATATTACCGTAACCGGTGGCGAACCTCTGGCGCAGCCGGGCTGTCTTGAGCTAATGACCAGGCTGCTCGATAAAGGCTATGTTGTTTCGCTTGAAACCAGTGGTGCTCTTGATGTGTCTGAAGTCGATCAGCGCGTTGTTAAAGTCATGGATCTTAAAACACCCAGCTCCGGCGAACTAAGTAGAAACCGTTATCAAAATATCGACTATCTAACCGCAAAAGACCAGCTTAAGTTTGTTATCGGTAATGACGAGGACTATGATTGGTCAAAAGCCGTTTTAACCGAATATGACTTGCTCAATCGCTGCGAAATATTGTTTTCGCCGGTGATGGGGCAGCAAAATCCGACCGAGCTTGCCGAAAAAATTCTTAAAGACAGATTACCTGTTCGTTTTCAACTTCAACTACATAAAATACTTTGGGATGACGCCCAGGGTAAGTAAACCGACATGCAAAAAAAAGCCATAGTACTTCTATCCGGCGGATTAGATTCAATTACCGTACTTGCTCTTGCCAAAAAGCAGGGATTCAAATGTTACGCCTTAAGCTTCGATTACGGCCAGCGACATAATGCCGAGCTCATAGCGGCTGCGCAGATAGCGGCAGATTATCAAGTCGAAGATCATAAAATTATTAAGCTGGGTTTAAGTTCGATTGGCGGTTCTGCGTTGACCGATGAACATATTGCCGTGCCAAACACGCCACAGGAAGGCATACCGGTAACCTATGTGCCGGCGAGGAACACCATTTTCCTGTCCTTTGCCCTAGGTTGGGCGGAAGTTTTAAAGCTAACTGATATTTTTATCGGCGTTAATGCCGTGGACTATTCCGGTTATCCGGATTGTAGGCCTGAATTTATCAAAGCGTTTCAACAATTAGCGAACCTTGCCACTAAGGCTGGTGTAGAAGGTGAAAATTTCACGATACATACCCCCCTAATCGCGCTGAGCAAGGCGGAAATCATTAAGCAGGGCATTGAGTTAGGCGTGGATTATCAGCGTACCGTTTCCTGTTATTCCGCCGATGAGCAAGGTCGCGCTTGTCAAATATGTGACGCCTGTCGCTTGAGAAAAGCCGGTTTTATGGGGGCGGGAATACAAGATCCTACGCGGTATCAAATAAGCTAAAAAAATGGTTGCCATAACCAGATTAATCGGTATAATAGGCGGTCTTTGTTGGGTCGTTAGCTCAGCCGGTAGAGCACCGCACTTTTAATGCGATGGTCGCGCGTTCGAATCGCGCACGACCCACCATCAAAGTAATATAAATCAACCAGTTAGGCTTTACAGTCAACTGGTTTTTTTATGCCCTTCGGTAAGCTTTCCACATTCTTTCCACTTTCATTTATTCCCGCCAAAGGATTAAGCTGTATTGCTTGAATCAAGTAGTTCGGCGACAAGTGAGAATACCTCATGGTGATGTTCAAGCTTGAATGGCCTAGTATCTTTTGCAAAGCAACGATGTTGCCACCATTCATGATAAAGTGACTAGCAAATGTGTGACGAAGAATATGGGCCAATTGTCCAGCTGGAACTTTTAATCCAGCGCGTTTGAACGCCGATCTAAAAGCACCATAACAAGATTTAAAATTATCTTGAGCAAGCCGATTTTTAATATAGATAAAAACGAATTCAGCGACAGGAACAAACCTTGAATGTCCATTCTTGGTATCAACAAATTGAAAGCCTTGATTAATACAGTTCGTTATCGTTAAGCCTTCGGCTTCAGACCATCTTGCCCCCGTAACCAAGCAAATCATCACAACAAAAGGTAAGCTTTCGTTAGTCGTCAAATCAACTTGCGCCCTCAATAGCTCGACCTGAGAACCCGTAAGATAAGAAAGTTCTGTTTTTATCTCGCGAAGCTTACGGACAGTCAAAATAGGCGAATCATAATCAATAACCGACAGACGTTTAAGTTCACGGAACAAAGCCTTTAAGGTAATCAATTCACGGTTAAGTGTTGCCGGTGAAATGCCCTTATCTAATCTTATTTTTCGATACTCGGCCACAAGTTCAGGTTTAATCAGTTTTGCAACAGGATTACCCATAAATTCAGACAGTTGAAGAAGTCTGTTCCGGGTATCAAGAGCACTTTTAAGGCTCCTTCCATGTAGGTCGAACCATAATTGAACCAATACACTTAATTGTCTATCGTCAACAATGGCCTGAACAGCCTGAGTATCGGATAGACGTGATACATAGTGTTTTTGAAACTGGACGGCATCAGACCTTAACTTAAATAGCCTAGTAATACGCTTACCTTTAGCACCGTCAGGCCGGAAATCCAACTCGTATCTGTTACCTTTCTTAGTAATCATAATGCAGGTTTAAAGAATTTATCGTGAGCTTCCTTTTTTACTGGCTCATTATTTACCCGTACACTATCAACATAGTTTCTCAAGCAGTCAGCCGAACAGAAAATAGAATCTTTCCATATCAAAGCGGTTTTAAGCAAAACCGTACCAGGGCAAACACTGCAAGGCACAATAACAAAAAGATCGGTATTCATGCCGCCTTACCAATCAACCGCCGTTTTTCCAAACCCTCTTTAATCTGTTCCCGCAAATCGTCATCATCCTTACCCCTACTCCTGTAATACGTTTGAATTTCCGGCCATATATGCAATCTGTGAATCTGTCGCATCACATGCCGGACTGTGCAATCATTACGGCGAGCCATAATTGAAACCAAATTACCAATCACGGATGTTATGTTTCTGGCTATTGGGTCTACAGCCTCTTTTTTTTTACGCGAAATTTTCACACCTTGAGCTGGGACATAAAAACGCACGTCCTGCATAAGCAGTTGCCAGAAGGGATTCAAATAACCACGAGCATCACCGTCAATCATTAACCGATTACGTTGCAGAGCATAGCGCCAGAGGTCGGTTAAATGGTCAGCTACTTGGTTAAACCCCTCAAATTCTAAACCCAAGCCTAAGCCTATTTCCCTAACGACTGTATGATGCAAACGAGCTTCTATCCTACGAACTGACTGGGTTTGGTCATAAGTGCCAAGAGAATAGACATTCCACTCTTCTTTGCAGTAATCAACCTTATCTGATTTGATCATTTCATAGCTCTTGTCATAAAGCGCCATCTGTACAGCTATTGGTTTGCCGATCAAATAATCTTTAGCTTGACCTTCCCGGCCGTATGTACCGACCGCATCAGTAAAATCAGTCAGGTCAATCGACGCAAGACCGTCATAAGCCCTGATTGTCCTGGAAGCTGTCACCAAATTCCTAACAAAATCATCAGGCAAATTAAAACCTTGATAGTCACACGCAAGATGCACAGCAACGCCTTTTGCTTCAGGCTCATCTAAGAAAAGGCGGGAGATACCGATGAAGTCACCATGCAGATATTCCCAAATTTCCGGAACTGTACGCTGTGAAATAAAGTGTGGAGACAGTTCAATTTTTAAATGCGAACCTTCCTGATCTATCTTGCCGTACCAGCTACCAAACAGAACAACCAGCCCAACAGCATTATTTTGCAGCTTGTACCGATAACCGCCAGCTTTACCCATCCGGCTAAAATGCCAACGATCATCGTTAACCAAATCGTTTGCAGTTATCCGGATAAATTCATCTTTGTTCTGAACGTGTTCTTCCAACTTTTCAATAAAAGAAGCTTTAGGAACACCGTAAAAAAGCTGTCTTACTGTATCCACTGATGCACCAACTACGTTAACACCTGATAAATCAGTAATTACGTCATTTCTGGCAAACAATAATCCACCCTGATCTTCTTCAGAACCGAGAGCAAGGGATTCAAGGGAAAAGCGTTGGTTCAATTTCATGTTATTCAGCCTTAATAAGGTTCGTTGTGTTTTGTTCTGTTACGTGTGACAGGGACGTAACAGCCTTTTTTGTGGTTCTTTACTTCAGCAATGGGAAGGAAAACTAGATCCCGCGCGTCATGCCGTTCATTCATCATTCCCTCAATCTTTCGTTCTTTCGGAGTTATTAGCGCGGCACGGGGGCGGGGCTGTACCGTTCCTTCGCCACGTCGCCTATTCAAAAATTTTAACGCCCAGGGAACCCGGAAATTTTTTGCAACTCGCTTGTCCCAACCTCAAACAAGCAAAAAATTTCACCCTAAACATTAAAATTTTTGGCCGCCGTGAATGCTCAGTCAGATACACCCCCGCCCCCGTGCCGCGCAATAACTAACCTCAGTCACTCTTTCAATCGGTCAATCTTCATGCACCGTATGACGCGCTCCTTAAACTCTCCAGCGACTTTGACAAGTTATTAACCGTTCAAAGCGGGGGGGGGGTGCGAATGCGCCTATATGAATTGATTTTCATCTTCAATCACTGTAGGCGCATCCACACCCGAAGCCCTTGAGATAAACGAATCATCATCTATCAAAAATGATTCCTCGATAAGAGGACAAATTCGCACCCCCCCCCCCGCTTTTCTCTGTCTTGCGTGTACAATGGCTTTCATGTCAACGTGAAACAACTTCTTCAGGATGACGTGTAACACCTTTACTCATGTCAACAGGAAACGCCGTTACCGGAAAACGCTTATCGCCACGCTTAAGCAACAGACCGTACGGTTTACGCTCGACAACATAGCCAAACGCAACAATTTGAGGGATGTTAAGCCGCTCAAAGACCCGGTTCGAGCCATCAATAAATTCTATCTGAGCAAACATTTTGTTCTTTGGCTTGCTTTCAACCAGGGCGACAAGGCGCGGCCTGTAATCGGTCAAATACTTTTCAAGATAATCAATATCCGTAGGCGGTACAGGCTTAGCAGGTGGTACGGGTTGAGACGGCGTTATTTCCTTGGCAGGCTGTTTTGTTTCAGGTGATACGACTTGATGTGACTCAACAACAGGAGCGAACTTGACCGGCGAACTACGACCGGTTAAAAAGCCGTATAGGTAATAAACAGAAACGCACAGCACGACAGCAAACAGCGGTATGTAAAAGGTAAAAACCGACGACTTGAAAATGTTGATACGGTCGTCTTTGTGGTCATCTATTGATGTCACGCCATCCAAATGCGATTTATATAAACCGAAATACTTCGAATCATAAGTGCCTTTACCGCTCCTCAGTTGCTTGAATTTACCGCTTTGCTGTTTGAACGTTGTCCATGTGTACTCATTGGCACGGCCTACCGCATCACGCTTTACAAACGTGATCAGCGTATCAATACGACGCTTCCAGAGCATATGGCAATCTCTATGATCCTGACCCATACAGATTATGTCTATGCCCCGGTGTCCATGCTGGGTTACAAATTCGGTCATGTCCGTAGAAAGACCCGACTTACCAGCAGGAAAAAAATCTTGCAGCTCATCCAACAAAACCAACGAATCATTTTCAACATGATTGTAAACATCAGCTATTTGCTCCTTTTGCAACTGGTGTAAAAGTTCGACAACACGTTCCAAAGAAATTCCGGAAACTTCTGCAAACTTCTCATGATTTAAGCCATCTATGTAAGCAAAAACTTTCCGGCCTTTTTGTAACGAGGGAATAATTTGCTTTAACGCCGCTTCATAGCTCTTACCAGATCTCGGTAAACCTTCGTGAAAAATGATCATTAGAGAATGCCTTTAATAAAACCAATCAGTTTGAAGACTGACCAAATAATCACACCGAAGGTCAATATTTGGAAACAATGAACAAGCCCCGATCTTTGCAGACAGTACAAGATAGCCGGGCCGACTTGAGAAGCCGCAATCATATCAAAGGCTGATTTCATATTGCCGGGCAGCGAATTAGCACCTGTAAAACAATAAGAACAAGAGTCGGACGCCCAATTAAATAACCATTTGACAGCCGTCCACACTTTCTCAAAAATCAAAATCGGTAAATCAAATAAAAAAAGCTTTAGCGAGGTAAAAACGTTATTAAAATAATTTATAAACGCGTCCCAGTATCGAGTGATCGTATCAATTATTGCTTGCATGAATTCCCCCTTAAACGGCTGATAACGCAATTCTAAAAGCCATGACCACAGCTAAAAATTGCAAAACGCCTGAAACGATCGGCCAAATAAGTTCAGCAAGACCACCGCACAACACCGCAACATCTACAGAATTCATACCCATGACAGCAGGTATTTTCCACATTGGACAGGTTCCGCCAGGAATGGAAACGCTAAAAATATCACGACCAAAGGACATAATCGGCGTGTTCTGGATTTGGGTTAAACCATCCTGAAGAACGGATTCATACGTTTTGTCAGTCGCTGTATACCACTGACCAGCGGCACCGGTTCCAGCGATTGATGTACCCGCTTTACCAGTAGTGTTTTTTACAACTTCACGCAAAGTGCTTTCTTTAGCACAATCCAGACAAGTCGTGTTTGATATGGTGGTTATAACTGAACTGTCGGTTGTGGTCGTCGTTATAGAACTGCCACCCGGTGTTGTTGAAGGCGTTGTGCTAGACGTTGAAGTGGATGTACCAGGGGAATTGGTTGACGTTGTAGTAGATTCAGTTGATGTCGGCGTAGTAACGCACTTTAATACGCCGCCAACCATTGTCTTTGTCGTAAACAATGGACATTCACCGGTATTTTCACAGACCTTACTAGCGTTCAAATAATACCCAGACGGACAAACCGGGTCTGTACAACTGTTTGTAACGGTGTTTAATGTTTGCCCACCAGTACACACGGCGGGAGCAGGATCTTCACAAGTATGAGTAGCCGTGTTTAATAACTGAAGCCCAGTACATACAGGTTCCTTACAAGAATACGGAAGCGTCGAGGTATCCTGAGTTTGACCACCCACGCAAACTGCATTATCAAGGCAGGTATGAGTTGCAGGGTTCAAAACCTGTAGAGATGAACAAACAGGCTCATCACAAGTATTTGTAGCTGTATTTAAAGTTTGACCACCGACACAAACAGGGGGTGGACACTGCGAGCCAATCGATGGATCAACCGTTGAACCATCAGTACATAAAAGATCACAGCGTTTATGCTCGACATTAGCAACCAAGGGGGCTTGGCAAGAAACCGAATTATCCGTACATGAATTAGTTGCAGTGTTTTCAGTTTGCCAAGAAATAGTCTGAGATGAACCCACAGTGGTTAAAGTAGGGGTATAGTTGCAAGAAAGAGCTATTTCGCACTGACCGGTTGTTGCATTGCGGACTTCCGGAGCGGTACAAGGTGTAGCATTTATACAATTAGATCCGGAAATAGTGCCGCCGGCGGGGCAAGAATTGAGCTCAGCATAGGAAAATGCGCCGCCGCCAGCACCACCACCATTTATAGTCAACGCAAAATTAATGCCGGAAACACTGCATGTCCGTACTTGCCCCCCCCATGCCTGCCCCACCCACCAATCACACCCGGCCTGCGGTGACGACCAAGACTCAGTGCTGGAAAGTGATGAAGACGTATACACAGGAGTAATCGTTGCGGGATAAGTATCAGCAAAAACCAATCCCGATAACGATCCCGAAAACGTCAAAATCAAAAACAGGATTATTTTACGCATTGTCAAAGCCCGATATAACGGCATAGGCGCAAACTAGGCCACTTAGGAAAAACAAGGTTAAAAAAATCATGTTTTTGGTCTCTTTTTTGGTTTATAAAAAAGGGTGCCTTTCGACACCCTTTCTTGTTTTTTACTTAGCGGAACCAGCCGATAACTTTGTTAAAGCCCCACTTGGCTACACCAGGCAGCATTTTAATGGCAGCAATGGCTGTAAGAGCCGCTACGATGGTGGTTGCGTCAACCGCAGCAGTCAAGGTTGTAAAGTCCAATGCAGCGTTTGCAGGAGTAATTGCAACCATTGCCAAGGTTAATGCAGCGATTAAAACTGCACACATTCTTTTCATGTTTTTCATAATTCACCTATTTTTCTTAAGTTAAAGTTCAAGGATGTTTTTCCTTGAACCAGTTGATAACGACCCCATAACCCCAAGCCGTCAGGTATGCAATGATTGGCATTGAGAAGCCAAGCATCCACATTTGTCCCAAATCTTCCGCTAACGGCATCGTGAAGATGTCGGTTAGGGTCGGAAGATTTGCGTAATCTTGCGCGGTGTACAGTACGTAGGTTGTACAGTTGTCTATAGTCTCAGTGGTCGATTGCTTGACATATCCAAGACTATCAACTGCTACACACAGCGCCATTTAGTTCTTGCTCCTTTCTATGGTTCCTTCTGTTCCTTTGTTTATTACGTTTTCTTGTATTACGTAACCGTTTATAAAACGGTCTTTTTGTACTTGGTTACTTAAAACCCGTTCTTTAAACTGGACGGGTCTCATCAAGCAAGATATTGAACGGATTTTCATGGTTTACCCTGCCTATGGTTTGTTAGGGCTATTGTGATTTTGCGGTGCAGGGGTTACGCCGGGCTTTGCTTTGTCTTTATCGGGGAGTATTTCCCCAGTGCTTTTGTCTATGTCCTTGTCTTCTATTTGGCCGGGTTCCGGACCGTCTACTTTCATGCTTAAGGCTGTGAGTACGGCTTTGTTTTGGCCCCCCATGTTGATTTCACAGAGTATTTCCATTTGACACGGGAAATACAGTTTTCCGGCTTCTACTTCGGCTTTTTTCTGGTCGAACATTTCAAAGGGCATTTTGATTTTAATCAGTTCATTACCCAGGTTGTTGGGGTTTTTTCCGGTGTTGGGCTTGGATACCCAGATGGAGCCGCCTTTGTTGTCGCCATCTATTTCATATCGAGTTAACGATTCAACTTGTCCTCTTATAACTGTTTGCATGTCACCTAGGAAGCTGTTTTGTGCTATTTGTTCGGCCATGATTTTGTACCTTTGTTGGGTTAATGTGGGTGTTTCGGTTTCTATTACTATTTGTTCTGACCTTTTAAAGCGCGTAGGTCGAACGCGGTTAGTCTTCTAAGTCTTTGTCTTCTAAATCGGGATCCTCTTCGCCGTCGTCTAGTGATTGATAATCACGGTTTAGTTGTTGTCGCCTTGCGTTTTCTTCTTGCAACCCATCCTCCACAAACATGCCGTCTTCGGAGGGTATTGGTTCAAAGTCTTCCCCGCAGTTGTAACAGGTGATTTGGTCGTCATCTGTGCGCAGGTCTGTAAAGCTAGCGGCACCGCAATTTGGGCATGTTTCGGACATGGTTAGACCTTAATCTATTTACAGATAGGTAACGGGCGGGGTTATAAAAGCGCCGGTTATCGCGTTATTTTCTTGTAAATTCGGTTGAATACAGGTTCCAAATCCGGATTTATCAAAGGCTTTTGCTATCTCAGTAAATGAATATGTGATTGAGATCAGTGCAAAGACAAAGCCAATGATGAAGGGAAGCACTGAGTTTGAAACGCATGCCCATAATAGATTTATTAATCGTCTGCGCTGGCTGTATGTCAGGCCCTGACCGGGTACGCCGTGTTTTATGTTAATCATTTTTGATTCCTTGTTTTTTTGTTCTGTTTAAAACTAAATAAGGCTGGTTATGGCTGGTTTTATCTAACATACTTGTTGCGCTGTTTTTTATTTTGTTCTTTTTTGGCGAACCCTAAAGGGCCGGGCTTTCCGTTCCAATCGACGTTTAAACCTGATAACTGGCAGTAAGGCCAAAACGCTTTTACGCAAGCTCCAAAGGTTTTGACCTAACTGCCAGTAATTCAGTTTTAATCGCCGATTTCCTCTACAATCCCTTTCGCTGTCCATCTCGGTATTGACTTATGTTTAAACGCGATTATCATGGTTTAAGCAGGAAAATCGCCTGCTTAAACGCATGACAAGCTTATTTTTGTCTTCGGTTGTACAATAAATTTTTTTCGTAAAACGAAAATAATTTATTGACAACATGGATACACTATGAGCTGGTTTATCCGCTTTTTTGTACTCATACCCTTCGGTTTTGTCCGATCTTGGCTTTTAACCTACGGCGCGTGTAGATACGGTAATCCGTCACAGTGGGGCCAAACGCCAGCCCAAAGACGCTCTCGTTCCTCGATGCGTACTTTGGGCTAGGCTGGAAAGCCCCGACTTCTACGAACCGTATCATTGGCGCACCGCTTGTTTCGCTTGGTAATGCGCAACTATTTGCACCCGTAATTCTTCAGGCAATTCCTTGACTAATACCAGCTGCTTACGCAGGTAAAGTGTCATGACTAATTTAGTCAAACCAAATGGCTTTAAGCCACGGTTCATTGCCTCAATTTCAAGGTTGATATAATCACGAGGAGCCAGCGCGGTTCTGTAAATACGTTCTTGTTTATCAGAACTGTCTGAGCTACCCAATGCGGGAAGGGTTTCTTCTTGTTGATTTAACATTTATGCAACTCCAATGGTTTTAGAAAGACAGATAACGAATACTTGTGGACGAAAAGAGCAAAGATCCTCAAAAGAACCCTTGAAATCATTAAACCCCGGATAATTCGATGGAAGACGGGCGACACCAACCCTTACAGGTACGGAACCCCTAGATTCTGAACCATCACGGAATTCACGCACTTTACGGTACCGCTTTGAAGCTTCCTGGAACGACATTGGATTTGAAGCTTGACCACTACCGGATAAATCACATTCTTGATTAAGAAATTGCTCGAAAACAATATATAGATACATTTAAGCCACCTCTTTAAGGTCGACAATAATTTCATCTTTATAATGTCCACCAGCAATCAAAAGAGAACCAAAAAGATGACGGTCTTCTAATATTTCACACTGACACGTTTTGAATCCCGTAATCAATTGTTCGTTACCCAAAAACAAGAATATCAAGCCCTGTAAACGCTCACTGCCTGTATTAGAAATCAGATTAAGTTCATTACGACAATGCTCCATATCCCTATAAAAATAACTGGACGAGTCATGGTAATTAGCCAACACTTGTTTGAATTTACGATGCGAACCCGAAGTGATTAGACGACAGGTTTCATTTACTTCGTCTAGGGTCAGTTTGATAGCGTTCATAGCACTACCCCATTTCTCAGGTTAGCAACCAAGACAACCATATTGATCATACGATAACGGCCTATTTTAGCCGTTGGGATATAGCCTTGATCTATCCATCCACCTACTACGCCTTCACTCAGTCCTATAGCGCTAGCGAATTTTCCCGGAGTCATGAACGGGATGAAAAACAACTGTGAGGTTGCCTGTTGCAAACTTTATTTTATGGAATCATCTATTGCCCCTAAAACAGTATCTAAATTGACTTGGTTTTGCTCTTCGTTCATGATTGCACCTTAGCCTTGAATGGCTGGTTGTGGCTGGTTTGAGTATGAGTAATTATTACTCATTCTGCATATATAGTCAAGTAAAAATTACTCGATAATGAATAATATTAACTCAAGAACACTGATTGTCCTAGATGAATCAATGCTTTCAAACCCTGCATTAGAAGCAAAAACAGGAATAAAAAGCACTACATGGGCAAATGTAAGACTAAAAAAGATAAGAATTAACGAAGAACATTTAGAAGCAATTATTAAATTGTTTCCTGAATACGCTTACTGGATAACTACGGGTAAAACATTACCCGAAGCAGGACAGATCAGCCCAGAATTAGAGGAAACTAGAAAAAATCTGTCAACGGGTACATAACCGCAGGGAGGGCATTATCAAAATGGGGGACGGTTAAAACAAGAACCGACTAAAAGGCCGAAAGCAGCATCAAAGCCGCTCATGTAAGCCGTTACTGACAAAGCGTAAGCATTTAAAAACAACACAAAATAATCAAAGAGAATCAATGAGTGGATTATTAAGCGTGATATTTATTTTTGTAGCCGTGATTTCAGTTATAGACGCCATCGTAATGGGCAGTAAAAAGAAACCTACTAACAAAACACCAAAAAAGAAAATGTATAAAAAAATAGTTGATCAAATCGAAATAGGCCGCGAGCTTAAAAAGATAGAAGAAGACAGGCCAATTTACGCAATCCCAGAGAAAATAAAATACAGTCGTAGGGACACAGTGGATCCAGCAAACGAAAACTGCATAAGATGGAACAAGGCCTTTTTAAAATCACTGGAATGGAAACGATACGAAGAAGTTTGCATGGAGTACTTAAGAATAAAAAGTTGCCACGCCGATGTAACATCTATTGGAGCTGACGGTGGAATCGATATAAAAGTAAAAGACAAGAATGGAAATACGCTTGCAGTAGCACAATGCAAATCATGGAAAAGACCTATAGGCGTTGACTTAATTCGCCAAATTTACGGAATAATGGCCGGGGAAAGAATAAAGCTAGGTATCTTTTTAACAACATCAGTATTCAGTCCAGATGCAATAAAATTTGCAGAAGAAAAAAAATTAATACTTATAGATGCAGATGAATTAATTAATCTAATTAACGGACTTAAAGACGACGACAAAAAGAAGATTGACCGGATAGCGACTGAAGGCGATTACACCACCCCGACTTGCGTTCACTGTAATGTAAAGATGGTAAAAAGAGTAGCAACTAAAGGAATGAATGAAGGTAGCGAATTTTGGGGATGTGTAAACTTCCCGAAATGCAGAAAAACAATGTTTGTAAAATTATAACGATACAAAGCAAGAGCCGCTTTTGATCTAGCTATAAATAAATGATATATTCGCAACTAAACCTTAGTCGCTAATTCAAAGCATGAGCCAGTTAGAAAAATTATTAGAGCAATTCATCAACACACCGTTCCCAAAGTGGAGCGAAGTTATTACCTTGATGAAGAAGCTAGGTTACAAAAGGTTTGAAGGCGATGGTTCCCGGATAAAATTTGTAAACATAGAAAAGAAAAGCGTAATCGAGTTACACCGGCCACACCCAGGGAACACTATTAAGCACTATGTAAAGAAAGACATCATCAAAGAATTGAAAGATAAGGGGTTCATAAAATGAAATACTTCGAATATAACGGCTATTTGGGCAGCTGCAAGGTAAGCATTGAAGATAATTGCCTGCACGGAAAACTTGAACACATCAGCGACTTAATCACCTACGAAGCTAACACTGTTGAACAGTTAGAGAAAGAATTCAAGCTGGCCGTCGATAGTTATCTAGCAACATGCAAAGAAGCCGGCATAGAACCCAAGAAACCATTCAAAGGTTCTTTTAACGTAAGAATAGGAGAAGAGCTTCACGGAAAAGCGGTAAAACGAGCAAGTGAAATAGGCAAATCCCTAAACGATTACATCAAAGACATCGTAATAAAAGATACCGAATCACACGCTTAATGTTTCCACTGTTACCAGCAAAAGACAGCTTTACGCAGCTTGTATGTTTAAAAATCTCTTTTTAATTCAATAAGTAACGCTATCTAAGGCTTAAAGCATAGTTCTTTTAATGCGATGGTCGCGCGTTCGAATCGCGCACGACCCACCATCAAAGTAATATAAATCAACCAGTTAGGCTTTACAGTCAACTGGTTTTTTTATGCCTATCGCTAAAGTTACCATATTGTTACCACCGTTTACAATTCCCGCCAACGGGTTAAGCTGAACCGCTTGAATCAAGTAGTCCGGCGACAGGTGAGAATACCTCATGGTAATGTTCAAACTTGAATATCCCAGAATTGTAAAAAAGCTTCCAATATAGTAGCCGAAGCTGGTAAAGCGACATTTGAAATACCCTCACCCTAGCCCTCTCCCGAGGGGAGAGGGAACTTTGTTGCTTTACCAACTTCGGACTCTGTATTTACCAGTAAAGAGCGTCTGCATTTACCAGGAACCGTGACTATCTCATTGTTTTTAAATTGCGATAAGTTTACTTAACTGGAAAATTAGATGTCGAATGTGGCAAAGTTGGAAGCTCCTTTGCACCGCTTATCGAAGCTATCAAAAAAACAGCGTTAGCTGGTCGACTTTGCATGCGCCGAAGCCAGGGTTTTGCGCAGCTCGGTTTCGCATTGCTCAAGTTGCGCAACCGCTTCGCTGCGCATCTTCTTACCCTGGTCGGCGATCTGCAGGCTTTCCTCTATCGTCGCGATCAGCGCTTCGTTGGCTTTTTTGACCGTTTCGATGTCGAACACGCCGCGTTCCAGCTGTTTGCGGGTTTCGGCATTGGCCTGTTTCAAGTTTTCGGCGTTCGCAGCCAGCAGCTCATTGGTCAGGTCGGTCGCGGCCTTGACCGTTTCCGCGGCCTGCGAGGAGCGGTAAATGGTCACCGCCGTCGCCAGTTGCTGACGCCACAGCGGGACAGTGTTGACGATAGTCGAATTGATCTTGCTGACCAGCCCTTTATCGTTTTCCTGCACCAGGCGAATACCGGGCAGGCTTTGCATCGATACCTGCCGGGTCAGGCGCAGGTCATGCACGCGCCGTTCCAGATCATCGCGGGCGGCGCGCAGATCGCGCAGGTTTTGCGCGGCGATAACTTCGGTGCTGACTTGCGCCTGCCTGGCCTGATCAGGAATGATAACTTCATCGAGTTCGCGCAGTTTCTCTTCGCCGGCGGCGATATAATCCTCAAGCGTATGGAAGTAGTCCAGGTTGGCCTGATAAAGACGATCCAGCGAGGTAATGTCGGTCAGCAAATGGGTCTTGTGTCGTTCCAGCTTGTCGGTGATGGTATCGATCTGTTTGCGCACTTCTTCATATTGCTGTAGAAATTTGACAACCGGTTTGGCCTTGCCCATCAAACGGTCGAAAAAGCCCTGTTTTTTGTTCGGATCCAGGTCATCGACCTCGAAACCGCGTATCGTCGCCACCATTTCATTCAGATCGTCGCCGGCCGGCCCGATTTCCTTATTTTTAACGCCATCCAGCATGCGGTCGGAAATTGTGGTCAACTGTTCCTGTGCCTTGCTGCCGAAAAAAATGATCGATTGGGTATTGCTGACATCAATTTCGTTCAGCAATTGCTGAACGAGCTGTTGCCTCTCCACTGGCGTCTCGGCAAGCGGGACCATTTCGGCTTTGACGCCGGGGACGACCTCCTTGGGCGCGAAACTATCGGTCGTGCTGGCCGTTGTTTGAGTCGTCGTGGATGCTTGCTGTTCACTCATGTTTAAATCCTCTGTAGTGTGATGACATCAAAGGATGCCTTCCCGTTTGAGCTGCGTAGTTAAAACTTCAATTTTTACATCCAGATCAAAAACGTCTTCTTCCAGTAATTTTTGATGCTGTTCCCGAAATACCGATTCGATCGTTTCGAGCACATTGCGGAAATTCTGTTCCAGTTCCCCGGATTGGGTTTGCTGGTGGGTTTTGGCGTAACCTTCCGTCACCTGCCGTGCGCCGTCCAGATAAACATTAAGAAACTTGCGTGCACGTCGGAAATCGCGCGGATCGGCTGCAATTTCCGCCAAAATGCTGTAAGCAACTTCGCAAATGCGTTCGATGCGCTGGTTTAATTCGGTATTTCGAATCCGGTCATTGGCATGCTCGATACTGCGAATAATGCGCGACGAATCATCGAGGGCTTGCTGAATCTCATCCCCGGAATAGCCATGTGCAGCGGTTATTTTCTTTTCATCGCGCGGATCGAAGCCGTAACTCAAATACATACCCAGAAAGGCCACGCCGGCAAACATCAGCGCCACCGGCAGCGAATGTCCCGCACCCAGCCAGGCGATCATTCCGGTCGTCAACGCCGTGATGACGGCGGCGATCGTTTTTAACGGTTTTTTGGGTGGGCGGGCAATCCGGCTTTTGGCGTAAATATGTTCGGCTTGCAGTCCCTTGCGCAAGCACCAGGCGGCCAGCATGTAAAACGCAAAACCGGCGGCGTTGACCAAAATACCCAGCAAATGACCTTTCCCCAATGCGATAAACGTCGCCGGAATCAGCGCCATCGGCAGGAAATAAAGCAGTAAGCCCCGCGGGGAATAGCGTTGCAAGACATCCGCGACAAACTGTTTGGATTTCCTGAATTGATTCATTTTTCTGCCTGCGAACGGCTGGCTAAAAAGGCTTCAGCAGAATAGACTGAACTTGATGGATCTGCTTTCACCATCGATTGACAGGTTGCAAGACCAATTGTTGCAACCAATACGATAAAACCGAGCAAGCTGCGTAATAGTCCGGGCATCGTTTTCAACTCCCATCAGCATTAATTGAGTGTTCATTATCCACCACGGCCTGACATCTGTAAAACAATGTATGGACCGTTCTGCGACCAAGTTAAGCAACCTGAGTTCCCAGTTATGCGGATGTTGATTTTAAATTTTCAGCGTTGGTTCCAACGGCGCATCCCTATTTATGATGCCGCTTGAAAGAAATAAGGTCTTTGCGGGTTCGGGGCTTTAGTCATCCCTGAATAACCCATAATTGATGGATAAAGTTATAAAAAAGCTAAAAAGCTCAGGGGGAAGTTGTAAGAAATCGATAAGATGACCTAAAAAATCAGTTAACCAAAGTGTTGTGAATTGAAATACCTGAATGACTTGCATTGAGCCATGGTATTGCCGGCCGAAGTTATTCACCTAAATGGTGCGGACATTGTAGGGGCGACCGGCCGGTCGCCCCTACGGTAGCTCGGGAATATCAAATCCAACTGATTTTTTTAGATTGATGGCGTTATGCAACATCTGCATTTCCCATGTCCATGTGGATTATGCGGGAGGTGGGGAGCACCATAGCGTGCTTATCCGGTTGTCACACACCAAGCTGGAAACCCCACTTCCGTGCCAAATTCTCGGCAAAACCGGCGCAGCGTCGGTCTGCTGATGCCGGAAACCGGGCCGGTGCCCCACTTTTTGCCTGAAAAAAGACATGTGTTTTTGTCGTGTGTGTTAACCGGATAAGCACGCACCATAGTAGGCGCAAGAGATGGATGGGGGAGGTAGAATCGCGTCCGGAACAGCGATCGAGAGCAATGCAGGAGCTATTACCGAGGTGACGCAGGAGCCGCGTAGTGGGATATACCCAGAGGATTTTGCATTACTTAAATCAGCAGTATTGAGACCGCAAGGTCGCCCATGTTTAAACAAAACAGGAAAAACAAAATGGACCGATTCGACAGGATATATCGATTACATAACCTCTTAACCAACCGGCGCACACCGATACCGTTAACAGACATCATGAAAGAACTGGAATGCGCCAAGGCAACCGCGGCGCGTTACATAGAAGACATGCGTATTTACCTTGATGCGCCGCTGGAATACGACCGGAAACTCAACGGCTACTACTACGACCAACAACATGCAGAAAAGCCCTACCAACTGCCCGGCCTCTGGTTCAGCGCCGAAGAACTCAACGGCCTGCTGATCTGTCATCAAATCCTGCAAAACATCAGTCCCGGCATACTCAGCCAGCAGATAAGCCAACTGCAACAAAGAATCAACCAGCTGTTCAAATTACAGCAGCAAACCCCGGCCAATATTTCACAGAAAATAAAAATCCTCTCCATCGGTCGGCGTTTAAAAGACGATGCCCAATTCAAGAAAATAGCCACCGCCTTGTTTAACGGCAAACAAATCGACATCCACTATACCGCCAGAGGCGAAAATGCCGCACAAACCCAAAGGACAATCTCGCCGCAACAACTGATTTATTATCGCGACAACTGGTATATAGCCGCCCACTGTCATCACCGGGATCAACTGCGAGTGTTTGCCGTAGACAACATCGGCTCAGCAAAAATACTGGATCAAACCGCCCAGCCGACCGACCCGAAACAGCTGGAACAATTCCTCACCTCGTCCTACGGCATCTTCAGCGGCGACGCACAATATACCGCCGTACTGGAATTTAGCAAAGCCAGAGCCAAATGGGTCGCCGATGAAAATTGGCATCCGAACCAGCAGGGACAATGGCTGGACAGCGGCAACTACCAGCTGAGCATCCCGTTCAACGACAGCCGCGAATTGATCATGGACATCCTCAAACACGGCGCGGAAGTGGAGGTTAAATCGCCGAAATTTTTGCTGGATGGAGTTAGGGGGCAAATAGAGGCCATGCAAAAAATTTATAAAAAATAAAGTTCAATATCACCGATTGAGGTTGTGAGTGTGGATAATAGGAATCAAAGCAAGCGTTAGGGCGGAAACATGACGAAACTGTATTATAAATATTGGGGCAAGGCGAGTTCGGATGATGGGCAGGGCAATAGCTATCACTTGTTGCCGTATCATTGTCTGGATGTGGCGGCGGTGGGCTGGCAATTATTGAAGCCCGACATGCCGCTTTGTAAACAATTAGCAAAGCAATTGGAAGTAGAGCCCGAATGGCTAAGAACATTATTTGTTTTCTGTCTGGCACTGCATGATCTGGGCAAATTTGCCCGTGCTTTTCAGGGCTTGAGGCAGGATTTATCAGCTGATTTGGTAAAAGCCAATTCCAGAATGTCTTATTCTGAACGACACGACAGTTTGGGCTTTTGTCTTTGGCAAGAAACACTGCAAACCAAACTGCTTGAGCAACCGCCAAGCAATGAGCCCGCAGGTAACGAATGGCTATTTCATTTAGAGCCTTGGCTGGAAATAGTCACCGGCCATCATGGTATGCCGCCCAAAACAAATTTACGAACGCGGAATTTCTTTGAAGTTGAAGATGAGCAAGCGGCAATGGCATTTGTACAGGATGCTATTGCACTTTTTCTTGGCGATTTCGATTTCCAACCGTTATTGGACAAGGCGCTTAAGAAACGGCTGAAACCTGTATCCTGGCAATTGGCAGGGGTCGCGGTATTGGCCGATTGGCTGGGCTCGAATCAGGATCATTTTAAATACTGCGATAAACCAAAAGATTTGAATGTGTATTGGCGTGAGATAGCTATAAAAAAAGCGGAAGACGCTGTTAATACTTTACCGAAAGCATCTGATGTTGCCTCATTTCAAACTATCGAAAATCTATTTCCTTTTATACAGCAACCTACACCGCTGCAAAAATATGCCATCAACGAACCGCTTACCGAACTACCGCAACTCTTTATACTGGAAGATGTTACCGGAGCCGGGAAAACCGAAGCCGCCCTGATTTTGGCTCATCGCCTGATGGCGCAAGGTTTGGCCGACGGTTTGTATATTGCCTTACCGACCATGGCGACCGCCAATGCCATGTATAAGAGACTAGGCAACGTTTATCGCAAGTTTTATCAATCGGGCAATGAGCCGTCGCTGATTTTGGCTCACGGCGCGCGGGAGTTGTCCCAGGCTTTTCAGGAGTCTGTTGTTTTAGCCAAACAGTCAATAACAGACGGCGATTATCTAAATGGAAAGAACGAAGAAGATCAGGAATTAAGTGCTACCGCTTACTGCAATGCATGGCTGGCCGACAGCCGTAAAAAAGCGCTACTGGCCGATGTCGGTGTTGGCACATTGGATCAAGTTTTGTTGGCGGTTTTGCCTGCACGGCATCAATCGCTACGTTTGCTGGGTCTGGGTCGCAAAGTGTTATTGGTCGATGAAGTCCATGCATACGACGGCTATATGCAAAAATTGCTGGATGCCTTGCTTGAAGCCCATGCCCGACAAGGTGGCAGCGTGATTTTATTATCGGCAACCTTGCCTCAAACCATGCGCGAAACGCTGGTCAACGCCTTTCATAAAGGCCTGGGACAAGATGTTCCGGGGCTGAATGATCCGGCTCACTATCCTTTAGCCACGCACACCCCGGCCGTAACTATTGAACAATCGATTGATACCCGTGAGGCCGTCAAGCGAACCGTCAATATTCAACGCCTGGACAGTGAAGACGAGGTGATTGCGCAAATTCGGCTAGCTGTTGCCGCCGGACACTGCGTGTGCTGGATACGCAATACGGTAAAAGCCGCGAGACAGTCATATCAAGATTTGCTGGATGCAGGTCTTGATTCGAATCGGTTAAGTTTGTTCCATAGTCGCTTTGCGATGATCGATCGCCAGGAAATTGAAAATCGTACGCTGCAATACTTTGGTGATGACTCAAGTGCTGAACAGAGAAAAAGCCAGGTGTTAATAGCCACGCAAGTGGTTGAGCAATCGCTGGATTTGGATTTCGACGTGATGATTACCGATTTGGCACCTATCGATTTGGTCATTCAGCGGGCGGGAAGGTTAATGCGCCATATCCGGGATGCGCAAGGCAACCGGCTTAGAGAGTACGGAGCGCGAGACCTGCGAGGCACACCAACGCTTTACCTGTTTTCACCAGACCCGACAGAAGATGCGGATGCAAATTGGCTAAAACCGGATCATGCCGGGACGCAGGCCGTTTATCCGCATATCGGCCAGCTTTGGTTAACGGCGAAACGTTTGCTTGAGCGCGGGCAATTCACCATGCCGGATGATGCGAGAGATTTAATTGAAGGCGTGTATTCATTTGATGCAGAAGCGGACATACCGGATGTATTGTTGGATGGTTCTATGCAGGCTGAAAGTAAAGTTATGGTGCAAAAAAGTATGGCCGATTTGAACGTGCTCAAACTCAATAAAGGCTATACCCGTTCGAGTGGCGATTGGGATGAGGAAACCAGAATCCCGACGCGTTTAACTGAAGAAGAAACCATCTCGGTAGCACTGGCGATTGTAGAAAACGGTCAATTAAAACCCTACGCTAAAACGGAACGTTATGAATGGGCGTTGAGCACCGTTAAATTGCCGGAACACCAATGGAAAAAAGCGCAGCAACAGATACCGGATAATCTGAAAGCCTTGATCGAAACCTTGAAAACCGAGCAAAAAGCGTTGTGCTGGGTTGAGATTTTGCCGTTGAAGGAAGGACAGGTTATTTATTCTTCGCGGCATGGATTTATGGGATAGTCTATGTCTCCGAAATAGCTGCCAAAACAGAAAGCACATAAAATTGCAGCGTTCGCACACTGGGCGTTGTCATCTATATACACAAGTGTCCGAGTAACACGTCATACTCGCCGGGAAGCGGGTATCCAGTGCCAGGGATGGCGAGCTGTGTACGTCCATGTAGTCTGGATTCTGGCAATCCCTGCCGGAATGACGGTCTTCCCATAGATTTGTGTATAAAGATGAGCGCTGGAGAGTGGGAACTATTGATGATATTTCCAAGCTACCGGTATAACGTATCAAAATAGCAGAACATTTAGACCATGAGGAACCAACAATGAAACTTAAAGTAATTGTACACGAAGCAGAAGAAGGCGGTTATTGGGCCGAAGTGCCGTCAATACCTGGATGCGTAACGCAAGGCGATACCTTCGATGAATTGCTGGGCAATATTTACGAAGCGGTAGAAGGTTGCTTGGCCGTTGATATTGATGAAGCAACTATAACCGGAAACGACAGAGTCATGGAGATAGCCGTGTGAAGTCGGTCAGCGGCAAAAGGCTTTGTCGACTGTTGGAAATCAGGTGCTGGGAATTAAAGCGTATCAACGGTAGCCATCATATTTACGCCAAGTCAGGCAGCAATCTTCGCATTTCCGTCCCGGTACATGGCGACAGTGCATTAAAAATCGGTTTGCAGAAGCAGATTATGAAAATGGCCGACATCGACGAATCCGAATTGTAATAGACGGCTTGCGAAAGCCAAGGAGAAGACATGAATTTAATCATCGACCGCTGGATACCTGTCATTCGTCAAAATGGACTGCCGGACACTATCGCTCCCTGGCAAATAGTCGAAGCGGATAATCCTGTTGTTGAAATCAATGCGCCAAGACCGGATTTCCAGGGTGCTTTGTACCAGTTGTTAATCGGTTTGCTGCAAACCTGTTTTGCGCCGGAGGATGAAGAGCAATGGTTGGAGTATTGGCAGGAAATGCCGGAGCCTGAAGCATTGCAGGCAGATTTTGAGAAAGTGGCGTTTGCGTTCGAGTTAGATGCTATCGACGGCCCTGCATTTTTGCAGGATTTCGATTTGCCCGATGGAGAAACCAAAGTAATTTCGGCATTATTGATCGAATCACCGGGCGGAAAAACACTTAAAGATAATCTCGATCACTTCGTCAAACGCGACCGGGCGAATCAGCTTTGCCCTAGTTGTACTGCAACAGCTTTATTTACGCTGCAAACCAATGCTCCTTCCGGCGGCGTTGGTCATCGTGTCGGACTTCGCGGCGGTGGGCCGCTGACAACTTTTATTTTTCCAAAAGCCCCATCGACTACTTTATGGCAAAAGCTTTGGCTGAATGTCTTGAATCAAGAAGAACTTGAGCCTGCTGAAAAAATTGATTCAAGCATTTTGCCTTGGCTCGGTAAAACCCGTGTTTCTGACAAAGGGCAAATAACCTCGCCTAGCGAAGTTCATCCATTACATGCTTACTGGGGTATGCCTCGTCGTATCCGTTTGACGACAAAAATAGAAGACGCCAATTGCGATCTATGCGGCAACCATGCAGAACTTTTATATCAGTCCTACCGAACCAAAAATTACGGCACCAACTACGAAGGCGCTTGGGTGCATCCTTTAACACCTTATCGCTTCGACCCGAAAAAGGTCAATCCGCCATTATCCTTGAAAGGTCAGCAAGGTGGCCTAGGTTATCGGCATTGGCTGGGTCTTACCCTGCAAGACAATGATAACGGCGATAAAGCGTCAAAAATCGTGCAGCTCTATAACGAAGAGCGCGGCAAAAGCTTACGGGGCAATGGCGGGGCTTCGCTTTGGTGTTTTGGCTACGACATGGACAACATGAAAGCACGGTGTTGGTATGAATCGAGATTCCCTATCTATTACCTTAGCGAAATGCAACGCAACAATCTGACGGATTGGGCCGCTGAGTTCGTTAATGCCGCCAAAGAAACAGCCAAAATGCTGCGTGAAGAAGTGAAATCTGCCTGGTTTAATCGCCCGAAGGATGCCAAGGGCGATATGAGCCAAATCGACGCGCAATTTTGGCAAGCCACAGAAACGGATTTTTATCGGTTACTGGAACAACTTGCGATGCTACCGGAGGATACGCGAATGGCACCGAGTGAAATTTACGCTAGCTGGCATGAAACCCTTAGAAAACAAATGGTTCATGTTTTTGAAACGGCAACCTTGGCATCAACACCGGAAGACCTGAATTTGAAGCGGATCGTGAATGCACAAAAAGCCTTACGGATTAATTTTTACG
Source organism: Methylobacter sp. (assembly GCA_030653175.1). Lineage (GTDB taxonomy): Bacteria > Pseudomonadota > Gammaproteobacteria > Methylococcales > Methylomonadaceae > Methylobacter_A. The sequence goes on from JAURZV010000087.1 coordinate 26,737, forward strand.
GCAATAAAACACTCAAAGCACTTAAAGCAAAAGCCAAACCAGAGGAAGCAGCCGGATGAGCGAAGACTACTACTATTTAAATGCAGCTGAAAGAAAAGCGTTACAAAGTTGGCACACATGGCTGGACGATAATCGCGGCGACCGCGCCCGGTTACGTCGAGCGGAAAGCCCGGAAGATATTTTATTGACCGATGCATTTTTTCATTTTTTAGCAAAGATGCCGGAGCAATGGCAACAAAGCAAACCGATGCTAACCAGTGCCAGCATTGCCGGTGCGCTGTCTCAAGTTAAAAGTAATAAACAAACGCCCAGCAAGCTATACAACAGCAAAGCCACCGATGCACCGAAGAAATCAGCCAGCTTCGCCGAACAACTGGCAACGCCGACAGAGGGTAAAAGTAAGGTTCCGATGAGCGAGTTGCGTTTTCAGCAATTACAAAAAAGCCCAACCACCGATGATTTTTATCGCCGGATTATCAGGGCCATTGGACTGCTTGGCGGTAACGTCAATATTATCTCGTTAGCTAACGACATTATTCATTGGCATCGTGAGTTTGAGCAGCAAGTCGACCATCGACAGCCTGCCAACCGCCTAGCTGTACGTTGGGCTACCGATTATTTCACTGCTTTACCTAAAAATTCTGACTAAGGAGAGACCATATGAGCCGCTTTATCCAATTACATTTATTAACTGCTTATCCGCCTGCCAATTTGAACCGTGACGACCAAGGCAGTCCAAAAACAGCAAAAATGGGCGGTTATGACCGTTTGCGGGTTTCTTCACAGTGTCTTAAGAGAACTTGGAGAACATCAGAGATTTTTGAAAAAATTGTATCTGATGGGGAAAAGGTGAGTTTGTTTGAAACAAACATCCCAGCGAATACTGGTACACGTTCAAAATCATTTTCAATGGAATGGGTAAAACCGTATTTGCTTAAGCAGAACATTGAAGAAGTTGTTGCTGAAAAATGGTCAAAAGATCTTTGTCGAACGTTTGGGGCGATGGAGAATGATGAGAATAAACTGAGCCAATTGACTCAAATATCAGATATTGAAGCTAAAGGATTTGAAAGCTTAGTTAACGAAATAGTCCGATTATTAGTTGAAAATAAACAAACTGAATTTACAAATGAACTGGTTGATCTAATTGAAAAAAGAGATCAAAAGAAAAAGAGTGATGACATTAAAAAAGCAAATGTCGCTATTACAAAGTACTTGGCCGACAAAGTATTAACTGAAGGTAAAAGTTCAGTGGACATCGCTATGTTCGGCCGTATGTTGGCTTCCAGTCCCGCTTTCAATATCGAAGCCGCCTGCCAAGTCGCCCATGCCATCAGCGTACATCCAGTGGTAATAGAGGACGATTACTTCACCGCTGTCGATGATCTTAATAACGGCCTGGAAGATATGGGCGCGGCCCACATCGGCGAAACCCGCTTCGCCGCCGGTCTGTTTTATTCCTACATCTGCATTAACCGCAAATTGCTGGTTAAAAATCTGGATGGCAATGAAGACTTGGCAAACAAGGCCATTCGCGCGTTAACCGAAGCGGCGGTTAAAGTCGCTCCGGAAGGCAAGCAAAACAGTTTTGCGTCCCGCGCTTATGCCTCGTATGTGTTGGCTGAAAGAGGCGATCAGCAACCCCGTTCGTTGTCAATTGCATACCTCAAACCGATTAGCAATCGTGAGAATGAAGATTTCATCGCCGATTCCATTACCGCCATCATTAAACAAAAAGACAGTTTCGATAAAGTCTACGGTGCCTGTGCGGATACTCGCTGTGAACTGAATGTACCCAAAGAGCAGGGTACTTTGGCTGAACTGCTGGATTTTGTCGGTCAATAAAGGGGCATATCATGGATGTTCTGGTATTTCGTTTATACGGGCCGATGGCAAGCTGGGGTGAAATCGCCGTCGGCGAAAACCGCCACACCGCCAATTATCCCGGTAAATCCGCCATTATCGGCTTGCTGGGAGCCGCGTTGGGCATTGCGCGCGACGACGAAGAAAAGCAGCAGCAACTGCAACAAGGCTATGCGTTGGCGGTGGAACTACTGACTGCTGGACATTTGCTGCGCGATTACCACACCACTCAAGTTCCCGACTCGGTGGGCAAGTTCACTTATCGCACCCGGCGGGATGAACTGATTTTAGGCAAAGAACGTTTGGGTACCATTTTATCCAGCCGCGAATACCGTACCGACGCTTTGGCGCTGATTGCGGTTCGTGCTTTAGCAGATGCCCCGTTTACTTTGGCTGAAATTCAGGCGGCTTTGCTACAACCCAAATATCATCTGTATTTGGGACGCAAATCCTGTCCTTTGGCGGCACCCTTGCAACCCCAGCTAATAAACGATCAGTTAAACTATTTTGCGGCATTTAAAACCTATCAACATAAACCGATGCTGCCGACGTCGATAGCCAGCGATGGCACGTTGGCACAACGTGATTATGACTGGTTGGGTCGGCCGAATGATCGCTATTACTATTGGGAAGGGCAACCGGAAGATTTTTCCAGCACCTTGGATTTAACTCGGCGGCAAACGCGCACCCGGCATGATCAGCCCTTATCACGCAAACGTTGGCAGTTTATACCGCGCCAAGAGCATTATTTATTCTGTTCGGGAGACGCGTAATGTATTTTTCCAGAGTCCGCATCCGTCCCACTATTTTCAAGTCATCGCAATTAGCTAAAGTGCTGGAAGGCAATGTTTACGGTATTCATCGCCTGTTATGGGATTTGTTTCCTGATGACACGCAACGAACTTTTTTATACCGTGAAGAAATCGCCCGTGAACAGTTGGGCGCATTGCCAGCTGTACGCGGCGAATCTGTTTATTATCTGGTGTCGCAAACCAAACCGATCGAAACTGATGACTCATTATTCAACGTTGATTCGAAGGACTATCAACCGCAATTGGAAATTGGACAACGTTTGACATTTGAATGTCGCGTCAATCCAGTCGTGACAAGACTAGGCAAAAAACATGATGTGGTTATGGATGCACAGCAGCAGCTTTTAAAATTATTGGTTAAGGAGTTAAATCTTGAAACCGAGTTGCCAGCCAAACAGGAAAAGAGCGCTTACAAAAGATTACTGCTAGAAAAGGGAGGAGAAGCATTCAGCCAGCGGCTTACCGAAATACTGCAAATTGATCCTCTTTATGCTGAACGTCTACAACAGTCTGGGCAGCTTTCTGACCGGCTGGAATGGGCACTAAAAGCCTGTGTCGATAGAACTCTTGAACACTGGATCATTAAGCAGGGCGAACGTCTGGGATTCAAGTTGGTAGCTGATGACAACAATTTAAGCAAGCTGCAAAACAGCGCCTATCAGTGGCATAGTTTGTCAGCAAAAGGGGGGAAGGCTGATAAATCAGGTTTCAGCTCGGTCGATTTTACCGGCGAGCTGCAAATAACCGATATGAATAAATTCATGGAGGCTTTATTTACCGGAATCGGACGATCAAAGGCCTTTGGCTGTGGATTGCTGCTGGTACGGCGATGTAGGTAAGAGCTTTGAACACTAAAAATTTAGCCTGTGAACTGTTATCATTGGGCGCTTGCGAATGATCTTACAGGTAACAAATGTTAAATATCTGCATGATTATCAATTGTGGCTAAGGTTCAATGATGATTCGGAAGGCGTCGTCGATTTAGACGGCGAACTGTGGGGAACTGTCTTTGATTCACTTAATGATCTGACTTTATTCAGTCAGGCTAAATTGGATAAAGAGTTGGCTACTGTGGTTTGGCCTAACGGGGCGGATTTTGCTCCTGAGTTTTTACATGCGTTATTAAAGTGATAATCAGATGAGTTTACGGCATAGGCCCCGCCAAAGCCTTCGGTTGTGGCCTGCTTTCTTTAGCAAGGGTTTAAATGCAACTTTAAATTTAGGTCTTTGCAAAACGCGCGAGAATACTATGAATTTATCAAAAAACATTAAACCGATCAGCTATCTCAAGGCTAATGCTGCGCAGGTCGCTTTGGAATTAAAAGCTTCCGGGCTAGCGATGGTCATTACTCAAAACGGCGAAGCCACGATGGTTGTCCAGTCCGCTGCCGAGTACGAACGGCTGCAAGAAACCTTGGCGTTGTTAAAAATGCTGGCGCAAAGCCAGCAAGCGGTCAGTTTAGGGAAAACCGTCCCCAGTGCGGATGCCTTTAGCCAATTGCGTGCGCGGCGCGGGTTAGCATGATGATAGAGGTTTTGCCTCATTCCCACGTCGGTGCGTCAACAGTGTTAACTTAAGTGTTTTGAACACCAAAGCCTTCGGCTGTGGACTGTTATCGTTGATCTGGATTTGATGTTATATTGCGTATGACAAGTCATACAAAAGGTGATGTTATGAGAATTAATGCACGGCTCGATGAGCATAGCGAAAAAAATTTAGAATTTATTAAACAGGTTACCGGCGAAAACGTTACCCAGATTATTAAAGATTTACTGGAAGAACGTGCCAGACAATTAAGACAAAAGGATAAACCGGGAAGCAAGTTAAAGGCACTGCTTGAAAGCGATTTTGTGGGCTGTGCCGAAGGACCGGAAGATTTGTCTGCCAACTATAAAGATTATCTGTATCAGGAATTAAAGGAAAAACATGGTCTTGATTGATACAGGATATTGGTGTGCTTTGGCTAATCCCAAAGATAAATACTATCAGCAGGCAATCAGTGTGGGTAAATCCCTTATAGAAGACCCGATTACCACTTGGCCGGTGATTACAGAAACATGCCATCTGCTACAAAGGGAGCTGGGGGCTATTGCCGCGAGCAATTTTATTAAAATGCTGCAAGATAATGAGATTGCTGTTTTTGCCATCGAAACCCTGCATTTACCCCTGATTCAACGGTTAATGCACAAATACGCCGATCTCCCGATGGACTTGGCCGATGCCTCATTAGTCATTCTGGCCGAAGAGTTAGGCCATGGGTGCATACTCTCAACCGATCAACGTGACTTCAAAACCTATCGCTGGAAAAATCATAAGCCATTTCAAAATCTCTTATTGCCGGAATAGCCATGCTGCCACCCCTAAGACCTATCACCATGAAAGAACGCGTCTCCATGGCTTTTATCGAAAAAGGCCAGGTTGACGTTAAAGACGGCGCATTCGTGGTCATCGACGAAACCGGCATCAGAACCCATATCCCGGTCGGTAGTATCGCCTGCATCATGCTCGAACCGGGGACGCGGGTTTCCCATCAGGCCGTCACTTTGGCCGCCAGAGCCGGAACCTTGCTGGTTTGGGTCGGCGAAGCCGGGGTTCGGCTTTATGCTTCAGGTCAGCCGGGCGGGGCGCGTTCGGATCGATTGCTGTATCAGGCCAAATTGGCATTGGACGATGTGGCGCGGTTAAAAGTGGTGCGCAAAATGTACGAAATCCGTTTTGGCGAAAAGCCGCCGGAACGGCGTAGCGTCGAACAACTGCGCGGCATAGAAGGCGCTCGGGTTAAAAAAGTCTATCAGTTATTAGCCAAACAGGCCGGAGTGGAATGGAAAGGCCGCAGATATGATCAGACCGACTGGGATAACTGCGATATGCCGAACCGCTGCATCAGTTCGGCAACGGCCTGTTTGTACGGCATCAGCGAAGCGGCGGTACTGGCGGCAGGCTACGCGCCCGCTATCGGCTTTATTCATACCGGCAAACCCTTGTCATTCGTCTACGACATCGCCGACTTGTTCAAGTTTGACGACATTATTCCCCATGCTTTTAAAATCGCCGCCAAAAACTATCACAACCCGGAACGGGAAGTGCGCTTGATGTGTCGCGATATTTTCCGGCAAAGCAAGATTCTCAAAAAAATCATTCCCACCATAGAAGAAGTCCTGGCCGCCGGTGAACTTGAACTGCCGAAACCGGCTGAAGAGAATATCGCTCCAGCCATTCCTAACCCTGAGAGTATCGGCGATGTTGGTCATCGTAGTTGAAAACGTCCCGCACCGGTTAAGAGGGCGATTGGCTGTTTGGCTGATCGAGATTCGGGCGGGCGTGTATGTCGGCGATTTATCGGCCAGAGTCAGGGACATGATATGGTCGCAAATTGTAGACGGTATTGAAGAAGGCAATGCGATTATGGCCTGGAGCACCAATACCGAATCGGGTTTTGATTTTGTTACTTTGGGTAAAAACCGTCGTCTGCCGGTCGAGTTCGACGGACTCAAACTGGTTTCTTTTTATCCTGTAGAAGACCAAAAGGATGAAGATGCTCTTTAACAATTTAATGGTAAAAAACGGCTGTTTTTTCGGTGGAAAAGCCGGAGTGGTTATTTCGTTTTATTAACAATATGTTATGATTAGTCTGTTCCCCACGTCCGTGGGGATGAACCGAAAAAATGGGGCTAATCAAGGCAATAATTTATCTGTTCCCCACGTCCGTGGGGATGAACCGCACTGGCATAGGAACAAATAATATTCCGGCCACTGTTCCCCACGTCCGTGGGGATGAACCGCCAAGCGGGGGCGGCTCAAAATTTAACGGCAACTGTTCCCCACGTCCGTGGGGATGAACCGCCTCGCATCTAACGCAATTGCAATCAGTGATGCTGTTCCCCACGTCCGTGGGGATGAACCGCAACGCGTTTGTTTCAGACAGTGATGGTGGCACTGTTCCCCACGTCCGTGGGGATGAACCAGGTATGATTATTTTGCAATAAACTGGTTATTACTGTTCCCCACGTCCGTGGGGATGAACCGGCGTTTGTTTTCGGCTGTCTTTGCGCTATCTTCTGTTCCCCACGTCCGTGGGGATGAACCGTTATCGAGCAATACGTTCGAGAATTCGAGCCCTGTTCCCCACGTCCGTGGGGATGAACCGCGGAGCAATTGCTTGGCGTGTATGTCGCTCAACTGTTCCCCACGTCCGTGGGGATGAACCGCAAGTCAGTCTGGCTGGCTGGCTGGCTATTATCTGTTCCCCACGTCCGTGGGGATGAACCGTGAAACCGGAACCCGCCGCTGAAAAAATCAAACTGTGCCCCCCGTCCGTGGGGAAGAACCGGAACCGTAGCAGCCGACAACCGGGCAAGAAGCCCTGTTCCCCACGTCCGTGGGGATGAACCGACTTGCCGATCCATGCTCGGTATCAATGACGGCTGTTCCCCACGTCCGTGGGGATGAACCGCCTGACCTGTAGCTGGGTTATTTCAAGAAGATCTGTTCCCCACGTCCGTGGGGATGAACCGCAAATGCATGAAGGTTTTGAAGGGTGCTGGTACTGTTCCCCACGTCCGTGGGGATGAACCTTTACATTGCCGTGGATAACGGTTGTGTCCAGCCTGTTCCCCACGTCCGTGGGGATGAACCGACCGGATGGAAATTTACAGCAAGGCCACGCAGCTGTTCCCCACGTCCGTGGGGATGAACCGTAAAAACCAGTGGAGCAGCAGGAGAGGTAACACTGTTCCCCACGTCCGTGGGGATGAACCGCACTTGAGGACTTTGACTCATTTGACCTTAGCCTGTTCCCCACGTCCGTGGGGATGAACCGAGAGGCTGAGGCTAGGTTACTGATTGATGCGTCTGTTCCCCACGTCCGTGGGGATGAACCGCGGAACCTAAACGGCGCATCGTCTGCGGTCAGCTGTTCCCCACGTCCGTGGGGATGAACC
>JAURZV010000091.1 GCA_030653175.1 Methylobacter sp.
GGTTATAAAGATTCATTTGCTCTTTTCAATCAAATTCTCTTCGAGAGGAAAGAGGGCCGGAATGTTGTTTAATTAGCTTGGTTACCTATAACAGCTTAGACTTGAGCGCCTTATTTCGGCCAAAAGGAGTCATTTAAATAAGAAGTCAAAAATAAAGCCCCGCCTCTGTTCATACACACGCACCTACCTTCCTTCCTTGTGTATGCAGGCTCTAAGCCTTAGATACTCCACGGTACGGGTGAATAAGGCGGGGGCCAATCTATCCACAGGCTCTGATTAACAACCAGTCATCAGGGCAGGGGCCTCCCAATAAACCGTTAAAGCTTACTTGATCTCCTTGGCAATATTTCATGTGTTTGATCATATAAGGGCATGTGTTTTTACGGAGCGTTAGCGTACGACTACAGGGACAGATATTTGCTCCTCGGTAATTGCTCCTGCATTACTCTACTACACGCCATCCATGGCGTTATGCAAAATCTGCATTCACCACATCCCTGTGGGTTATGCAGGAGGTACGACCCACGGATGGGGAGGTAGAGCGACGGATGGAGCGGTTGCCGAGAGATTCAGAACGGCTGGGGCGCCGCAGGCATTAGCGGTCGCGTGATTTCACTGCTTGGGCTTGGATGCCCAAAACAAGTTTTCAGTGAAAATAGCGACTCCCCCGATCTTCATTTCGCCCATCACTTCTCGTTCCTTATGACCGCGTACAGCTTAAACCACTGTCTTAAAACCGGGGCACACTATAAGTATTTATACAAATTGTTTTTAAATTATTTCTATGAGAGATTAAATCCCGAACAAGAGGAAACCAGTGAAAATTATAGATGTACAGAACAAGTAGGCGGCATACAAATCGATGTGCTCGATGCATCTAATCAATCCTGTCATAACAGCAAACAAAATTTTCAGCATATTTTATTTTGCCCACATCCATTTGGCAGTTTATTTCGTATCCATAGCGCAGCCTGAAAAGCTGTGTTCATTATTTAATTTAAGGAATTGGAATTATGAAAAACTTATATCGCCATACTACCTGGCCACTAGCGCTTCTTTCCAGTGCACTGCTTGTACTGGGCTCCTTCGAATCATCTTATGCCGCCAATCACCGGGAAGCACCGTTGACTGCGCTCGATACCAAAGCCGACATCACTGACTGGTATGCCTTTGTCAGTTATGACGATCCCAGCAAGGTGACCATGATATTGAATGTCGATCCATTGCTGGAACCGAGCAATGGGCCAAATTATTTTCCGTTTGACCCGGAAATCCTCTACGAGATGAAAGTTGACAATGATTTCGATGCGGAAGAAGACATTACGTTGCAATTTAGATTCAAGACTGAAACCCGTCTGCCTGGTGTTTTTACCGGTTTTGTTGGGGCCGGCAATGGTATTTTTGCGCCGGCCAACTCTCCTAACCCGGACAAATTTCCTCCCGGCACACCGATAGTACCGCCCGCGATCACCGCGCTCGATGGGCCCGGATCGGAAGGCTTAGGGTTGCGGCAAAGTTATACCGTCACTCTGGTCAACGGACACGGCAAAAATCGGCAAGTCATCGATTTGACCAATCAACAAAAGCTTTATGCGGTTCCTTCCAACGTCGGCCCGCGCACCATGCCGGATTATAACAATCTGGCTGATCAGGGCATCTACGACCTGGCTGGCGGTATGCGGGTCTTTGCGGGTACGGTGGACGATCCGTTTTACATTGATCTGGGCTCCGCTTTCGACACTTTCAATTTCCGCGCCGATGCTTTTGGCACGGGTATTCCGGGGGTATTGACCGACGATCAGAATAATGCCGATGATAAAAACTTTGCCCCCGACGATGTCGCGGGTTTTAACGTCAACTCTATCGCCATCGAACTCCCTATCGCGCTATTAACTAAAGATGGCCAGATACATGCCGCCAGCGATGCGCTGGCTGTGATCGGCACTTACGCCACGACTTCCAGACCCCGCGTCAAGATATTTTCTAATAAACCGGGCGGCAAACCCAAACTCGCCAAAAGTTATGTCCAGATTCAACGCATGGGTAATCCTTTAATCAATGAGTTGTTAATTGGTACGGGCGATAAAGATAAATTCAGTATGAGCGAGCCTGAGAATGATGCGAATTTTGCCAACTATTTGCTCGATCCGTTGCTCGCCAGAGTCTTCAATGCTGCCTATGCCGGCGCGGTGCCGATTCCGGCCGCTCCCAGACTTGATCTGGCGCCGCTGGTCTTTTATACCGCGCCTATTTGTCCCGGATGCTCAGCGGTCCAACAAGGTCCGATTGCTGACTTATTAAGGCTTAATACCGGCATAGCGCCGACACCGTTTGGCTCACGCAAGCGCATGGGATTTTTGGCGGGCGATAGTGCAGGCTTCCCCAATGGTCGCAGAGTTTCCGACGATGTTACGGACATTTCAGCGCAAGCCGTAACCGGGGTATTAAATCCGGCGTTTAATGTTTTCCCAAATAACCGGATTGCCGACGGTGTTAATACCAATGATAAATCCTATCAGGAAATCTTTCCCTATGTTGCGTTTGCCAACAGCGGCCGAAATAGCCGTCATGTTGATCCCGGCGAGGCCGGCTGCGCTGACGTATCGTCGCCTTTCATAAGCCTGAATTGCCCAACCGATTAAGCTGAACGGTAAGTATTCACCTCCCCCTTTGAAAAAGGGGGATTGAGGGGGATTTATTTAAAAAATCTCCCCTAACCCCTCTTTTCCAAAGAGGGGGAGCTGAACAGTTACGCTGAATGTGCCGGGGAATTTAATTCCCCGGCAAAACAGTTCATCACGTCAGAAAATGGAGATAAGTCCCGTGAAGCACATATTTACGATTGTGTTGGCTTTTAGTTGGTCGATCTATAGCTCCGCCTACGCGCAACCGTATTATCCCAAGACTGATAATGAGATATTGGAAACATTACCGGCTCGGGGCAAAAGCTGGTTCGAGATCCGAGCCTTAAGAAAGAGGGTTGAGTCCAATCCCAACGATTTGCCCAAAGCGCTGCAACTGGTGAGACGCTACATTGAATTGGGCCGCGCCGAATCCGATCCTCGCTATTATGGCTATGCCGAAGCCGTGCTAACGCCTTGGATGAAAACCGCGCAACCGACCGCAGAGGTGCTAACCTTACGCGCAACTTTATTTCAAAACCGGCATGAATTTCCGGCGGCATTAGATAATTTGAACAAAGCGCTCGCCCAACAACCCCGCTTGGCGCAAGCCTGGCTGACCCGGGCACTCATCCAGGAGGTGCAGGGAAATTATGCCGCCGCCTTAAATAGCTGTTTGCCATTGCTTAAATTAGCGCCGCCTCTGACCGCCAGAGTCTGCATCAATTCTACGCTTAGCCTTTCCGGTCAGATTGATTCCGCCTATCAACAGCTTAACCGGGCAGTACAAATCGCTCAAACCGAACAGCCACAGGATAAACAATGGGCATGGATTGCCCTGGCGGAAATAGCTGAACGCAAGGGCGATGCCGAAGCTGCCGAACAACACTATCGTAAAGCTTTCCAGCTGGGAATAAGCAATGGCTATCTGTTGGCCACTTATGCCGATTTCCTGTTGGATCATAAACGCTATGACGAAGTCATTAAACTCCTGCAAAATGAAACCCGTGCTGACGGACTGTTGCTGCGACTCACTATGGCCGAACAACAGTTGAACTTACCTGAGGCAGATACCCATATAGAGACACTCAAAGCCCGTTTTGCCGCCAGCCGGATGCGTGGCGATTCCAGTCATCAAGGCGATGAAGCGCGCTTTATGCTGCACCTGTTGAATAAACCCGACCAAGCGCTGGAATTGGCGCAAATGAACTGGTCAGTCCAGCGCGAACCTCGCGATGCCCGCATTCTGCTGGAAGCGGCATTAGCTTCCGGTAAGGTCAGCCGCGAGGCCCAGCCAACGCTTGAATTTCTGGCCCAATCCCGATTGCAGGATGCCCGTTTACAACCCTTAATCGACCGGTTTAAACCTAAAAAAATCAGTTGAGTCTTTCGAAATCCCGTTCGCCCTGAGCTTGTCGAAGGGTGGACGGGATTTCGAAAGACTCACCCATTGGGTGGATGTATCGTAGACCTCAACTGATTTTTTAGGTTAAAGGAATTTATTCATGAAACGCATCATGCTAATGGTTTTCCTGTCATTGGGGAGTTTTAGCGCAATGGCACACAAACCCAGCGATAGTTATCTTGCCCTAACAGTTGAGAGTAACCATGTTCATGGACAATGGGATATCGCCTTGCGCGACCTGGATTATGCGATGGGTTTAGATGCTAATGATGACGGCAACATCACCTGGGCTGAATTGCGTGACCGTAAAGAAGCTGTTTACTCCTATGCTTTAAATCGGCTTGAAATTGCTGTAAATCAACAAAACTGCCCGCTCAAGCCGACAGACATTCTGGTCGATGAACACAGCGATGGCCATTATGCGGTACTGAATTTTCAGGCAGCCTGTTTGGCTGAAGCACAACAACTATCGATTGCCTATCGTTTGTTTTTCGATCTCGATCCCCAGCATCGAGGACTATTAAGATTAATCCGCAACGAACGCACCGACACTACAATTTTCAGCCCGGACCGCAAGCAGGTAGAGTTTGTGTTGAGCTTAGTTCGCAAACCCTGGCAGGAACTGCTCAATTTTGCTTATGAAGGCGTTTGGCATATCTGGATTGGTTTCGATCATATTTTGTTCCTGCTAAGTCTTCTGCTACCTGCGGCACTGGTTAGGGAGGATTCCAGCTGGCGTCCGAAACAAAGCTTTTCGCGGGCATTTTGGGATGTACTCGCAGTGGTTACCGCCTTCACGCTGGCGCATTCAATCACCCTCAGTCTGGCCGCATTGGGCTACATATCACTGCCCACACGCTGGGTTGAATCGGCTATTGCCGCTTCGGTTGCCATTGCAGCGCTTAACAATATTTATCCGGTATTTGTGCATCGCCGCACCTGGTTTGCATTCAGCTTTGGGCTGATTCACGGCATGGGCATTGCCAGCGTGTTGCTCGATATGGGGCTGCCGGATGCGCAACGAGTATTGTCTCTGCTGGGCTTCAATCTTGGGGTGGAAGCGGGGCAATTAGCCATCGTCAGCGTTGCTCTGCCGTTAATTGCGTTGTTCAGCCAGTATCGCTATTATCCGGCATTGGTCATGAAATTGGGTTCGGTATGTATCGTAACCATCGCTTTATTCTGGCTGGCGGAACGCAGCTTCGATTTTCAAATGAATATCCTTTGACAATACCTTCGCCAAACGGATAAGGTGATTCCTTAAAATCAAGAATGGCCGGATAAAGTAGAATATAAGGTTTACGAAGTCACATATAGAGTCCGAAGCTGGTAAAGCAACATTTGAAATGCCCTCACCTTAGCCCTCTCCCGAGACAAGGCGGCGGCGCCGCGAGTCGCGGTCAACGCGCCGAAATGCGGAGTATATAGAGCAGGACGCGGCGCATCCTATAACGCATTCCCACGCAGCGCGTGGGAACGAGAGCGAATGTAGGCCGGAATAAGCCCGCCCAGCGTCAGCAAGGGCGGGTGTTTCCGACGCTCCTGAGCTTCTATGTTATACCCATACCATGCAAAGTGTAACGATTAAACAGGCCAAGAGTCCGCTTGATTTTGATTCAGAATGAAAGGTTGGTTAGAGTGGTAAAATCGTCTCGTTTACTAAGTTGACTGACCGGTGTTGGCTGAAAGTTGTCATTGCGCGTGCTGTGGTTATATCGTTTACACACCGGAGCGTGGAAACGATAAAGCAAAGGTAAAGGTTTAACGCTGCTTGCGTTTGCGCCAGATATAAAAGCCGGTACCCATTAACAGCAACGGTATAATCACTAAAAAACCAAATCCGATAACCGCAACGCTGATCTGGCTTAATTGCAGGCTTTTATCGGTTGCAATTTTGGCAGGGATGTCGATAAACCGGTCATCATGAATCAGCCAGTTGATCATTCTTAACCCCATGTCCAGATTGCCGACATTGCCGAGATAGGCGTTGGACAGAAAATCTCCGTCACCGACAACGACGATGCGCTGCTGAACCCTTCGGCTATGCTCAGGAGAGCCCTGTCCCGAGCTTGTCGAAGGGTTCTTGTCCAGATCGCGGGTTAAGGCATAAGCAAAGACAAGCGGGCCTTGTTTTTCGTCGCCGTCGGCATCGAAAAGAATTTTTCCTGCTATGGGGCCGGTTTCTGTCCATGACTGTGGTGCGCTTTTAAGTAATTCCACGGGTTGAAAATCTGTTTCTTCGCCGATTTCCAGCGCGGCGGTAACGGGATAAACGGTTATGGTCTGAAAGCCTTGAGTGATGGGATGTGGGATATAGTCGCCGGCGAGTACGAAACTGGGGTCGTTAATGCCGTAAAGCTTGGAGCTGCTGTCTACCAGGGTTCCCGGTAGTTGGCGCAAACCTATGAGCTGCTGCAATGCATCCAGGCGGCTATTGCCCGGATCTGTCAGCAACAGCAGGTTGCCGCCTTGTTGGATATAGCGCTTGATCAGTTCAATTTCACCTGCCAGTAAGGGTACGGCGGGGGCGGTAATTACCAGCAATGCGGAGTTATCGGGAATGGCCGGGACAGTCGCCAAGTTGATGGTTTGAGCCTTGATTTTGCGGCGATCCAGTTCCTTGCCGAATTGGCCTAAATCGAAATTGGCGATGCCGTCCGGGGCGCGTTCGCCGTGACCGGTCAGGAAAGTGACCCAGCGTTCATCGGCGTTAGCCAGTTGCAACAGCGCATTGGTCAGGGATAATTCGTCGATAAAGTTCAGCTTTTCAGTGCGACCTTGATATTCGACAATAATGGCGCCTGTCGCGTCTATATTAAGTTCGCGGGTTTTGTCCGGCTGCGAATCGGGATCTATGAAGGTCAGGGTCAGGTCGGCTTTATGCCGTTTATAGCGGTCAACCAATTGTGCAATCTGGTTTCTTAGCGACGGGTCTTTTTTAATATAAGCGATGAGCTGTATTTTATCGGGCAGCGAGTCCAGTAGTTTTTGCGACGCCTGAGACAGGCTGTTGCTGCTATTTCCGGTTATATCGGTTTCTGCGCTGTAGCGTGTGCTTAACCAAGCCAGTGTGCCGAGCAGGCACAACAGAGCCAAGGTGATGAGTCCGTTTTTTAAACGGATTTGCTGGTGTTTATGCGGCGATATTTTCATTTTTGCAAGCGGTCGTTATCCAGGCTGCGAATGCTCAGCGCGATGAAGGTAGCGGTAAACAGCAAAAAATAACTGACATCGACCGTGCTGATCAGGCCGCTTTGGATGTTCTGGAAATGTCTGAGGATCGACAGGTATTGTAGGGGCGACCGGCCGGTCGCCCCTACGGCTGACCAGTCTAAAATCCACAGCAGCAGCAACATACCGAAGGTGCCCATCGCGGCAACGGTGGGATGACCGGCGATGCAGGACATAAATAGGCCGGTCGCGGTAAAAGCGGTGACCAGCAGCAACAGGCCTAAGATGTTGGCGAACAGTTTGCCCAAATCCAGCTCGGCGCCGTAGAGCAAAGATAGCGGCATCAGGGTGATCAGCGCAATGATCAGCAGCATCAGGCCGAGTATGCCTAAATACTTGCCGAGAATAATGTCGATATTGGAAACCGGCGCGGAAAGGAGTAGGGACAAGGTTTTGTTGCGGCGTTCTTCGCAGATCAGGCGCATGGTTAATAACGGCGTGACCAGTAAAAGAATAATGCCTGCGTTGCCGAATAAAGGCGGAACGATAATATCGGTCAAGCCGGGCGCGCCTTCAATGGAAGCCAGTTTGGGCTGGAGTTCAGTGAATGCTTCAACCTGAGTTAAAAACAAGAACGCCAGGATGAATTGCAGAATAGCCAATATCGTCCAGGCCATCGGCGATAAAAACAGGGTTCTGAATTCGCGGGAGGCAATTATTAAAATCATGGTAATTATTCAGCAGTTAGAGAAATACGACTGCATGGATGCAGGAGGTAGAGCAACGCAGGAGCAGTTGCCGAGAACGCGGATGACGCTGATGGATATGATGAACACAGATAATTCAAAAAAATCCTACACATCATAATTATCTGCGTCATCTGCGTTCCATTGCATTTGATGGCGCTGAGTGGTTGCAAATCATGCTCATAGCTCGCGATGCTCTTTGGTTAAGCTGATAAAAATATCTTCCATCGACCTTTTTACCGGCGTCAATTCCTGTAGTCCCCATCCGGCGGCAATGATAAACGCGGCAATTTGTTCGGCCGGGTTGGCGGTTACGCTGTGGTGAATTATGATTCGATTTTCAGTAATGCTTTCGATAGAGCTGACGCCGGGGATGGTCAGCAGGCTGTGAATGTCAGACGGTAGTCGGGTGGCGACTTGCAGGGTGCCGGTATCCATTTGCCGGTTGAGTCCCGCTATGGTTTCAGTCAGGATCAGCTGTCCCTGATCAATGATTTGTACGTGTGTGCAGGATTCCTGCACTTCGGTGAGTATATGGGTAGACAGAATGACGCCGTGATCCTGACCCAACTCCCGGATTAAGGCACGGATTTCCCTGATTTGAATGGGATCAAGGCCGACCGTCGGTTCATCGAGTACGATCACTTCAGGATTATGCAGGATGGCTTGAGCGATGCCGACGCGCTGCTGAAAGCCCTTGGACAGATTGGCGATCAGCCGGTCGGCAACATCGGTTAATCCGCACCGCTCTTTGGTCCGTTTAATGGCAGAAGTGACGGAGTTTTTATCGATGCCGTGCAGTTGGGCGCAGTAAAGCAGGAATTCCCGCACGGTTAACTCTTTGTATAGCGGCGGCGTATCTGGCAAGTAGCCCAGATTCAGTTTGGCGGCTTTAGGCTGATCCAGCAGATCGAAACCGTTGATTTTAATTTGTCCGGCGCTGGGTGCCAGATTGCCACACAGCATTTGCATGGTGGTGGTTTTACCCGCGCCGTTGGCGCCTAAAAAACCGAGTACTTCGCCTTTGGCCAAAGTGAAACTGACATCGTTAACAGCGCAATATTTGCCGTAATAGCGGGTCAGATGCTCGGCTTCGATAAGGGTAGTCATGCCGGGACTAAAGGCGTTGCAGCAGGATTTGTAATTCAGCCTGAATTTTTTTTCGGTAAAACAGGAATTTCCAGCGGGCGCCGCCGCATTGTTTCCAAAGAATGGCGGAACGTATCCCGGCCAGCAGGCAGGCGCGTATTTTATTGACGACGTCGGGTTTGGATAAGTATTCCTGTTCGCCGTTGACCATGATTCTCGGTTGCAGGGTACTGATGGTGGTGTGATAAATGTCGCCGAGATTTGCCAGTACATTTTCATGCAGTAGACCGAAATGTTCGGTTTGTGCTTGGGCGCGTCCAATTCCGGTGAAAATGCTTTTAAGCATGGCCGGTTGCCTGGATAGTTGATTCTCCAGAAAAACCAGTGAGGCGGCATAGCGCGCCTGTTCAGGATTGGCTATTTTGAGGCCGGTCATTTGATCGTTAAGCCGCTCAAGTCCCAGTTTAAGGCCTGATAATCCGCCGTAAACATTTTCTACGCCATGCTCGTCGCTAACAAAAAGACTGGCAATGCTGGCCTCAAGGGCCTTTGAGTCGGCGCTGCCGGTTGTTGCCAGTTGTTGCACCAGCGCCGCTGCCTGTGCGATGCCGGCCAGAGCGATAGTTTGGTTGTTGATTGTATTTAGCGACATAATTAGTTTATATTGTTCATAACGTCTTTTGCCCAGTTTATGCTGCGAATATAAGCATCACCAATGGCAGATTGGTCAATATCTTTAAACGATATTGATGAAATATCCCACTGCTCGTAGCTGATAACACACCTAAGCGCTTCACCGCCCAAGCCTTTTTTGTGTAATATAGCGGAAACAATATCATCGGCCAAAGGCAATTGGTTGAGTGCCTCATCCAAGGGCATGTCCAGCAAGCTATCCAGATTGGATAAGATGCCGATCAGGAAAAAATTGTCTGATTTATTGCCGCTCAGGCCGGCCAACTCCTCACACATTTTGCCGCGGATCAATGCGTTTTGCATGACTGCTTCCGGCTTGTTGGATAAGGATGCCAGCGTTAATATATTTATCCAGCGTTTTATTTCCTTTAGCCCCAGATAGGAAATAGCATGCTTAATGGATGAGACTTTATTGGACAGGGCGAAAAACGCGGAATTTATGTAGTGCAGCAATTTATAGCTGAGGCCGACATCCTGAGATATTATCTTGGCCAGATCTTCAAATTCAACATCCGGATTGTTAACTGTGTTTAACAATTGAATAGCGGCTGTTTGGTTGATGCTGATGCGTTTGCCGGAAACTGTATTGGGTTTGTTGAAAAAGAAACCCTGGAAATAATTACAACCCAATTCAAGGAGGTATTGATACTCAGCGTATGTTTCTACTTTTTCTGCAAGCAGTCGCACATTGTAGGGTTTGAGTCGATTAATCAGCTCTCGTGTTTTAGATTCGCCCATTTCCAGAACATCCAGCTTGATAATGTCGGCAAACTCCACCAGAGGCGTCCATTCATCGGAAAAGACAAAATCATCCAGAGCAATGATATAGCCAAGTTTTGACAGTTCTTTTAAGTTGGCGACAATTCTTGAGTCAATTTCAACATTTTCCAGTACTTCAATAACAATTCGATCTTTAGGAAGGTGTAAGGGTGTTTTGTCCAGAATGTTTTGCGTCGTAAAGTTAATGAAGGCTTTGTGAGTGCCTACTATGGTGTTGAGTCCAAGTTCTAAAATGGTATCGGTAATGACCTGATTGGTTGCTTGCGTAGCATCGCTCTTATGATTTAGATCAAAATCATTGCCTCTAAAAAGAAGTTCATAGGCGTAAATATCCAGTTTCTGGTCAAGAATCTGTTGCCGCCCAATTATAATATCTGCCATTTGAATTACTTAAGGTATTAAATTTAAATGTTTGAGGTCGGGACTATCCAAAGAGTACAAGGGCGTAGTGGAACTCTACATATGCCTGGATTTATACCATGATTACAGGTCATCAGTCGAGTATGATATAAAGGCATTACTGTAGAGACGTTGCAATATAGCTTCTCTATCAACATTATTAAGGAGACTGAAATGACTGAATCTGTATCGTTAATCGTTACCGGCATGAAGTGCGGCGGTTGTGAAGCTAATGTAACGAGTAAACTGGAAGCTATCGATGGTGTGTTGTCGATTAATGCATCAAGCAAAAACAAGGAAGTCAACGTTGAATTCGATGCTGAAAAAACCAGCTTGGATGTTATTACTAACGCCATTATCGATGCGGGCTTTACCGTAGAGACATCGTAATGGGTAAGGTGGTTTTATGAATATAACCCCCCCCCACCCCCCCTTTTCCAAAGGGGGGGATCTAACTCCTCCTTCGGCAACGGGAGACATTTCCTCCCCCTTTACCAAAGGGAACCATCTACCCCCCCCTTTGGAAAAGGGGGGGGGGGATTTGCGGTTATCCATTTTAGGCATGCGTTGCGCAGGATGCGTGAGCGCCGTTGAGGGCGCCTTGGCGGCGGTAGAGGGAGTAACTTCAGTGAGCGTCAATTTTGCCGATCATTCCGCAGTGGTTAAAGGCCAGGCCGACCCTGAATTGTTAAAGCAGGCCGTTAAAGCAGCCGGTTATGATGCGGCGGTGATGGAGGGTTTTGAAGATCCCTCAGAACAGGAAGAACAAGAGTTGCAACGCTACCGTCAGTTAATGAAAAAAGCGGCGGTAGCGGCAGCTTTCGGACTATCGCTAATGGTAGCCGAACATTTGGGCTGGTTGCCGGAAATCGGTTCACCGACAGGTTTATGGGTGTGGCCGGAAATCGCCCTTATCACCGTAAGCATACTGATCTATTCAGGCCGGCATTTTTACAGCGGCGCGTACAAGTCATTAATGCTGGGCCAAGCTAACATGGATACCCTGATTGCCTTGGGTACAGGTTCGGCGTGGCTGTATTCCTGCATTGTTATCGATTATTACGATACCCTGCCGTCCCTGGCGAAACATGCCTATTTTGAAGCCGCCGTGATGATTCTGGCCTTCATTAACCTGGGCTCCGGTTTGGAAACGCTGGCCAGAGGTAAAACCTCCAGCGCCATTCGTCAACTGATCGGCTTGCAGCCGCGTACCGCGCGCGTGATCAGAAACGGCGAGGAAATGGATATCGCTATCGAACAGGTCGGTTTGGGCGAAACTTTAAGAGTCAGGCCAGGCGAGAAAATCGCCGTTGACGGCGTATTGCTGGAAGGACATTCCACGGTTGACGAGTCGATGCTGACCGGCGAATCATTGCCGGTAGAAAAAACCGTGGGTGCGGAAGTGGTTGCCGGAACCATGAACCAGACCGGCAGCTTTTTGTTTACCGCAACCCGCATCGGCCGCGATACCGCGCTGGCGCAGATTATTAAAAGCGTCCGGCAAGCGCAAAGCAGCAAACCCGAAATCGCCCGTCTGGCAGACAAAATTTCCAGTGTTTTCGTACCGGCTGTGGTCGTGATTTCCGTACTGACTTTTTTGCTTTGGTACGCTTTCGGACCGGAACCTTCATTAGGTTACGCCTTTGTCACCTCAATGACCGTTCTGGTTATCGCCTGTCCCTGTGCCTTGGGCTTGGCGACGCCTATTTCGGTGATGGTCGCGGTGGGCAGAGCCGCCCAATCAGGGATTTTGATTCGTAAGGGTGAAGCCTTGCAAACGGCGGGGAAACTAACTTGCTTAATACTCGATAAAACCGGCACGGTAACCGAAGGCAAGCCGACGGTTTCTGCTGTTGAAGCCATCGGCGACATTAGCGAAGAGCAGGTGCTGCACTGGGCGGCGAGTATCGAATCAGGCTCGGAACACCCGTTGGCGGCGGCTATTTTGTCGGCAGCGGAAGATAAGCAAATCAAATTGGAAAAAGTCAAACAGTTTGCCGCCGTCGCGGGTCACGGTGTGATGGCGACAATTAACGAGCGGCGCGTGTTGTTCGGCAACAAGGCGCTGATGGATCAGCAGGGCGTTAGTTTTACACGCTTTAACAACCGGCTGGAACAATTGTCTGCTTTGGGCCAAACGCCGATGCTGCTTGCCGTAGACAATAAAATTGTCGGCATTATTGCCGTTTCAGATCCGATTAAAAAGGATTCGGCATATGCGGTGCAGCTGTTGAAAGATCGGGGTATACGCATCATCATGGTGACCGGGGACAATCAAATAACCGCTCACGCCATTGCCGAACAGGCAGGTATTTCAGAAGTGCGGGCGCAGGTGTTGCCACAGGATAAAGCGGCGGTAGTTAAAGAGTTGCAGCAAGCGGGTGAAATCGTCGGCATGGTCGGCGACGGTATCAATGATGCGCCTGCATTGGCTCAGGCTGATGTCGGTTTTGCGATCGGCACCGGAACCGATGTCGCTATTGAAAGCGCCGATGTGGTTATTTTGCAAGGTTCCTTGCTCAAAGTGCCTGAAGCCATTGAATTATCCAAAGCGACGGTCATCAATATCAAACAAAATCTGCTCGGTGCGTTTTTCTATAACACGATCAGCATTCCGGTTGCGGCGGGCTTGTTGTATCCGCTATTCGGCATTTTGTTAAACCCGATGATTGCCGGTGCGGCTATGGCCATGTCTTCCGTGACCGTGGTTACCAACGCCAACCGTTTGCGTTGGACAAAATTTGTTGAACGCAAATAGTCTTTGGCCGACTAAATTATAGTGTCGAACATATTCACGGACGAATAGTCGCATTGGCGCATTGCGTAGTTGATATTGGCGGTAAGCCTGATTGACATCCATTGGCGTGATATGGGCATATACTCCAAAGCCGGTTTTTGCGGTGAATTCATCGCTAAACTCGGTACCGAAGCGGTCGTTTAATGCAGGCTTTCCGAAATCGCGTCGAGTCATTACGAGAATGATGTTGGATATCCCCTTGCTGGGTATCCAACGAGTGAAGCAGGACAGCTGTGGCAGTCGCAGGTGTTAACGGTCTCGTGTTTTTTGCCGCTTGTTGGACGATGCATGCAGCAAACATATAGGTAACCGAGGTTATAAGGATTCATTTGCTCTTTTCAATCAAATTCTCTTCGAGAGGAAAGAGGGCCGGAATATTGTTTAATTAGCCTGGTTACCTATAAGTTAAGCCGAAAATAGTTATGGTTGAATGTCGTGGGCGCGAATTTATTCGCGCTTTTTAGCATTTGTTGCGCTAATAAATTCGCGCCCACAATATATAAGTAGCCGGGGTTATAAAGATTCATTTGCTCTTTTCAATCAAATTCTCTTCGAGAGGAAAGAGGGGCAGAATGTTGTTTAATTAGCTTGGTTACTTATACCAGCAGCGCTGGAGCGATCCGCGTCTGGTCATCATGGTTCTGACGTAATAGGGATTTGAATCAGGTAACCTGGGAGCAGCGCTCGATGGAAAGCAATCCGAAGTTTGAGGCTTCGCAAGATTTACCCAATTTCCCTTATGCACGGTTCGCAGAACTGATCGGCCGGTGGTGCTGGAAGTCTACCGACCCTAATGTGTCGCCGCTGCCGCCGCATATCATTTTCGATCAGGCAAGAGCCTATACATCGGCGATTTTGCAGGGTGATCCGGATTCGGCTGCTATTATCAAGGCATCCTTTAAACAACTTTTTGCTTAACGCCACAGAAGACAATGAGCCAAACAATCCGGTCGGTAAGCCGCCTTAATTTCAGCGGCTCGCCCAGCGTCGAGATACAAGGCTCAGCCTTTCGTATCTCGACCTCCGCGCGGTGTAGCAGGATCCATCCTTGGTCTACTTATCGATTGACGCAGCCGCTAGCTCTTCCTATTTGACAAAGCTAAAAGCAAGCCGCCGGCCATTATCGCCCCGACACCGGCCCAGACTGGGACATAAACCGTTTGTGTATCTTTAACAGACAGTTCCAGCGGGCCTAACTTGGCTTGCTGGGTTTCCCGGGTATAGCTGAAACTTCCATATACCAGGCCCAATAGGCCTGCTACGATCAGTACAATCGCTATAATCTTGACTGCGCTCATCTTAACTCTCCTATAAATGACATCATTTGCCAACCCATACTTCGATGCATAAGCACATTTCAGTGCCGCTAAATAATACGTCTGCCTTGAATGACTCGCAGCAAAATTACGATGACTGCGATAACCAGGAGAACGTGGATAAACCCACCCAGTGTGTATGAGGAGACTAAACCCATTACCCAAAGAATAAGTAGGACAATCGCTAAAGTTTCAAGCATGTGTGCTTCTCCGTAAGAGGCCGTTAATCAACGGCGATAAAACTGGACAAACATATGAAACGGCCGAAGGTCAAAGCGATGTTTGTCCATAAACCGGCAAGTTTGATGTTCATCTCCTGTGAAAAAGATAATTGAGAGCATCTCGTTGCTATCGTGCAGCGGGTCGACCTATCCTGACTCGGCTGCACAATTCTGCAGCCCTCGTTTTAGTCGTCATCCTTAATATCTTCCTTTAAATCACCAAAGCCCTTCTGAACCTTGCCGACGTTCTTTTGGACATTTCCTTCTATCTCCATACCTTTGTCGTCCAGTATCACTCCGGCGGCTTCCTTGACTTTACCTTTGGCTTCTTCGACTCGGCCTTTTATTTGATCTTTGTTCATGAGTATCTCCTGATAATTATTAGCCATAACCAGATAGTCATGACCAAAGCGTAGAATAATATTTCCCATCGCTTACTTGATAATAATACACATAAGGCTGAGTCCGGTCGGTGCGGTAACGAACATATAAAAATTAAGCCGAAACGATTGCTTACCTTACCTCCATTTGATTCCAAAAGAGACGAGCAGGCATTAGCTCAAGCGGCGTGTGGGCTCAATCCAGTTCGACCGTTCGCTACCGGCCACGCTTAGCGTGGAGCGATATTGCCGTTTTCCTCTGATAGGACTATTCCCACGCGCTACGTCACTGCCATTAAGTTAAGGATTTAAACTATTGTGGGCGCGAATTTATTCGCGCAACAGGTGTTAAAAAGCGCGAATAAATTCGCGCCCACGGCAATCAACCATAACTATTTTCGGCTTAACTTAATGGCAGTGACGCGCTACGTGGGAACCGGGTGAAAAGCAATCTGTTTAATCCGTGGCTGAATAGTTACGATAAGGCTACGATAGTAAAACTACGCGAAGATGATCGGGCAAGTCCGGTTTAATATGTAGCCGATTTTCTTCAGGCGGCGGCAAGGCGCTCGTTGCGATAGCGGCCCAGCGCCCAGAGCGGGAAAAATTTATCGTAACCGTGGTATTTCAGGTAAAAAACCTTCGGGAATCCGGGAGCATTGAAGCTTTCGTCTTTCCAGAACCCGTCAGTCTGCTGACTTTTCAGTAAATAATTCACCCCGGCTTCGACTTCAGGACAGTCGACTTCGCCGGCCGACAGCAATGCCAGCAGCGCAAGTGCGGTCTGGAATGCCGTGCCGGTATCGAATTCGCCGCGACTATTAGTATCGTGATAGCTGTAATTGCTCTCACCCCATCCACCGTCGGCCCGTTGCCTGGATTTTAGCCAAACTACGGCTTTACGAATACTGGGATCACACTTGGCAACGCCTGCGGATTCAAAACCGATCAGTACGGACCAGGTGCCGTAAATGTAATTGGTGCCCCAGCGGCCGAACCAGCAGCCATCCGTTTCCTGCTCATTGCGCAAGTAACCGATGCAGCTGTCGATGACTGCTTTGTATTCCGGGTGCCGACTAACAAGCTTGCCCAGCAACATGATGCAGCGCCCGCTGACATCGACGGTTGGAGGATCCAGCAAGGCGCCGTGGTCGGCAAATGGAATGTGGTTGAGATAGTAATGGGTATTGTCGGCGTCAAAAGCGCCATAGCCGCCATTGCTGGATTGCATGCCTGCGATCCAGATGCTTGCCCGCTCGATATTTTCTGCAAACTCTTGATTCTCGGCCTGGACCAAGGCTAGAGCTACCACTGCCGTATCGTCAACGTCGGGGTAATAGCTGTTGCCGAACTGGAAAGCCCAACCGCCGCCCGGCAAATTGGGGCGCTGGATCCGCCAGTCGCCCGGTTCGTCCTTTAATTGCTTACCAGCCAACCAGCGCAAGGCGGATTTAAGCGCTTGCCGGGTATGTGGGTCGCGTTCGTGGCGATCGACTTCCTGCAAGACCAGAGCAGCCAAGCCGGTATCCCAGATGGGGGATACGCAGGGCTGGCAGTAGGCCATATCATCATTGATGACCAGCAAGCGGTCGATAGCTTCTCTGGCAATTCGCCGTTGTTCGTTGTCGGGAGGAATGCCCAGGTAATCCATGGCTTCATAGGCATTGACCATGGCCGTGAAAATCGCCCCCAGACCATCGTAACCATTCAATCGTTCCATGAACCATTCATGCGCCTTGGCGGTAGCCTTGCGGCGAATGAAACCCGGAATCAGCGGCTCCATCAAGCGACCCATGCGCTCGACGACCAGTATGGTCTTTCCCAGCGGCGTTTTGACGTGGGAAAAATAATTTCTTTCCTTATCCGGCGGGGTAACGAACAGTTCTGCGACATCGATCTTGCGAGGATTGCGAGCCTTGACCTTGTAGGTACAGAGGATGAACAGCGGAACCATTACAGTACGCGACCAGTAGGATACTTTGTCCAGATGGAATGGGAACCACTTCGGTAACAGCATGATTTCCACGGGGATGAAGGGTACTCCGCGCCAGGGAATCTGCTCGAACATGGCCAGCATGATGCGAGTGAAGACATTGGCTCGGGCGCCGCCACCCTGTACCAGTATCCATTCGCGAGCTTTGACCATATGCGCTGCCTGGATAGAGTCGCCGGCCATTTTCATGGCGTAATAGGCTTTGATGGTACAGCTGATGTCACCCGCGCCACCTTTATAAAGCGGATAACTGCCGTCTGCATTTTGTTGTGCGCGGAGAAAATTGGCAATCTTGGCTTGAAGAGCGTCATCGATTTCGTCCATGTAGTGCATCATCAGGATGTACTCGGAGGGAATGGTGCAATCCGCTTCGAGTTCGAATACCCAATAACCTTCTTGGTTTTGCAGCCTTATAAGTTGTGCTTTAGCCCGGTCAATCGCGCTGTCCAGAGTTGTCGGAGAATAGAAAGGGCTGGTGTAGGCGGAATCAAAACTCGTAAGTGAAGATATGTCTGTTCGCATCGTATGGTTTTCTCTTGGTTCACTTTACTGCTAGGGCTTTTGGCCTGCGCATTGGGATTGATAGCTACAACCTGTTCACCGACGGTGGGCAAATTCGGGCTTGCCGGATAATAAACGAGTCGCACAAGGAAAATTACTGCCGCAAGTGAGAATCGAGGTCATGATAGCATCCTTGACGCTATGGCAGCCGACTTAACTTGGGATAAGTAGTTGAGCAAAATTTTTCTAACATTAGTGGGAGCGGCTTTAGCCGCG
>JAURZV010000092.1 GCA_030653175.1 Methylobacter sp.
CAAACCGGGCCGCCAGTTCAGCGCTTTATTATCGATATGAACGTGGGCGGGCGCCGAACGCGTTTGTTCACCCACCAAGGCGCCCAGATAGTCGATGGTGGCCGTTGTCTCAAACCCGAGTTCCGGCGCTTTAACGCGCACAGTCTGGCCGGCTTTAACTTGATTCAAATTCTTGGCGGGC
Organism: Methylobacter sp.; assembly: GCA_030653175.1. Lineage (GTDB taxonomy): Bacteria > Pseudomonadota > Gammaproteobacteria > Methylococcales > Methylomonadaceae > Methylobacter_A. Next base: position 182 of record JAURZV010000092.1, read on the forward strand.
ACGCTGAAATCACCCCAGAGTGAAGTCAAATCGGCAATGACCATCACGGTGGTGTCGGTTTGAACGGCTTCGCCAACGACCAGATGTTTTTCAACCACGGTTCCAGTCAACGTCGAGCGCAGTTCGTAACGAGCCAAACTGACACCGCGTGCGCCTTTATCCGCTTGCATACCCAAGGCCTCCAATTGGTCGCTGGCGGTGGTGACGGTAATCTCCGCCTCCGCCAATTGTGTGCGGGCGTTCAAATAATTCTTCTCGGCGGAAATCTGTTCACGCCACATGCGCTCTTCGCGCTGATACACCGAACGGGCAAGTTCCAGGCGTTTACGCGCGGTTGCCAAACGGCTTTTCAGCTCTGCCAATTCACGGCTTTCCAGGACCGCAAGCACTTCTCCCCGGCTAACGGCTTCACCCAGTTTTTTACGGACTTCAACGACCACGCCGCCGACCCGGGGGACGACATGAGCTAGCCGATTCTGATCAAACTCGATGGTGCCAGGCAATTTCAACACACTTTCGATCCTGGCAGGGCCCGCCGTATCGATCGTGATACCGGCGCTTTGCAGTGACGCGGCATTCAATTGAACCCGTCCTTCCACCTGTGAATAAGTGAACTGGAAAGTCTTGCTGTCAAAACCGGCATTGATGTCTACATCAAACGAATGCGGTTCTTCAATAACCGCATCTCCGAGTAGATAGTCCGCTTCCGGTTTAAACCGAATTTGCTCTGTGCGTCCACCGAAACGATGCAGGGTAATGTCCAGTTGCACCTGTTCAGGGGACAACGGTTTATCGTCCTGGTAGGCATAAACGCGGAACTGGGGCGGAACGCCCGTTTCGTAAATCGTGACTTCCAGGGCAAAGTCGTCTTTGGATAACAACCGTCCGCGATGAGGTCCACGAGCAAACGCTGCACTATGTCCAGCAACCCCCGCCTTTTCTTCATCGGTAACGGTAGGAGCATCCAGGGTGAGAATCAGACCGGCCAGCATTATGCCGATAATTAACAAAGCGCTGACGATAATTAAAGATTTTTTGTTCATTTTGAGTCCCCTATCGCCGTATTCAGTTGAGTAATTAAGCCGGCCTGAGAAGCGCTGACACTATGTCCCTGCGTTGGCGAAATCACTACATTCAATATCAGTAAAAATGTATACGTTCTCATGGCATAACTCCAACCGCCTGGTTATAAAGTGCTTTTTCCCGCTGTAACA
>JAURZV010000106.1 GCA_030653175.1 Methylobacter sp.
GGAACTTAGGCGCATCTTTGCTATCTGGATCAGGGCGGTGGTGTTACGACAAAGCAAACATGCCTTGGTGTTACCCAAGGTGAATGACTTGAAGGAGTTGAAGATGTCATTAGCAGAACGATTTGATGAGTGGGCGAAAGAACATGAACAGAAGGGAATCGAAAAAGGCATAGAGAAAGGTGAAGCCTTGTTGCTCCAGAGGCTGTTGGTGCGGCGCTTTGGTGCTCTGCCCAACGAAATGGTAACCCAGATTGCTACGGCCACGACCGGGCAGCTTGAGACCTGGGGTGACCGTGTGCTGGATGCCGAAACCCTCGATGACGTCTTTCGCCCGTAAGACAAGCCTGCTCCCGTCGACGCTGGGCTATGGGCTAGGCTCTGGACATTAAGGTGACCATTTCTGCGCCTGCGGGGCGAAAACGGTGCACTGGGTGGGACGTGGGTGGGTAGCCCGGAAGGGGCTCTGTTGTTACATTAGGAATATTAGGAATAACTGGGGTCAGAGTAAACTTAAATTCTTCTTTTTCCCGCACGCTCTTCCCCGCTCGCATAATTGGGTTTATGTTAAATAAGATGATATTTAAGCGAAAATAAAAAGCTGTAAAATAAAATTATGTTATAGTTTCAAGTATCTACGAAGCAATGAAGCAGGCAGAAAAGGACGATAAAAATGGCTTTGGCACAAGAAGATATTGAGTAAATTCAGTGGCTCATCAAAAAAGCGTTATCTGAAACACCGGAAACGTTAAACGCTAATGTGCGTTATGAACTGGATTTGCGGGAAAGAACCATCCGCGTGGAAGAAGAGCTGAAACATCAGCGGGAGCTGATGGTTGAAGGCTTCAAGCAGATGGAAAAGCGCTTTGAACAGGTGGATAAGCGCCTTGAGCAAATGCAGTTGGATATGAATAAGCGTTTTGAACAGGCGGACAAAAGGTTTGAACAGCAGCATCAGGAGATTATGGGGCTGCATCATGAAATAAAATTGTTGATGCGCTGGAGTTTCGGCATATTACTGGCGATCGGTGGTTCAATTGTTGCGGTGCTACGGCTGACGCCGTAGATACCCCTCTACGGCCGTACGGTGGGTCACTGTTGTACGGTAAACTGTGTATGGTGGATTCGCCGTAGGCAATCCACCATGATCGGGATGATCTAAACTGACCCCTGCTTGGACTTATTCAAGCGGGGGTTTTTATGCAAACAATAAAAGGTAAAACAATGACCACCATTACAATTGACAACAAAGAATACGAACTTGAATCACTGTCCGAAGAAGCCAAAGCCCAACTGCAAAGCCTTCAATTTGTAGATGCTGAACTGCAAAGATTGAATGCACAGTCTGCTGTTCTTCAAACTGCTCGTATAGCCTATGCCAAAGCACTAAATGATGCTTTGGCACAGGCACCTAGCCCTGATGGATTAGTGTTTGGCAGTGCGTTGAACTAATGCAACGCTGTAAGGTGGATTCGCCGCGAGGCAATCCACCATGATGACCGTGGGTGATGGATCACCTTGAAACAACCGCTCATTCTTTCGGGGATGGGCGGTTTTTTTATGCCCGATTGTTTTTGATCTTGTGCGCTGATTGGCGGTTTGCTACGCGAAACCGCCCTACGCCTACTACGCGCCTACGCCATGCTACTGATGTGGAGCGGGTATGTCCAACTATCGACGACACTTTGTGGTGGGCGGTTGTTATTTTTTCACTGTTAACTTGTTGGAACCCCACACAGTATTTTTAATGCGCAGTATCGTGATGCCATTTCGGCATCATAATAATACAGTTAGGGTTAAGCCCTTGTTTCTTAAATGTATCGATAGTAGCCTTCACTTCCTGTTTATTCAGGTCGATTACCGTAATTGAACCGTCACTCATATCCGGCAAGTTTAAAAAGCTGTTCTGCACGAAGGCATACTGTTCATCGGGTGAAAGTACTACATGGTGAGCGCCGCCTGCAGTCGGGATAGCCTTTATTAAGGTTGGCTTCAGCGCGGATTGGCTGATGTCGAAGATATTGAAATAACCGGGATTGGCGGTGGTGATGTACATGCGGTCATGCTTGTCATTGAAGTAGATTTCCAATGGTACTCCCTGTTTAACGGCATTAAAGTCGAACACTTGCTGGAAATCGAAGTTCTTGTTACCCGCATTCCATGTGCCCGTCCAAAGCGCGCCGCCAAACATCGTGTCTATATAAGCCATCGGCGGATTCGATTCGGGCAGGAAAACCGCCTCAACGGGGGCCGCACCGGAAGGAGAAGGTTTATCGGACAGTTTATGGCTGGATAACACTTTGCCGCTGGACGCTTCGATAACGGTTACGGTTTCGCCGGCATCGCCCAGATCGGATGGGCGGACAGTGCTGGTGACCATGATGCGGTCGATGTCGTCATTTAGACTGATACCGTGCGGATAACGAATAAAAGCGTTTTCCGAATCGGCGGCAATTACTTTGATCTGTTTGTCGGTTTGCGCATCGCCGACAATCACGTTACTTGAGCCCATGCAGGTCATGTACCAAGTCTTGTTGTCTTTGGAGAAGACCACGTCTTCAGCGACTTTACAGTCCGGCATATCAACTTTTTTGGGATGATAAGGAACATGCGTCATGTCCATCACATGAAGCGCGCCGTTGCCTAAGGAGGTAATGTAAGCCTTGCTGAGATCGTTGTTGTAGAAGATATGATGGGCGACTAAATCGGTTGGCAGCGGGATGTCATTAAGGATTTTAGCAAAGTTTTTCGATGCAGGATCGACGTCGATAATCGCGATGCCTTCACGTCTTGGGGTTTGGCCCGGTTTGCTTTCATAATTCACCATCGCCAACATTTCCGCATACCCCGGCACAGGGCTAAGCAGCACTACGAAAGAGAGCACAACTGCATGGATGCAGGACGACTGCATGGATGCAGGAGGTAGAGCAACGCAGGGAGCAGTTGCCGAGGTAGAGCAATGCATGGAGCAATTGCCGACGGAACGAGCGGCTTTTATTATATTTCTTGTTTTCATCGTAGTGTCTCTGATTATTGGTTAGTTGACCGACCGGCCGGCCGCCTGGCCTGTGTAGGCGACCGGCCTGTCTCCTTCTACGGTAGGTTATTGGTAGGCTAATGGATCATTCCGCAGTGGTGGGGTCGATCATGGATCTGATTTGGGAAATGCGGTTGGCCGGAAATCCGCCTTTTTCGGCATGTTCTCTAACCGTTGCTTCATCCGGCGCGATGTAGACGCAATAGACTTTATCGTCGGTCACGTAGCTTTCCACCCACTGAATTTTCGGCCCCATTTCGCAAAGAATGCCGCATGATTTCTGCGAAATGTCTTGTAACTCGCGATAAGCTAATGAACCTGCGCCGGGGATTTCGCGTTCGATAATATATTTTGGCATGTTTGTCTCCTGGTTGATTGTAAAAATGATGGGTCGGCTTTTTAAAGCGCAATCAAGATTACGCTTTAAAAAAATCCCCTAATAAATCCTGACAACACTGTTTAAGCGGTGCGGACGATTTTTCAATTTTCATTCTTAATAAGGCTCCCTGCCAGGTATTTACCAGCAGGTCGGCCATGTCTTCAGCCGATTTGTCGGTTCTTACCGTGCCTTGCTGCTGTGCCTTAGCCAAACCTGATTGCAATAAATCCCGATACCGATTGACGGCGGATTGCAGAGATTTTTGACAAAGGTCGCTGGTATCGCCGATTTCACCCATTAAATTGCCCAGCAGGCAGCCGCCTTTGAATTGGGCTTTCTCAAGATCTGCAATCCCCTCATTAAAATAGCGCTGTAGCGCGCCGAGCGCGTCACCCTCGGACTGTTGCAAATGCGCGGTCAATTGTTTAATAAACGGCTCGATATAGTGCTGAATGACTTCCGCGCCGAAATTTTCTTTGCTGCCGAAGTAATTATAAAAAGAGCCTTTGGGAATCTGCACCGCATCCAGAATCGCTTTCAGTCCGGTGCCGTGATAACCCTGCTCCATAAGCAAGGTTACACCTTGATTTAACAAGTTTTCCCGGTTAATTTGTTTTTTTGTGGTTTCATGCATGGCCGAATAATACGACCGGTTGTCTTATCTTGTCAAAAGGTTTTATACTTTTATACTAAAGAAAGTTCAAGGTTCAAAGCGGCCTATTTGAAGCTTGGTTTTTTATCTTTTGCCTTTCGCCTTTCGTGTTACGACCTTCGGCAATATTTGGTATTTCTTTGAACCTAAAAAATCAGTTAACCAAAGTATTGTGAATTGAAATACCTGAATTACTTGCATTGAGCCATGGTATTGCCGGCCAAAGTCATTCACCTAAATGGTGCGGACATTGTAGGGGCGACCGGCCGGTCGCCCCTACGGTAGCTCGGGAATATCAAATCCAACTGATTTTTTTAGGTTGAATGTTGTCGTGGATCTTTTGATTTTTCCGGGCTAACAAATTCAAACCCCATAGCAACAGGGTTTGGTATCATAGGCTGCTATATCCACTTAACAGGAAACAACATGGGAAACCAGGTTGAACGCGAATATTTAAAGTCTGATCTTATCCTGCCCTGGGTCATTGTAGGCATGATGCTTACGATGCTGGCGACTTATATCATTATCTGCCATACCTTGGGCGAACAGTTGCAACAGCCGTTGCCCGAAGCCCGGCGGGTGCTGATCAGAACGATATTTTATGTTATTGCCGTCGTGACTTTCCCGCTGACCAACCTGATCCGGCACATTCAGCTTCGGTTGAATCAGACCATGCCGAGTTCCCACGCATCATATGGAACAGTTGCCGAGGCAAAAATCCGCTATCTGGTGACTATCATCGTCTCCATGTCGTTGATTGAAGTTATCGGCATTTTCGGCCTGGTCATGTTTGTGTTGGGCGATGGTTTCAACACCTTGTACATATTCACCGGACTATCGGCGCTGGGGCTGTTTTTATACCGGCCGAAAGCCGATGAATATTCCGAAATAATTGACGCAATCTCCGCACAAAAACATGAATAATTTATTAGCCGACGCTGACCTTTGCGTTAAATGCGGTTTATGTCTGCCGCACTGCCCCACCTACAATAAAACCCAAAACGAAAACGAGTCGCCCCGTGGCCGCATTGCGTTAATTCAAGCTTGGGCGGGCAAGCACCTGGAAACATCAAAAAAGCTGGTTGAGCATATCGACAACTGCCTGTTATGCCGCTCTTGTGAACGGGTTTGTCCTGCGGTAGTGCCTTATGGGCGGCTGATTAACGATTTTCGTGAACAAATAAAGGGCGAACGGGGTGCTACGCTGGCGGTGTCGCTGCTGAAAAGAGTATCCCACAACAAAACCGCCGGTCGTCTGGCACAATCGGGTTTAAAGTTCTATCAAACCACTGCTTTGCAAAAAACGGCGCGATTCCTAAGATTACCCGAATTATTAAGACTCGATAAAATTGATCGCCTGTTACCCGGTTATCATGAACCAACACCTTTGGCGTCGCGTTACCCGGCAACTGCCGAAGCGAAAGGCAATGTAGGCTTGTTTGTAGGCTGCATGGGGTCATTGCTGGATCATGAGACCGTCAATGCGGCAATCAAGGTGTTAACTGCGGCGGGATTTAATGTATCCATCCCCGAACAGCAGACCTGTTGCGGCGCACTGGATTTGCACGACGGCGATAATGAAATGTCCGGGCAGTTGGCTGCAATCAATTGCAGCGCTTTTGCGGATAAAGGCTTGGATGCGATAGTGACTATCGCCAGCGGTTGCGGCAGTCAGATGCAGGAATATCAGCAGGCTGAGTTTGCAGGAAAGGTGGTTGATATCAGCCAGTTTTTAAGCAAATCGGGTTGCGATCTCAGCGACCGACTGATGCCATTAGCCGCATCGGTGTGCCTGCATACGCCGTGCTCGTTAAAAAACGTCATGCGCGAGGAGCAAGGGGCGTTAAAGCTGCTGCAACAAATCCCTGATATTAAAATAGCCGCACTACCTGCGGCGATTCAATGCTGCGGTTCGGCGGGCAGTTATATGCTGAGTCATCCGCAAATGGCGCAAGCGTTGTTAAGTGACTTATTGGGAGCAGCTTTAGAGCATCCGCCAGAGTATCTGGTCAGCTCCAACATAGGCTGCGCTCTGCATATATCGGCGGGACTAAGGGAGCGGGGAGTAACTTTGGAAGTGCTTCATCCGATCACTTTAATTGCGCGGCAATTAAAATGTAAGCAAACTGACTAATAAACTAGGAAGACTAAAGAGGGCGACCAGGAAGTCGCCCGCTGTCGATCAAGAATTAAGCCTTAACTTCTTCATAACGCTGACGGTAATTGTGACCATAAAAAATTTCAGTCACTTCTTTATGCAGCTTATTTTCTATTTCCGCTTTTTGTTCGTCGGACAAATTACATTCCTTTTCGAACAGATAGTTTTCCAACTCGGTTTCCTTGAGCATCATTTTGGTATGGAAAATGTTTTCCTGATATACATTCACATCAATCATCTGGTAGCTTTCTTGCGTATCCAACGCAATATAGTCTTGAATAGACGTGATTTTATGATCGATATAATGCTTTTTGCCTGAAATGTCACGGGTAAAGCCGCGCACCTTATAGTCCATAGTCACTACGTCGGATTCAAAGCTGTGAATCAGGTAATTGAGCGCTTTCAACGGCGAAATCCGGCCGCAGGTTGAAACGTCAATATCGGCACGAAAGGTGCTGATGCCGTTATCGGGATGGCTTTCAGGATAAGTATGCACAGTAATATGGCTTTTATCCAGATGCGCCAACACCGTTTCAGGCAAGGGGCCGGGCGATTGGCTGTTCATGCTGGGTGGAGGCGGCGCTTCACCCTCGGAGATCAGCATGGTAACACTGGCGCCTTGCGGCTCATAATCCTGGCGGGCGATATTAAGAACTTGTGCGCCGATGATTTCGGCGACATCCTTAAGAATCTGGGTCAATTTATCGGCATTATATGCTTCATCGATATACTCGATATAAGCCTGCTGTTGTTCAGCCGGTGCATAACAAATGTCATAGATATTGAAACTGAGCGACTTTGTTAAATTATTAAAGCCGTGTAATTGCAATTTATTCAAAATAGTTAAACCTCGATAACTTCAAAATCATGGGTGATTTCCACTGCCTTGCTTAGCATAATGGATGCAGAGCAATATTTTTCTGCGGATAACTTTACCGCTCTTTCAACAGCCGATACTTTTAAATCATGACCGGTGACAATAAAATGCAGATGGATCTTGCTAAACACGCTCGGGATGGCATCAACCCGTTCGGCGGTGACCTCAGCCACACAGTTAACAATGTTATTTCTGCCTTTTTGCAAAATCTGCACCACATCAAAAGACGAACAACCACCCACGCCCAGCAAAAGCATTTCCATGGGACGCATGCCAATATTACGACCGCCGTGGTCGGGAGGACCATCCATAACTACGGCATGCCCGCTGCCGGTTTCGCCGACGAACATCACACCATCGACCCATTTAACTGATACTTGCATTTTTTTCCCGGTTAAAAATGATGCATAGAGTAGCATAAAAACCCTTATTGCCAGAGTAACAATGTTGATTTTTTTGTTAAAATCCTGCATTGTTAGATGATCTTACTACAGCACTGATAACAAATAAATTATTGCTATGACACTTAAAGTCCAAAAAAACCACAATAAAGAAGCGCTGGAGCATTTCTTACGTTTTTGCCATATAAAAAAATATCCAGCCAAGGCCACCATTATTCGGCCTGGCGATACAGGCGACCGGTTGTATTTTATCATGGACGGATCGGTCAGTGTTTGTGTGGAAGACTCCGAAGGAGGGCATGAACTGATTCTCGCTTACTTAAATAAAAATGAATTTATCGGTGAAATTGGCATTTTTAAAGCGACTGAAACGCGAAAAGTCACCGTTAAAACACGTAGCGAGTGTCATTTGGCCGAAATAAGCTACGAACGATTCCGCCAAATCTTGAAAAAAGAACTCATGGAGTATGGATATGACATATTTTTTATGATTGGTGAACAATTATCGTCACGGTTATTAACCACCAGCCGTAATTTAAGTGATCTGGCATTTATGGATGTAGAAGGGCGAATTGCCCGGACTCTGCTCGATTTGTGTAAAAGTCCCGAAGCAATAACACACCCTGATGGTATGCAACTGCATATCTCCAGACAAGAAATCGGTCGCATGGTCAGTTGCTCAAGAGAAATGGCCGGGCGCGTTTTAAAAGAACTGGAAAATAAAAAACTGATTACCGCGCACGGCAAAACCATTGTGGTGTTTGGTACGCGTTAAAACTATTCTTTTAGCTTAACCAAGCCTTCAACCAGCAAGCGCAGTTTATTTTGGATAATGCGGGTGTTTTCAGGTCCCATGCGCAACATCTGTTTATGTATCGGGTTTGATGCCTCAAGTTGTTGATCGGCAAATTTATATTGTATCGAGTGCCTTTCCAATGCAATTTGCCCGTCTCTAGCAGGTGCGGCAAGAATTACCGCCGCCGCTTTGGTGAAAATATCTTCCAGACTGTACTCATCCGGATAACTAAACTCTCTAAAAACCTGTACCAATAACGGCCTGAATTTTTTATACACTGCCAGCGTTGCCTGTACATCCATCGCATTTATTGCCGCGGCCAGCCGGTCATAGCGCCGATAACTTTTAGTGGCGATAAACAGGTTCTCATTATCCTGATCGACTGCAAACGGCTGATCCGGCTCAAGAAAGCGCAAATGCTTTTCAAGTCGCAATCCCTGCGAAAAATCGTTAACAATAACAACATATTTTCTAATCAGCCGGTCAGTATTCAGCCACCCGGCAAGCGCTGGAGAAATACCGATCATTTCCTCTCGCAACAATGAATCACTATGGTCAAGATCAGGCAAAATAAGCGAGGTATCCTGATGTAGATCTACAATATTATCAGTCACCGCTCCAGGAGCGGCTTCTGTCGTAGCCACCCCGTCTATCGCTTCACTGACTGACAGAGGATCAATTGCCCCCACCTCTCCGGAATCTGAAGGAAGCGCCAAAATTCGTGTTTCAGGCTCTGTTACGGCATTGCTTTGCAGATGCTTAAAGTAAAACCATCCGACACCCGGCAAAGCGATCAAAATAATCGCCACCAAGATTACGCCTCCGCCGATTTTTTTATCTTTAACCTGATCGTATCGATTCATATGTAAAACCTTATGCGTATAGTTCCACGCGATTATATACCTATGCGAACCGGCTCGTTATGCGTGTAACGACAGGAATCCCCCTGCTTTGATGAATTTTGAGTACTAAAAGTTATCAAAATACTGTGCTTGTATGGATGCAGGAACGGAAAAGGGCAAAATCAAAAGCTTTGCACGTTTATACTGAACGTTTGTGGCGGGATTAAGCCCAACTGAATTCTTAGGTTTATGAATTGAATTCGCCCAAAGAATTCAGGCTGATTTGGCATTCAACGCTACCTTTACAATCAAAGGCAGACATAAAGGGTGCGCCGACCGGGGCCCCTGTTTACTGATAATTTTTAATACAAGATTAAGCATTGGCTTGCCTGATCGGGCAAGCCAAGAACACTACACCCTTGCCTTATCCCTTGGACGCCCTTTTGCGCTCATTTTCAGTTAAAAATTTCTTGCGCAAGCGTATCGATTTTGGCGTGACTTCAACCAATTCATCTTCGGCAATAAATTCCAGCGCTTGCTCCAGCGTCATTTTTTGAATTCTCGCCAACACCAAACTTTCATCCGTACCCGATGCGCGAACGTTAGTCAGCGGTTTTGGTTTGCAGGGATTAACTGTTAAATCATTGGTGCGTGAATGCAGACCAACCAACATACCCTCATAAACTTCATCACCATTCACCAACAGCAATTCACCACGCTCCTGTAGCGGATGCAATGAATAAGTGACGGCTTTACCCGCAACCATTGAAATCAGCACGCCGCGCGAACGACTGCCGACTTCGCCCGGTTTCATCGGACCGTAATGATCGAACACATGGTATAGCAGACCGGAGCCGGAAGTAGCGGTCATAAACTCGGTTTGGAAACCGATCAAACCACGTGACGGCATCATGTATTCCAAACGGATACGTCCTTTGCCGTCAGGAACCATATTGGTTAAATCACCTTTACGCTCACCCAGTTTTTCCATGATCGTACCCTGGTGGATTTCTTCCACTTCAATGGTGACCATTTCAAACGGTTCGCACTTTTTACCGTCAATTTCTTTAAGGATAACTTCAGGACGCGACACGCCCATTTCAAAGCCTTCGCGGCGCATATTTTCAATCAATACCGATAAATGCAACTCACCGCGACCCGATACTTTGAATTTATCAGGGTCTCCGGTATCTTCAACTTTTAACGCGACGTTATGTTGCAATTCTTTGTCTAATCTGTCGCGAATTTGGCGGGTAGTGACAAATTTACCTTCACGTCCGGCAAACGGCGAGTTATTAACCTGAAAAGTCATGGTTACCGTCGGTTCATCAACCGACAGGGGTGTCATCGCTTCTATATGGTCCGGATGGCAGATGGTATCTGATATTTCCAGCTTTTCAATACCGGCAAAGGCAATAATATCGCCGGCGCGGGCCTCTTGAACTTCAACGCGATCCAAGCCATGAAAGCCGTAAACCTGCAGCATACGACCTTTACGTTCGACACCTTCCCGATTGACAATAACCAGCGGCATGTTGGGCCTTATGGTGCCGCGCTGAATCCGACCGATACCGATAACGCCGGTGTAAGTGTTGTAATCCAGACTAGACACCTGCATTTGGAAGGGGCCGTCCATATCGACGGCAGGCGGACTGACTTTGGAAACAATCGTCTCAAATAGCGGCGTCATATCGCCGCCGGTGATAGTGTGCTCCAATCCGGCATAGCCATTGATTGCCGAGGCAAATACAATAGGAAAATCCAGCTGTTCGTCGGTTGCGCCCAAGCGGTCGAATAAATCGAAGGTTTGATCGACAACCCAGTCCGGACGCGCACCTGGGCGGTCGATTTTATTGATGACCACAATCGGTTTCAGGCCCAAAGCAAACGCTTTTTGGGTGACAAATCGGGTTTGCGGCATGGGGCCGTCCACCGCATCGACCAGTAACAATACCGAGTCGACCATCGACAATACCCGTTCCACTTCGCCGCCAAAATCGGCATGGCCTGGGGTGTCGACGATATTGATATGATAGCCGTTCCAATCCAGCGCCGTATTTTTGGCCAGAATGGTAATGCCGCGCTCTTTTTCAATATCGTTAGAGTCCATAATGCGCTCAGTCACTTTAGTATGAGCGGCAAACGTGCCGGACTGTTGCAATAATTTATCAACCAGGGTCGTTTTACCATGGTCAACGTGGGCAATAATTGCAATGTTTCTTAATTTTTCGATCACTTTTATGTACTCTAAGGTTTAAATAAATGCAGATGCGTTGTGGGCGCGAATTTATTCGCGCTTTTAACCTACTGCGCGAATAAATTCGCGCCCACAACGTCTCTACGACATAGTTGAATTGTTGGAATAACACATGCAAAATCGTTTCCCACTTTGGAAAAATCTATTGGTCCTGATTGTTTTTGCCGTCGGGATTATTTATGCGTTGCCGAACTTGTACGGCGACGATCCTTCTGTTCAGGTGTCATCGACACACCCTGCCAAATTGGTGCAGGAACAGGCAAATCAGATCGAGTCTGTCATTAAGACGGCCGGATTTAATATAAAGGCATTTGAGTTTAAAGACGGCCGCATTTTGGCCCGGTTTAACAGCGCCGACGATCAGCTAAAAGCGGCGGATTTGCTCAGGGAGAAAATGAGCGACGATTATAACGTCGCGTTAAATCTGGCGCCTACAACGCCCGCTTGGCTAAGAGCTTTGGGTGCGGAAGCCATGTATCTGGGTCTTGACTTGCGCGGCGGGGTGCATTTCCTGCTGGAAGTGGACATGGATGCAGCTGTCAAGCAGGCGGAAGATCGTTACAACGATGATGTGCGTCTGGCGTTAAGAAACGAAAAAATACGTTACCAATCTGTTTCTAAAGACAACGGTTTCATTAAGGTCAAGCTGAACTCTGCTGATGACAAGCCTGCACTGATGAAGCTGCTGGGTAAGGATTTTCGCGCTCTGGAGGTTACCGAGCCAAAAGAGCAGGATCAAGTCTGGTTGAAGCTTTCTGAAAAAGAAGTACGCGATATCAAGAAATTTGCCGTAGCGCAAAACATGACCACCTTGCGTAATCGCGTCAACGAATTGGGTGTGGCGGAACCGGTAATTCAGCAGCAAGGCGAAAACCGCATCGTGGTTCAGTTGCCCGGCGTACAGGATACGACCCGCGCCAAGGAGATTTTGGGCACAACGGCTACGCTGGAATACCGTTTGGTTGATGTGGAACACGATGTGCAAAAAGCGGTCGAAGGCCATGTCCCGGTCGGCAGCCGCCTATATTATGAAAGAAACGGCAACCCGATCCTGCTGGATCGTCGGGTTATCGTGACCGGCGATCAAATCGTCGATGCTTCTTCCGGCGTTGATCAGGATGGCAGGCCCTCGGTAAATATTTCCCTGAACGGTATTGGCGCAGCCAAAATGGGCAAACTGACCCAGGCTAACGTCGGCAAGCCTATGGCGGTGGTATTCATCGAATATAAAGTCGAAACCAAGTTGGTGAACGGCCAAAAAGTCCGTCATAAAGAGAAGGTTGAAAAAGTTATCAACGTGGCGACTATTCAGGGTGTTTTCAGTCATCGTTTCCAGACCACCGGTTTAGACAGTCCTCAAGAAGCGCGCAACCTGTCGCTGTTGTTAAGAGCCGGCGCGTTGGCCGCCCCTGTTGATATTGTCGAAGAACGCACCGTGGGGCCAAGTTTAGGTCAGGATAATATCGATAAGGGTATCTTGTCTTTTGTGGTGGGTTTTGCGTTGGTTGTGTTGTTTATGGCGGTTTATTATCGACTATTCGGCATGATTGCCAACTTTGCACTGGCGTTTAACGTGGTGATTGTGGTGGCGATTTTGTCGATGTTGCAGGCAACGTTAACTTTGCCGGGTATTGCCGGGATCATCTTGACCGTAGGCATGTCGGTTGACGCCAACGTGTTGATCTTCGAACGGATTAAAGAAGAACTTAAAAAGGGCCATACGCCGCAATCCGCTATCTTTATTGGCTATGATAAAGCCTTTGCAACCATCCTTGATTCCCATTTTACCAACCTTGTGGTTGCTGTGGTGTTATTTGCTTACGGCACAGGTTCTGTCAAAGGTTTTGCGGTAACGCTGATTATCGGGATTTTGTCATCCATGTTTACTGCAATTACCGGTACGCGGATGGTTATTAACTGGATATACGGTAACCGCAGGGTTGAGAAATTATCTATTTAGTAAAATGTCGGGTTACACGCTTTGGGTAAATCCGACTTACATGACTTTTACATAGAAGATTAAATATGTTTAATAAAGATATAAATTTTATAGGTAACCGGAATATAGCGCTGATATTTTCCGCTGTGCTGACTCTTGTTTCGATAGGATCGCTGGCTGTACGCGGTTTGCAGATGGGTATCGATTTTACCGGCGGTACCTTGATTGAAGTGGGGTATCAAAAAACAGCTGATTTAACCGTACTGCGTAACACCTTGGATACTGAAGGTTTTAGCGATGCCACGGTGCAGAATTTCGGTACCACAAAAGATGTTCTGATTCGTCTGAAACCGCAAGAAGGGGTTAGCAATGTCGAATTAAGTTCCAAGGTACTTGAGGCCATTAACAAAAATACCGCAGAACCGGCAAGTGTGCGCCGTGTTGAATTTGTAGGTCCTCAAGTCGGAGACGATCTGGCAGAGGATGGCTTTTTGGCCTTATTGTATTCGACGATAGGTATTTTGATTTACATCGCTTGGCGTTTTGAGTGGAAATTCTCTGCTGGAGCCGTCATAGCGACAATTCATGATGTTGTTGTTACCTTGGGGTTATTCTCTATATTAGGATTAGAATTTGATTTGACGGTATTGGCGGCGGTTCTGGCGTTGATCGGTTATTCCTTGAACGATACCATTGTGGTTTATGACCGTATCCGCGAAAATTTTCGAGAATTAAGAAATAAATCCACCGAAGAAATCATGAATATTTCGGTCAATGTCACGTTAAGTCGTACCATCATGACGTCGCTGACGGTGATTCTGGTGCTGGCTTCCTTGTTCTTTTTGGGTGGAGAAGTGATACATAACTTTTCCATTGTGCTGTTATTCGGCGTATTTTTTGGAACGTATTCCTCTATTTTTATTGCCAGTCCTATGGCTTTACTGTTGGGTATCAGCCCTGAGGATTTGATGATCCCGGTAAAAGAAGGTGCTGAACTGGATGGCAGGCCTTAAGCCTTTCAGGTATTTTTAAAATACAGCGGCCGATCAGGTATAATCGGCCGCTTAACAACATTTATTCACAATTGGAGCTTTAAAAAATGGCGATAGAACGCACTTTTTCAATCATTAAACCTGATGCTGTAGCAAAAAATGTAATCGGCGAAATTTACAGCCGTTTTGAAAAAAACGATTTAAAAATCGTTGCCGCAAAAATGCTGCATTTGACCAAAGCACAAGCCGAAGGTTTTTACGCAGAACACAGCGAACGCGGTTTTTTTAATGATTTAGTGGCATTTATGATTTCAGGTCCCGTGATCATGCAAGTGCTGGAAGGTGAAAACGCGGTTCTTAAGCATCGCGACATCATGGGCGCAACCAATCCTAAAGAAGCGGCCGCCGGAACTATCCGCGCCGATTTCGCCGGCAGCATTGATGAAAATGCCGTACACGGCTCAGACGCCGTCGAAACCGCTCAAAGGGAAATTGCTTACTTTTTCTCAGACAATGAAATCTGTGCTAGAACCCGTTAATACAAAAACCATCAATTTGCTCGATTTCGACAGAAAAGGCCTTGCGGCCTTTTTTGTCGAGTTAGGCGAGAAGCCTTTTCGGGCGACGCAGCTGCTCAAATGGATCTATCAGGAAGGCGTCGAAGACTTCGACCTGATGACCAATTTGAGCAAGTCATTGCGCGCTTATTTAACTGAAAATTGCTATATAGCAACGCCTGAAATTGTGGTTGAGCAAATCGCGACGGACGGTACGTGTAAATGGGTCATGCAAACCCATTGCGGCAATCGGATAGAAACGGTCTTTATTCCTGAAGAGGGGCGCGGCACTTTATGCGTCTCATCGCAAATCGGCTGTGCGTTGGCTTGCACTTTTTGTTCTACCGCCCAGCAAGGCTTTAATCGTAACCTGACCACGGCAGAAATCATCGGCCAGTTATTTGCGGCGCAAAAACGGTTGGGCTCGGAAAACAGAATTACCAATGTAGTCATGATGGGCATGGGCGAGCCGCTGCTTAATTTTGACAATGTAGTCGCGGCCATGAACCTGATGATGGATGATTTTACCTTCGGGCTGTCCAAGCGCCGGGTGACCATCAGTACCTCGGGCGTAGTGCCGGCCATGTACCGGTTAACCCAGGTCTGCGATGTCAGTCTTGCGGTGTCGTTACATGCAGTAACCGATGAATTAAGGGATGAACTGGTTCCCATTAACAAAAAATATCCATTGAAAGAGTTGATGGAAGCATGCCGGGATAACGCAAAGATAGCGCCGCGGCGCACCGTCACTTTTGAATATGTGATGCTTGATGGTATTAACGACTCGATGCAGGATGCGCGGGGACTTATTAAGCTATTAAAAACGGTGCCGTCAAAAATCAATTTAATACCGTTTAACCCGTTTCCTAACTCCGCTTATCGCTGTTCCAGTAAAGAAGCGATTAATCGCTTTAAAACGCTGTTAAACGACGCCGGCATAGTCACCACGGTCAGAAAGACGCGCGGCGAAGACATTGATGCCGCCTGCGGTCAGTTGGTAGGGCAAGTTAAAGATAAAAGTCGCAGGCATTTAAAACTCCAACCGTCAGGCTCCGAACGTGCAGCTTGATTTATCAGGAATGATTAATCGATTTGTGCTTGGCCTGTTCGTTACGACTTTGGTCGCTTGCAGTTCAGCAGGCAGCACTAAAAGTAAAAATTCCGACGATGTGCATTTGCAGCTGGGAGTGCGCTATCTAAGCATGAATAAGCTGGAATTGGCTAAGGAGAACTTGCTGCTGGCATTAAAAAATAATTCGGATAATACACAGGCGCACAATGCCCTGGCTTTTTTGTATGAAAAATTAAATCAGCCCGACAAGGCCAAAGAGCATTATGAGACAGCACTGGATCTGACGCCTGATGATTTGGGCGTGAAAAATAATTTCGGTCGATTTCTGTGTGAACGTGGAGAGCTTGAAGAAGGCATGACGTTATTATCTGAGGCCAGTTCAAATCCGTTAAACGACAGGCAGTGGTTGGCCTTAACAAATGCCGGACGATGCGAACTGAGTAAGGGACAAAAACAGCAAGCCGAGACTTATTTCCGGCAAGCGCTGCAACTTAATAACGCCTATGCGCCGGCGTTGTCGGAAATGCAAAAAATTGCTTATCACAACGGCGATTTTTGGGCGGCAAAAGGCTTTTTGCAGCGTTATCTGGGCGTTGCAGACCATACACCTGAAACCTTATGGTTTGCAGCGCAAGCTGAGCGGGCATTGGGTAACAAAGAACTTGCCAGGGAATATAAAAATTTATTGCTGGAAAAATTTCCGCTTTCAAATGAAGCAAAAAAAATCGCAGGGGTTAAGGATTTTTAACTTCTACAGAACTCCAATTAAATATGGCAAATAATATTCAAGCAATTCGTGGGATGCACGATGTGCTGCCTGAGCAGACTCCGCTCTGGCAATATGCGGAACAATGTATCAGAGACGTACTCGGTACTTACGGTTACAGTGAAATTCGGTTGCCCATTGTGGAAAAAACCGAACTGTTCAAGCGCTCTATCGGCGAAGTAACCGATATTGTCGAAAAGGAAATGTACACGTTTGACGACCGGAACGGCGACTCCTTGACTTTGCGTCCGGAAGGCACGGCCGGCTGTCTTAGAGCCTGTCTGGAGCATGGCTTATTACACAATCAGGTACACCGGTTATGGTATTACGGGCCGATGTATCGGCATGAGCGTCCGCAAAAAGGCCGTTATCGCCAGTTTTTTCAGCTGGGTGTCGAAACCTACGGTATGGCGGGTCCTGATATTGATGCAGAATTGATCCTGATCATGGACCGGTTATGGAAAAAACTGGGTGTTCGCGATAAGGTTCGCCTACAGCTCAATTCTTTAGGCACGATTGCCGAGCGTATTGTTTACCGGGAAAGTCTGGTCGGCTATTTTCAAGAGCAACTTGATCAATTGGATGAAGACAGTTTGCGTCGGTTGGAGACCAATCCGCTGCGGATTCTGGATACCAAAAACCCGGCGATGCGGCAGGTTGTCGCTAATGCGCCGGAATTGACGGACTATCTGGGCGATGAAAGCCGTCAGCATTTTAACGCAATAACCGCGATTTTGGATGATCTGGACATAGGCTACGAGATCAATTCCCGGTTGGTGCGCGGTCTGGATTATTACAGCAAGACCGTTTTCGAATGGGTTACCGACGAACTGGGCTCTCAGGGCACTGTATGCGCCGGCGGGCGTTATGACGGACTGATAGAGCAGCTGGGCGGCAAACCCAATCATGCCGTCGGTTTTGCGATGGGCATGGAGCGCTTGTTGGCTTTGATGGAAACATTGGATAGTGTGCAACTTGCAAGCCCCGTTGATGTGTACATGATCCGGGTCGGCGAAACAGCGGAACAGGAAGGTATGCGCTTTGCCGAGACCATCAGGAATGAAATTCCCGGCTTGAAATTGCAAGTCAATTGCGGCGGCGGCAGTTTTAAAAGTCAGTTTAAAAAAGCCGACAAAAGCGGTGCCGAATTTGCGATCATTCTGGGAGACGATGAAGTCAGTCGCGGCGAGGTCAGTGTCAAACCGCTACGTAACAGCGAGCAAGAACAGCAGAATATGACTCAGCAGCAGGCGATTAAGTTTTTACAGATGCAAATTATGTAGGTCGGGTTAGCGTAGCGTAACCCGACATTTCGCTATTTTTAAATTATCAAACAAGAGAAAAACAAGTGGAAATTTACGATACAGAAGAAGAACAGGTTGAAGCTTTAAAAAGATGGTGGAAAGAAAACTCGACCGCTACCATCGTGGGTTTGGTCATGGGTATTGTCATTATTCTGGGCTGGAATTACTGGCAGGATCATAAAAAAGCGCAGGCCGCACAAGCTTCCGCAGTTTATGATCAATTACTGAAAGCACTGGACGAAGATAAAAAAGATACAGTAGATAAACTGGCCGGACGTATGCAGGAGCAGTTTAAGGGCACCGAATATGCGGCATTCAGTGGATTGCTACAGGCCAAATTAAAGACCCAGCAAGGCGATTTCGCCGCAGCAAAGCAGATATTGAAGACTATTGCAGCAGAACCCAATAAACAGCTAAGCAATATTGCCAAGATAAGACTGGTACGTTTAATGTTGGCTACCGGCGAATATGAGCAGGGCTTACAGGTAATTAATGAAGTGGATGCCAAAGCCGCGGCCAGTTACTCAGCCAATTATGATGAATTGGTAGGCGATTTGTATGTAGCTCTGGATCGTTTGGATGAAGCGCGTACGTCATATCAAAATGCCTTGAGAAATGGACAGCCGTCACCGTTGTTACAGTTCAAAATTGATGACCTGGCCCCCCAAGAAAAGCTAGAAACTCAAAAATAATGAGTAATTATTCAACCTATATGAGTCAGGCGAAAGACCAAAGGTACAAGGCTAAAGGTTTTTTCGCCTTTTGCCTTTTGCCCTGTGTCTTTCTTGTTACCACCTTATTAACAGGCTGTGCGGCTGTTGATACTGTTGGCGAATCTATTTCGGGCATTACCGACTACTTTAGTGGCGGTGAAGACAATGCCGATCCACCGAGCGTTCTGGTTGAGTACGCCCCTGAAATCCAGACCGAAGTAATTTGGAAGGAATCGGTGGGGGTAGGCGCTGACGAGCAATCCTTAAAACTGATTCCGGTAATCGGCAGCGGAAAAATACTGGCGGCGGACTTGGAAGGAGTGGTGCAGGCCCGAAGCCTGACTACCGGAAATTTAATTTGGGAGACTGAAACCGACGTTCATTTTTCCGGTGGACCGGGGCTTGGCGCCGGCACCGTGATTTTGGGTTCCAGCGATGCCGAAGTCGTTGCTTTAGACATTGAAACGGGCGCGGTGCTGTGGAAAAGCGCAGTATCCAGCGAAGTGCTTTCGGTGCCTGTTGTCGCCGATGGTATTGTTATCGTCCGCACCACGGATGGCTCTGTGATTGCTCTTGATGAGAAGACCGGCGGCAAGCGCTGGAGTTACGAACGTAACGTGCCGGCTTTAAGTATACGCGGAACCGGATCGCCGTTGATTGTTGAGGGTAACGTCATCGGCGGTTACGATAACGGCAAATTAATGGCCTTGCGTCTGGCTGACGGCAAATATGTATGGGAAACCAGCATTGCCATTCCCAAAGGACGCTCTGAAATTGAACGGCTGGTTGATCTGGATGTCGATCCGATCGTGATTAACGGCGTAATTTATATTGCCAGCTATCAGGGCGGCATAGCGGCTATTTCGGAATTGGACGGCGATATATTGTGGCGCAATGAGACTATTTCGTCGCATTCGGGCTTGAGTAACGACTCCCGGTATTTATACCTGACAGATTCGGAAAGCCATGTCATGCAGCTGGATCAGCGTAGCGGCGCAGCCTTGTGGAAGCAAAAGGATTTGCATCAAAGAAAATTAACAGCTCCCGCCGCCTATGAAAATTATGTAGTGGCAGGGGATTTTGAAGGCTATGTGCATTGGCTGTCCAGCACCGACGGCAGGCAACTGGGTCGTGTACAAGTGACAGACGGTGCGATCGATGCCAAGCCTATCGTGGTAGATAATACCGTTTATGTTTATGCAAAAGACGGCACGCTTGCCGCTATAAAAGTCCGATAAAAAATACTGAATTTTTAATGGAACGCGGATGACGCAGATTAATATGATTAACGCAGATAATTCAAAAAAATCTTATTTGATCTTAACTATCAGCGTAATCTGCGTTCCATTCTCCTAACTTTTGAGTAAATATGTTACCTGTAATAGCCTTAGTAGGGCGACCCAATGTGGGCAAATCCACATTATTCAATTATTTAACGCGCAGCCGCGATGCTCTGGTTGCGGATTTTTCAGGATTAACCCGCGACAGACAATACGGTCGGGTGAAGTTGGGCGATCGGCCCTGTCTGGTCGTCGATACCGGCGGTATAGCCGATGACGCGGAGGGCATAGAAAGTTTTGCCAGAAAACAGGTGCAGGTCGCGCTGGAAGAGGCTGACATCGTATTCTTCATGGTTGACGCGCGCGAAGGCTTGAGCGCTTCCGATAAAGTGATTGCCGACACCCTGAGAAAGCTGCAAAAGCCGATTATATTGGTCACCAATAAGGTTGACGGTCTTGACGCCAACGTTGCCGCATCGGATTTTTATTCGCTGGCGTTGGGCGAGCCGGTGCAGATCGCCGCTTCTCATGGAAGAGGAATACCTGAGTTACTGGAAAAAGTTAACCAACTGCTGCCGCCGGACGATAGTGACGTCGAAGAGGCGCATGGCGGAATCGGTATCGCCGTAGTCGGAAGGCCCAATGTCGGCAAATCAACCTTGGTCAATCGCTTGTTGGGTGAAGAACGGGTTATCGTATTTGATGAGCCGGGTACGACGCGCGACAGTATCTATATTCCTTTTGAACGCAACGGCAAGAAGTTCACTCTGATCGATACCGCCGGAATGCGCAGAAAATCGAAAATAGCCGAGACTATTGAAAAATTCAGCGTCATCAAATCCTTGCAGGCGATTGAAAAATCCAATGTCGTCATTTACCTGATTGACGCACAAGAAGGCGTCACCGACCAGGATGCGCATTTATTAGGCCTGGTGTTGGAAGCAGGAAGAGCCTTGATTATCGGTCTGAACAAATGGGATGGCATCAGCGCCGACCAAAAGGCAACCATTCATCGGCAACTCGATGTCAAACTGTCCTTTCTTGAGTTTGCGGAGAAACACCCGATTTCCGCGCTGCATGGCAGTGGCGTCGGCAAAATGTTCGATGTCGTCCAGCAATTGTACGCGGCGGCAATGCTCGACATGTCCACGCCGGTGCTGACCCGTATTCTGAAAGAAGCCACCACCGCGCATCAACCGCCGATAGTGAATAGCCGTCGTATTAAGCTGAAATATGCGCATCAGGGCGGGCGAAATCCGCCTATCGTGGTTATTCACGGCGTGCAAACCGACGCATTGCCGGAGTCTTACAAACGCTATTTAATGAACTACTACCGCGACAAAATGGGTCTGGTAGGAACGCCGATACGTTTGGTGTTCAAATCACCGGCCAATCCGTTCCACGGGCAAAAGAACAAGCTGACCGAGTGGCAGGTGAAGAAAAAGGAACGCTTGATGAAGCGGGTGAAGAGTAAGAAAAGGGATTGAGGGGCAAGGTAAAAGGCGAAGGGCAAAAGGTGCAGACTTAAGCTGTTTGTCCTGCGTAGTCCCGTTCGCTGAGCGTAGTCGAAGCGAACAATTGGATGGTCTTGGCTTTGCTCAGGGTGTAGGCCGGAATAAGGCCACCAAAAAGCGTAGGCGTAGGCCGGAATAAGACTACCCAAGCGTAGCGCGAGGTAGCGTTTCCGGCGAATTAGGGTGGCGAATTGCCGGAAAAGCTTCCGCTCCTGCTCACGCCCCTTACCTACATCCATGTAGGCAACGCCGGTTCTCGCTGTCGCTCAAACAGACTTATTCCGGCCTACAGCTGACGCCCTTCGGGTAATGCAAATCTGTTCCAGACAGATTTGTGCCGGTATCCACGACTGCAAGGATGCAGGAGGTAGAGCAATGCAGGGAGCAATTGCCGAGAGCACATGGATGTGTTTGAGCTTGCCCGCTCATTGTACAAAAGGTTTTAACCAACACTACAGGAACAATCATGGCTACAATCACATTTCAAGGCAACCCCCTAAACACTTCCGGCGAATTGCCCGCAGTCGGCAGCGATGCACCGGCATTCACCCTAACGAGCCGCGAGTTAGTGGATGTCACCCTGGCAACCTATGCCGGAAAAAGAAAAGTGCTAAATATCGTACCCAGCCTGGACACACCAACCTGCGCTGCATCAACACGTAAATTCAACCAGAAAGCCTCGCATCTGGACAACACCGTCGTGTTAGCCGTCTCTGCCGACCTGCCTTTTGCCCAAAGCCGTTTTTGCGAATCGGAAGGCTTAAAAGACGTCATATCCCTGTCTACTTTCCGCTCCAGTTTCGCCAATGATTACGGCGTAACCATCGTTGATACCTTTCTTCGCGGTTTAACTGCCCGAGCCATCGTCATTATCGATGAGAATGACAAAGTGATTTACACGCAATTGGTTAGCGAAATCGCCGATGAACCCGATTATGAAAGCGCATTGGCGGTGTTGTAAGGGACATTCAAAAACGGTGGGTTCTTATAGCGGAAAGTAATTTCAAGTATTGGATCTTTAGATATGATGATAACCAGCGAAAAAAAAATACACATTACTGCCCGTGTCGGCGAATACGCCATGCCACCGTTAAAAGATATGCTGGTTTTGGGCAAGCAGGCGCCGATCGGTTGCATAGCCATGTGCAGGGCAATAGAGTTGTTGACCAAGACACCTTTCGAGCATATCCAACTTGAAGACGATGTGATTTCTGATATTCTGGTGCGTCAGCACCTACTGAGGCGCGTATCCAGGGACGGACTGATCGATTTCGTTATGACTCATATGAAACCGCTGATGGGGCCTGATGAGGTTTTGCATGCGGAAATAGATGTTAACGTCTTTCTATCGGCAGGTAGTTAATGAATCAATTGACTGCTAGCGACTGTTTGTGTCGACAGGTAGTTCGAGTGTTGGAAGAAGGTCGCCCTGGACATGCGGCAGCACAGCCCCTATTCGCAGTATTCAGAGAATCCGTTGACAATGGTGTTTTCGTCGGACTGGTTACGGCGCACAATATCATGCAGCATCCTGACTGGATTTTCGCGGATCTAACCGAACACCGGGAATTTTTGTTTATTGCTCCGAATATTGGTGTGCGCCGGGCGTTGAAAATTATGGATCAGCATGGAGTGGACGCCCTACCGGTACTTGATCAGCAACTATTTGTTGGCGTAGTGACCCGGCAGAGTATTCTGGAAATGTTGCTGCAGCGAGAGCATCTCTTATTAATGGAATCTCGCCAGTTAAAGAAAATGCTGGATGTTGAACACGAGCAGGTTGTTTCCTGGTCAGAGAAACTTGCCAGGTTGCATGGGGCTTCGTGCAGTCTGCTCAGTGTGTTCAGTGTGCTGGCGCATACGTCAGTTCAAGATGATCTGCTGCAAACCGGCATAGAATCGCTTTCCAAGCTATTGGAAGCACGTTATGGCGCTATTGGTATTCTGGATGAATCAGGTGCGCTCAAGCATTTCGTTTATACCGGCATTAGCCCTGAACAAGCACAAAGTATTGGGCAATTTCCTCAAGGAAAAGGTTTTTTGGGTGTCGTGATTCAGGAAAACATTTCGCTGCGGTTAGATGATATGAGCAAAGATCTGCATAACATTGATTTTCCTGCGCATCATCCATCCATGAAAACCCTGCTTGCGGTGCCTATCTCCCATCATGGCCGCGTCTATGGACAAGTCTATCTGAGTGATAAGGAGGGCGGAGAGTCCTTCAGTAAGAACGATGAAGAGTTAGCCTTAAGTTTTGCCTGCTCCTTATCACTGGTGCTAGATAATGCCCGTAAAATGGAGGAAGTCAAGCAAGCTCGACAAAGCCTGGATTACATGGCGCATTTCGATGCCCTGACCGATCTTCCCAATAGAACGCTGTTTAAGGATAGGGCTCAACAGGCGATTTCTCATGCTCAACGTAATGGCGGCATGGTTGGCATACTGTTTCTTGATCTGGATAATTTCAAGGTGGTCAACGATACCATCGGCCACACCTTGGGTGATGCCTTATTGAAAAGAGTCGCTGATCGGATATCCGATTGTTTGCGTGATGGCGATACTGTCGCTCGCTTGGGGGGCGATGAGTTTATTGTGCTGCTGCCCGATATTTCCGATATCCAGGATGCAGCCAATGTGGCGAGCAAAATTCTGGAGTCGTTGACTCCGCCTTTGAATATTGACCAACATGAAGTTTTTGTTAGCATCAGTATCGGGATCAGTATTTATCCCAACAATTCCAAAAACATGGATGGCCTTTTGGCTGATGCAGATGGCGCTATGTATCACGCTAAAAAATTGGGGAAAAACAATTATCAATTCTTTACGCCGGAAATGAACCGTTCGGCGCAGAATTATATGAAGTTTGAAAAACATTTACGGCGAGCCTTGGAGCAGAACGAACTCGTGCTTTATTACCAACCCCAAGTAGATATTGAAACGGGGTTGATCATAGGGGTGGAGGCTTTGATCCGCTGGTTTAGTCCGGAATTGGGCATGGTTGGTCCGGAAGACTTTATTCCGTTGGCGGAAGAAACCGGTTTAATCGTGCCGATTGGCGCCTGGGTATTGAAAACGGCATGTACCCAAGCCAGATTTTGGCAGCAAAACGGATTGCCGATTCGCGTTGCGGTCAATTTGTCGAGCCGCCAATTTCATCAAGTTCAGAATCAGCAACAAAGTCGACATCTGCTTCTGGATGCTGTTCTGAATGCGCTGGATGAAACCGGTTTACCCCCTGATTTGCTTGAACTGGAAATCACTGAGGGCATACTGATGCAGCACCTTGAAACGACGATGGAGATTCTCAATACCTTAAAAAGCATAGGAGTGCGTTTATCGGTTGATGATTTTGGTACCGGCTATTCTTCGCTCAGTTACCTCAAGCGTTTTCCTATTGATGGGATTAAAATCGACAAGTCATTTGTCAACGACATTACCACTGATCCTAGTGATAAAGCGATTGTTGCCGCTATTACCGTAATGGCTCAGCAACTTAAACTCGAAGTGGTTGCGGAAGGTGTGGAAACAGCGGAGCAACTGGACTTTTTACGCGAACTGCGCTGTCAGTATGTTCAAGGCTATTACTTCAGTAAACCGCGGCCGGCGGACGAGTTTCTGCTTCTTTTGCAGCAAGGGAAGCTTCCTTTCTCTTAAGCACGACAACTACTTTTTACACTTAGAATTTCGGTTTCTGGGTATTAATCCCAATATGCTACATACTTGGATTAACAGATTTGGCTAACCAAAGGTGCAAGATAAAACCGTGCGAACCGATGACCATCTTTACGAAGAATTGAAGCGACTGAAGAAGGAAAACGCCCGATTGATAGAGGGGTAGTGCTAAACATGTAATGCTATTGTCCGTAGCAATTGTTATTTTTGCATTTAAAACCAGCAGCTTAAAAAAACGTCAGCATTACATGTTTAGCACTACCCCAGTTTGGCAATGTGCTTGATCATTAGCAAAATCAAATCACCCCTGTTAACTCTTCAGCCAGCAAACGGGAATACTGATCCGGATCATAGTGATGGTTATTGCTGTCATTATTGAGCAGGTCAGCTTTGACTATGCCGTGCTCACCGAGAGACAAGGCATCCAGCATGATGTAGCGAATGCTGTTTTGCTCGCAAAACAGCTGCATTGTCCGGTTGAATTCCAGGGTTAGCGCGGTTCTTTCTACCTGTGAGGCGGTGACTTCCCGCCGGGCGTTGGCAATATCGCCCCAGTCGTTGTTATCCTGGATGGTGGGCAGCGGGGTGCTGATGCACACGACCTCGAAGCGCATTTTTAATTCAGCCAAAAACCTGGAATAACTCGTGATGGCTTTGTCCATCATCGCAGCAACAGATTCCTGATATTTTTGCGCCCGGTACCAAATCACAAAGCCCGTATCGACTTCGCCCAGCATGATGATGACTTGCTTTGCCGTGGATTGCTTGATGGCTTTCCTGAAGGCGGGATAGGCCTTGGTTTTTGAATTGGGGTTTTCCAGTCCTGACGCCGTCGCGCCAATGACGGTGAGTACATTGAAAAACAGGTTCGGGAATTTTTCCTTGAACAACGGGTGAGTGAAAACGGGAATATGGGAATCGCCAAGAACTAATATTTCTCTCATTAGCGCCTCATGTTCATGATTAACACAGTTTTGCATACAATTTTACTCTGCTCTTTCCCATACGTTTAAAATACACTCTGTTAATCACTTTAGCGTCCCATTCATAAAACAATAGGCGGGACGGCGATTAATCACGCCTACAGGGCTGATCGTCAGGCCGGCATAACCCGAAAGCATGACTGCGTCGAGTCATGGCGCCGTTTTCTCGACCTTATCATAATAGTCTCAAAGAAATCATTGCCAAATTGAATGCACAGGCTGGCGCGTGAGGATTAGAATGCAAAAAATGACACATTCTATAGATGAGTAGCACGATAGCCTTATACTCATCGCTTGCTCAAAATTATTTATAGCTTTTGAAATTGCGGCAGAATATCGCTGCATTCGTCATGATTACTGAGACCGAACGAGTAGATAACATACTACACCGGCGTTTTTTTAAACTAGCTCACCGGTTTAAAGATAATTATTCCTAATTCAAAAGCATAAAATCAGCCTATGGAACTCAACGCAAGCAATTTTTTTAAAAAAGATATATGGCTATTACACGAGGATAAACTTCCGCCATTTAAAGCAAAAATAATCAAAGCGCTAAAAATATTAATGTTATCTGCCCAGGGTTTCTCTCGCGATTTGTGTTCGCTAAGGGCATCTGCATTAACGCTTTATACTCTATTGTCGATAGTGCCTGTCATCGCCATGCTGTTTGGTATCGCCAAGGGTTTCGGCCTTGAGAAAATGATGAAGCAACAATTAATAGAAAAAATACCTAGTCAGGAAACTATGGTATTGCAATTAATCAGTTTTGCACAAAATCTGCTGGACAGTACTCAAGGAGAGATTGTGGCCGGGACTGGTATTATTATCCTGTTCTGGACCATTATTAATGTAATTAGCGATATAGAACAATCATTTAACTACATCTGGAAAGTAGCTCAAGGTAGATCAATAAGCCGTAAATTCAGCGATTATTTGTCTCTAATGTTGTTGGCTCCGATTATATTAATAACTTCAGGCAGCATTACAGTCTTTCTCAAAACCCAGCTAACTTGGTTAATAAATGCTATTCAGTTGCCGGGAATTGGCGATGGGCTGGTCATTAGGGCGCTAAGCTTGTTGCCTTTGGTGCTTATGACAGGACTGTTTGCCTTTACGTTTATTTTTATGCCTAACCGTAAAATCAATTACAAGGCCGGCATAATTGCCGGTATTGTTACAGCTATTATGTATGATCTGGCGCAGTGGGCTTATTTAAGTTTGCAGATTGGTGTGTCGGCTTATAATGCAATTTACGGCAGTTTTGCAGCATTACCCTTATTTGTCGCCTGGTTACAAATCGCCTGGATGATTGTCTTATTCGGTTGTGAAATAGCTTTTTTTTTGCAGAACTATGAAAATTATCAGCACAGCAACGAGTTTTCTAACTTAAGCTTTTCCCTGAAAAAAGTTATTGCACTGCAAATTACTCATTTAATCATTAAGAATTTTATTCCCATGAATAATCCCTTAACAGCAGCCCAAATAGCTAAAGAACTGGCTGTCCCGATAGCCATTATTCAATCGATTTTATTAAAGTTAATGGCAAGCCATATTATTGTCGAGTTTAAAAATAAGGACGAATATGAGGTTTACCAGCCTGCGGTCGATATCAATATACTCACTATTGCTTATGTTGTTAATGCATTGGAACAATGCGGGCAAAACCATTTGCCGGGTATCAATCAAGAACAGCTGTTTGTGAATATCGTCAATAATTTCAGGAAATTGATCGAAGCCTCTGAACAAGATCGCTTATTGAAAGATATCTAGTGCCAGTCATGTTGAAACGAAGCGATAGAATGAAATATCATTCAGGCCTATTTTTTAACCGCTACCGCAATGCAATAGTTATTACAAAGAGCATTTATGAAAGTCCTTTTATATAACGAACTCAATCCTAAAACTATTCCCGGCTTCGCCAAGCTGCAAAAATACTTGCAAGACGATGACTTCAAATCGGCGGAAGTCAAAAAAGTCGGCGACAACCTGTACAGGGCCAGGCTTAATCAACGCGATCGCTTGTTGTTTTCGATTTATCAACATCAGCAACAAAACTATGCGTTGATTCTGGAATTTATCAAAAACCACGCTTACCAGAACTCGCGTTTTTTGCGTCAGGTCAGCAGTATCGATGAAGATAAAATTCCTGTCGTACTCAAGCCCGATGAAATCAATGAAAAAGAGCTGGTTTATCTCAATCCCGGCCACAACTCATTTAACCTGCTGGATAAAATCATCTCGTTTGATGAGCGCCAACAGTCGATTTACGACTTGCAACCGCCGCTGATTGTCATCGGTTCGGCCGGCAGCGGCAAGACGGCCCTGACGCTGGAAAAAATGAAACAGGCTGTGGGCGATGTGCTGTATGTGACCCAGTCGGCCTATCTGGTTAAAAATTCCCGTGATTTGTATTACGCACACCATTACGATAACCCTGATCAACAGATCGATTTTTTATCGTTCCAGGAGTTTTTGGAGAGTATCCGGGTACCGGCGGGTAGGCCGGTTACCTTCCAGGCTTTCCAACAGTGGTTTAGTCGCTACCGCCAAGGCCAAATAAAAGATGCGCACAAACTGTTTGAGGAGTTTCGCGGCGTTATCACCGGGCCTGCCACCGATAAAAGCTGGTTAAGCCGTGAAGACTACCTGAATCTGGGCGTTAAAGAATCGATCTTTTTAGGCGAAGAACGCGATGCGGTGTACGACGTTTTTGAAAAATACCTGAGCTTTTTACAGGACCAGCAGCTTTACGACAGCAACATCGTCAGTCATCAGTATTTGCAGCATGCTCAACCTGGTTACGATTTTGTCGTTGTCGATGAAGTGCAGGATTTAACCAATATCCAGCTTTATTTGATTATCAAATCGCTGCGTCAGGCTCAGGATTTTATCTTGTGCGGCGATTCCAATCAGATTGTACATCCCAACTTCTTTTCCTGGTCGAAAGTGAAAAGCCTGTTTTACCGGCAGGAGGATTTGCAAACCTCGGACGAATTGATCCGAATTTTAAATACCAATTACCGTAATTCGCCGCAAGTTACCGATATTGCCAACAAGATTCTGAAAATCAAAAACCAGCGCTTCGGCTCCATCGATAAAGAAAGCCATTATCTGGTGGAAAGCAACGGACACACTCAGGGCGAAGTGTTGTTTTTGCAGGATACTGCGTCCATTCGTCAGGAGCTGGACAGCAAAACCAAAGCCTCCACGCTGTTTGCGGTCATCGTCATGACGGTCGACCAAAAACCGGCGGCGCAGCAGCATTTCAGCACGCCGTTGGTATTCACCATCCAGGAAGCCAAAGGGCTGGAATACGAAAACATCATCCTCTACAACTTCCTGAGCCAGGAAGAAGCCCGCTACCGCGAAATCAGCAAAGGCGTCAGTGCTGCGGATTTGGAACAGGACATTAAATATGCCCGCGCCAAGGATAAAACCGACAAATCGCTGGAAGTCTACAAGTTCTATATCAACGCCCTATACGTTGCGATAACGCGGGCCGTTAAAAACCTGTACTGGATTGAAAGCAGCCCCAAACAACCCTTGCTGGATCTGCTGGGTCTGCGCGACGCCCAGAGCAGCCTGCAACTCGCCAACCAAAATTCCAGCCTGGATGCCTGGCGTCAGGAAGCGCATAAGCTGGAACTGCAAGGCAAACAAGAGCAGGCCGAGCGGATTCGCAGCGAAATCCTCAAACAAAAAACGCCGGACTGGCAGGTTATTACTGCTGCGACACTGGCCGAGCTGAAACGTAAAGCCCTTGAAGGCAATGATAAGAACGCCAAGATGACTTTGTTTGAGTACGGTTTGGTTTATGAAGATCGCGACATCATCAACAGCCTGCTGAAAGCCGAGTTTAAAGCCGCAAAACACCCGGACAAAGGCTTGCAGTTGCTGCAACAAAAGCACTACAGCGCCTACAGCTTTAAAAAACCCGATGCCGTACTCAAACAAGTTAATCAATACGGCCCGGATTTTCGCAATATCTTCAATCAAACGCCGTTAATGGTAGCGGCCTGGATGGGCAATACCGAGGTTATCAAGGCGCTGTTTGAGCTGGGCGCCGACACCGAAAAAGTCGACGGCAACGGATTGACCGCCTTTCAAATCGCGCTGGCGCAAACGGAGCGTAGCGACACCTACGCCAAAAAGAAATTGGCCGATATTTACGAACAGCTGGAACCCACCAGCATGAGTATCCAGGTTGATGGTCGCCTGATCAAACTCGACAAGCACAGTATGGAGTTTTTCATGCTTAACCTGATGATCGCGCTGTTTTACCGGGTGATGCCGAAAAAGATGACCTATCGGCTCGACGGTTTTGCCACCCAGGACTTTATCGATGCCGTGCAACACATCCCCGACAGTATTCTCCCTGAACGGCGCAAACAACGGGCTTATCTGTCCAGCATTCTGTCCAAAAACGAAATCGGCAAAGACGACAAACACAACCGCAAACTGTTCTATCGAGTGCGGCACGGCGCTTATATTTTCAATCCCAGGCTGGCGCTTAAAGTGGAAGACGAATGGGTTAATATTTATGACTTGTTGTCGATTGACAGGCTGGCGCCGAGCTACGAAGAGAAGCAGGACTGGTGGTATCGTGATTTCAACGAGTATGCCGAAAAGAAAATGGCCGCTTGCAAAGAGTTATTGAAACAGTTGATTGCAGAAAAAAACCAATTGAGTTAAGCGGGGCTACGTGACTTTCAAAAATGCATAATACAAGACCCCGTGCTTTGACCCAATCGGGCGTAAAAAATCCCCGCGTGGAAAAGTCCGGGCGGGAATCAGATTAGAGAGTGTGAAAGTATTGTAAAAGTCGCCTTATAAATGTTTATTGTTTTTTAAGTCATTGATTTTTAGCTGAGTGCTGGAGTACAAACCTAGGTTTGTACTCCAAATTCTTAATACTTCCACACTCTCGATTTAGCTCATCCCGCGATCATGGCGGATTGCTGGCGCGAATATTCCTTACAGCGTTAAGACCGGCAAGCTCCTATAATACCCGCCTATCAGCTACCAAACCGTTCCAGCCAAACACTTGTGTAAGGAAATTTACGAAATAGCACCCGATAAAAATTTTCTTCGATACGCAAATGCCCATAAGGATTACGAAGTGCAGCTGCATCGGCAGCACGGGCGAACTCAAATCCAAGCCCCAGTGCTTTTGACTCATACCAAGCCTGTGTTTCCAGAAGCTCTTGCTCAGCCTCTGGACGAAGCACCACCAACATCAGGGTTGTTCAGAAAACGGCTTGGCTCGAACCAGTTCCCAAGGAACAGCAGGAGAAGGATCGGCGTGGTGTGCGGCAACACGACGATGCAACTTGGCCTTTTGAGTTTGAGACAATCCAAGGGTATCAGGCGCCGCCGCTACAATGCTATCCCATATGTCTTCGACGAGCCGGATGCGTTCGGAAACAGACAGCTTCATGTATTCAGTGGCGCCTGTACAAGTATGCATGGCCGTATTATAAATCAAGGCTAAAAATTTAAGGAAAGCGATCCTGCCTAAAGAAAAGCTTAGTCGGCATAGATATGCCGACTTTTCCATGCCACGCAAGACCTACGCTAATCATCAATCAATGGTTAAAATGATTCAAAAATCGTAACTACTCCCCCCTTTTTTAACCGCAAAGCCGATTCTTACCGTCCAAAGCAGGGGCGACAGACCGGTCGCCCCTGCAAGACTCCAGAAAGCATGCTATCGGAGTTCAAAGCTGGCTTTGAACATTACAGAAGCGAACATTAGATAGGGTGAGTAGTTACAGGGTAAGTTCTTTATATTTCAGTTTATCAGTGTGCATCTTCACGCGGGACGGGGTTTGCAACCCCGTCCAGAGCGTTTTGACGCTGCCGCTATCTTTGAACCATGCGAGAAACTCCGCGGACGGGGGGTAACATATCCCTTACGGCTTTCTGGCCTCATTCGAGAACACTTCACTTCCTTCAGTACATCCTATCGTGCTTGGTAGAAAAAACAGGTCATGTTAGTGTTCATCCCGTATTTCTATTACGCTGTATACGGGCTACTTGCTTTTAGTGATTTCGCCCTTATGTGTTTGTTACCTGTAAATAGGATGGTAGGTTCCGATGCTCTGTTCTGAACAAAACTGTTTTGTGTGTCTACACTGCGGGCACGTCCAGTATGCTGTTGATGTAGTGCAAGGCAGGAAAAAAGACGAGGTTCGGGGGCGTTGCTTGCAATGCAAAACGTGGATTCCCCTTCAGCTTCCGTCAATCCGCAAGAAACTGGTGTATCTGGATCAATCGTTCTTGTCGGATATATATTGTGCTGCAAACGATAAGGGAATCGAAAAGCGTCTTCTTCGCAAGCTCCAGGAACTGAAACGGGTGCAGAGGATTTTTCTGGTAGTCTCAGATATCCATAGCATCGAGACATCGGCCATCCCCGATAAATACGCGGAAAAGAGGACAAAGCTTTGGCAGTTCCAGAATACTCTAGCTAACGGGAATATCGCTGGCAACTTCTACGACATCTTTACTGCCCAGACCCGACGAATGCTCGCCGAGCATGATGACACTGATCCCTTCCCTTTTACCGATATCGGACTTCACGATCCACATAGGTGGCAGGTTGGGATAAATGTTGTGCCTACGAACTCCTGGCGACTAAGGTTGCATCGCGCTTATACGCCTCCTCGTGACGAGATAAACGAAAAATTTCTCAATATCATTGATCGGCAAGTCGAGAATATACCGGACTGCCGTGGGGTTCGCGATTGTCTAAACCACGTTCTCGGGCTTTGGCGCAAAGACATTCAACAGGGGATTGATGCCTACCAGCAACAAAGTGACTTACAGCTGCTAATGAAACAGTATGTCGAAGCACTCGAAACTGGACATACACCCGTCATCCAAGTCCCGCAATTGCCCGATGACGCCCCGTTTCGCCGTATTGTCGGCGATGTTATTGAAGGACTGGATGAAACGACTGCACTCCAGCGATGGTTGAGGTTGATGAAAAAAAATCAAATTTGCCCGTCCTTGCGGATTCGAGCGGCTATTGAGGCAGAACTGCTCTGGATCCGATGGCAAGGACATCGATCCAACCCCAAAAAATTCAATGAGAACTTCGGCCTATCTCGCCAAAATGATGTTGACCACGTCTCCGCGTTTGTGCCCTACGTGGACGCGCTGACGACTGATGGGGACATGCACAATCTTTGCAAGCACGAGGTTGTGGCTGAAGAACTGGCACGATTCCCTGCCAAGATTTTTTCCAAAAAGAATTACGACGAGTTTGAAGTTTGGCTGGATACATTGCTGGCAGCCAAGTAGATACTGTGCGTACCTTCACGGCCATACAGCGGGTAAATAGTAACCAGCGAAAACTTCTCCAGGCTACTGATTAGTTGCATAAGAACTGTAGGGTGGATTCGCCGTAAGGCAATCCGCCGCAACTTCGGTAGGCTGATGTCGGCGTTGTGCGTGTGTGACGGTTTGCTCGGCAACTGCACCTGCGTTGCTTTACCTCCTGCATCCATCCAGTCGTATCGCGAAACCATCCTACGAGCTAATCGGCTAAAAGAACCGAGCGGTCATAGAGGGTTTCCGGGGCGATGTCCAAGTCGCCCGGCCAACATACGGTATCCAATGCAACAAAGGCTTGTTTAAATAAAGAGATGTCCTGCAAGCGCGTAAATGCGCCACGATTCAGGTAGGGGCGAGCATCAAACAAGCGATGATCTCCGGTATTAAACCAGAGCTCCAGGGAATAATCCTCACGGGGTACTACACGAATGACTGCTTCCATGATGATGCCTAGCGCAAGGGATCAATGGCAAAAGGTGTTTGACCATTAACGGCCAGCTCCCAATCCGCAAGCAAGGATTCGCGGTGAATTTCAATCCATGCCTGAACGAGTCGAACTTTTGTCACAGGAGTTTCTCCACTTTTGGCTTTATTCCTGACCTTACAACTTCACGGCAAGTTTTTTGTCCAGCGTTAATAGTTTAATGTTATGCGCAGTGGCCGTGGCGGCGATTATGGCATCGGGTAATTTGACGCGGTGTTGATGTCTAAATTGTATCGTTAAATCTTCAATCAACGGACTAATCGCTAAATGCGTCATCCGATCCAATAGACGGTTGATGGCCTGTTCCTCATCCACAGTCAAATCTGGGTAACTCAACAATTCCATCCGAGTGATGGCGCTAAATCCGCAAGCAGGCAGATTGATGCCGTTTAAAATAGAGATAGCTTCGTCATTGCCTTTAAGTAAGCCGATGATGGTATTGGTATCAAGCAGATAGCTAAGACCATTCATCACGCATCGCCTGTTGAATCTCTAGTGGGTTGCCGTTGAATGAAGGGGAGTTTTTGAGTATCCCGGCAAAGTCGGTAACTAATTCAGACGGCGCGGTATGATGGGTTTGTTGGGTGTTGCGATAGACCAGCGCCAGATTTTTTAATAATTGCGCCGGGCTAATATGCTCATGCTCTGCCAATTCTTTAAGTAGAACAGCCGTTTCATCGTCTAATTCTAAGGTCGCCATGGTTTATATCCTCTTTTAAAATTTGCAGCTTATGCTTCATCACTGGGAAAAGTAAAATTTTCTTCAAATTCGCGCAGGTCTTTTTAGCTGTCCAGCATAATTGCCCGGTTGCAAATCAGGGCTTTTTAATAACTTGATTAGCCATGATCGCCTGTTGAAACTTTCTAAAATCATAATTTAAAAACGAATCATCAGTTAATGTAATTTCGAAATGATGCGCTTATTTTTATCTAAGCCATGCCTTGCTGCTACAATGCGCCTATCTTAAACTGCATAAGAACCGAACAAATGGATGTAATCCAACGTATTGCCGAAGAATTAGCCGTTAACGTCAAACAAGTCAGCGCCGCTGTCAACTTGCTGGATGAGGGCGCAACCGTCCCGTTTATTTCCCGCTACCGGAAGGAAGCGACCGGCGGTCTGGACGATACCCAATTACGGCTGCTTGAGGAACGATTGGGCTATTTGCGCGAACTTAACGCGCGACGCAAAACCATCCTGGACAGCATCAGTTCACAAGACAAGCTGACGCCGGAACTGGAAAAAGCCATCAATGATGCCGACACCAAAACGTTGCTCGAAGATTTGTATTTACCCTATAAACCCAAGCGCCGTACTAAAGCGCAGATTGCCCGCGAAGCAGGGCTTGAACCGCTCGCCGATACCTTATTGGCTGACCGCAGCCTGATTCCCGATCAAGTCGCTGCCGCATATATTGATGCGGAAAAAGGCGTACCGGATGTTGCCGCTGCTCTGGACGGCGCACGGCAAATCATCATGGAACGCATTTCCGAAGACGCCGAGCTGTTGGCCGAATTGCGCGAACGCATCTGGCAAAAAGGCATTGTTCACGCCACCGTTGTGACCGGCAAAGAACAGGAAGCGGCAAAGTTTAAGGATTATTTCGATTACGAGGAAGCTATCAACAAAATCCCTTCGCACCGGGCTTTGGCGTTGTTTCGCGGGCGCAATGAGGATATGTTGAATCTAACGCTTAAACCCGGCGCTGACGATAAAGCGGAACACGACCTTTGCGCCCAGTTTGTCGCCCGTCGTCTGAATATTACCGATACCTCAAAACCGGCCGATGCCTGGCTGGCGGAAACCGCGCGTTTCGCCTGGAAAATCAAGCTGTACACCCGCATCGACCTGGACTTGAAACTCAGGCTGCGCGAAGCCGCCGAACTGGAAGCCATCCGGGTTTTCGCCAGCAATTTAAGAGACTTGCTGCTGGCCGCACCTGCCGGGCCAAAAGCCACGATGGGCCTGGATCCCGGCATCCGCACCGGCGTTAAAGTTGCCATCGTCGATCCGACCGGAAAAGTGCTGGGCACGGACACCATATACCCTCATCCGCCACGCAAGGACTGGGATGGATCGATAGACACGCTTGCCAAGCTGATCCAAAAGCACAAGGTTGATTTGGTCAGCATAGGCAACGGCACGGGTTCCAGGGAAACCGACCAACTGGTGGCCGATGTGATGAAGCGGCACAGCGAATTGAAGTTTACCAAGATCACCGTGTCGGAAGCGGGTGCGTCGGTGTATTCGGCATCTGAATTGGCCGCCAAGGAATTTCCCGAGCTGGACGTGTCCTTGCGCGGCGCGGTTTCGATCGCCAGACGCTTGCAGGATCCGTTGGCGGAACTGGTCAAAATCGACCCCAAATCGATCGGCGTGGGCCAGTACCAGCACGACATCAATCAGGCTCAGTTAGCCAAGGGACTGGATACCGTGGTCGAGGATTGCGTCAACGCGGTCGGCGTTGATGTGAACACCGCATCGGTATCGCTGCTTAAACAAGTATCGGGCCTGTCCGCAAGCATCAGCGAAAACATCGTGGCTTTCCGTAATGAAAACGGCCCGTTTGCCAATCGCAAGCAATTAAAAAAAGTGCCGAGGTTGGGCGACAAGGCTTACGAACAGGCCGCCGGATTCCTGCGCATCATGAACGGCGACAATCCGCTGGATGCGTCTTCTGTTCATCCCGAAGCCTATCCCGTTGTTGAAGCCATCATAGACAGCACCGGAAAATCCATCCGCGACCTGATCGGCCAGAGCCAGTTTTTACGGGGCTTGAATCCTGCCAATTACACTAATGAGCATTTTGGTTTGCCGACGGTGACCGACATCTTGCAGGAACTGGAAAAACCCGGCCGCGATCCGAGACCGGAATTCAAAAGCGTCGAGTTCAAGGCAGGCATCGAGAAAATCACTGACCTTGAAGTCGGCATGAGGCTGGACGGCGTGGTCACCAACGTCGCCAATTTCGGCGCATTTGTTGACATCGGCGTACATCAGGACGGACTGGTTCATATCTCTCATTTATCGGATACCTTTGTCAAAGATCCCAGGGATGCCGTTAAAACCGGCGATATGGTCAAAGTGAAAGTGTTGGAGGTCGATGTCGAACGTAAACGTATTTCGTTATCCATGAAAACAAATCCTGAAGCGAGTGAAGCCAGACCCGAACGAAACAATCAAAAGCAGGAGGTGCATAAGCCTAAACAACAGGCTCCAGTGCAAGGCTCAATGGCTAACGCTTTTGCCAAGGCGCGGATAAGTAAATAATAATAGCTCTGCTATACTGGTTTTATAATTAATACACCAGCAGGATTTGATATGCGTAAATTCAGTCGTTTTTTTGGTTTTTTTCTTTTCAGCAGTCTGTTGATTGCCTATGCACCCATGACTCAGGCTGAAATGCAGCAACAGGGTTATGGCAATACGACCTATACACCCTCTACTCAAGTGGGTGAATACCAACACCGGAGCTTTGGCACCAGCTATGGCAGCAAGGTTGGCAACAAGGCGCTGAATGCTTTTGCCAATCTGACGACCAGTGTTTTAGAAATCCCCAAAAATATCATTAACACCACCAATAAAAGCAACGTTTTTTATGGCATTGTCGGGGGAGTGTTTAAAGGTATGGTTAACATGGGTGGGCGCATAGGGGTGGGAATTGCCGATTTGGTTACCATACCGCTTCCTACCAAGCCTATCGCTCAGCCTTTGTATATTTGGGATAATTTTGATGTAGACACCACTTACGGGCCGGTATTTCGGTTAGACCAAACCCAGGAAGAAGAGCCCCCGGTCGTTCAAATGCCTAGCCCGGAACCTGTCGTTGCCGCGCCTGCTGTAGTAGCGCCCAAGCCAGAGGCGATTGATAATTCAAAGCAGTACAGCCAGGAAACCAACCAGAAATTGGATGCAATATTCAAAAAAGAAATGAAGAAATAACGCGCTGCTGTTTAAAGCGAAAAAGCCCGGAGGTGGAACCTGCCGGGCTTTTTTATGTGCTGTTATTTTTGAATTGCGCGAATGGGGATAAATACTCCAATCCGGAAATTTTAAGTCTACAGGCTAAATTGTAAAACTTTAGACTTGATCTGGCGGCTCCCCAGTTTCTTATCGGGATGAACTTCCTCGTATAAGGTAATGGTGCGCCCACCCACAGGAAGAGAAGCACGCAAAAGCTGCTGGCTTTGATCGTCAGTCAGCGGCGACCAGTCTATAATGATCAGAGGCAATGGAAGAGCTTTCAATAAAAATCCGGTTATGGCTCCGTATAACACCAAGCGGTCAGATTTGAGGTGAGAACGTCAAATGATGCTGCTCTCATCGATCATCCAAACTTTTGAAGCCGATTTTCTGGCGACTTATCAGAACGCGCTGTTGCCCAGCCAGCGCAAAGCGTTGTCCGCCTTGAAACAGTGTCGCACCACGCAAAGCCCGGTGCTGTTGGCGCAATGCGACGGCTGTGAAAAACAAATCTTCATCCCGCATTCCTGCGGTCATCGCAACTGTCCCCATTGTCAACACTACGAAAGCCGGCAATGGCTGGAACGGCAATTCAAAAAACAGGTGCCTGCCGAGTATTTTTTGTTGACCTTCACTTTACCCGAAGAACTGCGTCCGCTGGCTTGGCAACAGCAGCGCACACTTTATGGTTTGATGATCCGTTGTAGCTGGAAGACCCTCAAAACCTTCGCGCAGAACGATCCGCAATTACAAGGCAAGACCGGCGCGATCACGGTGTTGCACACCCATTCGCGCCGATTGGATTATCATCCGCATGTGCATGTGGTGATGCCTGCGGCGGCTATCGATGCTGATGAACGATTGTGGCGAACGAAAACCGGCAAAGCCAACAAATCCTACCTGTTCAACCACAAAGCCTTGGCGAAAGTGTTCCGCGCTAAACTGCTTACGGGCATTCGGGAAGCAGGTCTTGAGCTTCCGGCCTGCTACCCGAAAACCTGGGTGGTGGATGTCAAGTCCGTCGGTAGCGGCGACAAAGCGCTGGTCTATCTCGGACGCTATCTTTACAAAGGCGTGATTCAAGAAAAGGATATTATGGCTTGCCGGGATGGCCTGGTAACCTTCCGCTACCAAGACAGCAAAACTAAACACATGCAAACCCGAACGCTGCCCGGGCCTAAGTTCTTGTGGCTGATTCTGCAACATGTGTTGCCCAAGGGCTTCCGGCGCACCCGTAACTTCGGTTTTTTGCATTCCAACAGCAAACGAGTGCCGGCACTGCTTCAGGAGCTGCTTCGCTTGAATCCGGTTAAAACCTTGATAGGGCTAACAAAACGCCCTCAGATCAAGTGTCCTTGTTGCGGCGGCGCTATGCGGATTGTGCAAACGAGAATTCCATCCCCGTTGGTATTCGCACTGCTTGCGCCATCCGGTTGACAGAAAGAGGGCCTATCCGATTATGTAAACATATCTGTCAATCCGGGAAAACCTTAAATCGGCAATATTTAAGCCGATAACCGCGCTTGCCTGAAAAACGACTGTCATTCACCTTAAAGCATCACTACCCGCTAAAGGCGTTACCCAAACAACGCTTTCGGCTGGTTCATGCCAACTGCGGCTTTAAATCCCTAGTCGCAGCCAGTAAAATCTGAAAAGATATTTTCTTATAATAATAGTCTGCATACGACTATCACCGGGCTTGTCCAACAACCGGTTCAGATTGTGGCTCGCTATCGCTCACACAATCTAACCTTATTCGTTAGGACTTGGATTTAAGTATACCAAAAGCATAAAAACAGCCTGGAAAATTCCGCATAATAATTAATTCTACGCGCTTCATTTTTGGCGGCTTAAGCTTTATCAAATTTTTGCTTTTGGTACGAAAACACCGTGAAACGTCATGGGGATTGCCTGATTAAACCAAACCTTTGCTACCGGCCCCGCGTCGAGGCGTTCTGAATCCAGTACCGCCAAGTAACTGCGTTTTGCCTCAGGGTCTTGCAATAATTGCAACAGCCAACCTTCTGGCGCATCTCCGTGCTCCGGCACAAAAACAGGCTCTGAACCCAAATGCCCCTCTGGGGAATGCCAATACTGCGTTTGCCTTGTTTGGGTGTCAAAACGTCCAACTCCCGCCCCCTCTGTACCATCGGCTTTCGTGTAGGTTTGCAGCCAGATCGTGCGATGTTCCGCACCGACATAGCGAGGATGCACGGATGGAAATTCGCAAGGGAATGGTCGCAGCGGCTCACCGGAAAAGCCTCCTTGTTTAGGCGATAGGCGAAACCGCCACAACGCAGGTTCTCCACTCACGTTGGCGTTCAAGTCAACTGGCGAGGCAAACACGCTAAAATCATCGTGCCGAATCGCATCCACCATAATATCCTCCCCGTCCTCAAACGCATTGACAAAATGCCAGACCCAAAACGCATCCACCTCAAATTTCATGGGATGGGCAGGATCTGCCAGCGGCACGATCACAATCATCGTGCCAGCGCGATTATCCCAACGAAAATATTTGGTAAAGTCCTTCAGCCCCAACATGGCACGCCATGCCACCAGTTTTGCCGGGCCGATAAAAAAGATGAGATGGCGGTCTGTGGCAATAAAATCGTGAACCATGCTGATCCATGGGGCTTCAAAACTTCCCAGCCAACGGGCAGAACCTGTGTCGGGCAGTGCGTACAAGTCGATATGCTTACCCCGCAATCCAAAATTGAAGGTGGTCTTGAGTGCCTCGACGCGGTGCGGATGCGCCGAAAACGCCCCCTGAATCACTCCTAAATCCGTGGCGTTTTTGGTATCTAAATTCAACACATCCATTTCCACAGGCTTGCCCGATTCCACCAACGCAAAGCACCGCCCCTGCCATGCCAAAACGTTGGTGTTTCCCGTATTTTTGAAGGTTTGGGTCAGCCCATTGTGCAACCGCGCAAACGGTGATGCCGTAGAGCCATAAAGCGATTTCCCCAGTTTTTCTTCCAGCCGGTATTCTTCAGCTTCAACGATACGGCAAGCCCCTTGCACTCCATCGCCGATGCGTACCGCCGTAATCGCACCATCGGCTTCAAACGGGTGCGCCACCGTGCGCCCAAACCGTTCCAACAAACCGGGGCCTGCCCGAAACAACGTTCCCCGCAGGGTGGTTGGCAACGTTCCATCAACGGTCAGGGTTTCAAAAGCATGGGTGCGG
Source organism: Methylobacter sp. (assembly GCA_030653175.1). GTDB lineage: Bacteria > Pseudomonadota > Gammaproteobacteria > Methylococcales > Methylomonadaceae > Methylobacter_A. The sequence goes on from JAURZV010000106.1 coordinate 41,168, forward strand.
GTGACGCTATGGTTAAGGCTGGCTGGCTTGGTCATGATGATCTCCTGAGGACAGGCTCATTTAGTTGATAGAGTCTACTATCTTAAATGATGTTGTTGACGCTATCAACTACTTTGTCCATAATGAAAGCTTACTAAAAAGCAACTTCATTGACACGCCATCACGTTACACGGAAAGCCCAATCATGCCCCAGTCACCGACATCCCAACTTCATGAACATCTGTTCAGGCTTATTTTTTTAATTCGCGGGCGAATGCTGGATGTGGTTCAAGAAGCAGAGGCAAATTTATCGCCTATGCAGATTCTGGTGCTTAGAATCTTGGTGGAGGAAGGCGAAATATCTCAAAATAATCTGGTCAAAAAAATGGCTCGTGACAAAGCCCAAGTTACCCGCTTGGTCAACACGCTAGCCGAACTAAAGCTGCTGACAAAAGAACAGGATGTGCTTGATAAACGAAGCTTTATACTCAAACCCAGCGCGGAAGTCCGTCAAATTGTGAACTGTTTCATGGCGAAAGAGCAGCAATTGGTGGCGGAAATGGTTAATGGAATAGCGTCTGAGGATGTTGAAAAATTGGAGGCATTGCTGAAAGTGATGCAAGATAATCTTACGCAATGAACCTCAGAGAAAGCCCAACGTAAAGCTAACCGGGCGCGGCACGGAAAGCTAAAAAATAAAACCGCATTATAACCGCGCTCCGGTTGAGCGTTTTGTTGGACGAAGCCGCTAACGCGGAGAAACGCTCATCCACGGATTAATCTATTAAAATGTAACCTCAAGCCCTCACCACGAGGGGATCATTCACCACAAATTATGAGGTTACAAAACAATGACATCATCCGAAGCAGATTTCAAGCAGCATTATCAAACCCATCTTAAACACCTTAAACTCAAAGGACTTCAGCCTAAGACGATAGAGGCCTATTCCCGTGCCATGCGGCGCATCGGCGTGTATTTCGATGATCAAGTTAACGATCTGTCCGAATCCCAGTTGACCGATTATTTCAGCGATTTGCTGGAATCCCATTCCTGGAGTAGCGTCAAACTCGATCTGTACGGTCTTAAATTCTTCTATACCTACGTTTTGAATAAACCCTGGCCGGTGCTTAAGTTGATCAAACCGCCAAGGACACAGCGCTTGCCGGATATCGTCACCGCCCCGGAAGCTCGGCGGCTGTTCACGATGACCCATACCCTCAGTTACCGAATGTTCTTTTTTACGCTTTATAGCTTGGGTCTGCGCCTCGGCGAAGGCTTGCGCCTGACGATGGCCGATATTGCCTACATGGATGTAGTAGGCAAGGGGCGTGAGCTGGGAGCGGAAGCTTTGATGCCAAGCGGCTGCGGGTGCATATTCGCGATGCCAAGGGCAATAAAGATCGCTTAGTGCCGTTGCCGGCGGCGACTTTGGATTGCCTGCGCCGCTTATGGCAGGTGCATCGCAATCCGGTGCTGCTGTTTCCCAATCGCCAGGGCGGCCTCAAGTCGGCACATTTGTCTACTACGCCGCTAGATCGGGGCGGTGTACAAGCGACGCTACGTCAAGTAGCCCAAGACTGCGGCATAAAAAAAGATTACGCCGCACAGTCTGCGCCATAGTTATGCTACCCATCTAATCGAAGCGGGCGTTGACCTGCTCGAAGTCCAGAAAATCCTCGGCCATCATAGTATTCTGACCACCGCCCGTTATACCCATCTGACTGACACTACGAACCATCAGGCAGCTTATGGTCAACCCCACAAAAAGGATCGCATCGTGTACATTTTGGAATCACCCGCACTTACTCTCCCCACAATTCAAGCAAGTCATACACCCATCCATCAACACCATCGCCTTGGTGCTGCATTTATTGCAAAGCACGGCTTTTTCGGGAAACGCCTGTCCCTCCGACTCGCCATACTGGGTTTCAAACTCCCGGCGTTTTTCGTCAAGAAACTGCTTTTGGTGATCGGTCATTTTTTCCGGCTTGATCATGCCGATGTGTTTTAAATGCGATTCGATCGCGTAACCGATTTCGGCGACCAGCGACGGCATGAACACGCCGCCTTTTTTGAAGTAGCCGCCGTGCGGGTCGAATACCGCTTTCATCTCCTCGACCAGGAAGCAGGCGTCGCCGCCTTTGCGGAATACCGCCGAGATTAGCCGGGTCAGCGCCAGCACCCACTGGAAATGCTCCATGTTTTTGGAGTTGATGAAGATTTCGTAAGGCCGACGCTCTTCGTGAGCGGTTCCGGCGTTCAGGATCATGTCGTTGATGGTGATGTACAGCGCATGCTCCGACTGCGGCGTTTTGATTTTGTAGGTGGAACCGAGCAGCACTTCCGGGCGCGTGAGGTTTTCGTTCATGCTTTCCAGTGTTGGCTGTACTTCTTCCTGCTTGACCGGTTCGATATCGTCTTTGGTCAGGACTTTGTAGCTGACGATTTTTTTGGTGATTTTATGTGTCATGTTTGTAGCCTCGATCAAAATTTTCCGTAATAGCCTTCTTTCAAGGCATCGAACAGGTTAGCGGCGCTGTGGATTTCGCCGTCGTATTCCACGTCTTCGTTGCCTTTAAATTCCACCACGTGGCCGTCTTCCAGCGTGAACTGGTAGGTGGTGTTTTCCAGGTCGGATTCTTTAACCAATACGCCCTGGAATACTTCGGGATTAAAACGGAACGTGGTGCAGCCTTTCAGGCCTTTGTCATACGCATACTCATAAATAGACTTGAAGTCTTCATAAGGATAATCGGTCGGCACGTTGGCTGTTTTCGAGATCGACGAATCGATCCATTTTTGCGCGGCCGCCTGAATATCGACATGCTGTTTCGGAGTCACGTCATCCGCGGATATAAAATAATCCGGCAATTTCTGTTCAGGATCGTCGCTGTAAGGCATCGCATCGGCATTGATCATTTCGCGGTAAGCCAGCAGTTCAAAGGAAAACACGTCTATTTTTTCTTTGGATTTTTTACCGGCGCGGATCACGTTACGCGAGTAATGATGCGCAAAGCTCGGTTCTATGCCGTTGCTGGCGTTGTTGGCCAGCGACAGCGAAATAGTGCCGGTCGGGGCGATAGAACTGTGATGGGTAAAGCGGGCGCCGGTTTCAATCAGCTCGGCTACGAGTTCGGGTTCTTCCTGGGCCAGTTGCTGCATATAGCGGCTGTATTTGGTATGCAGCAGCTTTCCGGGCACACGGTCGCCGACTTTATAACCATCGGCAATCATTTCCGGGCGTTTATGCAGCATTTCGCCGGTGACGGTAAACATCTGCTCCATCATCGGAGCCGGGCCTTTTTCTTGGGCAAGCGCAAGTCCGGCTTTCCAGCCTTCCACGGCCAGTACCTTAGTCACTTCTTCGGTAAATTGCAGCGACTGTGCGTCGCCGTATCTCATGCCCATCATGGTGACGGTTGAGCCCAGTCCCAGATAACCCATGCCGTGGCGACGCTTGGTCAGGATTTCTTCGCGTTGTTGCGCCAGGGGCAGGCCGTTGATTTCAACCACGTTGTCCAGCATGCGGGTGAAAATCTTGATGGCTTTGCGGTAATTGTCCCAGTCAAAATGCGCGTCGTTGGTGAACGGTTTTTTAACGAAGCGGGTCAGGTTGATCGAGCCTAACAGGCAGCTGCCGTAAGGCGGCAACGGCTGTTCGCCGCAGGGGTTGGTCGCACGAATTTTCTCGCAAAACCAGTTGTTGTTCATTTCGTTGACCTTGTCGATCAGGATGAATCCCGGTTCAGCATAGTCGTAAGTCGAGCTCATGATGATGTCCCACAAACGGCGTGCGGGCATGGTTTTGCTTACTTTGCAGGCGACCATGCCGTCGTCGTTAAGGATATAGCCGTCTATGTAGGGCAGGTCGCGCCAGATGATTAGTTTGTCGTCGGTCAAGTCCAGGTTATCAAGTTTGACTTCTTTTTCGGTGACCGGAAATGACAGCGACCAAGGCTTGTCGTTTTTTACCGCTTCAACGAACTCGGAGGTAATCAGCAGCGACAGATTAAACTGGCGCAGCCGTCCGTCTTCGCGTTTGGCGCGGATAAATTCGACGACATCGGGATGGCCGATATCGAAAGTCGCCATTTGCGCGCCGCGTCTGCCGCCTGCGGACGACACGGTAAAACACATCTTGTCATAGATGTCCATGAACGATAACGGGCCGGAGGTATAGGCGCCTGCACCGGAGACATACGCGTTTTTAGGGCGCAAGGTCGAGAATTCATAACCGATACCGCAACCGGCTTTCAGGGTCAATCCGGCTTCATGTACCTTGTGCAGAATATCATCCATGGAATCGGCGATGGTGCCGGATACCGTGCAGTTAATAGTCGACGTGGCCGGTTTGTGTTCCAACGCGCCGGCATTGGAAGTAATCCGCCCGGCTGGAATAGCGCCCTGACGCAACGCCCACAGAAACTCTTTGTAGCATTGCTCCTGTTTGGTTTTGCCCTTTTCCACTCCGGAAATCGCTTTGGCAACCCGCTGGTAGGTTTCATCAATGGAGCCGTCAATAGCATCGCCATCTTTGGTTTTTAGACGATACTTCGTGTCCCAGATATCCATTGAAGCTTCTTGAAAAGGTATTTCGGTCACGGTGTTGGGGATGATATGTAGCTTTGCCGACATTGGTTATGTCCCTGTTAGTAGTGGAAATTAAAGACTAGCCGGTTTAGGGCTAATAATCGATATGTAGTGCTTGTTTTTTAGAATAGCACAATATGTAGTAGTGCTACTAATCTTTATTACTCCCTAATACTATCTTTACGTCATGCTCAACTTTTCTAAGTTATTGATCCTAAATGACCGTGTTTTGTATTGTCTAATTCCAATAAAAACCAGCATCAAGTAAATCAATAAGATAAAAATTAAAGTTGAGCATCGCGTTATCTTTTTCTATTGTCATACCTCTGGTTCTAGCTGAACTGCTAGTAGGAGTCTGGCGGGAAAATAAAAACAATGCGGTGAAACTTGCAATGGCTCCTATTCAACCAGAAAATCACCGCTTTGATGCTGCCACATGGCGTAGTATTTGCCTTGTTTAGCAAGCAATTGCTGATGCGTGCCTTGTTCTATGATTTTGCCTTTTTCCAGTACCACAATGCGGTCCATAGTTAAAATGGTAGAAAGGCGATGGGCAATAACCAGGGTCGTTTTATTTTTAATCAACTCAAAAATAGCGGTCTGGATCTGTTTTTCGGTCAATGAATCCAGTGCGCTGGTGGCTTCATCCAGAACCACAATCGGCGCATCTTCCAGAAAGGCGCGGGCAATGGCAATGCGTTGTCTTTCGCCGCCGGAAAGCTTGACGCCGCGCTCGCCGACCAGCGTGTCGAATTGTTCGGGCAAATCCTTGATAAACTCAAGGCAGTGGGATTTTTCGGCGACATCAATAAGCCGTTCATCTGAAATGTCCGCGCCCAGCGTGATATTGTCCCGTATCGAGCGATGAAACAGATCCGGTTGCTGCGGCACCATGGATATTTGTTGGCGCAATGAATTCAGCGTAAAGGCTTTTGCGTCCAAGCCGTCAAAGCTTATGCTGCCTTTTTGGGGATCGAGAAAGCGAAATAACAGTTTGGTTAATGACGATTTGCCGGAGCCGGATTGACCCACCAGTGCAACTTTTTCACCGGCTTTGACGTTCAGGGAGAAGTTATCGAACAGTTGGGTTTGACGTGAGTTTTCTTCATTATAGGTAAAGCAGATGTTGTTAAAGTCGATGGCGCCGTGGGTTATGGGTAGCGGACGGGCATTGGCGGCATCGACCTCAATATCTTCCTGTTTGAACACGTCGGCCATTTCGGAGGCATCGGCCAGGGCAGAGAAAAAGTTCCTGAAATTGCGCCCGAACTCCCATAAACGCTGGATCAGCATAATCATGATCGATTGAAACAACACAAACTCGCCGACCTGAAAGTCGCCGGTTTTCCACTTTTTGATCATCAAATAAACCAGCAGCAATTCAATGCCGAAGGTCATCAAGCCTTGCACGGCAAAGGAGAAAAACATCAACGTCCAGGCGATTTTTTTCTTCCGGTAAACAAAATTCGATGCCTGATTGATGCGCTCCTGTTCGACGGCTTCCATCGCAAAGCTTTTGACGATGAAAATATTGCTGACCGCGTCCGAATACACGCCGCCGACTGTTGAGTCGGCCTGGGCTACGGCTTTATCAAAACGCAGTTTCCATATCGAGTAGACAATATTCCAGGTGACGAAGAGTACGACCCAGATCAGGAAATAGCAGGCGAATTCAGGCTGTTGCCGGTAGAAGATTGCAAATGCAATGCCTATCGCCACAATGTTCATGAAAAACTGGAACAGAAACCAGTCCATAATAATTTCAAAAGAACGCGAGAAGCGGTTGGCCTGCTTGATTAAGCTGCCGGAAAAACTGTTTTCGAAAAAAACGTATTTTTGTTTTTTAAGTACCTCGAAACAGCGTTTTTCCAGCAGATTAACGCCGCCGCCATCGAGAGGAACAATAGCGATTTCAAGCAACCGCCATGACAGCCAGATGCCCGCATAAATAATTGCGACCTGTTTCAGGTTGTCCAGCAACAGTGCCAGTGTGGCGTCCGAATAGGGCGCGGCCAGTCCGTTGGCAATATTTTTGTAGTAAAGCGGTGCTGATAAGTCCAGAGTCATGGCGGAAGCCAACGCGAACAGGGCCAGCAGGAAAAACCATTTTTTCTGCCAGACCACGCGGCTGTATTCTTTAAAGATGATATTCATTAGGTGTTTTTTGTTAGGGTGGGGTGGATGTTTTTACGGTATGAGTAAAGGGCCAATAGGCGACCTATTTCCTTATTCTCCTCTAAAAAAATGAATTTATTGACTCAAGCTGAACACTTAGGGTAAAAGTTGACTTCCATCGATGCGTTAGGTTTTTGGTGTTTAAGTTCGGTCAGAATCAGTGTTTAAATTAGCCGGAATAAACAGCTGGGCTGCACATATGTTATTTATGTTCAACAAATTTATATTTAAGGAAATACACTATGTTAAAAAAGGCGACAATTTTTATTCCGGCTTTATTTATTGCTACTTTGAGCGGCTGCCTCACAAATTCTTACTACGAAGTTCCTAAAGATACTGACTTGGTGGAAGTGAGCTATGATGCGGTAGATACACTTCAGAGCAATCTTTTAAAGACAATACCTGAACATTCTTTGATCATTGTTAACACCTTGCTTAATGTCGATGATTTAAAAAAGACGTCATCTTTTGGGCGTATCATTTCAGATCAAATAGCATCCGCTTTTTATAATTCAGGTTATCGAGTTATCGGCATGGAAATGCCTATAGATTTGTTAGTTATGCAAGAAGGCGGAGCGCCGCATCTTTCCGATGAAACTAAAAAAATACTCAAGAATTATGGAGCTGCTGCGATAGTGGGGGGCGCATATGCTCAGGGAAAACGAACCACCTATATTTCTTTGCGCGTCATCAATGCGGATAGTAAAAACATCATAGCTTCAACCGACCTATCTGTTCCTATGGGTCCGGATGCGAAAGTCTTATTGGAACCTAAAGACGTGGGTTCGGCGGGTTCACGTTCTAAGGCAACCGCGGATAATGCAGCCGAGCCTGAAAAAAAGGAAACGCCTTCTGAACTGAATGACCCGAAATAGCCGGATAATGATTGTAAATACAGCTGTAGCCCTTGAGCCACTCAGCACTCAGATAATAATCAATATTAGGGTCCGAAGTTGGTAAAGCAACAAAGTGCCCTCTTCCCTCGGGAGAGGGCTAGGGCATTTCAAATGTCGCTTGACCAGCCCAAAGCGGGGCGGGGTTTGCAACCCCGCCCCTAACGTTTTGCGATTGTCTGATCTAATTGGCTTCACTTAAGCAACTCCAAACATTCCGGACGGGGCAACATGCCCCGTCCGGCAGCAGTACCATCTCCCCCTCGGAAGCCCCGCAGATACGGGCAATTGCTTTTCGTTGCCTGTTACTTATTAGCCCGATGCGCAATAATATCGTCAACCACGGCCGGATCGGCAAGCGTGGATGTATCACCCAGGCTGCCAATCTCATTGGACGCCACTTTCCGCAAAATACGGCGCATGATTTTACCTGAACGGGTTTTAGGTAAGCCCGGCGCCCACTGAATAATATCCGGGTGGGCAATCGGGCCGATTTCTTTTTTGACCAGCTCGATCAGTTCCTGCCTTAGTTCTTCAGAAGGCTCGATGCCGACATTCAATGTCACGTAGGCGTAAATGCCTTGCCCCTTGATGTCATGCGGATAGCCGACTACCGCAGCTTCCGCGACATGTTCGTGCAGCACCAGGGCGCTTTCAATTTCCGCCGTGCCCATGCGGTGACCGGAGACATTGATCACATCGTCAACCCGCCCGGTAATCCAGAAATAGCCGTCCCGATCGCGGCGCGCGCCGTCGCCGGTAAAATAATAGCCGGGATAGTTTTTAAAATAGGTGTCGATAAAACGTTGATGGTCACCGAAAACGGAACGGGCTTGTCCCGGCCAGGATCGGCTGATGACTAAAATGCCTTCGGCGACACCTTCCATAAGTTGGCCGGAATTGTCCATGATTTCAGGCTTGATGCCGAAAAAGGGCAGGGTGGCGGAGCCTGGTTTTAAGGTTATCGCGCCGGGCAACGGGGTGATCAAAATGCCGCCGGTTTCGGTTTGCCACCAGGTATCGACGACCGGGCAGCGACCGTCGCCTACGACATGGTAATACCATTCCCAGGCTTCCGGGTTAATCGGTTCGCCGACGCTGCCGAGTATCCTTAAACTGCGGCGCGAGCTGCGGGCAACGAATTCATCGCCCTGCGCCATCAGCGCGCGGATCGCGGTCGGCGCAGTGTAGAAGATATTAACCTGATGTTTGTCGATTACCTGCCAAAAGCGGCCGGCATCGGGATAAGTCGGCACGCCTTCGAACATCAAGGTGGTTGCGCCGTTGCATAACGGGCCGTAGACCATGTAGGAATGGCCGGTCACCCAGCCTATATCGGCGGTACACCAGTAAATGTCGCCGTCGTGGTAATCGAACACATATTTATGGGTCATGGCCGTGTACAGCAAATAACCGCCGGTCGTGTGCAAAACCCCTTTGGGTTTGCCGGTGGAACCTGAGGTGTACAGGATAAACAATGGGTCTTCGGCATCCATTTCCTCTGCCGGGCAATCGGCAGACGCGGTTGCCATCGCCTCGTGATACCAGACATCGCGCTGTTCATGCCAGTCGACAGCAGTGCCGGTGTTTTTTATGACGATGACTTTTTCAAGGCAGGGGCAGGCCGCTGCGGCTATATCGGCGTTGGCTTTAATGGGTACGGTCTTGCCGCCCCGGTAGCCTTCATCGGCGCAGACCAAAAACCGGCAATCGGCATCCAGGATCCGGTCTTTTAACGCCTCGGCGGAAAAGCCGCCAAATACAATCGAATGCACTGCGCCAATACGGGTGCAGGCCAGCATCACCGCTGCCGCCTCACTGATCATCGGCAGGTAGATGCAGACGCGATCGCCTTTTTTGACGCCTTGCGTTTTTAAGACATTGGCAAACTTGCAGACCTGTTCATGCAATTGCCGGTAAGTGATTTTTTTGTCCTGCGCCGGATTGTCGCCTTCCCAGATAATGGCGACCCGGTCGCCGCGCGTTGCAAGATGACGATCCAGACAATTGACGCTGACGTTGAGTTTTCCGCCTTCAAACCAGCGGATATGACCGGTCAAAAAATCGCAGTCCATAACCTTATCCCAAGGCTGGCTCCAGTCCAGAAACAATCCTGCCTGTTCAGCCCAGAAAGCTTCCGGTTCGGCTATCGAGCGCTGATACAGGGCTTTATAAGTTTCAGCGGTGATATGCGCTTGAGCTGCTATTTCCGGTTTTATGTCATAAATTTTATGGTCTGACATGGGGTATCCTTGGGTTCGGTTGAAAGTTTATTATCCGGCGTGGAATGGAAGTTATCTCAAATTTTAAGTTTATGCAGTATACACAAAAACCATTTTTCTAAACGTTGACAAGTCAATAACACGGATATACATTAACGTAACCATTAAAAAATTAGTTAAAGGCGGTTGTTATGGCATTCTCCAGTGAAGATATTATCCCTTTCGGTCAAGTCAGGGCACGGTTTACCGAACTCGCTGAAAATGTTTGTGCCGGTTCGGAAAAAATCATCACCCGTAATGGCGAAAGCTACATTGCTCTGGTTGCAGCAAAAAAGCTGGATTATTATCATAGGCTTGAACAGGAACATATTCATCTATTGCTTATGCAGGAAGTAGAGCAAGGTTTAAATGATCGTGATGCAAACCGATTGCTTGATGTATCTGCCATCAAAGAAAAATATGGCCGGTGAAGATGTCGGCGCCGCTCAAGATAAGGGTAACTGCGAATTTTGAACGTAACCTTGATGAAATCGAATGTTTTTTTAAAAAAACAGAGCAACCAAGGCAATTCGAAGTGTTGCTGGATCAGCTTTTTGACACCATCATTCCTAATCTGCAACACTTTCCCTTGCTGGGCAAAGACTTTCTTGCAGAACCGCAGGGCTCTGTCGAAAGCACTATGCTGCTACAGAAAATTAAATCCGGAATTTCTGAAGATGCCAGTATCCGGCAGTACCTGAGCAAAGACTACCTTGTGCTGTATTGGCTGGATAGCCAGGAAATAGTGTTGCTTGGTATAAAACATCATAGGCAGCTTAATTTTAATATTCAGTAAGGAGCGGGAATTACAGCGGTTTCAATTTTGATTAGCTGGTAGCTATTAAAAGGCTATGTCATCATTAAGTAATAAAAACAACATTGTCGCCGGAGTGCAGGCTTCGCCTGCATTGGCAAGCACCAAAAGTAGGCGCTTTAGGCGAAGCTTGCACTCCCGTCACACCATAGTTTCAATAAGCATAGTGGCTATTTTAGTAATTAACTGAATTTGAAAGCGCTGTAAATAACTTATAGATTGAGGTAACGAATCGTTATATTGATGCCTAATCTGAGTCCCTATGCTTTGCTAAAAGTTTAAAATGTAATATTTTATCCAGCCCGGCATGGCATAAATTAAAGTATACATTTTTCGTCAAGGGCGGCCAGAAGGCTACCCTTGATGATCGTGAGCACTAAGATTCATTGTTTATTCAAGTTATTTAATTTCCATTCCTTAACATTGACCCAAGAGGGAGTTTATGAACAATCGATTACTATGCGCCGCATTATTGTGGCTACCGGTTTTTGCAAGCAGCGCCGAGACTAAAGTATCGGAGCATGTGCTGGGGAACGGGTTGAAAGTGCTGGTTAAGGAAGATCACCGCTCTCCGGTCGCAGTGTCCCAGGTCTGGTACAAAGTGGGTTCAAGTTATGAGCCGGGCGGTATTACCGGCATTTCCCATATGCTCGAACACATGATGTTTAAAGGGACTGACAAGCATGCCCCCGGCGAGTTTTCCCGTATCGTCGCCGAAAACGGCGGCGAGGAGAACGCCTTTACCGGGACGGATTACACGGCCTATTTTCAAACCATGGAAGCTTCCAGGCTGGCGGTCAGTTTTGAACTGGAAGCCGATAGAATGCGCAATCTGCATCTGTTACCCGATGAGTTGAAAAAGGAGTTGCAGGTGGTGACTGAAGAGCGAAGGATGCGCACGGACGATAATCCGCAGGCAAAAATGCAGGAGCATTTTTCGGCGATGGCTTATACCAACAGTCCGTATAGAAATCCTGTGATCGGCTGGCCTTCAGATATTGAAAACTATAAGGTTGAAGATCTTCAAGCCTGGTATCAGCGTTGGTATGCGCCCAACAATGCGACGCTGGTGGTAGTGGGCGATGTGGAACCCAAAGCGGTTTTTGCGTTGGCGGAAAAATATTTTGCACCTCTTAAACCCATGGGCGACCAGCCGGTCGCCTCTACAATGCTAAAACCGCAAACCGAAGTCGAACAGCTGGGTGTTCGGAAGATGACGGTTAAGTTACCGGCAAAACTACCCTATCTGGTCATGGGCTATAAAGTGCCGTCATTAAAAGTCGCACAAAATGAGTGGGAAGCCTATGCGCTGGAAGTCTTGGCCGGTGTCCTGGATGGAGGCAGCAGTGCCAGGTTGGAGTCGGGATTGGTGCGCGGCAAGCAAATAGCCGTTTCTGTCGGGGCAGGTTATGGCTTGCACTCAAGATTGTCGGAATTGTTTATGTTGGAAGCTACGCCCGCCGAAGGGAAAACCGTTTGGGACTTGGAATCCGCATTAAAGGAAGAGATTGTCAAGTTGCAAATCAAGCTGATCGATAACGATGAATTGCAGAGAATTAAGGCGCAGGTTTTAGCTAAAGCGGTTTACGAGCGGGATTCCAATTTTTATCAGGCCATGCAGTTAGGCATGCTGGAGACAGTCGGTCTGGGCTGGAAAAAAGCCGATGAATATGTCGATAAGGTCAATCAGGTTACCGCAGAGCAGGTGCGCGATATGGCGCGTAAGTATTTAGTTGAAGATAAATTGAGTGTCGCTTATTTGGAACCTTTACCTATCACTGGACACATTACCGAGACTAAGATCGAAAAAGGAGTTAGATAATGCGTATTCATTTGTTAAGTTTTATGTTGGTAGCTTGGCTTGCGGCTTTTTGCAACCCGACGCAGGCCGCTGCAAAAATCGAACACTGGCAAACGCCGCAGGGCAGTCGGGTTTACTATGTCCATACCGAAGGTCTGCCGATGGTGGATATACAGGTTGCTTTCGACGCCGGCAGTGCGCGTGACGGGAGCCGGTTCGGCCTGTCTGCATTGACGTCTGCGTTGCTCGATACAGGGGCCGGGCGGTGGAATGCCGATGAAATTGCCCAACGCTTTGAAAGTGTCGGTGCGCAATTCGGCTCCAGTGTTTCCAATGATATGGCTTCCGTTTCGCTACGCACCTTAACGGATAAACCGTTATTCGATAAAGCGCTGGAGACGATGCAAGTCATTTTGACGAGTCCAAGTTTTAAGGAAGCCGATTTTCAACGGGAAAAAAACCGGACTTTGGCCGGGTTAAAACAGCAGGAAGAATCGCCCGCCGAGTTAGCCAGCATTGCTTTCTATAAGGCTTTGTACGGCGATCATCCTTACGGACATCCGACTCCCGGTTCTATCCCCACGGTATCCGGTTTGGAGGTCGCGGATCTGCGCAGTTTTTATCAAAAATATTATGTGGCCGCCAATGCGATGGTGGTGATTGTGGGCGACTTGTCCAGGCAGCAGGCGGAACAAACCGCCGAGAAGTTGGTTTCCGGTTTGCCGACAGGTCAAAAGCCGGAAACCTTGCCGGAAGTGGTCATGCCGGTAAAAGCGGGCAAGCAGCATATTGAATTTCCTTCCTCGCAGACTCATGTTCTGGTCGGGATGCCCGGTACATACCGTAAAGATCCTGATTATTTTAACCTGTATGTCGGCAACCATATTCTGGGCGGCGCTGTTCTGGTATCCAAGCTTTTTGAGGAAATCAGGGAAAAGCGCGGACTGGCGTATAGTGCGAGCAGCTCTTTGGGGCCGATGTCCAGAAAAGGGCCGTTTGCGATAAGCTTGCAAACCCGCAATGACCAAACCGGGCAAGCGCTGGAGGTTCTGAATAAAACAGTGGCTGATTTTATTGCGCAAGGGCCAACGGAGGCCGAACTGACTGCCGCCAAGAAGAACATCACCGGCGGTTTTGCAATGCGTTTCGATACCAACAAAGAACTGGCCAGCTATGTGTCCATGATCGGTTTTTATGAAATGCCACTGGATTATCTGGATACTTTCCAACAAAACGTCGAGAAAGTGACGGCAGCATCGATAAAAGAGGCTTTTAAACGCCGCGTCGATCCGCAGTTAATGCAAACGATCACCGTAGGCGGGAGCGCTAAGAAGAGTGAAAAATAAGCTCAGGATTATCGGCGGCGACTGGCGCAGTCGGCAGTTAAGTTTTGTCGATGCGCCGGGCTTAAGGCCTACGCCCGCAAGAGTCAGGGAAACCTTATTCAATTGGTTGCAGTATGAAATTTTTGGCAAACAGTGTCTGGATTTGTATGCGGGTAGCGGGGCTTTGGGTTTTGAAGCCGCTTCCAGAGGCGCCAAGTCGGTCATTCAAGTGGAAAATAATGTCCAGGCCTGCCGTTGTTTAAAAGACAATGCGCTTGCGCTGTCTGCCGCCGACCGGATAAAAGTGGTGCAAAGTGATGTATTACGCTATCTGGCCGGGGATGCGCAAGCTTTTGACGTGGTGTTTCTCGACCCGCCATTCGGCCTGACCAATCCGCCGGGAGCGGATTTGCATTTACCTGAAGGGCACAGGGCAGGACAGCCCTGTGTGACCAATCCGCCGGGAGCGGATTTGCATTTACCTGAAGGGCGCAGGGCAGGACAGCCCTGTGTGAATCTGGCGATTCAAACCTGTAGACTGCTGGAAGAAAACGGCTGGCTGGCTAAACATGCCAAGATTTATGTTGAAACGGAACGACATTTTGATTTTTCATGCCGGACTTTCCTGCCCGGCACCCTGCGGGTAAATGCAAGTTCGCTCCCGGCGAATTTGTCACGCGGAGCATCCATGCCCCGCATCCTGTCGGGCGGCAGCGCCATGCAAATCGGCAATCCTGCCGATTTGTCAGGTATGCCTGAAAACTGGCGGCAGCTGAAAAGTAAAAGCGCGGGCGAAGTCGGCTATCATTTATTCGAGCGGATTGAATAATGTCAGGTTATGATTACAAACATTTATTTCTAGTTTGTCAGTTCGGCCCTATATCATTAAATGAGTATTTAAAACCAGCCTCTTGGTATAGAATTGCCGCTTTTTTTGAAAATCACACACTATGCAAACCACTGCAATTTATCCGGGAACCTTTGATCCTATTACCAATGGGCATTTGGATCTGATTGCCAGAGCGTCCAGGCTTTATCACAAAGTGGTTGTCGCCGTGGCGGTTAACAGGGGCAAAATCCCGTTGTTTTCACTGGACGAACGGGTGGATTTGGTTAGAGCGGTTACTTCGGAATTTCCCAATGTGGAGGTGATCGGTTTTGATAACTTGCTGGTTGAGTGCGCCAAACAGCAGGGAGCCAATGTGATTTTACGGGGGTTGCGGGCGGTATCCGATTTTGAATACGAGTTTCAGTTGGCCGGAATGAACCGGCGTCTGGCGCCGGAATTGGAGACTGTGTTTCTAACCCCGGCCGAACAATATGAATTTATTTCTTCGAGCATGATCCGTGAAATTGCACAGCTGAACGGCGATGTGTCCTGTTTTGTTCCTGATCTTGTTCATCAATCTTTAATCAACAAATTTAGACCCGAATAAAGTATGGCCCTGGTTATTAATGAAGATAAATGTGCCCGGTGCGGTGTTTGTGAACCCGAGTGTCCGAATGAAGCTATTATGCAGACTGAGGATGCTTATGTAATAGATCCGTTATTATGTACCGAATGCAAGGAACGTTATGGCGAACCTTTATGTGAGGCGGTTTGCCCCAACGATGGTATTCAGGAAATCAAAGGCAGTTTGTATAAGAAGTGTTTGAGTTTATTTGGTTGAGCAATATTTATTGCTCATCAGTGTTGTAATGTGTAGGAGTGTGTATGGCCCTTATTATTAATGATGAATGCATCAATTGCGATGTCTGCGAGCCGGAGTGCCCGAATGGTGCGATTTCCCAGGGCGAGGATATTTATATCATTAATCCTGAATTGTGTACCGAGTGCGTAGGCCATCATGACCTGCCGCAATGCATGGAAGTTTGTCCGGTCGATTGTATAGATAAAGATGCCAGGCATGTTGAGGACAAGGAAAGTCTGTATCAGAAGTATTTGAAATTGATAGCTTAGTTTGAATTAAAAAATGGAACGCGGATGACGCGGATAATTATGATTAAGTAAGATTTTTCTTGAATTATCTGTGCTCATCATGTTCATCTGCGTTCTATTAAATACCTTTTGATTAAGTTGATGCATACGGCGTTAACCAATCCAAGCTTTCAGTCGTAGTTCCAACCGGTTTATATTCCGCCCCGATCCATCCCGAATAACCCGATTTCTCAATGACTGAAAACATCCGGTCAAAATCAATTTGCCCCGTACCGGGTTGTCCCCGTCCGGGGCAATCGGCAAACTGGATATGACCGATTTTATCGGTATGTTCAGCAATAAATTCTTCAGGCTTTTCGCCCATCATTTGCATGTGATAAATATCGTACTGCATAAATAGTTCAGGGCGGTTAAGCTGATCTAACACGCTGAGCATTTGCGCTCCGCTATGGACGATAAATCCCGGCATATCGTGAGTATTGACTGCTTCAAACACTGTTTTAATGCCCAACGGCGAAAAGGCCTCGACGACGAAACACAGGTTTTCCTTAAAGGTTTCCAGATATTGCTCCAGGCGGCTTTTGTCCGGACAGCGGCCCGGCAGCACATTGATTGCTTCCGGCTTTAACAGCCCTGCATATTCGACGGCTTGAGCGACGGCCTGCCTGAACTGATCGCGTTTTTCAGGCACGCAGGCAAGTCCCTCGCCGCCTTGTAATAAATCGGCAGCGGCTACATTAAACAAAACCAGTTTTAAGCCGTATTCGTCCAGTTTGTCTTTTATGGCGGTTGTACTTAAGTCGTAAGGGAACTGAATTTCAACGGCGTTAAAGCCCGCTTGTTTGGCGATTTTGAAACGATCGATAAGCGCTACTTCGGTAAACAACAGGCTTAGATTGGCGGTAAAGTTAAGCATCGGTTTTTGTGTATAGTTTGATTAAAGTGGCAGGGTCTTGTTCCAGATAACCGTGGCTGCCGTGCAGTTGCATCAGCTGCGAGGCCAGAGCGGACATGGGGACGGCAGTGCCCTGCTTGGCGGACAAATCTACCGCCATGTTCAAATCCTTCAGCAGAGTTTTGACCCGCCACTTGACCGGCTCAAAGGTCTCGGTCGCCATTTCGGTTCCGACGATTTGCAAGGGTTTGGAGTCTGCAAAACCGCCTGCCAGCGCGGCGGGTATTTGTTTGGCATCAACACCGGCCTGTTTGGCCAGCGCCATCATTTCGGCGATAACCAGCACATTGCAACTGACTATCATCTGGTTGCAGATCTTGGTGATCTGGCCGCTGCCCACCTCGCCCATGTGGGTTAACTGTTTATACAGCGGGGCCAGGGCGGTTCGGGCGATTTCGATGTTTTTCGCGCTGCCGCCCGCCATAATCGCCAGGTTGCCTTGCTCTGCACCGGCAACGCCGCCGGAAACCGGTGCATCGACCCAGCCCATGCCGCATTGTTGATACAACAGAGATGCCAATTGTCGGGTGTTTTCCGGGTGGATGCTGGATAAGTCAATCAGCAATTTGTCTGCTGCACCGTTCGCTGCAATATCATTGCGGACAATCGATTCTACGACCGCCGTATCGGCCAGGCACAGGATAATCACTTCGGAGCCCCGGACTAATTCGGCAACGGAACCGCAGGCCCTGGCGCCTGCATCAGTGACCGGCTGGAGCTTCTCAGGGCTGCGGTTCCAGACATTGACGCTAAAGCCTGCATCCAGCAAACGCAAAGTTATCGGCTTGCCCATCAGGCCGATACCGATGAAACCGAGGGCGGTTTTTTTATCTGATATGGTTTTTAATTTATCACTGGTTAATATTCAAAACGAAACGTCACGCGAGCGTCATCGGATAGCCAAATTCCCATAGCGGGCGGCTTTAAGTACAAATTTTACGATATAATGGCGTTTGATGGTGGCTTAGCTCACTTAAATATAAACCCTTGCTGCGTTTTGCCGGCAAGTTTAATCGAGAGGAGGTTTGCGTGGCAAAGGCTAGTGATTTAAAAAGGGGAATGGTGGTTGAAATAAACGGCATACCGCATGCGGTTAAGCAGGTCGATGCTAAAAGTCCGTCGTCCCGCGGCGCATCAACCTTGTACAAAATCCGTTTTACCAATCTTAAGACCGGTCAAAAACTGGATGAGTCTTTAAAAGGAGATGACTTCTTTAAGGATGCCGATCTGGTGCGTGCTAAGGTGCAGTTTTCCTATGTGGATGGCGACAGTTATATCTTCATGAATATGGAAGATTACACTCAGTACAGTTTGAGCAGCGAGGATTTGGAGGATCAAATCGACTATTTGACCGAAGGGCTTGAAGGTATAGTGGCCTTGTTGGTGGACGATGTGGTGTTGGGTATTGAGCTGCCAAGTTCCGTGGTGTTGGCGATAGTGGAGACGGCTCCGGCTATTAAAGGGGCGACGGCGTCAGGGCGTACCAAAACGGCCAGATTGACCACCGGGCTGGAAGTTCAGGTGCCCGAATATCTGGAGCCTGATGAGTTGATTAAGATTAATACCGAAACAAAAAAATTCATGTCTCGCGCTTGAGTCATGTCTGTTCGTTTAACCGTTGCTCAAGGCGAATTTGAATTAAACCGGCTGCCAAAACGGCCGCGAGAGTTGTTGCGCGCCTGGGATGCGGCGGATGAATATCTGCTAGACACGCTTGCAGAACAGCTAAAGCTACCGGATGGTTCGACAACGCTCACCACGGATGCTGCGCGGGTTCTGATATTGAATGACAGTTTCGGCGCTTTGGCTGTGGCGCTGAGTGTTTTCCGGCCTTATGCCGTATCGGATTCCTTTTTGTCGCAGCAGGCCACACGGCTCAATCTTGCCGCAAATAACTTGCCTGAACACAGCGTCAGCTTGCTGAACAGTCTTGAAATGCCGGAGGGTGTATTTGACTTGGTGCTGATTAAGGTGCCGAAGACTCTGGCTTTACTGGAAGACGAGCTGATACGCTTGCATCCGCATTTAACAGCTTCAACCCAGGTTATTGTAGCGGGTATGATCAAAACCCTGCCGTCCTCGGTTTGGAAACTGCTGGAGCGATTGGTCGGG
Organism: Methylobacter sp.; assembly: GCA_030653175.1. GTDB lineage: Bacteria > Pseudomonadota > Gammaproteobacteria > Methylococcales > Methylomonadaceae > Methylobacter_A. The sequence goes on from JAURZV010000106.1 coordinate 60,013, forward strand.
CCGACTGCGACCTCGCCGGCAAGAAAAAAGGCGCGGCTGATTTTTGCATCCCTTGATTCCGGGCTGATCGTCCCGCCCAGTCCTTATCCGGTTTGTTACCGGCTTGAAAACACCGAATACCTGATTAGCAACCACGCCAATGTATTTTCGCGCGACAGTCTTGATATAGGCACGCGCTTTTTTCTCCAGCATCTCCCATCCCGGCAGGATGCCTGCGACATTATCGATTTGGGATGCGGCAACGGTCTGGTCGGTTTAATCGCCGCCGAACGCAGTCCTGCGGCGACCGTGCATTTTGTCGATGAGTCTTTTATGGCGGTGGCATCGGCCATGGATAATTTTCAGCGTGCTTTTGGAGGGCAGCGCGAGGCGACTTTTCGTGTCGGCGACGGATTGATGGAGGTTGAGCCTGCGTCAGCCGACCTGGTTCTTTGCAATCCTCCGTTTCACCAGCAAAATACGGTAGGCGATCAGATTGCAGTCAGTTTATTCAAACAGTCGCGCAGAGTATTGCGTAAAGGCGGCGAGTTGTGGGTGATCGGCAACCGGCATCTGGATTATCACAGCTATCTTGATCGTCTTTTTGGTGCGCATTCGGTCGTCGCATCCAACTCGAAATTCATCATTGTGAAGGCTGAACGGGCATAAAAATAAGGCAAAAAAAACTCCCGGTGCGTTGAGCGCCGGGAGTGAGAAGTCAAACAGGAGAGATACTGTTTGAGGTAGGATACCAGGAGGGGTAAAACTTTGCCTAACGCGCCTACTTTTGGTAGCCGAGCAATCTGCGACTCAAAACTATATTGCTGAATATAGCGGCTGTTGCAAACATGATTGTTGAAACAATGAATTCGCCGGAAAGAAAGCCTAAAATACCAACGACAAACATCAGCCCTATTAAAATATCTCTTTGAAAATCAGTCATTTTAAAGCTCCTTTGCTATTTTGCGGGTAAGAAGTAATCAACGTTAGATACACTATACATACGTACATATTGGTTGACAATATCAGTAGTTATTAATTAATAGTTTCTTTTATAGAAACAATTGATTATTAAAATTTGGTTATTTCATATTCAAATACGGAAAAACCAGCCAAAACTTTTCCTGATTAGCAAGCTGTTTCAGCCGGGTGTGATTAAAAGTGCCGGGAATTCATAGCAACATGATACAGTCGAGGGCGTGCCGCGCGCGCCTTCTTCGCAGCCAGGGATTAAATCGAGTAGAGACGCAATATTGCGAACTCCCTTCTGGCGCGCGCAGCGCGCCCTACGTTAAATATTGTCATCCATGGGCTCTGGATGCCGGCATTCATGCAGGTATGACGGTGCGTCTGAGGTTCCTTGCTAATCAGGAAGCTTTTTAACTAACGGAGTACAAGGCTTGAAGCGGATTTCAGGGTAAGTATTTTGTGGTGCTTGCAAGTACCGCTTTCACTCGAAATAACGGACAGCTATGAATGAGGATATGACTGCACGGAACTATACGGCGAATCCGTACGTCAATCCAGGTCCCAGGCGGGAAGAACGGGGTACTAATCCCTACGTTTTATGTTTGATAAACGCAAAAACCTATAATGCTCGCCCGAGCATCACAATCGATATAGACGCGCCGCTGAAGTCGATGCGGCCACCCGGCGCATTGAACCGTACAGAAGGAAGGTTGGGAGTGGGTGTGCAGCGTTTTAATGATCGGTATAAGGGTTCCCGCTAACGCAAGAATCAGGAAGGAAACCTTATTTTAATATCGGAGGCGCTTTGATTGAATCCGTAAAGCGCCAAGTAGCTTATTATTTTATAGGGCTGATTTGTAATAATGTCTGAGGCCGGGTATATATTTTAACTTTGCAGTTAATCTATGTTATTCGATTAACGCCAACAAATCCCTTTCCAGTAAAACACTGCTGCCAAGGTTGAGTTCAACCAAGCGACGTAGTTCGGAAATGCTGTCTATATCGATATGCTCACATTTAAAGCCCACCTTATTGCCTACAACATGCGTTGCGGTTAGTTCCATTTTTATTTGGACTTGTTCGGACAATCGTAAGGTGAGGGTGTAGAGTTTCTCCTGATCTTCTTCCCAGGGAAGCTCAAAACGTAATAAACAGCCTTTTAAGGACAGGTCAATAATTTCGCAGTGCCAAGTTTTTTCTTCGCAGTTTAAAATAGCTTCGGCTGTGTAAAGAATACGATGAAAATGGCGGTTATCGTTGTTTTCTATTGGATGCATGGATTTAATTCAAAAAGAATTGCAGGGATGTGTTGTCAATAACCAGCACATCATTCGTGTTTAATTTTAGCGACTTATCGTTTAAGGGCTCATTGTTTACAGTTATCGTGCCGCTATTTTCCAATACGGAAACGAAATAACCCTCTTTTCTCTTTGATATTGCAACAACGCCGTTGCCGTCATGACCAAGCCGCGTCATGGGTTTTTTTAATTGCAGGATTTTACCAATATTCCTGCCGGTCATAATTTGCAAATTAGCGGCAGGAATATGTAATTCGTTATCAATTTCCTGATTAAGCGATTTTACGTCTTCGTCAATGAGGCTATTGAATAAGGGGGATTCTACAAATTCTGCGGTATTGAAAATGATGTCATGCTTTCCTATTGATATCGTGTCGTTGTCATTGAGATTGCAAACTTTGATTTTTTTACCGTTGATGGTTAGCGGAAATTCATCATTGAGTTGCTTGATAATGCAGTCATCGTCACGAATAATTATGACGGCGTGAGCCGGAGCGACTGCCAGACTGTCAATGGCTAAATCATTAGTTTCATCACGTCCGATATGCACAATACCGCGTTCAAACAGGCCTGAATGGATAGCTTTATCTTTAAAAAAAACAGTGAGTTTTGCCATTGAATTGGTAGCGCATCTTTAAACGAACCCTGATTATAGACGGTATTATTTTAGTTGTTCAAGAAATTCCCTTTTTTTACCGATAACTCATTCGGTATTGTGGTAAAGGCTTATTTCTTAGGCAGAAATCTAACCAGTTTAACGCTATTTTCATCACGTTTTATGATCTCCAGAAGGTAGCCATGCAATCTGATACTGGTTCCTGTTTCGGGTATGGTTTCCATAAACTCAATAATAAGCCCGTTGAGTGTCTTTGGCCCTTCCGTAGGAAGCGACCATTGCGTGACGCGGTTTAATTCCCTGATAGTAATATTGGCGTCAACCAGATAACTGCCGTCACTTTGCGCTCTTACGGCGACGTCGTCGGTAATCAGTTCCCCTACAATTTCCTGTAGTAAATCGTCCAGTGTAACCAGTCCCTGCACATCGCCATATTCATCAACCACCAGGCCTATGCGGATTTTTTCATGCTTAAAGCGATGCATTTGGTTATGCACCGGGGTGCTCTCAGGGATAAACGAGGGTTTATCCAGGCTGTTTATAATAGTCTGTTTGTCAAAATCTTCCTGGTTAATCAGTACCAGTATTTTCCTTAAATGGACAAAACCGATAATTCTGTCAATGCTGGTTTTGTAGACCGGTAGTCGGGTATGCGGGCTGGTTTTTATTTGAGCAATGATGTCTTCAATCGGCAATTCAAGATCTATGCCGATAATTTCATTGCGAGGCGTCATGATGTCTTCAACAGTTGCCGACTCGAGTTCGAGTATGCCCATCAGCATTTTTTGGTAGCGTATAGGCATTAAGCTTTCTGCATCGCTAATAATGCTTTTTAATTCGTCCTTATTGAGTGCGTCATGGCGGTTTTTTTTGATATCGACACCGACTATGCGGAGCAACAGATTAACAAATAAATTGACGAACCAAACCACGGGATACAGGATTTTTAGTAAGGGGGTGTAAATCCAGGCGGCCGGGAAGGCAAGCGGCTCCGGTTTGATTGCCGCAAGTGTCTTGGGTGTTACTTCCGAGCAAATAAGCATTACGATAGTTAAAATTCCGGTAGCGATAGCGACACTGGATTCTTCATCTGCGTAAAGTTTAATGGCGATGACAGTCGCTATCGAGGATGCGAAATTATTAACAAAGTTATTACACAGTAAAATCAAGCCGAGCAAGCGCTCCGGTCTTTGCAGCAATTGATGTGCTTTGATGGCGCCGGAATGATTTAGTTTAACCAGATGTTTTAAACGATAACGGTTTAGTGTCATCAAGGCCGTTTCCGAGCCGGAGAAAAAAGCGGAAAGAATAAGCATGGCGGCAAGTATGCCAAACAGCATACTAAGGGGTATATCGTTCAAAGAAAGTGTACTCTGGGGTTGTGAAAACAACCCTAGTGTCTATGATGAGAAATTTTTGTCAAGCCTGGATACGGGTTGCGGGTTGTTTTATTTATGTAAATCACATTAAAAAGTTCTTAGAACAGTATGAAATAAAAAAGAATTTTGACATGATGATGATTCGATGCTTAACTTTGCCAAATAGCTAAATAATTAAAAAGAATTATTTTTAAGGTCGTGCCGAGTGATGAGCCGCAGTTATTGTTGCGGAAAGCGTATGGCTAAACCTAAATGGCCTCAATGTGAGCGATGAGTGTAAAAATATGGCGTTGCCGCGTATTTTGTTAATTGACGACAATAAAATAAGAGTCCAGCAACTGGAGACGGTTTTTCAGTTTATGGGGTACAAGATAGAAATTGCCGGCTCAGCGGATTATGCATCTTGTTTTAATGAAACTGATCAGTTATGTGGGATATTTGTCGGTGATGGCATTGAAAGACAAGCAACTGTAGTTAGTAATATTGTGGAACGGGCAAATAAAATCCCTGTCATTTTATTAATCAATAAGGGAACGGCACTCCAGGTTTCGACCGCAATTACTAATAGTGTGTTTCATGTGCTGGAATGGCCCACTACGCACCCCGTCTTGAAACCGATACTCGATAAGCTGTCTGTATCCGGCACGCAAACCGCTTTTACGGTACGAGACGCGTCCGATCGTCGTTCGTCTTCAGTTGAGCGGCTAAAAGGCAAGAGTCAGGCTATTGTCGGTATCCGTAAGCTGATTGATCAGGTTGCGGAATCGGATGCGACGGTTTTAATTCTGGGCGAGTCGGGAACAGGAAAAGAAGTGGTTGCTCGCGCTTTGCATGATGCCTCATTCCGAAAAGACAAGCCGTTTGTGCCTATAAATTGCGGCGCGATTCCGGGGGAATTGCTGGAAAGCGAGTTGTTTGGTCACGAGAAAGGAGCGTTTACCGGCGCTTTAAGCGCCCGGCAAGGTCGCTTTGAAATGGCGGAAGGCGGAACTCTTTTTCTGGATGAAATCGGCGATATGCCTCTCGCCATGCAGGTCAAGTTATTGCGTGTATTGCAGGAGCGTACCTTTGAACGCGTAGGCAGTAACAAAACCATACATTGCGATGTGCGGGTTATTGCCGCAACGCACAGGTATCTTGAAAATGAGATTAAAGAAAACCGGTTTCGGGAAGATCTGTTTTATCGCTTGAATGTTTTTCCTATTGAAATTCCGGCTTTAAAGGACAGGGCTGAGGATCTCCCTCTGTTAGTGAATGATCTTATCGCCCGCATGGAGGCGTCCAATCGCGGTTCAGTACGGCTGACTAATGCGGCATTGGCTGTGCTGATGCAACATGAATGGCCGGGGAACGTCAGGGAATTGGCAAATTTAATTGAAAGATTGGCTATTATTAATCCCAAAGGACTGGTCGATGCGGCTGATTTGCCGGAAAAGTTTCAGCACTACAAAGTTTCTGAAGCAATTATTGATGATATCGAAGCGGTTGATATAGAAGAAGAGGATCAGTCCGAGCAAATTGAAGTCATTGGTGCTTTTGAGGGGGCGTTGGGCTCTTTAGCGCAGTTGCCGGAGCAGGGTATAGATTTGAAAGAATATTTGAATGTTTTGGAAGTCGATTTGATACGTCAGGCGTTAAACGAATGCAGTGGGGTGGTAGCTCATGCCGCCAAACGGTTGAATATGCGGCGCACAACATTGGTTGAAAAATTACGCAAATATGATTTGCAGCGTTAAAGTTAAAACGTCATTTTTTTGTCATCTTGCTCTAAGGTATTGAAAGTAGGTTGATTAATATTTGGTCTGATTTTTGCTTGCTTTTATTGAAGTAAGTTTAAGTTGTGTCAAACCAGAGCGATCAGACATGAATACCCATAAAACTCAGAAAAAGCAGAAAACCGAACAGCTCACCGATGCGTTCCGCATTTTTAATGAGCTATCCCAGAATTTATCTGTTTCTTATCAAGGGCTGGAAGAGCAGGTTGCTAAGCTGCATGGTGAACTTGCCTTTGCCCATAGTGAACGACTTAAAACCCTTGAGGAAAAAGAAAGGCTTGCCGGCCGCCTGGAAAAAATATTGGCAGCGCTTCCCGCCGGGGTCATTGTGCTGGATGTGGATGGGAAAGTTGTGGATTGCAATGCGGTGGCGACGGATTTTTTAGGCGAACCGCTGATTGGTCTGGATTGGCTCGACGTTGTCGCCCGCAGCCTGATTCCCGTCTTTGGCAACCCCCATGAGCGCCAATTGAGTAATGGTAAGCGGGTGAATATGACCGTCAGTAGAGATGTTGCATGCAGCGATTCCACAGATACCGGGCAAATTATTCTGCTATCGGATGTTAGTGAAATGCGAAACCTGCAAGATATGCTGAATCAGCAAAAGCAGTTGTCGGCAATGGGAGAAATGGTCGCGAGTATGGCGCATCAGGTCAGAACGCCGCTGGCGACGGCAATACTTTACGCATCGCAAATGAGCAACCCGGTGCTGGATGATGAAAAGCGGCAGCGGTTTTCACAAAAAATTCTTGAGCGTCTGCAATATTTGGAAAGACAGGTTAACGATATGTTGATTTTTGCCAAAGACGGACGTTTGGCGATGGAGACTTTTTCATTGGCCGAATTATTAAATCACCTCAGGGAAACGGTGAAAGAATATACCGGTAACGGCAGAATTGATTTGCAGATTATTAATGACGTACAAAATGATGCAATGCTGGGTAATGAAAATGCCTTGCGCGGTGCGCTGCTTAATTTATTGAATAATGCGGTCGATGCGGTAGGGCAGGCTGGATGCATACAAATTTCGGTGGTTCAGCTTGATGACTATAAACTGCGGATTGTTATTAAGGATGATGGCCCGGGTATTGCCAAAGAGCTTAGGCAGCGGGTTTTTGAGCCGTTTTTCACCACCAAGATTCACGGTACCGGCTTGGGTTTGGCAGTCGTCGACAGCGTAGTGAAAGCGCATGGCGGCCATGTATCTGTTGAGTCGGTTCTGGGGCAAGGCACTGTTTTTACGTTAGTCCTTCCCTGTATAAATCAGGCATATAGTTTGTTGCCGGGCGGTTTTTCCGGTAAAAATCACCATCAAATGGAGATTAGACATGAAACAGTATGATGTGTTGGTTGTTGAGGATGACCTGTCATTATGCGAAGCGCTTTGTGACACTCTGGAGATTGGCGGTTATCGTGTGATTTCGGCTCGTAACGGTACTGAGGCATTAATCAAGTTGGAGCTTGACCGGTTTAAACTGGTCGTTAGCGATGTGCAGATGCCGGTTATGGACGGCTTTCAGTTGTTGAAAAATATGCAGCATAAATATTCGGAAACACCGGTGCTGCTGATGACGGCTTTCGGAACCATTCCCAAGGCAGTCGAGGCCATGCAGGCAGGGGCTTCCGATTATCTTATCAAGCCATTTGATGCGCAGGCTCTGGTAAACAAGGTGGCTGATTATGTGGTAGCCAATCCGACGGCGGCCAATACTGCGGATAATGAGCGAGTTGTGCAAGACGAAAGCATGAAAAAACTTTATGCGTTGACTGCCAAAGTCGCCAAAACCGATGTTACCGTGTTGTTGCAGGGCGAAAGCGGAACGGGTAAAGAGGTTATTGCCCGTTATATTCATCAGAATTCAACGTACCATCACGGGCCATTTATCGCAGTGAATTGCGCCGCTATTCCTGAAAACATGTTGGAAGCGATGTTGTTCGGTTATGAGAAAGGCGCTTACACCGGAGCGGTTCAGGCCATGCCCGGAAAATTCGAACAAGCGCAGGGTGGTACTTTGTTGCTGGACGAAATAGCCGAAATGGATGTAGGTCTGCAGGCGAAATTATTGCGGGTACTGCAAGAAAAGGAAGTCGAGCGTCTGGGCAGTCATAAAAAAATCAAGCTGAATGTCAGAATTTTGGCGGCCACCAATCAGAAGCTAAAAGAACAGATGGAGCAAGGACGGTTTCGTGAGGATTTGTATTATCGTCTCAATGTGTTCCCTATAAATATTCCACCGTTACGCAATAGACCGGGCGATATTTTGCCGCTGGCACAGGAATTGATGCGGCGCCATAGGCTGGAAGGCAAAAAATTGCCTGAATTTGATCATGAGGCTGTTGAAAAAATGTCAGCTTACAGCTGGCCGGGCAATGTCAGGGAGCTGGATAATGTGGTGCAACGGGCTCTTATTTTGCGGACTGGCGATTCAATTACGGCTGATGATTTGGTGTTTGAGGATGCGGGATTGATGATGGACGCGATTAACAGGAGTTCTTCGGTCGAGGCTGTAGAACGGATGTATGATGCGTATCCTATTGATATTAAAAATGAAATACAGGAAATTGGCGGGTTGGGCGAGGGGGTTCGCTCTGCCGAAGAAAGCATTATTTTACAGACCTTGCAGATGGAAAATGGCAGCCGCAAAATAACCGCTGAAAAGCTGGGCATTAGTCCCAGAACGCTCCGATATAAAATGGCGAGGATGAAAGATTCGGGTGTTATTATTTCATGCTAACATGTGGCATTAAAAATGCTTTAAACTCTATATTATTAAGAATGTAAGAGGAAAACCCCATGAGTGAGATGAATGTAAATCAAGTTTTGGCTCAGATGCGGGCAATGTCACTTGAAGCCGGCGGCGGTAAAGTGCAAGAGGCAGGCGGTGGCGCTGATTTTGCTGCAATGCTAAAGCAAACCATAGGAACTGTTAATGACACCCAGCAAACTGCCGGAAAAATGACGGAGGCTTTTGAGGCCGGCGATACTAATGTAAGTCTCGCAGAGGTTATGGTGGCTTCGCAGAAAGCTAGTGTTTCATTTCAGGCAATGCTACAGGTCAGAAATAAATTAGTTGAAGCCTATCAAGATGTCATGAATATGCCAATGTAGTCCGGCAAACTGTAATTAAAAGATGAGCGAACAGAGCGGTAATAGTCTAATTGAAGCAAATCGCCAGCATGATCCGATGGCAAAAAACAAGGGTCATCTTGATGGTGAAGCGTCTCATATTTTTGCGACCAAGGTCGAGGCGCATCCCGCCATTAAAGGCTTGGCCGGGCTGACCATAGCGCGTCAGATCGGCTTGATGCTGGGTTTGGCTCTTAGTGTCGCTATTGGTGTTGCTATTGTTCTATGGTCGCAGGAACCTTCTTACGGACGCTTGTATTCCGAAATCGGTGAAAGCGACGTATCTGAAATTCTTGAAATTCTCAATAAGGAGAACATTAAGTATAAAGTCGAAACCGGTTCCGGGGCTATTATGGTGCCGATGGATCAGGTGAGTGCAGTAAAGCTCAAATTAGCGGCTCAGGGACTGCCAAAAAGTAATAGTCTGGGATATGAGTTGCTGGATAAAGAGCAGGGTTTCGGCGCCAGCAAAAGTGTCGAAACGGTGCGCTTCCAGAGAGCCTTGGAAGGCGAGATTGCTCGAACTGTTATGTCCATCCAGAATGTAAAAACGGCCAGGGTGTTGTTAGCCATTCCCGTTCAGTCGGTGTTTGTGCGGGAGCGTAAGAAACCCAGCGCTTCAGTCATAGTCAATTTATATCAAGGCAGGTCGCTGGATAAAGGCCAGGTTGAATCAATTATTCATTTAGTAGCATCCAGTGTTCCGCAACTGGAAGCGGAGCAAGTGACAGTCGTCGATCAAAAAGGTCAGTTGTTAAATAGCAATGACTCATCGGCAGCGGGTAATTTGACCTCCAAGCAATTTGAATATAAGAAAAATATTGAAGAACATCTGATGGGGCGAATTGAAAATATTTTGTCGCCATTGGTGGGTGGCGATGGGATGCGCGCACAAATTTCAGCGGATGTGGATTTTACCGAGACTGACAGAACCCAGGAAATGTTCAATCCGGATTTGCCGGCTTTAAGAAGCGAACAAACATCGGAAGAGCAAAGTACGCAGTCTGCCACTCAAGGCGTTCCCGGCGCGTTATCAAATCAACCTACTCCTGCAGGTGCAGCTCCGGATCCGGCAGCAACATCAGCAGCACCAGTTGCGCCGGGTTCGGCTTCCGCAAGTTCGACTGCCGCGCCCGGTTCGTTAGCAAAAAATGCAACCAGAAATTACGAACTGGATAAAACCATTACCCATACCCGGTTGGCTACAGGGGCATTGCGCCGATTGTCCGTGGCCGTGGTTGTCGATGATCGGCATGTACCCCAGAGCGATGGTACCGTTAAAGCGCAGTCTTATTCTCAGGAAGATATTAATCGTTTTAGTGATCTGGTAAAGCAGGCGGTAGGCTTTGACAGTAGTCGGGGTGATCAGGTTACAGTCACGAATGTGACTTTCAAAATAGACGAACTTATTGAGGCATTGCCGGCAATACCCGTTTGGGAGCAAGGCTGGTTTCTTGATCTTATGAAACAGGTTGCCGCTGTGTTGGTCGTATTATTCCTGCTTTTCGGGGTGTTGCGACCCACCATGCGCAGCCTTGTCGGTCGGGACATAGAAGAGAAAAAAGCGGTGGCTTTGGCTGAGGCACAAGAAAAGGCAGCCGCAATAGGGGGATCCGTTCGCTTTAATGAGCAAGGTGCGCCTGTCGCTGTACCGGCCGGTCAAAAAAACGTAAGTTTTGCGATGCCCAATGAAATGGAAATGCAGGATCTGCTGCTTTTGGATGTGCCCCAGAGTTACGAGCATCGCTTGGAATATGTAAAGAGATTGGTCGATGACGATTCGAAAGTAGTCGCGCAGGTTATTAAATCATGGATTAAAAAAGATGGCTAAGGCGGAAAAACAGTTAACCCAAGTTGATCGTGCCGCTGTATTGTTGCTGGCGCTGGGAATGGATAGGGCGGCGCTCGTTCTAAAGCATATGTCTCCCAGGGAAGTGCAGATTTTAGGCATCACCATGGCAAGTGTGGGGGAGATTTCCATCGAGATGATGGATGAAGTGGTTGAGGAGTTTATCGTCGCGGTAAAGAGACAGACTGCCCTGGGGATGGATACCGACGAGTATATCCGTACTGTGTTGATCAGCGCTTTGGGTGCAGATAAAGCGAACAGTATTCTTGATCGAATTTTGCAGGGCGGCAACACTAAGGGTATCGAGCAGCTGAAATGGATGGATACCCGGTCGATTGCAGACATGATTCGTTTGGAGCATCCTCAGATTGTCGCGACAATTATGTCTTTGATGGATAGTGAGCAGGCGGCTGATGTGATGATGTTCCTGCCCGAAAATATGCGTTCCGATTTGATGATGAGAATTGCAACGATGAAAGGCATACAGCCATCCGCTCTGCGTGAGTTGGACCAGATTATGGAACAACAATTAACCGGCTCCGATAATGTTAAATCGACAAATATCGGCGGTGTCGATGCGGTGGCAAATATTTTAAATTTCCTGGATGGCGGCGCTGCAGATTTAGTGATGTCGGGAATTGCCGAGCACCGATCTGAATTGGCTCAGGAAATTCAGGAGAAAATGTTCACCTTTGAAGATCTTACCTCTATTGATGAAAGAGGTATGCAAACATTGTTGCGCGAAGTTTCAACAGGACAGCTGTTACTGGCATTGCGGGGAGTGGGTAGCGAGCTTAAGGAAAAAATATTCAGCAATATGTCCAAACGGGCGGCAGAAATGCTGCGTGATGATTTGGAGGCTTCCCCGCCCGCCAAGTTAAGCGAAGTGGAGTTGGCGCAGAAAGATATATTGGCTATTGCTAAAAAATTAGCGGATGCGGGCGAGATACAAATGGGGGTCGGTGGTGATGAGCTCATCTAAGACGCCCAGATTCACAGCATCCGAACTGGAATCGTTAAGATTATGGAGTATGCCGGATGTTTCCGGGGCGGATGTCAGGAAGTCGGAAACGGTGGAGCTTGAGGATGAGTTGACACCGATTTTAACGGTTGATGAAATTGAAGCCATGCAAAAGCAGGCGTATGACGAAGCATTTGCGCAAGGTAAAATGCATGGTTTTCAGCAAGGTTTTGATGAGGGTTCAAAAAAAGGCTACGAGGATAATTTACATTTGCTGCAAAGCCAGGCGGCAACGCTGGTCAGTCTTTTGGAATCTTTAAGTGAGCCGTTTAAGCGTCTTGATGAAGAAGTGGAGAAAGAGCTGGTAAAACTGGCTATAGGTATCGCAACGCAAATGGTACGTCGTGAAATCAAGTTGGATCCGGGGCAAATCGTTGGCGTTGTTCGGAAGACAATCAATGTTTTGCCGCTGGCGTCACAAAAGATTAGTTTGAAATTACATCCTGAAGATGCCGAGCTGGTGCGTTCTGCATTAGCGCTGGATGAGATATCGCCAAGCTGGGGCATAGTTGAGGATCCGTTAATTACTCGTGGCGGCTGCGAAGTTGACACCGAAATTTCTCATGTTGACGCGACTGTAGAGCATCGATTGGCTGCTGTTATCGCAACTATACTGGGTGGTGAGCGGGAGAGCGACTTCAAGAATGCAGAAAGTACGACCCCACGCGCAGGGAAGGTGGAGCAGCGCACGGAGCTGTTGCCGGTAGCGCAAAAAGCAGGCGCTTTAGACGGCGCAGGAGCAGTTGTCGACGACTCCAGGGATGGAGGAGGTAGAGCAACGCAGGGAGCAGTTGCCGACGACTCCAGGGATGGAGGAGGTAGAGGAACGCAGGGAGCAGTTGCCGAGGGCAAAGGTTCGTGATTCCGGATGCAGATCGGTCACGAATTTGGCTGGCTAAATTAAAACCTTATTCCGAAAGATTAGCAGAAGTACCTGAACTTGTTGTCGAAGGCAGGCTTTCCCGTATGGTAGGGTTAACGCTGGAAGCGGTGGGCTGTCGAGCGGCTATTGGTTCCCGCTGTCGAATTGAGACTAAAAGCGGCAGAATGATTGAAGCGGAAGTTGTGGGTTTTTCCGATGCGCGAATTTTTTTGATGCCTACCGCAGAAGTTCATGGGCTTGAGCCGGATTGCCGAGTCATTCCCATGGGTAAAAATAGCTTGGCTAGAGTGGGTTTCGGTCTGTTGGGCCGCGTGCTGGATGGGGCAGGCAATGCGATTGATGACAAAGGCCCGCTTAAAACGGATGCGCTGATTTCGCTCAACGGCGTGCCGATCAATCCACTGTCGAGACGGCCCATACGTGAGCCGCTTGATGTTGGTGTTAGGGCGATAAATTCGATACTCAGCGTGGGACGCGGACAACGTATGGGTTTGTTTGCGGGTACCGGTGTTGGCAAGAGTGTGCTGTTGGGCATGATGACCAAATTTACCACGGCGGATGTTGTTGTTGTCGGACTGATTGGCGAGCGGGGACGAGAAGTTAATGAGTTCGTGCTGAAGACCTTGGGTGAAGAAGGGCTTAAAAGAGCGGTGGTGGTTGTTTCGCCTGCGGATTGCCCTCCTTTGATGCGTGTTCATGCGGCGTTATTGTCAACCAGTATTGCCGAGTATTTTCGTGATCAGGGTCTTGATGTTTTGTTGTTGATGGACTCATTAACGCGATTTGCGCAGGCGCATCGTGAAATTGCCCTGGCCATCGACGAGCCTCCTGCCACCAAGGGATATCCGCCTTCGGTCTTTGCCAAATTGCCGCATTTGGTGGAGCGTGCCGGCAATGCCGATCACGGCGGGGGATCTATAACCGCATTCTATACTGTTCTGGCCGAGGGCGATGATACCAATGATCCTATTGCCGATGCGGCGAGAGGGGTGCTGGATGGGCACGTCATATTATCCAGGAGCTTGGCTGAATCGGGACATTTTCCGGCCATCGATATAGAGGCGTCAATCAGTCGGGTTATGCCGGACATTATTGATGCCGGTCATTTGCAAATGGCGCGGGAGTTAAGGCGATTGTATTCACTTTATCAACAAAACCGAGATTTAATCAGTGTCGGCGCTTATCAACCAGGGTCGAACCCTAGAATCGACAAGGCCATTGAAAAAAATCCGGCGATTTTAGATTTTTTGCAGCAGGACATGGATGAGCCGGTTGATATAAATCGGAGTTTACAAGAGCTGGCAACGTTACTGGGTGTAAACAGGGCTGTCAACGTCTGATATCCAAATCCCCTCGGGATACCAAAGGACATAAGTGAAAAAATCGCAACGCATTAAAACAATTGTAGAAATTAAAGCGACTCAGGAAAAGAGCGCTCTGGAAGTGCTGGGCGCAGTTCAGAGAAAACTCCAGAGCATGCAGGCGCAAGTTGAAGGATTAAGGAGCTATCGGAAGGAATATCAGGATAGATTTGACCAGTTGGGTAGCAGGGGTGTCAATGTTGCACAGCTTCTGGAGTTTAGGTCGTTTATCGATAAGCTCGATAAGGCAATAATTGGGCAGGAACAAGTGCTGAGTTCAATTGAAGCTGAAGTAATAGCCAAAAGAAAAATATGGGAAGAGCTGCATCATAAAACCCAAAGCTTGCAGAAAGTTTGCGATTCAGCTTTGGTGATAGAGATGAAGCAAGAGGCTAAGCGAGAACAGCAAGAGCAGGATGAACGGGCATCCAGAATCGGTCGGAATAACTCAAGCGGCATGGGAAATGCTTGATAATTAATTGAATCTCAGGGGAATTGATTATGATTATTGAAAGCGTAAATTTATCATCTTTGGCGTCAAGCAACGGTATGGTTGAAAGTATGTCTCCGCCTTTGATTGATGGTGGTGTTATTGCCGAAGGTTTCTCGGGTGCATTAGTGGCGCAGATTGAGTTATTGAGTAATATAAAAGCTGGGGATTCGTTGCCGTTACAGACGCAGGATGTTGCCGGGTTTCAAGGTATTGCCGGTTTGCCGGCAACCACGGTTGATACGCAAGATTTTGCCGCTTTATTAGGCAATGATTTGCCGTCGACATACAAAGCAAAAGACGATGTTGATCATGAGGCTGCTTTGGCTGCGGTAACTGACGCATTAAAATATATTGCCATGGGTACTGCTGCTGAAGAAAAAGCTGCAGTGGTTGAGCAAAACGTGAAAGATGTGATTGCAATGGGTATTCAGGCTGGGCAAAACACGGAAAATGTGGTTGCAACGGCTGTTCCGGCTGAGCAAAATATGAAAAATGTAGTTGGGACGGCTGTTCCGGTCGAGCAAAATGCAACAGATGTGATCGCAGAATCCGAGCAAGGCTTGAAAGATCTGGTAATGGATGCTCCGGTTCAACTGGATTTGGAGCAGGGAAATGATAAACCTGATAAGAAGCAGGTTGAAGGTGACGCTCAAATAGCGGTTGTTGAAAATAATAACGGAACTGAAAAGTTGTTGGCGGTGGTTATTATCCTGCCTCCGGTAATGCAGGCTGAGCAAGCAAAAACAACCAATAATTTGACGTCTGCAGATGCAGTTAAAGAGGGTGGGTTGCGGCCTTTTGCAAAACCATTGATTGGAGATGCTGAACCGAATCAGCCGGCGAAAGTTCTCGATAATATGTTACAAGGTGAAACGGTTTTCCGTCAGCCGGTTCAGGATAAACAGGGTTTTAATTTAAACTACTTTCAGAATTCAGGGCAAACTGAAAAGACCGGACGGGTTGATCAGCAGGTCTTAAGTTTAGAGGGGGAAAAGACCTTGCCCTGGGTTGGAACGGATATAACCCAGTTTAATAGGGTCGTTGATAATAAAGCCGATATTCCTGCAATGACCAAGCCGCTATCGCATCCGGAATGGAGCAAGGATCTGGGGGAGCGGATTGTGTGGATGAACAGCAGGGCAATACCTTCAGCAGAAATCAGGTTGAATCCACCGCATCTTGGTCCTATATCGGTTCGCGTTGATGTCTCTGATGATCAGGCAACTGTTGTATTTACAGCGCAACATACGGCTGTAAGAGAAACGCTTGAAGCTTCCATTCCCAAGTTACGAGAAATGATGAGTGCTCAGCAGCTTAATCTGGTCGAAGCGAATGTTTTCCAAGGTCCTGCACCAGATCAGGGGCGTTCACAATCGCAAAATTTTGCGCAAACAGCTGATGGTCGGAGGCAGGCCGCGACGGCTGTTGCTGCCGATGGAGTTGATGATGTGGAGCAAGAAATTGCAAGTGGGCGAGTTGTGGTCAGCAATGGCTTGTTGAGTCTTTACGCGTAGGTTAACCAACGGTTCGCGTCTTAATATTGCACTTATCGTGCTGAGATATTAACTGTTTTCTTGGGATTGATGCTGGTGATGAGGCTGTTTCTGAACTCCACACTTTTCAATGGCTAAAAAAACATCTATAATGCGCGGTTCTTAGGAGCTGTCCGCTCCTCCTTGCTTTACCATCTTTATTAAGACAGAGGTGGGAGGCTTAACCGAAAGGAAAAAATATGCGACATTATGAAATTGTCTTTTTAGTCCACCCTGACCAGAGTTCTCAGGTCCCGGCGATGATTGAACGTTATAAATCAACCATCGAAACCGCATCCGGTAAAATTCATCGTTTGGAAGACTGGGGTCGTAGACATCTGGCTTATCCAATTAATAAAATTCATAAAGCGCATTATGTGCTGATGAATGTTGAGTGCGATCAGGCTACCTTGGAAGAATTAGAAAGTGGTTTTCGTTTTAATGATGCCATTTTGCGTAGTATGACTTTATTACAAAAAGCTGCTATTACTGGGGCATCTATTATTGCCACATCAACAGTTGAAGAAAATAAAGCTGCTGAATCAAGAGCTAAAGATGCGGCGGCCAGAGAAGCAGTGGCTGCGGCAGGCGCCGATGACGAAGTTGATCTGGATGATATCGACGAAGACTTTGATGCTGACGCAATCACTTCTGAATAAAACTTTTAACACTTGGATTTACGAGAATTATTATGGCACGTAACATTAGACGCAAAAAATTCTGCCGATTCAGTGCAGAAGGTGGAACAGAGATCGACTATAAAGACCTGGATTTGTTGAGTGATTACATTACTGAAACAGGTAAAATTGTTCCCAGTCGCATTACAGGAACCAGCGCCAAGTATCAAAGGCAGCTAGGTGTCGCAATTAAACGCGCTCGTTTTATTGCGTTGTTGCCTTTCTGCGACGCTCACAAATAATACGCTGGACGAGCAGTGGGCTTTTTAGCGGAATACATTATGCGGGGGAGGATGCAAGCCATGATAGTGGCTTCTACTCTTGCGATAGTGTCGCTGATCATGCCTCCAGTCAGTATAGTAAGTTCAGCCTCTGTTGCTCTCGTCACGTTAAGGCGGGGTGCTATTGAGGGTTTAATCGTTTTGGGCTGTTCAACTGCGGTAGCAGCGGTGCTGGGGTTTTTCTTAGTAGGCAGCTATCAGTTTGTGTTGCTTTATGGGATGGTGCTGTGGGTTCCTGTCTGGTTAATTTCAATTATCTTAAGAGAGGGGCGGTATTTATCTCTGGCGGTTGAGATTGCGGTATTGCTTGGCGTTTTGGGGGTCGTTGGTTTTTATCTCTATAATACCGAGTTGGCGACGATGTGGAAGACTATACTTTCACAAATGGTGCCCCCGAATGCTCCGGTTGAAGATGTTCAGCATACGTTAGATGTGCTGTCCCATTACATGACGGGAATAGTTGCGGCTGCATCGGTGTTTGGCTTGCTGTTCGGCCTGTTTCTGGGGCGTTGGTGGCAGGCTTTGCTATATAACCCGGGTGGATTTAGGCAAGAGTTTTTGTCATTGAATACGCACCCAAGGTTGGCAATTGGCAGTATTTTAGTGGTAGTTATTGCATCATTAAGTTCCGGTGTGATTTCTGAAGTTTCGTGGAATATCGCTATTTTGCTGTTTGTGTTGTACACATTTATTGGAACGGCAGTATTGCATACTGTATTTGCTGCGATGAAAATGGGTCGCTATATAGTGCCGATGTTTTATGTGACAATGTTTTTGATACCCCATGCCATGCTGCCGGTTGCTATAGTCGGGCTGAGCGATGCATGGATGAACTTACGAAATAAAATTTCGAATCAACAAACGCCTTGATGGCGTAAAAAAATAGCCGGATAAAATCCGAAAAATGAGGTAATAAAAGATGGAAGTTATTCTTCTTGAAAAGATAGCAAACTTGGGTAACCTGGGCGATAAAGTCGTCATTAAGTCAGGTTATGGCAGAAACTATCTTGTTCCGTACGGTAAGGCTGTTGCTGCAACAGCTACTAAAATTGCTGAGTTTGAAGCGCGTCGCGCAGAGCTTGAGAAAGCGGCAGCTGAAAAGCTGAGTGCAGCTCAAGCGCGTGCCAATGCATTGAGTAAGCTTCAGGTTGTTATTACTCACAAGGCTGGCGATGAAGGCAAATTGTTCGGTTCAATAGGTACGCAAAATATAGCTGACGCCATTACCGAAGCAGGCGTTTCAGTTGAAAAGCATGAAATTCGTTTGCCTCAAGGCGTTATTCGTCAAATCGGCGAATATCAGATCGACATTAATTGCCATACTGATGTTGTTGTAAAGATGCCTATTAAAATTGCTGCTGAAGCATAATAAATAAAGGTTCAAGGGAAAAGGTAAAAGGCTGCGTATGCAGTCTTGAGCCTTTTTGCTATGCGAGTCGTTTACTCCTGCCTTTTTTATCTGTTAATTCCCTTCATATTAGTTCGCCTGATCTGGCGAAGCATCAAAGCGCCCGCATATCGATGCAGGTGGGGTGAGCGATTCGCCCTCTATAGCAAAAAATTCCCCCGGAATGTTATTTGGTTTCATGCGGTTTCAGTGGGAGAGGTCGAAGCTTTATTTCCGCTAGCCAAGAAAATACAGCGGCAGTACCCCAATACAACGTTATTAATTACGACCACAACACCCACAGGATCTGCCCGGGTTAAAGCCATAATGCAAGAAAGTGTGGAGCATGTCTACTTGCCGTATGACATACCCTGTGCAGTCAGTCGGTTTATGCGGTGTTTTAAGCCTGAAATAGCTGTCATCATGGAAACTGAAATTTGGCCTAATCTTTTTGCCTATTGCGGTAAAAATAAAATTCCTTTGTACATTATCAATGCCCGCTTATCGGAAAAGTCGGCAAGTGGTTATCAAAAAATTCCAGCCCTTATTTTCCCTGCTTTAGCTCATGTCAAGTTGATTGCAGCGCAAACGCAGGATGATGCCGGCCGGTTTGCCGCTATTGGTGCAAAAACCGAAACAGTCAGAACGCTAGGCAATATAAAGTTTGATGTCGAGGTTTCAAGCGAAATTATTGGGCAAGGTGTGCAATTAAAAGCCGATTTGTTTGGTGACCGGTTTGTTTGGCTGATTGCCAGCACCCACAAAGATGAAGAAGCGATATTTCTTGAGATTTATAAAAAAATAAAGCAGAAAATTCCTGAATTATTGCTGGTTATTGTGCCAAGACATCCTGAGCGTTTTGGCGAAGTAAAAAAACTGTGTGAGCAGAATCAGTTGGCTGTGGTGATGCGTACATCCGGCGAAATTTGTCATCAGTATGCTGATGTTTATCTGGTCGATACTATGGGTGAGTTAAAGATGCTTTATGCAGCCTCCGACGTGGCGTTTGTCGGCGGCAGTATGGTGCCCGTTGGTGGGCATAATATTCTGGAGGCTGCCGCAGTTGGCACTCCGGTTTTGTTTGGTCCGTATATGGCGAATTTTAAGGAAATAGCTGAAGGAGCGCTGCGACAGGATGCGGCAATACAATGTCAGGATGAAAGCGAGATAATCAATGCGGTTATTGCCCTGTATGCGGATTCCGCATACAGGCAATCGTTAGCTGAAAAAGGTAAAACGTTTGTTCGGCGGAACCAAGGCGCGATCGCTAGAATTTTTGACATGCTTAGCCGGGATATTTGATTTTAGGCTGTTCATTTATGTGGCATCATAACGCTTATATATTGCAACCCGCTCCGCATAATGTCGCGGAAAAAATATTGCCTAATACAAAATATAAATCTTTATTGATAGTGAAAGTCGATTTGATTAATAAGGCGTTGCAATGCTGTGTCAAGCCGGTATGAGGGCCGCTTTATTTCACAACCGACACGGTTTACTTGCCTGGTGTGCTTGAGGGGAATGGTTATGTTGTTGGCTATTTCCAGGCAGGCAAGGAGTATGCTTTTATCGGGCAGGACAATATTGCAGTCTGCATGCAGTCCTCCAATGATTGTAGGCTGCTGATTTTCAGATTGATTGATATAGGACAGGCCGGTAACACTGATATCGGTTACGTTAAAGCATTCGGCTTGATTTTTATACTGAATTTTAACGGGGATGTTAATGGGTACTTTTACTCGGCGAGCATCTCTTCGTTGTACCCACTCCATGCTTTGGGGAAGAGGCGCCTTTAGGTTGAATGCGGCGTCAATGTCATGCCCATTAAATTCACTTAACATAAAGCTAACGGCTATACCGTCAAGATTAGCAGAAACTGCCACGGTGCTTTGCATGAGCAAATCTTTATTAAATCGATCGTTTTGGAATCCGCCCAGAAAAATATGATCGCCGTCGATACAGGTAATTGTCGTTAAGAGTGTGCTTGTTGCGAATTTTCCAGGAACTTTAATGGACAGCAGGGCATTTTTGCTGAGCAGGTGGTTTAGTTTTTTTCTGATGTCATCCTGATTGGCAACGGTGCAGTTGTTATACGAGTTGTCTATAATTGCGGATTCAGCGGTGCATTTGTGATGTGGATCGGCATGATTTGCTTGATATGTCAGCATTGTGTTCCCCGTCATATATTTGATAAAGTGTATTGGTGTCATTATCCTAGCAATAATTTAGCCATAAATATATTTAATATTTATTTCAGTTGCTTATTGATCTTATGGTTATGTCCCAGCGTTGTGAAAGGCTTGTTTTATAGCTTGATCGGCAATATGCAGCCTATTGAATGCGCTGGGCATGGATAAAATCGGCAAGGCGGCGTTGAGATTTGACGGGTAACAATGTGCGGCTTATACGCCGGTTATCTCGGCATCAAGTATGATTGGAGTTGAACTGCATTGAAAGGTAATGGCGGTATCTTTGGTCTCATGCGGTCGATTATTGCGAGCCACAATATCTTAATTTGGTTGATACTTATTGTCGCAACTGAACTGCATCGCTCACGCTTGAGGACTATTTTGAGTGAGCTGTACTTAAATGTCCCATTGCTGTACTCAGGATATGGGCGGGTATGGTCGATTCGGTATGTACCGGCTCAATCCATTTTTGATGGCATTGCTCGCCATAGCAGTATATAGAGCAGGCAAAAAAAACCTCCCAATGCCTTACTGGAACGGGCAGGGAGGTAATAAGTTAAGCGGTGCATCATGAGTAAAAGCCGCTTGTAGGTACAGCACTAGGAGGGGGCTGATCATCTTGAGTTTGGCGGTTTTGTGCCAAAACGTATTTTGAATGATTATAATAATAAACAAACGTGTAGAAATTATCTGTGCGTTATCGCGCAGAATTAAATATTTTCAGCATCGCCCGTCGGTTGGCTCATGTATTGTGAGCTCCTGTGTTCGCAGCTGTCACCTACGCTATTGCGATTATTCAATCTGTCGTAATGACGCGGATTCAAATGGAGTTCTGCTAATATCGTAGCGACAACGTTCACGCGGACGGTTAATGTCATGACTTTCTTTGTGCGATAAGCATGCTTCTTTATACTGTAAATATTTCCGAGGTTAGGCTTTTGTTGTTGTGCAGACACAGCTTCCATTCTAGAGTCCTCACTCTTATTTATAAATTTTACTATAGCTGACTACATTGAAGAGACGTTACATCATGAATGAAATAAAAGATAAATCAGTTCAAGCCTTTATTGATGGATTGGCCAGCAAGGCGCCTACTCCTGGCGGTGGTAGCGCGGCAGCGGTAATGGGTGCGCAAGCCGCCGCTTTAATCAGTATGGTTTGTAATTTGACCATAGGTAAACCTAAGTACGCTGAAGTTGAAGTTGAAATGCAGTCATTGCTGGAAAAGTCAGAAGCATTGCGTGAAACGCTAACAGGCATGATCAAAGCCGATGTTGAGGTCTTTGATCGCTTAATGGCGACGTATGGTTTACCAAAAGATTCTGATGAAGAAAAGACCGCGCGTAGCGAAGCAATTCAGTCGGCATTAAAAGAAGCTACGGTAGTTCCTTTGAAGTGCGCAAACGCTTGTGCAGAAACCATTGCGTTGAGCAAAATTGCCGCAGAAAAAGGTAATATAGGAGTGATCAGTGATGCAGGTGTCGCAGTAATGGCAGCTTACGGTGCACTAAAAAGCGCAGCGTTAAATGTTTACATCAATGCAGGAGGGCTTAAAGACAGAGTCTTTGCCGATGCGAAATTAGCAGAGCTGGAAACGGTTTTGAACGGTGCTGATGCGGCTGCAGAAGAAGTTTATCAAATCGTTAAAGCCAAGTTGTAAGCAGCATTAAAGATTATTACGATAGCGCCTCATCGTGCTGATAAAAGCCGGAGTTATAGGGTCCTAAGTTGGTAAAACAACAAAGTTCCCTCTCCCACTGGAGAGGGCTTTGCATTGCTTAAGTCAACAGTATTGAGGGTTAGGGTGAGGGCATTTCAAATGTCGCTTTACCAGCTTCGGCCACTATAGTTAAGTTAGAGGCGTTTAAAGTGCATTATTAATAAGGGGACAAGTAGATGTAAATTGAGTTGATTGTAATTGTCTTGATAAATTATTATAGATAACGAAAAAAAATATTGACGATATAGGTAAGCATCGTTATTATAAGCAGCTCTTCAAGGGTGGTTGATAGGTTCAACAAGCCATTAAAAAGGAGATTGTCGGGGTATAGCGCAGTTTGGTAGCGCGCCTGCTTTGGGAGCAGGATGTCGGGAGTTCGAATCTCTCTACCCCGACCAATTTAGCGCTTGTAGCTCAACCGGATAGAGCACCGGCCTTCTAAGCCGGGGGTCGCAGGTTCGAGTCCTGCCAAGCGCACCATTCGTAGAACATCCCATATTATGGTGAGCGTAGCTCAGTTGGTAGAGTCCCGGATTGTGATTCCGGTTGTCGCGGGTTCGAGCCCCGTCGTTCACCCCATTAAATCAGTAAGTTATCAATCTGATTTATCTTTTATAAAATCCATGTAAGCACTATGTAAGCAGTTGAGATAATTGCTGAGCTAGATGCATCCAAACTTTCCTTGTGTGTTTTTTTCGATGTGCCTTCGCAATTCTTGCGCTTGATCAACATCAAACCCAGAATCATCCGCAAATCAACGCCACTAGCTCCAATATACCGGCCTTGCGTTCAAACGATTATTTTCCGGAGGGGTGCAAAATATTTCCGAATTTTAGCGATTGAGATTGCAACGTCACGTGATCGTAACGGTAGCTTGGGCCAGTGTTTGTGGCAAAAAATTAAAAATGGCTTGATATTGTCGGTGGTCAAATTCCGCTGTTTATCTTATATGAAAAATTGACAATAGCATCTCAAGCTTCGACTCAAAAGAATCCAATTCAGCCGACCAGTTATAAACCCCTTCATACCAATAAACCCACATGGAAAATAAAGCGCAAACCATGAATGCAAATATTAACCATTTTATATCTACAAATGGCTTATTTTTCACAACTGAACCGCTTATCGCGGTTTTGTAGATAGGCTCCAAGTCATTGAATTTGTTGTAACTGGAAGGTGCAAGACGGAGCCATTGCAGTGACTTTAGCACTGGACGCGGAATCCTATCCAGTGAAATGAGATTTAAGAAAACTTGAATCGAGTAAACACCACTCAGTAAAACAGCCAGTGTGCCAACCCCCATCGCCAACAAGGGTGGCAATGCATAGAAGCTACAGAAAACGACTGCGATCAAGCCAAGAAAGAGAAAACTTGTTTGCATATTCGCGATGGACCAGCGAAAGCCGCTGAGCCGCCGAACGATTGCGTAGATCATAAGCGCATGAAAAACATACGACCCAAAGAACGCGATACCGGCGCCCTTCAAACCGAAAGAGCTCACACAGACCCAAGCGAGGCCAAGGTAGACGACAGTCCAGGCCAGCTCTGAAAATATCAGGAGGTTTTGCACATTTTTTGCGACGATAATGAAGCCCAGCGGCCAGGAAATCACGCGAAGGGTCATTCCCAGACATAACCAGCGCAAGATTTCCACCGCGCCTTCGAATTTAGGGGTGTAGAAGAGCGCGATGACCAGTGGCGCAAATGTCAGGGTTGCTATAATACCCGGCCCCGCTAACAACATGCTGACATGGGCTTGTTCATTCACCACACGGTTGCATTCGGGATTGTCCTTGGCGATAGCGGCTAAACGAGGGTAGAAGTCCGCTCCCATCGCCTGCAAAATGAATCCGATATAGAGTCCACCCAATGCCCAAGCCGCTTGGTACAATCCAGCTGCGTCGAAGCCGACTTTACGAACGACTATGAGACGTACCACATAGGCGGCCCCAGCCATCAACAAACCACTGGCCATAAATGCGAAACCGAGTTTCAACAGAGCGGCTGCTTCCTGTCCCACTTGAGAAGCCGATATTGTATGCATTTGTATAGGTATTTTCCGGCTGTACCACCATGACGTGAGGAGCGTCATCGCGGCGACAAGTACGAGCGATATTACTACACCTTCTTCGCGGAGGAAATATACAGTGGGGATGCTGATGAGCGTCCCGAAAAGCGCACCCAACACACTCATCTTGGCGAGATCAGAGATTCTCCGCATGCCTTGTATCAATGCACCCTGACCTGCGGACACTAGATTGAAAAACACAACAATTGACAGCAGCGCTACGGCGGTAGCATGTTGGTCGCTGCCAAAAGTCAGCTTCGACACCGGCCCGGAAAACCCGATAAGAAAAATTGCGCCAAGTACTCCGAGCAAGATTGATATTCGTCGCAGCACTGCGGCAGTTCGCGCGATCCTCTCCGTGTCGTCCGAACCGACTGCCTCGGCAATCTGCCGCACACCACTACTGTTAATACCCATGCCGGCAATGCTAATCGTAAGGTCGGTAATCGATCCGTACAGGCCCATCAATCCGACCCCGGACGGACCCAGCAACATCGCCATAGCCTTGGTACGAATGATACCAATGGCGATGTTCAGCATCGACGAACCGCCGATCACTGCCGAAGACTTTAAAATCTGTCCGTAGGTATGTTTTTTAGTCATGGGATCTCCAGATTAGTAAAATGCTTCACCCGAACAAAGCCGAGCATCTGCTCGGGGGCTAATAACTATCGCTCCGAGAAGAAGGCGCTCGCGGAATGTCTTGGGATCGAAGCGTCGGCTGAAACAATTGGGAAAGGGTACAGGACATCGCGAAGCGTATTTGTTGAAGTCAAAGGCATGATAAACATCACCAAGACTGGTTTTTAGCCTCACCAGTAACTTATTTTTCCACACGAATGCGGAAAATATTTAGGTTTGTCTCTGTCAACGCTGGTAGCTCGGTACAGGCAATCGGCATCGGTCACTGCATAGAAACGGGTCAAACCATCGGAAAGCATTAAGCAACTGGAGCTGAAGTTGTATTTAGCCACGTCAGCAATAAAGGGAGCAGGCGTCAATTTAATGTGTAAGGGATGTTCCTGATTACTGAGTGACACTGCCGCAACAAAACACATTTTGTTTTCAGAGCCGCTATCCACACTGCCACTTCCAAGTTCGCCGTTGAAGTAAGCATCATCTACCTGAACTGAACAGTAAAGTGCCTTGCGCTCAGCCATGGTATGCATGAATTTGAACTCAAAAAGCCATGAGCTGGGGTAACTGACACCCGACTGGCGTTTCAGAGCTAAAGCGGACAAACCAGCCCTGGCTTGGCTGATCAGGTATATCCCCAGGAGCCATAGGTATCTACACAACTTTTTTGCATTATAAATACAATGGGTTGCAAGTCGACCTAGATCCCTCTCCTGTTGGACGACTTGCAAGGATGCAGGAGGTACGACCCCAAGGATGGGGGAGGTGGAGCAATGCAGGGAGCAATTACCGAGAGGGTTGGGGAGAGGAGAATAAAAACAACCCTTTATATCCCCCTCATCCCAACCTTCTCCCTCAAGGGAGAAGGGGCAGGTACTTGTGTAGATACCTATGCCCAGGAGCCAAATGCTCAGAGGTGGCTTGGTACTCATAAAGAGTGCGCCGAGGATGAACGAGGTTTGATGTCGACAGGATCGGCATTGAAAGGTATTGCGCACAAACCTTGGTGATCTCTCGTCGCAATGGAAACAACTAATATTTTGTGACCCAAGTGCTTTCTCCGGAATAGCCGTACATGGAACCTCGATACCAAGCTGTTGGAAAAACTTAGGCATCGACAGCCCTGATTGGAATTGAATAAGATTCATAAACATGGCACATCCCTAAAATGGATCGACTATCAGTATACACTCTCGGGCGCATGGTGTGAACGATGTCAAAGACACGCCAAAAACGACTTACGGAATCATTGAGTTAGGCGACGTGGACACTACAGATATCCAGGGCGAAGACGGACCGCCATTCTGACGTTCGCCTGCCTTGCCACAACAAAAATGAGCGATATAGGGTCCGAAGTTGGTAAAGCAACAAAGTCCCCTCTTCCCTCGGGAGAGGGCATTTCAAATGTCGCTTTACCAGCTTCGGCTACTATAACCGGCTCCTTTTTTGTCGACTAAAATACTCGATCTTTTCCCGACATCTATTCGTGTTATTTTTCTTCGCTTCGTTACCACTAACGCCCTGAGATAGCGATGCCGGCGATTGAAGCAAGATTGGAGCGTAACCTAATCTTGCTCAAATGGGACATCCTGATTTGGCCTGCCTGATGAGTAAATTAATTTCAGTAGATCAGCTAACGAAATATCGACCATCAAATAACGCCCAACACCTACGCACTATTACTTACGTAAAAAATATGTAAGTAATAGTACGTATATTTAAGAAAACATTAATATTTCGGCAATACACTTTAAACCGAATTATATAGAAATTATTTCGCATGGATGAAGAAATGGAAGAGACTTCACGTTTTTTGTGATCTTTCCACATTACACTTTAAGCGAGTTTTATAGAAATCCTTTTTCATGGACGAAATGAAGGGCTTTTCACGAGTCTTGTGATTTTTCAATATAATTCAATATGATAAAAAATAGACATTGAGTGTCTTGTAAATTAATAATTTTATGTATTAGAGGTAACATTGTGAATAAATCGACTAAATTGGTATTTTTGTTTTCGGCCTTAACCCGCTTTTCAAAAGCGGTCTTTAGCTTGTCTCAGCCCCCCAGAATTGTCCCTTATGTCTTTAAGTCCAATTAAGAGGACTATGGAATCTATTATGAAAAATTATCTTACGAACATCTCTTTGCGTGAGCTGTTCCCTCATTTTTTGTTGGCCGGACTCGCCCTGTTTTTATTCAGTGGCAATTTATTTGCGGGAGGTGCGAACCTCGCCTGGGATGCCAGTACGTCATCAAGCGTGGGGGGATATAAAGTATCTTACGGTCAAACCAGCGGCAATTACACCTCAACCATAGATGTAGGTAACAAGACTACTTCCGCGGTATCGGGTTTACAAGAGGGTACCAAATACTATTTCGCTGTGAAGGCCTATGATTCGGCCAAGACCGCCGAGAGCGCTTATTCCAATGAGACCAATTTGACAGTACCTGTCGCGACGACGGCATTAACGTCGAATTTCACTGCGAGTATAACCAGCGGTGTCGCGAGTTTGGCGGTGAATTTCACTCCTGTCACAACCGGGACAATTACGAGCTGGAAATGGGATTTTCCCGGTTCATACACACCTTCCGTGACGAACACAACGGCTAAAGTCACCACAGCGACCTATCCGACTGCGGGGGCATATAGTGTAAGCCTGACGGTAACCGGTCCCAGCGGAAGCATCACCAAGACCTATCCGAACTTGATTAACGTGACGGCGGCTCCGGCTCCGGCTCCGACTCCGACTCCGACTCCGACTCCGACTCCGACTCCGACTCCGACTCCGACTCCAACTCCGACTACATCTACCAGTAATACCGGCTTGGTGGCGGCTTATGGATTTGAGGAAATTAGTGGCGCGACTGTTGCAGATGCTTCGGGTAAAGGTAACCTCGGCACTATTAGTAATGCCGTCAGAATAACCAACGGTCATAGTGGAAAGGCGCTGCAATTTAATGGCACGAATGCCTGGGTCACGGTCAATGACAACGCATCATTGGATCTTTCAACCAGCATGACCCTCGAGGCATGGGTATATCCAACGTCCCTGACAAGCGGTGGAAAAACTGTAATCTTGAAGGAACAAGCCGGGGGTGCGGTCTATAACCTCTATTCTACTGAGGATGCCAATGTACCTGTTTCTTCTTTCAATGATGGAAGTTACCGTGTCATATCAGGACCCAGCCAGTTGCCGGTAAATCAGTGGGCACACCTTGTGTCAACCTATGATGGGCAATATCAGCGGCTTTATGTGAATGGGTTGGAGGTCGCCAAGCAAGCGCAGAGTGGCCTGATTCAACAATCTACAGGCGTGTTGCGCATCGGTGGAAACAGTGTTTGG
Organism: Methylobacter sp.; assembly: GCA_030653175.1. Lineage (GTDB taxonomy): Bacteria > Pseudomonadota > Gammaproteobacteria > Methylococcales > Methylomonadaceae > Methylobacter_A. The sequence continues at coordinate 88,599 of JAURZV010000106.1, forward strand.
GGCGAGTATTTCCAAGGCTATATCGATGAAGTGCGCATTTACAATCGAGCCTTGACTGCAACAGAAGTCACTTACAACTTAAAGACTGCAATCAGTGTTTCAAATCCACAGCAGTTTGTTATGGGCGACAAGACCAAAGAGCCTTGGGTCGATTACAAACCTCAGGGCACAGCACAAGCATACCGGACGACGCCTCAGAAGACCGGCGTAGTAACCACTGTACAGGTTTATCTGGATGCAAGCTCAACTGCAACGGAGCTGGTCGCCGGTATCTATAAGAACAATAACGGTCATCCCGGGGCTCTTGTCGCTCAAGGCAAATTGAGTACGCTTAAGTCTGGAGCGTGGAACTCGGTACCGATTCCCGTAGCCTCTGTTACCGCAGCCCAACCTTATTGGATTGCGATACTGGGATCGAAAGGGCAAATCGGCTTCCTTGATCGCTTGGGATCGGGAACCGGTGCGATGGAATCGAGTGCTTCCACTACCCTAACGAGCTTACCCGCTACATGGACTGGTTCGGTATTTAAAGCCAATTCGGATATGTCAGTCTTTGGGAATGGGTATTGATAACGGGTCAATGACGGCTTAAACGGTATACCGGTGGGGCTGGCATCGCATTGTGCGAGTTCAGTTCCGCCGACTACTCCAAGTGGGAGTAGCAATCTGTCGACTTTGGACTCAGCTAGAGCTGGAGATAGACTCTGGCGAGAAGGGTATAAGTGGCTCGCATGAAGTTCGTTGGTTATTGGTACTCAATAAATCACAACTTGTACTGTGCTAAAAACGCAAACGAACTTCTCGTTGGGCACTTACTACTCCCATTTGAGCGAAAAACCGTCCAATTTTTGAAACAGCCTAACCCTTGTTATTTGTTAGCCTACAAGAGATTAAGCGTTTTTAAACTTCAACGTTTTTTGAGTAAGACGGGAGTACTCTGATTTTTTTATAAAATGAGATATAGCTATTATAGATATTAAGAATTTTGAACAGTATGCTCGAAAGGGGTTATATACCCCAGTATTTTTTAACGACAAATCCCGATAAGGGGAGAAACAATGAAAACGATAACACAATTGGCAATGCTTACTGTATTGCTATTCGCCGCTGAGACTGCGATAGCAGCTAACTATTTCATCAGGGCTGGTGCCGCTGGAAGTAATAATGGTAACGACTGGACCAACGCTTACACTTCACTGCCTTCAACATTAGTTAGAGGCGACACCTACTATATTGCTGGCGGTTCGTATTCTGGACGTACTTTCAACACCCCCGCATCGGGAACCTCTGTTATTACAATCAAAGGGGCGACTATTGCGGATCATGGTACAGATACGGGATGGAGTGCTACTTATTCCGTTGAAAATACCCAGGCAACATGGACCTCAGGCATTACATTCAATACGTCTTATTGGATATTTGATGGGTCAGTTGGCCCAAACTGGTCCAAAACTACGTCTCAATATGGCTTTAAATTTAACCCGGTCAACTATGTAGCTAGGGTCTACAACTTAAGTTCAGCTATATCAGATGTCAAAATATCTCATATTACTGCAACCGCCCCTACCGGAGATGTTGAAAAATTCTTCCTCTCAACAGATAACGAGACCAAATCGGTTAATAATGTTACATTCAGTTATTGCCTCCTTAATGGCTGGTCAAATGCAGTGTGGGCCACTTCAGACGGATTATTAATGAATAACTGGCTGGTTGAGTATAACGTTATCCTTAATGGATATAGCTCCGCTGCCGTTCATGGAGAAGATATTAATAATAATTATGGGCATTTAGATAATCTTACCGTTAGGTACAATTGGTTCGAGGGGAGAATTCCAAGTACAGGGAGTATCGTGGTTCTAAACGGCCCGGCTGGACCCTACTATATTTATGGCAACGTCTTCAAGAATATGAAAGGAGGCGACGGAATTATAACCGGAGTTCATTATCCTCTTAGCGGAGCAATCTACAATAATACCTTTGTCAATGTCGATAATGGCTATGGTAATGGGGCTTGGATAGGGCATGATGTAAGTGCCAAAGTTTATAACAATATAATTTATAATAGTGTTGCTGGAATAGGCGCCAACTTTACTGGAACAAAAGATTACAATGCCTATTTCGCAACGACAAACACTCCTACAGAAGCGAATGGCCAGACCGGAACCGGAAGCCCATTTGTAAATGAGCCTGGTAATGATATGCGTCTGTCAAAAGCAAGCAACGCGGGAACAACCTTTTCCGTGCCATATAATATTGATATTGTTAAAAATACGAGGGGAGGAGATGGGACATGGGACAGAGGGGCTTTTGAATTTGTAAGTAATAATCTCGTTATGTCTCCGCCCCAGAACCTCAGAACACAGTAACAGTCTGGCATCTAACAAACATAGAGGAATCTGGTGGAAGACCAACCACCTTCAGCCTTAATCATCGTTCTGTCCGACTGGGCTATCCACTTAAGCCGGGACATCTTCTAATTTCAACGGGTTGCGTAAGATTTACTGGTGAGCTTTCCTTGGTAAGGGAAGCTCACCCATCTTGATAAACAACCAGTCAAAAAAACCAGGAAAGGCTGTACCAAAAAGCGTTTGGCAGCAGATGTTCCGTCACTGCGTTTCAGCCCATCATAATGGATGCTTGTCAAAGCCTTCAAACGATTTCAAACGATTTCCAATCAAGTCTCGCCCGTTATGGTACATTTGGTAGAAGTGGACATTGCGCCAATTAACGGCTGATGAGCTGCGATGGTATTGCCGCACAGTCGTTTTTTTCCTGTAACACTAATGTCGGCTTTGTGGCTGTCATTTCGACAGACGCATGTACGAAATAAATGTATCTTTTTCCCATTTCAACCCAAATTTCTTTTTTTCATAGTAAGTTTGTTGGGAGAAAAAGGTTATAATTCTCAAAAACTACCGTTAAAATTCCTATCTATGATCGATCCTCTCGCCCACAATTTCTCTCTACCCACCCGCATAGCCATGGTGGCCTACACCCACTACCAGACCGATCCTCGCTGTCGGCGAGAGGCCACGTTGGCAGCGGAAGCGAACTGGGATGTCCATTTTTATTCACTTTCCCAGGATGGCTCCGCCCGTACATCAGAGACCGAAGGCATCACCCTCCACGAATTGCCTATGCTCCGTTACCGTGGCGGAAGCTCCGCCGCCTATGTGCTCAGCTACCTGCGGTTCCTCCTTTTAGCGAGTTGGGAAGTACAGAAGCACCACCTGAAGTCGCGGTTCGCCGTGGTGCATGTCAACACCATGCCGGATTTCATGGTCGTAACGGCGCTGTTGCCTCGCCTGTTCGGGGCGAAAGTCATTCTGGATGTGCACGATGTGATGCCCGAAATCTACATGACGAAGTTTCGTCTTCCAGCGACGCACTGGAAGATCCGGCTCATCAAATTCATGGAAGTCATGTCGGCCAAGGCGGCGCACAAGGTACTCACGGCGGAGCATCCCAAGGAAGAGTTGCTCAAAGAGCATGGGATTCCGGCTGCGAAGATTCAGGTCTTGTTGAACCTGCCGGATGACAAATTGTTCGTGCCTCAGTTCATGTTGATTGACCCAACACTGGCTGCCGCCAAACACGACCCAGAGTGTGAATTCCGTCTGATCTATCACGGCACTATGGCCCACCGACTTGGATTGGATAACGCAGTTGGCGCTCTTAACATCCTGCGCGATGAGTTACCTGGAGCCCGGTTACAGTTGTTCGGCGATGGGGATCAACTATCCGAACTTCGTGACCAGGTTCAGCAATTCGGATTGAACGACCAAGTCTGGTTCTCGAATGGGTTTGTACCCATCGAGAGGGTCATTCCGTCTATCAAGGAAGCGCACCTTGCGGTTATACCGACCCGTCACGAGATCAGCACGGACTATATGCTGCCAACCAAGCTGTTGGAGTATTTGGCGTTCGGTATTCCGGCGGTGTTTACGCCGACCAAGACGGTGCGGTATTACTTCGGTGATGATCATCCATTGTATATCAATGACCCGACGCCACAAGAAACAGCAAATAAGATCAGGTGGGTGCGGGAGAACTATGCCGAGGCCAAGAAGTTGACAGCAGCGTTGCAGGACAGTTGGTTTTCTCGGTTTCAATGGGCAGAGCACAAAGCGGGATATTTGACACTGCTCGAAAACCTCAGGTCTTTCGACTCACATCAAAGGAAGTAAAAGGAAACAGCCAGTTCCTCGACGAGTTAACCCAAAGCCCAGATCCGATAGTTGAAGGAATCGGGATATTTTTCCGACTTCATCATCAATTTCTACTTGCCCGTACTTGAATTCGCCTTCTTCCGATTATCTACATTTGGTGAAAGTTATTTCCGGACAAACTCTTACCCTGATAGGGTTTTATTATTTGAATGAATAGTATTGGTACAGTTTTTTTTATGATTAATGCGGGGGCGTTGTTAATGCTCCCAAGGCAGTGGGCTGCTCTTCCTTTTCTAATAGGTGCTTGTTACATGACACTTGGTCAAGGAGTCACGCTGGGACCGGTTCATCTTTTCTTCATCCGAATGGTGATAGCCGTCGGATTTGTAAGAGTGATAGTACGAGGTGAGCGTTTGGCGGGTAGTCTGACCAGCCTTGACCATTTGATGTTGGCATGGGCCACCTGGGCGCTAATTAGCAGTTTCTTTCACAAAGATATTTCTGGGGTGTTAGTAAACCGGCTCGGCCTTGTTTATAACGGCTGCGGCATCTATTTCCTTCTTCGCGTTTTCTGTCAATCGCTGAACGACGTGGTCAGGCTATGCCGCATAACGGCTCTCCTGCTGATTCCGCTATCCATCATTATGTTTTCCGAAAAAATTACAGGGCACAATCTATTTTCAGCATTGGGTGGTGTCTCGGAACTCTCTGAGGTTCGCAATGGCAGGGTTCGTGCTCAAGGGCCCTTTGCTCATTCGATTCTGGCAGGGACGGCCGGTGCGGTTTCCCTACCATTAATGATTGGCCTCTGGCAACAACACAGGAAGACTGCGATTGCAGGAATTGTAGCATGTTGCTTAATGATTGTTGCTTCTGCTTCCAGCGGACCAATCATGAGCTCGTTATTCGCAATGGGAGCTTTATTTATGTGGTATTGGCGCGACCGAATGTGGCTTATCCGCTGGTTTGCTGTCCTGGCCTATATTGGGGCGGATTTGGTTATGAAGGCTCCGGCTTATTACCTTGTAGCGCGCATTGATCTGACAGGGAGTAGCACCAGTTGGCACCGAGCTAAATTAATTGAGGCCGCCCTGGAACACATTTCTGAATGGTGGTTTGCGGGTACTGATTACACCCGCCACTGGATAGCTTATGGCGTTGGTTGGAGTCCAGATCACGTTGACATTACCAATCACTATATTTATATGGGGGTACTTGGTGGACTGCCTTTAATGTTGCTGTTCATTGCCATCCTTGCCAAAGCGTTTTCCTTCGTGGGACAGACTCTGCGGGAAGCGAATAACAACCTATCCTCGGCCTCCCGCTTCATGATCTGGGCACTCGGAGCGTCACTCTTCTCCCACGCCGCCTCATTCCTATCGATCTCTTATTTCGACCAGTCATTTGTGTTCTTATATTTAACTCTTGCGGCTATTAGCTCTGCGTCTATTCAAACAATGCGATCGCCCGTCAACACAGAGGCTATCGCCTCAAGCGCAACTCCTTTTCCAGCAGTCCGTTACCACAGATGGCTTATTCATCAACCGCTAAACGACACTTTGCAACCGTCCACCAACTTAACGGAACGAAAAAATCGTTCTTCTTAGGTAATCACCTCGCTTTCCGAGAGCAAGGAGTAACAGTTTGAGGTAGACCAATGCCATCCAAGGATCCTTCTTGATTGCTGTTTGATAAAATCGCTTGGCCAATCCTAACTCTCCCTGCCAATAGTATTCATTGCCCACTCTCTCATAGACTCGCGCGCGAACCCAATTTTGCTCGGTTTCACTCGAAGTGTATTGACGTAACGAATCCTCTAGAGCTTCAAAATTCATAAAGAATCTAGACTCTCGATAACGCTCACTCGCTATGATACGCGCATACGAATCAGCGACTGCGTTGAGGCATTCCTTTGCCACGCTAGCGTAGCCGTCATCAATAGCTTTTTTCCTGATAATCCATGGAATCGAAACCTCCTCAGCGGCACACCCTTCAAGACTTTCTCGAGTCAGCTTGCTTGTCATACTTAGATCGTGATGTTCCCGATAACAGAGCATGGGTTCGGCGAAATAGCCAACGTCATAATATAGCGCGAAAAGACACCACAAATACCAGTCGCCAGCCCAAGGCATAGTCAATGGGAAAAAGCTGACTCTATCGTAGCATTCACGTCGGACCATCCCGGAAGGACACAGCACGAAGTTTCCGCGGAGAAGTTTTTTCAACAAAACATGGCCAGGAATGATACGGTCACTGTCTTCACGATCAGAATAACGGCCCAAAATTCTAGTTTCAATATGATCCTGAACGCCGAATCCAGGGCAAAAGACATATCCGACGTTTGGATTTTTATCCAAAAGACCAACATATTTTTCCAAAATATAAGGTTTTCGCAGGTAATCGTCGGCAGAAATAAGCCATACGTACTTGCCTTGACTAAGAGTGATTCCTTTGTTGTAGTTCCGAAGATGCCCCAGATTTGGATCATTGTGTATGTATTTTATTCGTGGATCCTGGAACGACTGGGCGACTTCCGATGTATTGTCGGGGGAACAATCGTCCATGATGAGCACTTCAAAGTCGGAAAAAGTTTGAGAGAGTATTGAAGTGATGCACTCCGGGAGCAGATGAGCTAACTTGTAACACGGAACGACGAAGCTAACGATTGGGTTTTTCATCAGATATAAATCCTATTGTGAGCTGTTTTCAAATGACCGGTGGCTGGGTAAACCAAATTCGTACAAGCAGGTACGTTCCTAGAACCCTAGGTCTGGAGGTTAAAAAGGCCTTTCAGGGTGGGCTTCGGCCCGATGCCTACGTAGTTGTTCACTCCCCTGAAGGGATACGAGTGCGTTCCCAGGATCATGTAATCCCCATCTGCAGCGATCACTGGTACTCCTAGTTGGGTAAAGTTTTCACCGCTTTATTCATTTGTTGTACGGACATGTCGATCCAAAACACTGCGCTCATCTGGCAACTCGCCACTCCTATTCCGTTCTATGGCGAGTTCCAATGCCTGTTCAAACAAATCCGTCGCGTCATCCCAAGTGAAGCGGGTTGCCGTGCGATAGGCTGCATCCGACATCTGCTGCCACTTCTCTTGCGATAAGTTCAACACGCGTAACACTTGATCCGCAAGCGCATCCACATCCTTCACATCGACAAGGTGGCCGTTTACGCCCTCCTCAATAATGTCCATCGGACCCCCAACGCGTGTGGACACCACTGGACACCGGCAGGCCATAGCCTCAAGCGGCGGCAAGTGAAAGCCTTCCACATTGCTCCCGCACAACCACACATCACATTGCGCGTAGAGTTCCCTGAGTTTCTGCTGTGGTGGCTGGTAATGAAACTCTGCATAGGGCGGGAGTGGTAATCTAAAGTCCGGTTGTTCGGCGCCGAAAGAGACGAGGCGAAGTGTAGGCATAGCCGCTGCCACCCGCTCAAGTGCCTTGAGGCTGATACCACACCCCTTTAGTGAGAAAGTGCTATACAGCAATCCAACTGTGGGAACTGGGCTTTTCCCTCTCGGTGCTGCGTGAAACTGGTCCAAATCCACGCTATTGGGCACATGTGAGACGACTGGATCCCCGAACTTTTCTTGTGCCAACTGAACAAGCCACTTCGATATCGTGATTTTGTGCATCGGCATTCGCCAAGTCGCGTCCAACTTAGGATTGGGCTTGCCTTCCTGCACTTCATAGTTCTGAATGAAGATTGCCTTTGCTCCTTTTGTGGAAGAGAGCTTCTGCACTCCATAAGCTGTGGTATAATAGGTTGCTAAAACGACATCCGCGTCCGGCACATCCGTATCCACCACAGGTCTGTCCTGCTCCAGCATCCGATGGTCCACGTTAAGGCCCTCGAAATACGACGGTTCTGGGTGTGTTCGCCACCCTCTGCCGTATATGAACGACTTAATCTTCGACCGCAGTGAAGGGGCCAACGGTGTTGAGACAACCACTACTTTATGCCCCCGTCGAGCCAAACGGTCGGCGTAGATAGCGATCACTCTAACACCTCCCTGCAATCCCGCGAACGGAAGGACGAATGTAATCCTCATTTTCTTAGTCGCTTTTTGAACATTAATCATAAAGTTTATAGTATAAGATAATTAAAACAATGTAATTACAGCGGGTAAAATTGAAGTTTTTATAAAAATGAATAAAAAGATCAATGTCCCATGCACAATTACTTAAATGTAAAGCATTCATTCTATGTAAAACCATTTCACCACTAACTACAGAAACATAATCTAGTAAATCAGGGTCCGGGCGTAAGTCATCGTTAAAATCCACTCTATATGTTAAGAACTCCTGAAAGTACCCCAGATCAACCGAACTCAACGTATCGACGTTGACACCTTTGGCAGAGGATTCATTTTCTTCCTTTGCGTAGCTTCAGAAAGACCATCCGAGAGCACATGGAAGTCAATTGACTAACTTGCTTCGATTCGTTTCTACAAGAGTCGCTGCTAACTACATTTCACAATCCACATCGCTCACCACCACCCAGGACGACTCGCTTATTCTAAGCCCGCTTTTCCATTAGAGGTTTCAATATAGTTAAACAAATTTTTAAACATCAATAAGTTTAAGATAGATTTTGAATTCTGTAATTAAGTGTGTCTCTGCAATTTCTCTGAGCCTTCATCCAAATACCTTTGGCTCGTTCATTTTTAGTAAAATATTACATTCAATGGGTTACGATAATAAAATGGTTTTTTGCCAAAGAGCAACAAATTTATCAAAAATAATATATCTATTACGCGATGCTCAACTTTAAGTTTGGACTAATCCTTCAAACTGCAAAGGTTCTCGATGCATGCAGTTATTCAAAAAAATCGCCATGGTATGAGCCGGCAATTTGCGAACAAAACGATTGGTCAAATGCCAAAGATCTCTGG
>JAURZV010000109.1 GCA_030653175.1 Methylobacter sp.
GGAAAGATAAAGGCGCCAAAGTGATTTTATCTTTACGGGCATTGGTTCAGTCTAAGGGGAGATGGCAACAGTTTTGGGATAAGATCGATCAATATGGCTCACACGTTTATGTATAGTTAACATTATTTTGAATCAGCACCCCTATAAACTATGTAGAGCTAGACAATAATTTGTTTAGCTTTACAGATTACGAGGGTCACATTATGAAACTAGGAATAATTATCTATTCGAATGATTCGGAAACCGTATGGAATGCTTTCAGACTATCGTCTTTTTCACTTAAAAAAGGCGATGAAGTTGAGGTTTTTCTTCTCGGGAAAGGAGTAGAAAGCGAAACGCTTGATACACACAAATTTAATGTTTCTGCGGAAATGAAGCAATTTATCGAAGCAGGTGGAAAAATTTACGCCTGTGGTACCTGCCTTAAGCTGAGGGAGATTGAAGAGACAGAAATATGTCCAGTTTCAACGTTGTTTGACCTCCATAAGATTATCAGTGAATCAGATAAAATACATACTTTTTAATGGGATCAAAATGAACAGAAAAGAACATTGGGAAGCTATTTATAAAAGTAAATCCCCTGTTGAGGTGAGTTGGTATCAACAGAAACCGACGATCTCCCTTGAGTTAATCGCAAAATATTCATTATCAACCGCTGATTACGTCATTGATGTGGGCGGAGGTGCGTCAACATTATGTGATTATCTCTTAGAAAGCGGCTATAACCATTTAACCGTTTTAGATTTATCCGCTAACGCCCTTGAGCATTCAAAACAGCGGTTAGGTGATAAAGCGAGTTCAATAGACTGGCAAGTTGAGGATGTAACGAAGTTTTCCACCCCTAAACACTATGACATTTGGCATGACCGTGCGGTATTTCATTTTTTAACTGATGAAAGCGACCGCAAAAAATATATTGACGTGTTAAATGTTTCAGTCAAAGTAGGTGGACACATAATTATTGCTGCTTTTGCTATTGGAGGCCCTACGATGTGCAGTGGGTTAAGCATCGTTCAATACGATGAAACAAAGTTAAAAAACGAATTAGGAAAAAATTTTACTCTTGTTGAAGAACGCGCTGAAGAACACATGACTTCAACGGGGAATGTTCAGCTATTCGGGTATTATCTGTTGGTAAAAAATGCTTAATTACACTTTGGGTTTATCCCTGTAAAAAAGGAAACAAGTAATGAAACAATTAACCGTAGTACCTATCTTAATCGCTTTATTGGTAACAATTCCCGCTCATGCAGTGGAAAAAGCCAGCGAACAACGACTTGATGAAGTAGTACAGCGTGGTTCTCATGTGATGCCCTTTGTGTTAGAAGAGACTACCCATGTCTTTTCTAAAACAGCGAACGGAGGAGTGCAACAGGTCATCGTTAAAGACCCAGCCAACACCGAGCAAATTAAATTAATACGCGAGCATTTAACCAAGATTTCCGATGAATTTAAGCAAGGTAATTTTTCTAATCCTGCAAAAATTCACGGTGACACCATGCCTGGTTTGGATGAGCTGCGCAAGGCAAAGCCAAATCAAATTGATATTGTGTATAAAGAGTTACCTGACGGAGCAGAAATTAATTATTCAACAGATAGTCCCGCCCTTATCAATGCCATTCATCAATGGTTCGATGCTCAATTAAGTGACCACGCACGTCATGCTATTTCAGGGCATTCAAATCATCAAATGCACAAGTAGCAACAGTCACGTAAATTAAACAGTTTTCAGTACAAGCTACTTAAATAGATGATCTACATTCTCTACACAAAAAATTGTATGTTTTTTGGCAAGATGGTGTTAATTTAAAACAATGAATAATACACTACGCCGCTCCAAAACATGGCTCTCTTTTGTGCTGATGCTCGCGGTTCTAGGCCATTTCGGCTTGGGCCATAACGATGCTTCGGCCTTTGTGCTGTGTTTCGGGACGGACGGTCATGTGGCCGTGGAGCGTGCCGACCATAATCATGGAATCAATGCGGATAACGTCTCCCTGACTAAGACCGAGACGGGGGCTTATTTCTCGAACGGGGATTTACCTTGCACCGATATTCCCGTGGTCGGCGATGATCATGGTGCCCATGTTCCCCTATCAGCTTTATCCAAAGTATCCGTTGATCTTGGGCTTTTGCCCCTGATTTTCCTTGTTTTTCTCCTTATCCCCTACGCCAGGGTCATTACACGGCGACCTTTCTTCCCCTATCCGCTGTTCATCGATTCCCGCCTGCTTAGCCTACGCAGTACTGTTCTTCTGATTTAGCCCGTTCTTCATAGCCGTAACCCGCCGTCGATGATGCAGGTTTAGCGCCTGCTTGTCTGCTGCGTTCGTTTATTCATGCTACGGAGAGACTATCCATGTGCTCAAATTATGCGCTGCCACTCGGCATCGCTCTCAGTGTAATACTTACAACCGGTCCAGTCGGTGCTAATCCGACAGACAAGAAAATGCCACTCGTCCACCTGGAAGACCAGAACCCGGTGGGTCGCGCTCCCAGTGCGTCCGAGGACCCGACTGGTACCTTGCTTTTACCTCAGGCGCTGGCCTTGGCATTGACCCAGAATCCAGACTTGGCTGCTTTTTCTTGGGAAACCCGCGCTCAGGAAGCCGCCGCCCTGCAAGCGAGTTTTTTTCCGAATCCAACATTCGGCGCTAATGCGGCAAACTTTGGCAATCAAGTCATCAAGGGATATGACGGCGATGTGGTGACTTTAGAACTCAGTCAGTTAATTGAATTGGGCGGTAAGCGTACGGCCCGAATGGAGGCTGCCGCCCTGACCAAAGAATTGGCGGATTGGAATTATGAAACCAAGCGCGTCGATGTTCTAACACAAGTCTCCCAGGCTTTCATTGAGGTTCTGACAGCTCAACAGCGTCTGACCCTCACGAAACAAACTCAAGAATTAGCAAATCAGATGAGGGTGACGACCTCTGCACGCGTACAAGCGGGGAAGGTTTCACCGGTCGAAGAAACCAAAGCCAAGGTTGTCCTTGCCTCAGTTCAATTCGAGTTGTTGCGCGCCCAGAGAGAAATGGAAGCCGCGCGAAAGCGTTTAGCCGCAACCTGGGGCAACACCGAACCCCGGTTTGAGGCCGTCAAGGGAAATTTAGATGCCGTTATGTCGCTACCTTCCCTGGATTCATTGCGCCGACGACTTGATAAAAATCCGGATTTAGCCCGCTGGGCTACCGAAATCACCCAGCGTGAAGCGCTGATCAGTGTAGAAAAATCAAAAGCCATCCCGGACGTGACCGCAACCTTAGGCGCGAGCAAGTACCTCATGCCCAATGATTACGCGCTAGTCGTCGGGTTTTCCATGCCGCTGCCGGTATTTAATCGCAACCAAGGCGGTATCCGCGAAGCCGAGAACCGGCTAAGCCGAGCGGAGGAAGATCACCGCAGCGCAGAAGTACGAATCACAACCCTATTAAATACCATCTATCAGAAACTGAGCACGGCTTATGCCGAAGTTTCTGCCCTCCGGCAGGATATTTTACCTGGCGCCCAAAGCGCCTACGATGCCGCCCGCGAAGGCTATCGTTTCGGTAAGTTTGGTTTTCTGGATGTCCTGGATGCACAGCGCACCTTATTTGGAGCAAAAAGCCAGTATTTACTGGCGCTTTCTGATTATCACAAGTCGGCAGTTGAGTTAGAACGCTTGATCGGCGGCAGTTTTGATGAGACGTTGACCCCTCGTAAACAGGAGACAGTACAATGAAAAAAAATCAGGTTTTTGCTATTTTTGGCTTGATCGCGGTTGGCATCGTGTTGGCCTTTTTTATCTTCCGTCTGGAGGCGCCTACTGTCAATAATGAACCCGGAGAGACCCGTGAAGAAACAACCGGTCAGCCTAAAGGCCCACATGGCGGCGAGCTATTCACCAAAGATGACTTTGCGTTGGAAATTTCGCTAGTAGAAGACAATGGTGAAGCGCACTTCCGTGCCTATCTGCTCAAAAACGAAAAGCCTCTCCCGCCAAACGCCGTCAAGGTATCGGCGCTTGTAACGCGTCCGGATGGCGAGAAACAGAGGGTCGATTTTGTGCCGGAAAAAGATTTTTTGCAAAGTGTTCAGTCCATCGAAGAACCGCATGTATTCGAAGCTACCTTAACCGCTCAGCATGATAACCAGTCGTATCAATTTTCCTTGGTCAAGGAAGAGGGGAAAATTGAGTTGAGTGATCAGCAGATCACGGAAACGGGCGTAACAATCCAGACGGCAGGTGCTGCGTCCATTAGCAGTATAGCGACACTCCCTGGTGAAATTCGCTTCAATGAAGACAAAACTTCGCACGTCGTCCCTCGCCTTGCCGGTGTGGTTGAAACCATATCCGCCAACCTCGGCGACCAGGTTAAGAAAGGTCAAGTGTTGGCGGTTATTGCAAGTACCGGATTATCGGAGCAACGCAGCGAGTTGCTTTCCGCTCAGAAACGCCTGGAATTAGCTCGCACCACCTTTGCGCGGGAAAAGCACCTGTGGGAAGCAAAAATTTCGGCGGAACAGGACTTTCTGCAGGCCCGACAAGTCATGAACGAAGCGGAAATAGCAGTCCGTAATGCTGAACAGAAGCTGTTGGCGCTTGGTGCAAGTCCAAAGGTATCGACCAACGCCGATACACTCAACCGCTATGAAATTCGAGCACCATTCGACGGCATGGTGGTTGAAAAGCATGTCGCCCTGGGTGAGGCAGTGAAAGAAGATGCAAGCATTTTCACGATTTCCGATTTGTCGTCCGTGTGGGCCGAGATTATCGTGTCGGCAAAAGACCTCAATGTCGTCCAGGTCGGCAAGAAGGTCACGATCAAAGCTACGGCACTCGACTCCGTAGCCTCTGGAACAGTGTCCTATGTGGGCTCACTTCTCGGCGAACAGACCCGCACCGCCAAGGCTCGCGTGACGTTGGCGAATCCTCGGATGGCCTGGCGCCCTGGACTGTTCATCACTGTCGAGATCGTTGCCAACGAAATGAAGGTACCGGTCGCCGTATCGTCCGATGCCATCCAGACTATCAACGACAAGCCGACGATTTTTATTCGCGTGCCAGGCGGCTTTATCGCCCAACCGGTCACGACCGGACTATCCGATGGCACAGTTACTGAGATCGTGGCAGGACTCAAGCCCGGCACCGAATACGCTGTCAATGGCAGCTTCGTCATTAAATCCGAGCAAGGCAAAGCAGGAGCTTCACATGAGCATTGAGACACTAGCCAATTCAGGTCGTTATAATCGGTCGAGGTTATGCACGCCGCGTCCGTGTAAAGAGAGCGCATCACCCTTATTAACACCCAAGGGGGCAAATTATGTTGATACTGAAAACCACAGCTCTTTTCCTCCTTACTGCCCTTGCCGAGATCATCGGCTGTTTTCTGCCCTATTTGTGGCTCCGCAAGAGTGGTTCCTCATGGTTGCTGCTGCCGGCAATGATCAGCCTGTCGCTGTTCGTATGGCTGCTCACGCTGCACCCGGCCGCCAGTGGCCGGGTCTACGCCGCTTATGGAGGTGTCTACGTGGCTACTGCTCTGGTTTGGCTCAGAGTGGTGGATGGAGAGAGATTGACTGTGTTGGATTGGGTTGGCGCAGGCATTGCGTTACTCGGGATGGCGATCATTGTGTTGGGCTGGAACGGCGAAGCTTAGCGCACGATTTTTTCGGTTTCGTGAAGAAACTCTCAGTACTGGAGGACTCCCATCATGTTTGAACGACTTATCCGTTTAGCCATCGAGCAACGCTGGTTGGTTCTTCTGGCCGTGCTCAGTATGGCGGCACTCGGTATCTTCAATTACAAGATACTGCCGATCGATGCCGTTCCGGACATCACCAACGTCCAGGTGCAGATCAATACGTCGGTGCCGGGCTATTCGCCGCTGGAGACCGAGCAACGTGTTACCTATCCGATCGAGACTGTCATGGCAGGCTTGCCGAATCTGGAGCAAACCCGGTCATTGTCGCGCTACGGCTTATCGCAAGTAACGGTGATCTTCCAGGACGGCACTGATGTTTACTTCGCGCGGCAACTGGTTAACCAACGCATCCAGGAAGCCAAAGATAAACTGCCTTCCGGCGTAACCCCCGCGATGGGGCCCATCTCGACCGGTCTGGGGGAAATCTATCTATGGACCGTCGAAGCCAAAGACGGCGCCAAGAAGCCCGACGGTTCGCCCTATACGGCAACCGACCTGCGCGAGATTCAGGACTGGGTCATCAAACCGCAACTGCGTAATGTGCCCGGTGTCACCGAGATTAATTCCATCGGCGGTTTTGCCAAGCAATATCAGGTCGCACCGATTCCGGAAAAACTCGCATCCTATGGTTTGACCTTACAGGACATCGTGACGGCCCTGGATCGCAATAACAACAATGTCGGTGCCGGCTATATCGAGAAGCGGGGCGAGCAGTATCTGATCCGTGCCCCGGGGCAGGTTCACTCGATAGACGATATCCGAAATGTCATTCTCGGCAGTGTGCAGGGCGTTCCGATCCGTATCCGCGACGTGGGTGAGGTCGAGATCGGCCGGGAATTGCGCACGGGAGCCGCCACTGCAAATGGCCGCGAGGTGGTGCTGGGTACGGTCTTCATGCTGATCGGCCAAAATAGCCGGAGTGTTTCTCAAGCGGTTGATAAAAAAATGGCGGAGATCAATCGCACGCTGCCTGAAGGGGTTGAGGCGATTACTGTCTATGACCGAACCGTGCTGGTCGATAAAGCCATCAATACGGTCAAAAAGAACCTGACCGAAGGCGCCGTCCTGGTGATCGTGATTCTGTTTCTGTTCCTTGGCAACATCCGCGCGGCCATCATCACGGCGATGGTGATTCCGCTGTCAATGCTGTTCACCTTCACGGGCATGGTGACGTATCAGATTAGCGCGAATCTAATGAGTCTGGGTGCGCTCGACTTCGGCGTCATTATTGATGGTGCCGTGGTGATCGTGGAAAACTGCGTGCGGCGGCTTGCTCATGCCCAGGAGCAGCAAGGCCGTGCCCTGACCCGCAACGAGCGTTATCATGAGGTCTTTATTGCCTCCAAAGAAGCGCGGCGGCCGCTATTGTTTGGTCAGGTCATCATCATGGTCGTGTATTTGCCGATCTTCGCCTTGACGGGTGTGGAAGGCAAAATGTTCCATCCGATGGCTTTCACGGTTGTAATTGCCTTGGTGGGCGCCATGATCCTGTCGGTCACCTTTATCCCGGCGGCCGTGGCCCTCTTTATTGGTGACAGAGTTGCCGAAAAAGAAAATATTCTGATGCAGACGGCTAAGCGTCTTTATGCGGCAGCGTTGGATCAGGTGATGATTAACAAACCTGTGGTGTTGACATTTGCTGTGGTCACGGTAATCCTGTCAGGTCTCCTGGCGACGCGCATGGGCAGTGAGTTTGTGCCGAGTCTAAATGAAGGGGACTTTGCAATTCAGGCAATGCGCATCCCCGGCACCAGTTTGTCGCAATCGGTCGCCATGCAACAGCAGATTGAAGATTCTCTGAAGCAGCAGTTCCCGGAAATTGACCGGATATTTGCGCGAACCGGTACCGCCGAGATCGCCTCAGACCCCATGCCACCCAATATTTCGGATGGTTATATCATGCTCAAGCCCCGCGAGCAGTGGCCTGATCCTAATAAAACGCGGGATGAACTACTGACGGCGGTGCAAACAGCGGCCAACAAACTCCCAGGCAATATTTACGAATTTTCCCAGCCTATCCAGTTACGATTTAATGAGCTGATTTCAGGTGTTCGTAGTGACGTGGCAGTCAAGGTATTTGGCGATGATATGGATGTTCTGAATGACACAGGCACTAAAATATCAGCGGTTATGGAAAAAATTCCCGGCGCATCGGAGGTTAAAGTCGAGCAAACGACAGGACTGCCGATGCTCACTGTCAACATTGACCGGGAGAAAACCGCGCGTTATGGCTTGAACATCGGCGATGTTCAGGATGCCGTGGCTACCGCAATTGGTGGGACAGAGGCCGGAACGTTGTTCCAGGGTGACCGTCGATTCGACATTATCGTCCGGCTACCGGAGAACCTGCGTAACGATCTGAAAGCGATCAAGCGTTTACCGATCTCATTGCCGCGAACGCAATTCGGCGACGGCCGAACGACTTATATTCCGCTGGCAGAAGTGGCAAGCCTTGAGATAGCTCCAGGGCCTAACCAAGTCAGCCGGGAAAATGGAAAACGCCGGGTTGTTGTCAGCGCCAACGTGCGTGGCCGGGACATCGGGTCGTTCGTCGCCGAGGCCGAGCAAAAGCTTCAGCAGCAAGTCAAGATTCCGTCCGGATACTGGACGACCTGGGGCGGGCAGTTCGAGCAATTGCAATCGGCTACGCAGCGCTTGCAGATCGTAGTTCCGGTGGCATTGATGCTGGTCTTTACACTGCTGTTCATGATGTTTGGTAACGCCAAGGACGGTTTGCTGGTCTTTAGCGGTATTCCTTTTGCGCTGACGGGCGGTTTGATCGCGCTATGGTTGCGCGATATTCCGATGTCGATCTCGGCGGCGGTTGGTTTCATCGCGCTCTCCGGTGTGGCGGTGCTGAACGGTCTGGTAATGATTGCTTTCATCCGCAGTCTGCGCGACGAAGGCATGATGCTGGACAAGGCGATTGTTGAGGGCGCGCTGACACGACTGCGACCAGTACTGATGACGGCATTAGTCGCGTCATTCGGTTTCGTGCCGATGGCGATTGCCACGGGAACAGGGGCTGAGGTACAGAGGCCACTGGCAACCGTGGTTATCGGCGGCATCCTGTCATCAACGATGCTGACTTTGCTGGTGTTACCGATTCTATACTGGTTCGCACATCGCAAAGACAAACAGGAATAGGTTTCGAAATTTCAAGGACAAGCGGCTATACACCAATGCTGGCATGGAAATCCCACAAGTGCTAGCACCGCTCGTTGCTGGCCAAGTGATCTAAAGGCGATCAGAGATTACTGGTCACTGGCATCGTTTTTATCGACGTGGCCTCCATCGTCGTCTGCCGCATCCGCGCTTACCGAGATGATGATACTTTAACAAAACACCGATTGACAATCGGTTTATAGATACTTAAAATCACTTTATATTTTAAGTCACTTGCGGATTGATTTTTATGCACAGTTTAAAGCGTCCTTATCTAGGAGAGCTGGAAATGGCGGTTCTTGAGCATCTGTGGTCACACGGAGAATTTGATGCTAAAGGTGTTTATAGCGCATTAGGAAAAACGCGCGGCATTTCTCACAATACCATCCAATCGACACTCGAACGCTTATTCAAGAAGAAACTTTTAGCGCGTCAAAAAATCAGCCATGCTTATGTCTATCAGGCGATAGTAGGCCGCGATGAACTCATGGGTCGCATGATTAAGGATGTCGTCAAAACCCTATCAAAAAATAATTCAGATGGAATGCTGGCCGCTTTCGTCGACATTGCGGCCCGTACTGACGATGCTCAGCTTGACAGGCTTGAGCAATTGATTAACGAATATCGCTCAAATCGCGATAATGATATTTCATCATGACCCTGCATTTAATCCACTCAGGGCTATTGGCAATGCTCTTTTTTGCGGGTTTAGCGGCATTGTTGTCGGCGCCTTTATATCCTAAGGTCAGAAATAGTCTGACGCGGTTACCTTGCCAAATCAGGTCAAAAATACTGACGCTATGGCTACTCAGCCCTGCTTTCATGGGATTCTTGTTAGCTTTTTCCGGGTTATTGCCCTCCTGGATGGATAGTCATGAAATAGCAACCGAACATTGCTCCAGCCATTCTAATGGAATAGCGCATTTATGTTGGTTTGATCCTATTGTCCATCTATCTGATGCGTTTTGGATGGGTGGTATCAGCATACTGGCGTCGGTCATGCTATTTAATGCCTATAAAGGTATTAATTTACTGGTCAAACATTGGCATTTCCAAACAACACTCCGGCTTATCGGTCAACCGGATCGGCAGCGCGGTGTTTTTCGTATTGCCAGTGATCATTTTTTTGTTTTCTCTTCCGGATTGTTTACACCATACGCTTTCATTTCTTCACGGCTCATGGAGCAATTATCGGCAAAACAATTAGATGTGGTGCTTGCGCATGAGCAGGCGCATTGTCAACGGCGCGATGTTTTACGGCGATTATTTTTGAGTCTGGCGGCCTTGTTTCATTTCCCCGCTACGCGTCAACATTTGCTGGCTGATTTGGAATTGGCGCATGAACAAATTTGTGATGTCGCTGCGGTACAAAAAGTAGGAGATCGGTTTTTTGTGGCGGAAACCATTGTCGACATCGCGCGCAAACTGAACACGCCGCTCCCGGAGCAGGACATAGGTGTTATTGCTTTCAATGGCAGTCATATTGATATCAGAATTCAACAGTTACTGGAACAACCCAAACCAGTGAATCGTTACGCTGTGTTTTTTTCATCGCTTCTTTGTATTGTCTTTTTTAGCGGCGTACTGGCGTTAGCCATGCCGCTGCATCATTTACTTTAATCCCCACAATTTGTAAATAAGAATGACTCTATTTAAAAAACGGCTTTATAAAATACCGACTATCGGTCGGTTTTGTGCTTTGAACTCTATTTTCCTTGCATCGATGTCTTGTTGGACCATTGCGTGTGGTGTCGCTACGTGGCATAAGGTTCTCCGGCAATCATGCTCAAGAGGTTCCTATGCAGCATTCGCACGATAAGTTTCATTCACACGATCAGCATGACTATTCGTACTGGCACGGCCATGCTCACGGCGTCGTCGACCCGTCTATTACCACGTCTGAACGGGGCATCTGGGCCATCAAGTGGTCTTTTGTTGGCTTGTTTGTAACGGCTCTCTTTCAAGTTGTCGTCGTTTGGTTGTCAGGCAGCATAGCTTTGCTGGCGGACACTATTCACAATTTTGCCGATGCGGCAACGGCGGTGCCGCTGTGGATTGCCTTCGCGCTCTCGCGCTGGAATCCCATTTTTGTATTTACGCTTTGGCTCAATGCGGAATGAATGTACTAAATAACGGTGACACAAAATGAGCTACACAATAATCAAGGTTATCATCACAAGCGTGCTTATCGTGGCGATATCGGAACTATCGAAACGAAGTTCATTGCTTGGCGCCTTTTTAGCCTCGCTGCCGCTTACATCGATACCAAAGATGTCGGGAACGTTGCCGTTTGGCAAGTAATATATTTTGGTTAGTCATCCCCTCCCTGGTTTTTTTCATCAGCTTACCCGTTTTGCTAAAGAAAGGGGTTGTGTTCTATCTGAGCATGGGACTTTCAATGACAGTGACGGCAGGATGTTATTTCATCATGATCACACTATTGAGGCGCTATAGCATTAAGTTATAGACATCGAAGCAACATTATTTTATTCACTTGAAACAGGATTTTTTAAATATGACACCGACAATACAACGACTCGCCTGGCTTATTGGCTTGCCGTTCTTTTTATGTTTCCTAAGCCCAAGTGTCTTTGCTCATGGGGTTGACGCGAATACCGAACGTTTTTTATTGGTAAACCAGGGCGTAGCCGTAGGGCTGTTTCTTTATATCGGCGCCAAGCACATGGTGACCGGATACGATCACCTGCTGTTTCTGATTGGCGTGATTTTCTTTTTGTTCCGTACCCGGGATGTGTTGATTTATGTCAGCTTGTTCACCTTGGGGCATAGCTTGACGCTATTGTTCGGCGTCTTAAACAACATGGCGGTTAATCCTTTTCTTATCGATGCCATTATTGGTCTTTCCATTGTTTACAAAGGCTTTGATAACCTGGGCGGTTTTCGTCGATTGTTCGGCTTTCAACCGAATACAAAAATCGCTGTGATGGTTTTCGGTTTGTTTCATGGCTTTGGACTCGCCACCAAATTGCAGGACTTTTCACTGCCGCAAGCGGCGTTATGGAAAAATTTATTGGCCTTCAATGTCGGGGTAGAGCTAGGTCAGTTTGTTGCCTTACTGTTTATCTTGATTGCACTCGATTTCTGGCGCAGACACAAGAGTTTTTATACCTTTTCAACGGCCACCAATACGCTTTTAATGACGGGCGGTCTGATTCTGTTCGGCTACCAAATAACCGGCTATTTAATTAACGGATAAATTCATGAATAACATCAGTCCCCCTATTCAATCACTAAAATCTCTGATCATAGCTACCTCTTTTGCAATGCTATTGGCCGCCATTATTTTAATATCGGCTGTACTGCCGGCAGAATACGGTATCGACCCTACCGGATTAGGGAAAATGATGGGATTAACCGCTTTGTCGGCGCAATCCAAAGCAACGAGTCAGATGCTCGCCATCACTAGCCCGGTTCTACCGCCGCAAGCCACCGAAGTAAGCGGTCAGGATCAGAAACAGGCCACTAATCAATCCACCGGTTCGAGTGAAACCACTCAAAAGCAACCGCAGTCTCAGTGGCAAGATTCAGTCAAAATAATAGTACCGGCCGGGGAGGGCCTGGAATATAAATTCCATCTGGCGAAAGGCGCATCGCTGGAGTACTCATGGGCTACTGATGGGGCCCAACTCTATTTTGATTTTCATGGCGAACCCAAGGGTGATAAAACCGGCTACTTCAAAAGTTTTAAAGAGAGTACCGATAATCAATCCAACGGTACTTTGACGGCACCCTTCGAAGGCCCTCACGGCTGGTACTGGGAAAACAAAACCCGATCGCCCGTGACCACCATCTTGAACACCAAAGGCTCCTATCGGATTTTAGGTTTGATGTAATGGCGTATGTTATTGCAGATGCCGGTAACAGTATTATGTGCAGTCACAAATTTCCGCATTTAATGCGGCAATCCCCGGTGTTCGATACTGCTACTCACCGCAATCTCCGCATGTCCTGTTCAATAATCCCAGTTAATTTTATAGGTTCAGCAGCAGAACCACTATTGTTTTTCTTATCGTTTATTTATAGCGCGGCCATAAAACCGCAATGAGCTTCCTTATGTTATCCCTGAACCTTTCCAGGAAACGCGTTCCCAGGCTCCTGCCTGGGAGTGTTGTTTTTTTGCTGGCAACTTCGTTGCTCATTCCCAAGTCTGTTTGTGCCCAAGCTTCACCCTGGAAACAGGCAGATACGACCACGATGGTTGGTCATCTTGACCCCATTGAAAGTGATGCAACTTTGAGTTTAGCTAAAGTCGTCGATCTAACGCTGGAGAAATATCCCGATGTAACCTGGCTCAATTCGCTGGAACAAGAAGCGGCGGCTCTTTCGTTGCGTGGCGATAGCTGGACAGCCGGTGCATCACACGCAGGGCTTCATTTTCAGGAAGCGACCAGCGGCACTTTGCATTATCTGGATGCCTCGGTGCAAGTGCCGTTATGGAACTTAGGCCAGCGCGATGCGGAACAAACGGTCGCAAAGCAAGCGGAAAACAGCGCAATGTCACAATCGGATGCGATTAAATTTCGAGTGGCGGGGCTGATTAGAAATGCTTTATGGGGTATTACACTGGCAAACTTAAGTTATGAGCAGGCGAAAACCGAGCTCGCTATTATCGATCAGTTAGTGGCCAAAGTGCAGCGGCGTGTTGAGTTAGGTGATTTGCCTCGTGCTGATTTATTGTTGGCGCAAACTGAGTTGCTGCAAAAACGCTCAGTGGTAACACTAACTGAAGCGGAATTAATGCATGCCCGCAAACGTTATTCCAGCATCACTCAAATGACTAAAATCCCCGGCGATTATCAGGAAAAGTTGGCTGAGATACTGAAAATCCAGCAAAGTCATCCAGCATTAGTGGCGATTAATAGCCAGATTGAACGCAAACAGGCGGAGCTTAATGCGATTAAACTGGTGGGTTCCGGGCAGACGGCGGTTGCTGTCGGCGTAAACAGCGACCAGTTCACCAATGATCCTCGAAGTAATAAAACGGCAAGCTTCAATATCGGTGTTACCGTTCCTTTCGGCGGCAGTGCGCATCTGGCGCCAAAGGTTGCAGCGGTTAATGTCGAATTAAATAAACTGATTGCAGAACACGAACAACTGTCCCGCGATTTGGAGCAGGCGCATCACGAGGCCGAACATAATCTGGAAGTCAATCGGGTCGAACTGGGCATCGCCAACGAGTTAAAACAGGTTGCCGAAGAGCATTTAAAAATGATGCAATTGAGCTTTTCTGTGGGTGAAATTAATCTGATAGATTTATTAAGAATCCAGGCCAGAACCCAGCAAGCGGTGTTAAATGCCAAGCAACGGTCGGTCATGCTACAGCGCGACATAGCGCTTTATAATCAGGCTGTAGGAGTTATGCCATGAGAACGTATAAATTTTTACTGATATTGAATTTTGCAGGGTTGGCAATGCTGTTCTGCCCACCGGTAATAGCTGAAAATATTATTAAAATAGCGCAGGATAATTTTAATAACCTGGGTGTCACCCTGCGAAAACTGGAGCCTGCCAAACAAATCCCGCCCGCCAAAGTAGTGATTCCGCCAACGCAGGAACATAGTATCAGCACCTCTCAGGCCGGCTTAATTACTCAACTGAATGCGGCGATAGGGGACTTAAAATGAACAAAAAATCTTTAATTATCATCAGTGCTTTGTTAATCACCGGCATGGTGCTGGCCGGTCTGATTCTCACCCTGGATGCACCTACAGTTACCGATGAAGAAAAGGCGGGGGCTGCTGGACAGAGTGCAGCGTTCACTCGTGGACCTCATCGCGGCCGGTTGTTATCCAAAGACGACTTTGCGCTGGAGGTCACGATTTACGAAACGGGCGTTCCGCCCCAGTTCCGCGTTTATGTCTACCAGGACGATAAACCGCTGTCGCCTGAACGGGTGCAACTGGACATTACCCTGCATCGTTTCGGTGGGCGCTCCGAGCAGATCCGGTTTAAACCGGAAGCGGACTATCTGCTCGGAGATGCGGTTATTGAAGAGCCGCATTCGTTTGATGTGGACATCAATGCCGGTTTCGACGGCAAGACTTATCCGTTCACTTATTCACAAGTGGAAGGACGGGTTCAATTGAATGCCGCGTCACTGCAAAGCGCCGGTATCACGATCGATACGGCGGGTCCTGCCAGGATCGAAAGCGTGTTGAAATTGCCCGGCACCATCGAGTTCGATCAGAACCGGCTGGCTCATGTCGTCCCCCGGGTCGGCGGCGTGGTCGTTGAAGTTCGTAAAAAACTGGGTGAATCCGTTAAACAAGGAGAAGTGCTTGCGGTACTGGAAAGCCGTGAACTGGCGGATTTGAAAAGCCGTTTGGCAACCGCGCGTAAACGCCTGGAGCTTGCCCGTTCGTTGTACAAGCGTGAAGAGCGCTTGTGGCGTGAACAGATTTCCGCCGAGAAGAATTATTTGAACGCCCGCACACAATTGGCGGAGGCGGAGATTGCCGTCACCACTGCCAGCGACCAATTGGACGCCTTGGGTATGCAAGCGGATAAAGGCGCGCGCGGCGTCAGTCTGGCACGTTACGAACTGCGCTCGACGTTGACTGGAACCGTGGTTGAAAGACATCTGGTCGTTGGCGAAGCCGTGCAGACCGACACCACCGTGATGGTCATTGGCGATTTGACTACACTCTGGGGCAATTTCAGCGTGCCCGCCAAGAATTTGAACCAGGTTAAAGTCGGGCAGACTGTGCGCGTTAAAGCACCGGAACTCGGGTTTGAGACAACGGCCACCATCGACTATCTGGGCGCCCTGGTGGGTGAACAAACGCGTTCGGCGCCCGCCCACGTTCATATCGATAATAAAGCGCTGAACTGGCGGCCCGGTTTGTTTGTTAACATCGAGGTGGTCGAAAAGGCCGCCACCGTGCCGGTAACGGTAGCGGTCGAAGCAATACAAAGCTGGCGCGATGCCGATGCGGTGTTTGTCCAGAATGGCGATCAATTCGAAGTGCGCCCGTTGTCTGTGGGACGGCGTGATGCAAACCGGGCGGAGGTTTTACAAGGCCTTGCCGCCGGAGAACGTTACGCGGCGGCTAACAGTTTCGTATTAAAAGCGGAATTGGGTAAGGCCAGCGCAACTCACGATCATTAGGAGGCATCATGTTCGAACGAATTCTAAAGTTATCCATTGATAACCGCTGGCTCATTATGCTCGCCACCGTAGCGGTGGCAGCGCTGGGGATCTACAATATCCAGCACCTGCCGATTGATGCGGTGCCGGACATCACCAATGTCCAGGTGCAGATCAACACCGCCGCGCCCGGCTATTCACCGCTGGAGGCGGAGCAGCGCGTCACGTTTCCGATTGAAACGGTCATGGCAGGGCTTCCGGGCCTGGAACAGACGCGTTCGCTGTCCCGGTACGGTCTGTCGCAGGTGACCATTATCTTTAAAGACGGAACCGACATCTATTTTGCCCGGCAACTGGTCAGCCAGCGCATCCAGGAGGCGAAAAGTCGACTGCCGCCGGGACTGGAACCGGCCATGGGGCCGATAGCCACCGGTCTCGGCGAGATTTTTATGTGGACGGTGACTGCCGAAACCAATACGCGCAAAACCGACGGCAGCCCCTACGATGAGACCGATCTGCGCACACTGGAAGACTGGGTGGTGCGTCCGCAGATGCGCACGGTTCCCGGCGTCACCGATGTCAACGGCATAGGCGGTTATGTCAAGCAATATCATGTGACGCCCGATCCTGCAAAATTGATCGCTTACGGACTGAGCCTGCGTGACGTGCTCACCGCGTTGACCCTTAATAATGACAATGTCGGCGCCGGTTACATTGAGCATCACGGCGAACAATACCTGATCCGGGTGCCCGGCCAGGTAAAAAACCTTGAGGAAATCGGGCGCATCATCATTGGCAATCACCAGGGGACGCCGATCTTCATCCGGGATGTGGCCGAGGTCTTGATCGGCAAGGAACTGCGCACCGGCGCCGCCACCGAAAATGGCCGTGAAACCGTGCTCGGTACCGTGTTTATGCTGGTGGGCGAAAACAGCCGCGCGGTTTCGCAACTGGCCGGTGACAAACTGGAGGTCATCAACCGCAGTTTGCCGGACGGCGTCAAGGCCACGCCCGTATACGACCGGCGCATTCTGGTCGATAAAACCGTCGCCACGGTCAAAAACAATCTGCTGGAAGGCGCCATTCTGGTTATCGCCGTGTTGTTTCTGTTTCTGGGCAATCTGCGCGCCGCTTTGATTACCGCGATGGTGATTCCGCTGGCGATGCTGTTTACGTTCACCGGCATGGTCACGCAAGGCGTGAGCGCCAATTTGATGAGTCTTGGCGCGCTGGATTTCGGGATTATTGTCGATGGCGCCGTGGTCATCGTGGAAAACTGTGTTCGCCGCCTGGCGATCGAACAACACCGCCTGCAACGGCCATTGTCATTGAGCGAGCGACTCGATACGGTGTTCAGCGCCTCCCAGGAGGTGAGAAGGACGCTGCTGTTCGGTCAGACTATTATTATGACGGTGTATTTGCCGATATTCACCTTGTCCGGCGTCGAAGGCAAAATGTTTCACCCGATGGCGTTTACCGTCGTGACCGCCTTGCTGGGCGCCATGCTGCTTTCCATCACCTTTATCCCGGCCGCGCTCGCGATCTTTATCGGCGAACGGGTGAGCGAAAAGGAAAATCCGCTGATGCGTTTCGCCCATAAAATTTACCGGCCGCTGTTGGAGCGGGCATTGGCAAATGTTGCGGTGGTTTTGACCGGAGCGGCGGTGCTGGTGGTGTTGAGTTTGCTGTTGTCTGCGCGCATGGGATCGGAATTCATTCCCACGCTGGATGAAGGCGATATCGCCCTGCATGCCTTGCGCATTCCGGGAACCAGTTTATCGCAGGCGGTTGAAATGCAACATACGCTGGAAAAGAAAATTACTACCTTTCCGGAAGTTGAGCGCGTGTTCGCCAAGATCGGCACGGCTGAGATCGCGACCGATCCGATGCCGCCCAGTGTAGCAGACACGTTAATTATGCTGAAGGGACGCTCTGAATGGCCCGATCCCGGTCGTTCCAAGGCCGACCTGGTGGCTGCGCTGGAAAAAGCGGTCAAGGAGATACCCGGCAACAACTATGAATTTACCCAGCCGATCAAAATGCGCTTTAACGAGCTGATAGCCGGCGTTCGGGCTGATGTCGCGGTCAAGGTGTTTGGCGACGATCTGGAGACTCTGCTGGGAATAGCCGAAGAGATGAGCCAGGTTCTGGAAAGGGTGCCGGGGGCTTCGGATGTCAAAGTCGAACAGGCCACCGGCTTGCCGCTATTGACCGTGCAGATGAAACGGGACATGCTGGCACGCTTCGGCTTGAATACCGCAGATGTTCAGGCGGCGGTTCAGGCGGCGATGGGCGGGGCCGGCGCGGGCGAGATTTTTGAAGGCGACCGGCGTTTCGATCTGCTGGTGCGCCTGCCGGAACAACTGCGCAGCGACCCGGAGGCGATGCGGCAAATCCCGATACCGTTGCCTGTCCGGCAACAGGATTCAACGCAACAAGCTTTTATTCCGCTCGGCACGGTAGCGGATTTTGAAGTGACTCAGGGGCCTAATCAAATCAGCCGCGAAAATGGTAAAAGGCGGATTGTTGTGACCGCTAATGTGCGCGGCCGGGATTTGGGCTCCTTCGTGGCGGAAGCCCAGGAGAAAATCAGCGCCGGGGTCAAGATACCCGCCGGATACTGGATTGCCTGGGGCGGCCAGTTCGAGCAGATGATCGCCGCCACCGAGCGGCTGCAAATCGTCGTGCCGGTGGCGTTGCTGATTATTTTTCTGCTGTTGTATGCCACTTTCGGCAATGTCCGCGACGGCCTGTTGGTATTCACCGGCGTGCCGTTCGCGCTGACCGGCGGCATCGTTGCGCTGTGGCTGCGGGATATTCCCCTGTCGATTTCGGCAGCCGTCGGTTTTATTGCGCTTTCCGGCGTGGCCGTGCTCAATGGCCTGGTGTTGATTATGTTTATCAATAAATTGCGCCAGGACGGTTTAGCGCTGGAGCAGGCAGTCCGCGAGGGCGCGATGGTTCGGCTAAGGCCGGTTTTGATGACCGCACTGGTGGCTTCGCTGGGTTTTATCCCGATGGCGTTGGCAACCGGTACCGGCGCGGAGGTGCAACGGCCTTTGGCAACGGTGGTCATCGGCGGCGTACTGTCATCGACGCTGCTGACCTTGCTGGTGCTGCCGGTTCTTTACCGGCTGGCCTATCGAAGAGATGAAGAAGAGAAGAATTTCACTGCCGAATCTACGCCCTCGCCGGCAAAGGCGCAGCAGTCGCCGGAAGCGCTGTGACGGTATGTGGCTGTTCACCCGCTGCTTGCCTATTGGGACAAGGACAGTGGAGGCCTGTGCCTTGGCTGCAAGCTTTTGGGCAGGGTACGGCGTAGCGTTGGCCCTTGTGGCCTTTGTATAAGCATGAGGAGGTAAACGAAAAAATGGATATCGAAACTGAAATTCTTTATGCCTTGCGCATGATGGTCGCTGCGCTGATAGGAGGCTTGATCGGCTGGGAAAGAGAGCGCCATGCGGGCGGCGCGGGCATTCGAACTTACATGGCGATCGCTATAGGTGCTTGCGCATTCTGTTTGATATCCGTCCATGTGGCCAATGATCCGACCCGTATTGCGGCGCAAGTCGTCTCGGGCATTGGCTTTATCGGAGCGGGCGTCATTTTTCAGGATAAGGGGGGTATGGTGGGACTAACGACCGCCGCAACGCTTTGGGCGACAGCGGCAGTCGGCATGGCCAGCGCTTTCGGGATGTATGTGTTGGCGATTGTCACGGGAGGGATAATTTTTACAACCCTCGCGCTTCATCACCTGCCCGGCTGGAAGGGGCTTAGCCAAAAACCCGGCAACCAAGACGATCACGAGTAAGCAGGTGCCGTCGTTTAGCATAAGCAACTTTTGTCATCGTTAAATCAATGGTAAAGGAGCATCATGGCTGAAAAACTTATACTGGACTTATCTCTGGTCTTGCCGGATGCCGCCGATGAGTGCGAAGACTGGATCGCCCGCCTTTGCCTGCACTACAACCCGGAGCAGTTCAGCGTGAGCCGGGTTCGTGAGCTGGCGAAAGCGGCCGGTGCCAGGATCGGTAACCGCTACCGTCACGAGAGCCAGCGCATTGACGGCATGGACTGGCCTACTGCGTCACCGTGGATATAGGGTCTAAAAATTCAATCGAAGCCCTGCAATCGCGCATTTACCGTTATTGGAGCAAGAAAAATGAAAGTTCAAACAATGAATGTGAACAGTGCAGCGACAACCGGACCAGCGAGCACATCAAGCCTGCGGGGGCTGATGACGCGTGCGCGCCGGATCGAAGTCGGACGTATTTTGCTTACCGGCTTGATAGCGCTGCTATTTTGGCGGCAATGGGTACCGCTACAAATCCTGTGGCTGGCCGTCGCTATTGGTTTATACCCGCTGGTAAAAACCGGCTTGATCGACCTGATACGCGAACGCAAGGTCGGCACCGAGATTTTTGTTACCGTGGCCACCCTGGTCGCGGTGTTTGGCGGCGAGACG
>JAURZV010000005.1 GCA_030653175.1 Methylobacter sp.
TTAAACAGATTGCTTTTTACCCGGTGCCCACGCAGCGCGTCACTGCCATTAAGTTAAGCCGAAAATAGTTATGGTTGAATGCCGTGGGCACGAATTTATTCGCGCTTTTTAATACCTGTCGCGCGAATAAATTCGCGCCCACAATAGTTTAAATCCTTAACTTAATGGCAGTGACGTAGCGCGTGGGAACGGGAAAACAAGCTGATTCCAGGAAGCCGCCACCTAACTCTTTGTAAACCTGATAGAAACTCTTGATAATAAGACGAGTGAGTTCTTTATATTTCAGTTTATCAGTGTGCATCTGTGACTGAATAGTTACGCTGCCACAAAAATCCGTGGTATTTAATCGCCCTATACGCATGACTTAAAGCCAAGGCAAAAAACTTCGTGTCCATGAAGATAACTAAAAGGGCTGCAACTTGCCAAGCTACATCACTTTTTGACGATTGTATTCCACGCCGTAAGCCAGGTCTGCGGTTGATATGAGTCGGCTTTCCTGTCAAGAAACCCGGTCAACACCAATCGCAGAGTGTTATCAATAACACCGAAGAAATGAGCATAGCCCAGCTGCGGGGTAATATTACGGATTTCGCCTGCTTTAATACCGGCTTCAATAATCCTGATGATTTTTATGATCGCCGCAGTTTCGTGTAGCGGCTTTGCCTCCGGCAAAAACTCGATGATGTTCAAAATCAACAGAAACCGCATTACATCCGGCGCTTCGTCTGTTAACTTGAATAACAGATCGACTATGCCACGTAATTGTTCGGATGGTTTTTCATTCTTGCACCTTATTTCATCAATGGAGGTGCTTAAGCTGTCGAGAATATTTGCATGCAACTGCGATGCAATCATTTGTTTGGTTTTGAAGTGCTGATAGATTATGCCGGTATTTTTTATTCCGATCGCATCTTTAATATCGATTAATGATGTATTGAAATAACCTTTTTCTACAAACAGTTTTAAGGCCGCCAGCAATATCTCATCCTGCACTTCAGGTTTTATCTGAATATTTTCTATTTCCTGATCCATGTTCTTCTTTCACAGCTGATTCAATGCGCTGTATTATTTGTATGTGAGTGAAAATTCAAATGGTCTACGCGTTGTAGACTCACAAGTATAAAAACTTATTTTGCGGTCAACACCGCCAGTGCCGCGCTTAAGTAATTGACCATCGACCATAACGTCAATATCGCCGCAATGTACAACAAACCGTAGCCGCAATAATTTATGGGTATGCCCAGTAAATCTTCGCGATATAACAACATGCCGATCGCCAGCATTTGCGCCGTGGTTTTCCATTTACCCAATTGGGTTACTTTAACCTGCGCCCGCTGACCGATCTCTGCCATCCACTCCCTAAGCGAGGCAATGGTTATTTCCCTGCCGATAATGATTGCCGCAGGAATAGCCAAATAAGGACTCGCCTGCTGCTGAACTATCAGAACCAAGACCATGGCCACCATCAGTTTATCCGCTACGGGATCTAAAAAAGCCCCGAAAGGCGTTTCTAAACTCATTTTCCTGGCAAGATAGCCGTCCAGCCAGTCTGTAATCCCCGCAGCTAAAAAAATCAGCATGCAAGCAACATTGGAATATGCCCAAGGCAGATAAAAAACCACGGTTATTAATGGAATTAACGCGATTCTTAACAGCGTGAGATTCGTCGGTAAGTTAAATTCAATTATCATCTTGATGATGAAATAGTTCGTAAATCCGTTGTGCCAAATGACGGCTTATGCCATCCACACTGCAAAGTGCATCCACGCCAGCCTGTGAAATACCTTGCAGCCCCCCAAATTGTTTCAATAAAATCTGTCGCCGTTTAGGCCCCAATCCCGGAATGACTTCCATAGGCGATTGTTTTTTAGCCTTGCCCCGGCGCTGCCTGTGTCCTGTTATCGCGAACCGGTGCGCTTCATCGCGAATATGCTGAATCAACAACAAACCGCCGGCTCCGGGACTTATATCTATCGGCTGCTCCTGATCCACCAGTATCAGCTTTTCCATGCCGGGTTTTCTATCCGGTCCTTTGGAAACGCCGACTATCATAACATTGTTTATGTCTAATTCCGCCAATGCCTTTTGCGCTTCATGCACCTGACCTTTACCGCCGTCGATGAACAATATATCGGGTGCGGTATGTTCGCCCTGTTTCAGGCTGGGCTGTCCCTGCCCATCCCCCTTCGGGCGCTTCGCGTGCAAATCCGCTCCGGGCGGATTTGTCAGTCGCTTAAAACGCCTGAACACCGCCTGATGTATGGCTGCATAATCATCGCCGCCGGTTATGCCTTCTATATTAAACCGGCGATAAGCTGATTTTACCGGCCCTTCCCGATCGAAAACAACGCAGGATGCAACCGTCTGATCGCCCTGGGTATGGCTAATATCAAAGCATTCCAGGCGTTTGGGCAGTTCCTTGCAGCCCAATTCTTCCTGCAAGCTCAGGAACCGGGCATAAATCCCTTGCTTATCGGATAACTTGCTCAGCAGTGAGTTTTCGGCATTGGTACAGGCCATTTGCAGCCATTTTAAGCGCTCGCCCCTGACATTATGAGAAATAGCCACCGCATGTTTTGCCTGGGCCGCCAACACTTCCGTTAACAAATCGGCTTCTTCCGGCTGATGACTGACAATCAATTCATGAGGCACTTGTTTATCCAGATAATATTGCGGAATAAACGCCTGAACGATAGCTGCCGGATCGTGCTCATCAGTTATCTTGGGGAAAAACACCTTGTTACCCAAATGCTGCCCGTTGCGGATAAAAAACACCTGTACACAGGCCACACCGGCTTTGGTCGCGCAGGCAATAATATCAACATCGCCCCGCTCGCCATGCACAAAATGTTTTTCCAGTACCGAACGCAATTTTACGATCTGATCCCTGAAACCGGCAGCCTGCTCATATTCAAGTTTAGCCGACGCTTCCTCCATATTAACAATCAACTGATCGATCAGCAGACCGCCCTTGCCTTCCAGGAACAGCACCGTGCTGTCCACATCCTGCGTATAGGCGGCTTTATCGATTAAGCCGACGCACGGCGCAGTGCAGCGGCCTATCTGATGTTGCAAACAGGGCCGTGAGCGGTTGTTAAAAATAGAATCCTCGCACTGCCTGATCGGAAAAATCCGTTGCAGTAACTTAAGGCTTTCCTTGATTGCCCCTATGCCCGGATAAGGGCCGAAATATTTGCCCTTTTTCTTTTTTGCGCCGCGATGCAGGGTGATCTGGGGAAAATCCTGTTCAGTGGACAGGAAGATATAGGGATAGGATCTATCATCCCTTAAACAGATATTGTATTGGGGTTTATGACGTTTGATCTGCTGATATTCCAGCAGTAAAGCCTCACCTTCAGTATGCGTCACCGTAACTTCAATGGCCGCAATCTTGGGCACCATCCTGTGTTGCTTAGTCGAGGCGGTTTGCTTTTTAAAATAACTGGAAACGCGATTTTTAAGGTTCTTGGCCTTGCCGATATAAATGATCTCGCCCTGGTCATTGAGCATCTTGTAAATGCCGGGGCGCGTAGTCAGGTTTTTTAAAAACGATTTTACGTCAAAACTGTTTTCTGATAACTCGAGGCTCACACTTTATCCTGATATACTCGACACGGGCACAGATTGCGGCTTTTGCCCCCTCTCCCTGGAGTGAGGGGGTTCTAAAAAGCGCAATTCATGACCGTTTGCAGTTAGCATACGGCGTAGTCTGATAAATCCATTGGGCAAGAATTACGCCTTAACCCGTTGTAAACGGATTGTATAGTCTTACTCCACACGCTTTAAAAGCGTCTGTATTACGGGTAACAACCGTTAAATCATGTATTAAGGCAGTCGCTGCAATTTGCTTAGCCAACATATTTTCATGATGCGGTACCCTTAACTTCCCCCACACCTGCGCTATTTCATGGTTAAAATCCAACACGTAATCGGTATACTCGGTAAGAATCAAATTTAACCAACTTTCTAAAATCGCGGCTTGTTTTCCATCGTCACGGTATCTAATATTTTCGATTCCCCGACGTAACTCGCCGATCGTTACAACACTCAGATACACGGGGTGCTCTCTGAGCGTAACCTCATCAAAAAACTTTTTAACCCCATCATTCGCTTTTTGCCCTTTTCCGGCCTCGCTGATAACATGGGTTCAATCAAATACATTATTCCCGCCTGCAGCATCCTGTAGGCGTTCAAAATCGGCATCGTCACCCGCATCAGGCATCGCGGCAAGCACCTCAGCCAATGATTTTTTCCTCGTTTTCAGTAACGCATTGGTTAATATCAGACGATGTTCTGCCTCAGCGCTACGCCCAAAACGCCCTGCTCTTTCCTTTAAAGTGCTTACGACATTCTCGTCAATATTTCTAACGACTAAATTTGCCATTGAATTAACACCTATATCTTATGCCTGTTTTGGTAATGTTAGCATTAGCAGATTGAACTGCAATCAATGATTGCAGTTTTGTTGGAGTAGCTATTATTTGACCATACAGGTTATTGTACATACAATAACAATCATGAACATCATTTTTGACATCTCAAAAGATTCCGCCAATATCCTGAAGCATGGCGTTTCTTTGACTGACGCTGCTCTGATTGAATGGGATACGGCAGTTACTTGGCTGGATGTCAGGCATGACTATCAAGAGCCGCGCATAGTCGGTTTAGGTTATATCAAAGACCGGCTGTTTTGTGTGGTGTTTGTTAATCACGCTAATGAGCGCCGTATTATCAGCTTAAGAAAAGCCAACCAACGAGAGGTTAAACGTTATGCCAATACTTAAACCTGGCACCATTATTCCCACGGACGAAGAAGACACAATTATTACCGCCGCCGCGTTGTCTGACCCTGACACCCTGCCTCTAACCGAAGCGGAATGGAAACACGTTAAACCCATGCTGCGCGTGGGCGGACGGCCTAAAGCGGAAGTCGCCAAAGAGCGCATTACTATCCGACTATCGCCTGATGTACTGGCGGCTTTTAAAGCAACGGGTAAAGGCTGGCAGTCGCGTATTGATGCCGCTTTAAAGGAGTGGGTTCAAGAGCATCACTGCCATTAGATTTGAATGGCGATCACACTATATCCGCCAAATTACCCTTGGTTTCCAGCCACACTTTCCTGTCTTGCGAGCGCTTTTTAGCCAGCAATAAATCAAGCTGACCGTTGGTGTCGTCGTCTTCGGTTACCGTTAATTGGACCAGTCTGCGGGTGTCCGGGTTCATCGTGGTTTCCCGAAGCTGGCTGGGATTCATCTCGCCCAAGCCTTTAAAGCGTTGCACATTGATCTGGCCTTTGAGCTTTTCGGCGGCAATACGATCCAGCACCCCTTGTCGTTCGGCTTCATCCAGCGCATAAAACACCCGTTTGCCGACATCGATTCGATACAACGGCGGCATCGCGACAAAGACGTGACCTGCAACCACCAGCGCATTGAAATGCTGATAAAACAAGGCGCAGATCAGGGTGGCGATATGGTTGCCGTCGGAATCCGCATCGGCCAGGATACACACCTTGCCGTAGCGCAGGTTCTGCAAATCCCTGGATCCCGGCTCTATGCCCAAGGCGACGGCAATATCATGGACTTCCTGCGAAGCCATCACTTGATTGGACTCAACTTCCCAGGTATTAAGAATCTTGCCGCGCAACGGCATAATCGCCTGGAAATCGCGTTCCCGCGCCTGTTTGGCCGAACCGCCGGCCGAGTCCCCTTCCACCAGGAACAATTCAGTCCGGGCTATATCCTGCGCCGAACAGTCTGCCAGTTTGCCCGGCAATGCGGGGCCTGAAGTGATTTTTTTGCGGATGATTTTTTTATTGGAACGCAGTCGCTTTTGGGCGCTGGAAATAATGATTTCAGCGATTTTCTCGCCCTCGGCAGGATTCTGGTTTAACCACAGACTGAAGCTGTCTTTAGCCACGCCGGACACAAAGGCCACGCATTCGCGGGAGCTGAGTCGTTCCTTGGTTTGCCCGGAAAACTGCGGATCTTCCAATTTTACCGACAGGACAAAATGACAGTTTTCCCAGACATCTTCCGGAGCGACTTTAACGCCGCGCGGCAGGATATTCCTGATGTCGCAAAACTCGCGCATCGCTTCGGTCAATCCTGCCCGCAAGCCATTGACGTGGGTTCCGCCTTGTGCAGTCGGCACCAGGTTAACGTAACTTTCGGCCAGCACTTCCGCCGGATTTTCAATCGCCCAGACGATGCCCCATTCAACGGCTTCATGATTAGCGGCTATGTTGCCCATAAACGGCTGTTCAGGGCAATAATCAATATCGCCTATGCGGTCGAGCAAATATTCCTTGAGGCCGTCCTGATAACACCAAAAATACTCTTCGTCGGTTTGATCGACTTTCAGTGATATTTTCAAACCCGGACACAAAACCGCCTTGGCGCGCAACACGTGCTTAAGCTTTAAAAGCGATATTTTATTGGAATCAAAATACTTTTCATTCGGCCAGAACCGGATAGCCGTTCCGGTATTATTCTTGCCAACCGTGCCGGTCTCGGCCAGTTCAGTCTGTTTTTCGCCATCGGCATATTCCATTCGATAAATCTTGCCATTCCTTTTGACTTCTATTTCCAGCTTTGCCGACAACGCGTTAACGACAGAGACGCCGACACCGTGCAAGCCGCCTGAAAACTGGTAATTTTTATTGGAAAATTTTCCGCCCGCATGCAGTTGGGTCAAAATCACCTCGACGCCGGGAATGCCTTGCTCGGGATGTATATCGACCGGCATCCCCCGGCCATTATCGCTGACCAGCACCGAGCCGTCTTTATACAAGACCACATCAATTGACGTAGCGTGGCCTGCCATCGCTTCATCAACGCTGTTATCAACGACTTCCTGCACCAGATGGTTGGGCCTTGTGGTGTCCGTGTACATGCCGGGACGCTTTCGTACCGGCTCCAATCCGCTTAAAACTTCTATTGCCGCCGCGTTATATTCGTTACTCATACTTCCTGATCACTCACAATTCAATTTCATATATAATGCTATGGTTAACTTATACATCGTATCATTAAAAATATTTTTATCTCATGCCGAAAAAGAAAACCACGACTTTATTCGAAGATTCTCTCGCAGAACTTGAGCAGCTGGTTATCCAGCTTGAACAAGGCGATATTTCGCTGGAAGAATCGTTAAAGTCATTTGAACGCGGGGTTAACCTGACCCGAACCTGTCAAAAAGCCCTGCAAGAGGCCGAGCAAAAAGTTCAAATTCTAATTGAAAAAAACGGCACTCAAACCCTGGAGCCATTTACCGATGAGTAATGCGTTAAAAGACTATCTTGATTTTTGTCAAAACCGTGTAGAAAGAGCTTTAGACGCTCGCCTGCCCAGCGAGAACATACTGCCGCAAAAACTGCATCGGGCGATGCGCTACAGCGTACTGGACGGCGGCAAACGTATGCGCCCGATGCTGACTTACTGCACCGGAAAAACGCTGGGCATAGCCCCTGAAGCATTAGATGGCCCGGCTTGCGCTGTCGAATTCATACACGTTTATTCTTTGATTCATGACGATCTTCCGGCGATGGATGACGATGATCTCAGACGCGGCAAAGCGACCTGCCATGTCGCTTTTGATGAAGCGACCGCTATTTTAACCGGCGATGCTTTGCAGGCTTTGGCTTTTGAAATACTGGCCAATGACCCCAGCATTACAGCAACCGCTGAAGGCCGCCTGAAAATGATCATTGCGTTAACCAAAGCCAGCGGTTCTCAAGGCATGGTAGGCGGTCAGGCAATCGATTTGGAATCCGTCGGAACCAGCTTGACCCTGCCTGAACTTGAAAACATGCATATCCATAAAACCGGCGCGTTGATTCGTGCCAGCGTCAATATGGCAACTCTGGCGAAAGCGGACATAGATCCCAATGTTGCCAAAAAACTGGATAATTATGCCAAGTGCATAGGCCTATCGTTTCAGGTTAAGGATGACATTCTCGACGAAGAAAGCGACACCGCAACGCTGGGCAAAACCCAGGGCAAAGACCAGGATAACAACAAACCCACCTACCCTGCCCTTTTAGGTATGACCGGAGCCAAACAAAAAGCGCAGGAACTGCATGAGCAAGCGTTGGACAACTTGAGTATTTTTGGCAGCGAAGCCGATTTATTACGCGATTTATCGCTGTATATTATTCAACGGAATCATTAGAAATAATGATTGTAACTATTCAGCTAACTTAAATGATAGAACGCGGATGACACTGATTGGACGCGTTTCAACGGATTTTCTTTAACGGAAAACCATTCGTTATACGCACTATTAAAGTGCCTTAATTTGTTATTGGCAGCATCTTTTGAAAGACCATGTCTTTGATAGCAGGAGTGCAGCTTCGCCTGCACGCGCAAGCAAAGCTTCCGCTCCTGCTCTCGCCCCTTACCTACATCCATGTAGGCAAAGCTTGCACTCCCGTTGCAGCGAGTCATTACCAATACTTAAAAGATAACATAGCTCTTTAAAACCCCATTTTATCCGTGCTGATCAGCCAAATCCGTGTCATCTGTGTGCTATTTTCTAACTGCTGAAAGTTACATAAGATTTCCTGATTAGCAAGATGCTTCAGCCAGCGCCAAAAATTGAGAGATCTGATGATCGATTTTTAAAGGCGCCTATTATCCGAAAGATATTATGCTTCTCGTCGACTTTTCTGTGTCCGGTATGCTATTAAATATCTTTTAAAAACACTAAGCTGACTGACTCCTATGGTAGGTTCAGCTGGGTGTATTGTTAATTCAAAACCACCGACTAAAATATATTTTTATATATTTATCAATAAAATACGAAACACTTCTCTTTTTCAAATCATGTGTGGAAATATTCATGTCATCATGAAGAAATATCCACGTCATAAAAGCCCCCTATTCTGCTATTAACCTTAACATGCATAGGGGCTCTATCAGATGCCGGATCTGCGCAAAGAAATAATCAATATCCTCGATGGCAAACTATTAACGCCGCATTTCCAACCTATTGTTTCCTTGACTCAAAAGAAAATCATGGGTTACGAAGCGCTAATTCGCGGCCCATCCGATAGTCCATTGCATAGTCCGTTTAATTTATTCACTACTGCCGAGCGATTTGATTTAAGCACGAGGCTCGAATTCCTCTGCCGGGAGATAACCATACAACGCTACGCCGATCTGGACATTAAAGAAAAGCTGTTTATTAACGCCAGCCCTTTGGTGCTGCTGCAACCGGAATTTAAAAAAGTCGAAACACTCAGGCTGCTCGACCACTACGGCGTCAACCCGCATTCTGTGATTATTGAATTAACCGAACACAAGCCGGCCGATAACTACGAAATCATGCGCGCCTCGGCCAAACATTACCGGGGCATGGGTTTTGAGATTGCCCTCGACGATTTGGGAGCCGGTTATTCAGGATTAAGGCTCTGGGCGGAATTGCTGCCGGAATACGTAAAAATTGACAAACACTTTATTCACGACCTCCATAATGACCCGGTCAAACTTAATTTTGTTCGCTCAATTCAAAGCATGGCAGCCTCTCTCAATTGCAACGTCATAGCGGAAGGCATCGAATCAAAAGAAGAATTCAAGGCCATAGAAAAACTCGGCATTACTCATGCCCAAGGCTATTTTTTTGCCAGGCCGACAATTATTCCCGCAGAGAAAATCGACAGTTCAGTGTTTACTACCGACCAGACCAAGGATTACAAAACGGTTCCATTTAATAACGCCACAACTGCGATCGATATTATCAGGGACATCAAGCCTATTTCAGCAAAAACCATCATCAGCGACGTTATGAATCTGTTTCATCACAACGGCGAACTTACCATACTGCCGTTGGTCGATGACAATATGGCGTCAGGCATTATTTTTCGCGACAAATTTCTGACCAAACTGTTCTCCAGTCGATACGGCATCGACCTGCACGGGAAAAACCCGATAAAAACCTTTATCGAAAATACACCGTTATGTATCGATAAAAGCATGCCCATCGATTTAGTCAGTAAACAGCTGACATCATTAATGACTAATGACCCGGCTTTTATCATTACCGATAACGGGGAGTATCTGGGCATAGGCACATTGCTGGATCTACTCGCCGAATTTACCCGCCAGCAAATCGATAATGCCAAGCATGCCAATCCCCTTACGTTATTGCCGGGCAGCGTTCCCATCAATAACCAGGTCAATCAATTACTGGCCAACAAAATACCTTTCGGTTTCGGCTATTTTGATCTTGATAACTTCAAACCCTTTAATGATGTTTACAGCTACGATGCGGGCGATGAGATCATCAAGGCTGTTGCCAATACGCTAACCGAGTATATTCCGGCAAATAGCGGCGTGGTCGGCCATATAGGCGGCGATGATTTTATTGTGATTTTCACCTGCGATGACTGGCTAATGCGCTGCGAAAACATACTGGAATCCTTTAAAAATACCGTCCCGGCCTATTACAGCGACAAAGATATAAAATCCGGCGGCATTCATACTGAAAACAGGGCGGGAGAAAAATGCTTTTTTCCGCTGGCCAGTTTGTCCATCGGCCTAGTGGATCCTGTATCGACCTGTCAGTGTCAGTCTCATGTCGATATAGCCGATTTAGCGTCTGAGGCAAAAAAAATGGCCAAAAAAATTCCCGGCAACAGTTTTTTTATTAACAAACGAATGACCGCAAAGAATTCAGAAAAATTTCAATCCCTTACCCATAGTTCAACAACCAAACTGCATGCCGTTAATTAACCCCTATGCGTCGCCTCTAGCGCTCCGTATGGGTAAAAGCGCCGTTTTTAAATTAAACGCACTCTGAAAAGGTTCAAAATGCTTAAATATATCAGTTTCAAAGTCCGCATACTGCCAGGTGCGCTCTCGTTCCCACGCGCTACGCTCATCTTTATACACAAGTCTGTTCAAGAGAGTCATTTTGACATGGACGCAGGAATGACGAACTCGGATGTAGGCCGGAATAAGCCTGCCCGGCGACAGCAAGGGTGGGCGTTTTCGGCACTCCTGAGCCTCGGGGGGATGCCGGAAGCGCCTGTCCTGCGCTTAATGCGCGGACAGGCTTATTCCGGCCTACTTCTGCATTCCCACGCAGCGCGTTGGAACCCAGACGCTCTCGTTCCCACGCGCTGCGTGGGAATGCATCAGGGACGCGCTGCGTCCTGTAACGCCACAGCCAAACTGTACCGCTATTCTTGCCCACACACGGCGCAGCGCGCCGATACTGCATTCCCGCGCAGCGCGTTGGAACGAGGTAAATTAAGCCTAAAGCGTCTCTTTTAATACAAAACTAACCGGGGAACAGCTCATGAAAATTAATAAGCACGTAACCGATGTGGAACATATTCTTACCGACTCTGAGTCTATTGTTTCCAATACCAATCTAAAAGGGGTTATCACCTATGTTAACGATGCTTTTATTCGTATCAGCGGATATTCCAGAGAAGAACTGATGGGGGCATCGCACAATATAGTGCGTCATCCTGACATGCCGCCCGAAGCCTTTGCGGATTTGTGGAAATCGATGAAAGCAGGTCGCCCGTGGACCGGCATAGTCAAGAACCGCTGCAAAAACGGCGATTATTACTGGGTGTTGGCCAATGCCACACCTATTTATGAGGACGATCAGCTGGTCGGTTACATGTCGGTCCGCAGCAAACCTGCGCGCGAGCAAATCAAGACGGCAGACGCGGCTTACCGGTTATTTCGCGAAGGCAAGGCCCACAACCTGAAAATCCAGGATGGCAAAATCGTTAAACCCTCTTTTTTGAGACACTTACTATTCAATGATTTGAATATCAAATCCCGGCTGATAGCTATTGTCGGCCTGCTGTCTATATTGCTGCTGGTTATCGGCGGCATAGGATTACTCGGCATGAGCAAGGCCGAAGAAGGTCTGCGTACTGTGTATCAGGACCGTACTCTGCCTATAAGCCGAATTTCCGCGATTCAAAATTTGTTGCTGACTAATCGACTGGCCATTGCTGCAAGTTTCAATAACCCGACACTTGAAGTGATCCAAAAAAACACCACGGAAGTGGAGCAAAACATCGACAAAATCACCCGGCTTTGGGGTGAATATATGCCCACTCGGTTAACCGCTGAAGAAAAAGTACTGGCCGACAAATTTGCCGGGCACAGAAAACAGTTCGTGGCGGATGGATTAAAACCGGCTGTTGCGGCATTGCGGGGCAACGGCTTGACGCAGACCGATGTAGACAGAATCAATACCCTTTATTTGCCGGTCGAAGAGAGTATCCGGCAACTGATGCAAGTACAGCTTGATATAGCCGGACAGGAGTTCGGGGCCGCCCAGTCCCGCCATCAAATCATCCGCAATATTTCCATTGCTCTGATAACGGCAGGCATTGCGTTGGTGCTGTGGCTCGGTCTGGTTCTGATTCGCGTCATCATACATCCGCTTGAAGCCTCCATCGCCCACTTCGGCCAAATTGCCCAAGGCAATTACAACAATATCATTGACATAGAACGTCAGAATGAAGTCGGCAAAGTCATGGAAGCCATCAAATCGATGCAGACCAAACTCGGTTTTGACGTCGCCGAAACTCAACGCGCCGCTGATGAAAGCCTGCGCGTCAAAATTGCGCTGGATAACGTCAGCACCGGGGTAATGATTGCGGACAACGACGGTAAAATTATTTATGTCAACAAATCGGTATGCAATCTGCTCAGCAAAGCCGAACAGGGTATCCGTAAAGATCTGCCTCATTTTTCAGCAGACAAGCTGATCGG
Organism: Methylobacter sp.; assembly: GCA_030653175.1. Lineage (GTDB taxonomy): Bacteria > Pseudomonadota > Gammaproteobacteria > Methylococcales > Methylomonadaceae > Methylobacter_A. Next base: position 12,748 of record JAURZV010000005.1, read on the forward strand.
CAGCAAGATTGACACTTTTCATAAAAATCCTGCGCATCAGGCTCAACTGCTCGGCTCCTTAACCGGCACCTACACCGCCAGTATGGAACTGGGCGGCCGGTCTATGATGGTAACGGCCAGTCCGGTCATCAATGAGCAGGGACAGCGCTTGGGTTCGGTAGCAGAATGGCAGGATCGCACCGCCGAGGTCGCCGTTGAAAAAGAAGTGTCCGTCATCGTGGTTGCCGCCGGCATGGGCGATTTCACCAAGCGTTTTGAATTGCACGGCAAGGTAGGCTTTCTGCGCGAGCTGGGCGAAGGTCTCAACCAAATGTTGTACACCAGCGAAACCGGCCTCAATGAAGTGACGCGCGTACTCGGCGCTCTATCTCGCGGCGACCTGACCGAAACCATCACCAAAGACTATCAAGGCACTTTCGGGCAACTTAAGAACAACGCCAATACTACGGTAGAAAAACTCGAACAGATCATTTATCAAATCAAGGAGGCCACCGATTGCATCAACGCAGGGGCAAAAGAAATTGCTTCCGGCAACAATGACCTGTCGCACCGCACCGAACAGCAAGCCGCCAGTCTGGAACAAACCGCCGCCAGCATGGAAGAACTCACATCCAGCGTGCAACATAATACCGAAAACGCCAAACAAACCAACCTGCTTGCCATTGGCGCTGCCGAAATAGCCGATCAAGGCGGTGTGGTGGTCGGTCAGGTCGTTGCCACCATGAATGATATAAAAGATTCTTCGCTGAAGATCGAGGAGATCATTTCAGTGATAGACGACATCGCCTTCCAGACCAATATTCTCGCTATCAACGCCGCCATAGAAGCCGCCCGCGCCGGTGTAAACGGTCAAGGTTTTGCCGTCGTAGCCGGCGAAGTGCGTAACCTTGCGCAACGCGCCGCCGCATCCGCCGGGGAAATCAAAATCCTGATTGAAGACGCCGTAAAAAAGATCGATGACGGCAGTGAACTGGCCGCCCAGGCCGGTTTCACCATGGAAGAAATTCTCAACTCCATCCGTGGCGTCACCACCATGATGTCGGAAATAACCGCCGCCTCGGTTGAACAAAGCGCCGGTATTGAGCAGGTCAATCTGGCCATCAGCCAAATGGATTATGTGACTCAACAGAATGCCGCCTTGGTGGAGCAAGCCGCTGCCGCGGCTGAATCGCTGGAAGAGCAAGCGCAAAGTCTGTCCATCACTGTAAGCGGTTTTAAAGTCGGTAATAAAACGGCCGGTAGCAACGCTTTTTATGCTGTTGACGCGCCCGCTATGGCACTGCCGGAACTTCATCCGTCGCACCATCATCGGGAACATAAAGAACATGCTATCTGGAACACCATAAGAACCACCGGTAATAATGCCCTCCACAATCTTGAAAACGCAGCGACGGCCAAATCGAAGCCTCAACTGCTGGCTATCGCTAATGGCGATTGGGAGGAGTTTTAATAATGAAAACTTCTTATGCTGCACAGGCTACCGATGACAACCATAGCAAGAAAATTATGACAAAAAAACTGAAAAAGAAAATATCAAGCGCAAGGCAGGATCAATATGCCTTAATTAAAAAACAAATCAACGCAATGGGATCATTACATAAGAACGAGGGCAAGCAACATATTTTTAGTATGCAACTTACCCAACTGATCAATACGATCCCGGATGCTATCCTGTTCAAGAATAGAGAAGGACGCAAACTGATTACTAATCAGCTGACCCAAAGCCTTTTCAAACAACTCGACCTTGATTGGTACGGCAAGGCGGATATAACGCCCTCCTTAGTACACAAAAAGATACGAACCGATCCTAAGCATAGTCGGATATCGCTGAAATCCGAGCTACGCCTTGCGTTAGAAAAACGCCAGTTCATGCTTTACTACCAAACTCAGGTAGACAGCGCTCGTCAAATGCTCGGTGTAGAAGCCCTGTTGCGCTGGGAGCATCCGCAATACGGGCTGATTGCCCCGGATCATTTCATCCCCATAGCGCAACAATCAGACCTGATCCTGCTTATAGATGCCTGGGTGCTGCAAACCGCCTGCGAACAACTCAAACTGTGGCAGAGCGACCCGCTTAAACAGGATTTACTGCTTTCCGTCAACATCAGCGCACGTCAATTCAGCCAGCCCAAATTCGTTGAACAATTGCGCCGGATACTGGAGGAAACCGGTATCAACGCGACACGACTTAGACTGGAACTGACCGAAAGTCTGATGTTGCGCGACGTCCCCAACACCATCAAAAAAATGAAGGCGCTGAAACTGCTTGGTGTCCGATTCTCAATGGATAACTTCGGTACGGGTTATTCCTCATTAAGTCATCTTAAGAAATTACCCATCGACCAGTTAAAGATCGATCAATTTCTGATGCGCGACATCGCCATCGACAGTTGCGATGCAATGATCGTAAAAACCATCATCGACATGACCAATAAATTGGGAATCAACGTGATTGCCGGAGGCGTGGAATCCGAACAACAATTTGCCTGCCTAAAACACCTCGGTTGCTCCTCCTATCAAGGCTACCTGTTTGGCAAGCCGATGCCGCTGAATGAGTTTGAAAAACTGATTAGTCAAGCTGCACCTTAGTGGCGCCAGGACGAACAAACAGCTTTATCGTCACTCATTCTTGTTCTTCTCGTTCCCACGCAGCGCGTGGGAACGAGGAAAAACAGAGACCCATTACACTTTTACTTTTGAATGCATAACTGACCAGTAAATGTGGTTGCTTGATAGAGTCCATCTCCTGTAATTTCAATTCCTCCATGACCACCATTGAATGTTTTACTACCGCCTACCATAGTTAATAGTTCCGTTGTGGCTCCTCCTCCTGGATTAAAAACCACATCCTTTGTAAAAATACGACCTAATTCTATAGTGCCAGCCTTGAGACGAATAACGGATGCCGCTGTTAACTGACCTATTCCGTTCACAGTCAAACCAGAATAGGATATTCCTGTGACTGGTGTATTACCTTCCAGTGTAGCCGTTAAATTACCTGAAAAACAGGTATCCGGGATCCCCAAAAAAATTACATCGGAAAAATGACTGGATTTTTCTTGCAGAATATTACATCCTGGATTGGACGTTAACTTTTGGATTGTTCCTGTTATGGATTTACAGATATAAGCATCTGAAAAGGCATTGAAAGAGGTTAAAGATAATAAAACAGCAGGAATAAACGTGAAATATTTCATGAACACCTTAAAGTTGATAGTTTGATTTTATTTTGCAAACACCTGTTGTTTGTTGTGCTACAAAAATGAATTGTATTTTGGTTTGTTAATAACAAAGCTGTGCACTCTTCTAACCGAATTGCGAACAGATTCAGGGAACATTTCCAACCCACCCCAGGATCGGCATCGTCCGCTAAAACTATTCGCTTTGCGTTATTGCCGATCTGCTTTCAGGGTTAAATATAAATGAGAACTCAGGTGCCGTCGGTGCGGCACCGTACATTAAATTGTTATAGTAGCCGAAGTTGGTAAAACGACATTTGAAATACCCTCACCCTAGCCCTCTCCCAAGGGGCATAGCTATCTACACAACTTTTTTGCATTATAAATACAATGAGTTGCAAGACGACCTGGCTCCCTCTCCTGTTGGAGAGGGTTGGGGAGAGGAGAATAAAAACAACTACTTATATCCCCCTCATCCCAACCTTCTCCCTCAAGGGAGAAGG
>JAURZV010000031.1 GCA_030653175.1 Methylobacter sp.
ATAGGTAGAGTAGAGGACAGGCTCTCGCCTGCCCTCCCTCATCAAACCGTGCATGCGCTATTAACGCACACGGCTTTCCGATGTTCTTCACACCAAGGCATGCGCTGTTTTCCAGCCAGCCTTTGTCGGAACCTTGTATAGCCCATATTTCGCATAAAGCTGCTGGCTCGGGAAACGACCGAGGCCGATCCCACGATCTTTGACCTTGTGCCGCTTCATCAGGTGCTTTCGCAGACATTCTTCTGCATGCGTCTTCACCTTTTCCAGTACACCATTGGAATTGCGATAGTGAAAGTAGCCTGACCAACCGCGAAGGCTGGCGTTCATACTTCCTACAATATCTTCCAACGGTATCGGCGTACGTTCCCGTGCGGTCAATTGCGTTATACGGTCTTTGATTTTCGCAAGAGATTTCGGTGCTGGGCAGACATGCGGATAACTTTTGCCCGACTTCAATCCCTTGCTCACTCTGATGGCAAAACCCAAGAAATTAAAACTTTCCTGTCTGGCATCAACCATGCGGGTTTTGGTCTCGTTCAACTCAAGATCGAGACGATCCAACACTTGCCGTACCGTGGCCAACGGTGCATCAACTGCACCTGCACACAGCACGACAAAATCATCTGCATAACGGACGATGCGTGCTTTCAGTTTCCAACGTAGGCGATGTTTCTCCCATATCCGGTCAAGTAGATGCAGGTAGCAGTTCGACAGCAACGGCGAAATGACTCCACCTTGCGGTGTGCCTTTGCTGTTTGCTTTGCCGCCGCCCACATTCTTCTTAGTGCCGTCCTTATCCTCTTCGATGACCGGTGCTTTGAGCCATAGCTTGATTACGTGCAATATTGCACCGTCAACAATGCGCTCGGCTACAACGGCCAGCAGTTTGGCGTGAGGGATGCTGTCGAAGTATTTCGACAGGTCGGCATCAATGACTTGGGTATAGCCTTGATGTAACGCTTCCGCTATTTCATCGACCGCGTCGTGGGCGGATTTCTTTGGCCTAAATCCATAGGAGTTCGGGCAGAAATCCGCTTCAAATATCGGTTCGATGACGAGCTTTACCGCCATCTGGGCTACCCGGTCGCGGATCGTCGGTATTCCGAGCGGACGCAAGCTGCCGTCCGCTTTGGGGATCATGACGCGCCGTACCGGACTTGGGTGATAAGTCTTGCTTTTCAGATCTTGAGCGAGTTCCAACAAAAACCTGTCTACCCCAATCTTTTGCTCTATGTCATCGAAGTTCATCCCATCAATTCCGGGGCTTCCTTTGTTGGCACGAACAAGGCGGTAAGCAAACATGAGGATGTCTGCCCGCCACACCTTGTCATATAGCGCATAGAAGCGATAGGCTGATTCTTGCTTGGCCTTGGTATAGAGCTTCCTCTGTAGTGTCCTGATTTCATCAGGGGTTGTTAGCAACATGGCAATCCCCTTCTCCTTCACTCTTCGGTTACATGAACAAAGCAGGGCCCCTTCCCTCGGTCTGGGTTATGTTGTCCCTCGACCTCAAACGGTACTATGAACCCCTCCGACTCCCGCTACGGCCTGTTGCGCTTTCGTTTCCTTATACGCAATAGTCGATGGCCTCCCCACCACCGCACCGGGTCTCCAGCACTGGGCAATAAATCTTCGAAACCATGCCGACCCTGCTACCCCGGAAGTCGATGGATGCCACTTCCGTTATTTCAGCATCCATCCAACGGCCTTCCCCTTCTGACCACAGGGTCGGCTCCTCCAATTCGTTTACGAGGCTACGTGTAGGTTCACTTGCGTTACGGCCTGCTCTTTTGCTGTTTGGAAACTCACGACCCCGTGTTACCACGATGCCGCTTCCTCATACTACCAAGGCGTACGGACAATTCCTTGGACGGGACTTTAACCCGCTAGATTTACTGCTGTTACTGCGAACGGTCAGGTCTTACAACATCACATTAAAGAGGATTTTTTGAGCTATACTCTTTGACTGCACGGCTGACGGTCGTGTAATGAACGCCGAATTCATCGGCAATCGCCTTCATTGAGTAATCCCCGCTCAGATAAGCCAACACCATTCCCAAGCGAGAGTTGTTCTCATGTTCCTCCCGGTAGCTGTCCAGCGACTTAGCGGGCAGTCGTCGCAGCATACGCGGAATCTCATCTAGCGATTGTTCGTGGGAAACTGCGGCATGCACACGCGCAACAAACCTCTCGCTCCCAAGAAAAACCTGGTTGCGCAGGCCTGCCCATAGACTTGGTAACCCGACCCCGGCGCGCACAAAATCCACATATTTCTCCCGCGCCCTCTCACGTTGCGGATCGAATTGCCCCAACAGCTAATCCGTCTGCAACCAAACCAGAGTAGGCACCGCACCGATCATGGCAGGGTAACTGCTCCACGGCCAGTCGCCGATCTCATTGATCATGCCTGCGCGCAACGGATTGAGCACCACGTACCGCGCCAGCTCCAGCAGATAGCTATCCTTCTCAATCAGAATGGATTTGTATCGCCCATGGAATACATGCCCGACCCGCCCGTGAGCTTGGTTGATGGATTGGGTGTAGGAACCACTGAGCTGGCGCATTCCCTGGGCAAGGTTGCCTTCCGGTGTCTCCACCACCACATGATAATAATTGGTCATCTGGCAGTATGCATGGCAGCACCAGCTAAAGCGTTCACACACTTGACCAAGCAAAGCCAGCCACGCTTCGCGGTCGGCATCGGAAAAATAGATGTCCTCACGCCGATCGCCGTGCGAAGTGACGTGGTACAGCCCACCAGATAGTTCAATACGTAAGGGTCTTGCCATAAAAAACCATAGTATGCCAATGTAATTTTGCAAGACCTGACCCCGATTTCTTGCGTGCTGACGAAGGGAGCGCATCGTTCTCGATGGATAGGGCTTGATATAGGTGCGCTTCACTGCGTTCATCACATCTACGAGCTGTTGTGGGGGCGGCTAATCCAAATAGGGGACAGACCATGATTTCATAGATCTTCAAAAAACCGAAAAACCGTGGCTGTCCCTTATTATTTGCTTATTATTTACAAGATCAGAAGGTCATCTTGCCGTAAACGATGGCGTAAGGTGAGTTGTCTCGCAACTTCTTATACGTCACTTGCGGGTACCAGGTCCCGGTAGTTGTGGGCAGACTGACTATCAGATCGGCGCGTTGGCCGGGGGAAATGTCCAGGCTGTTCAAAACCTTGGCTGTAGGCAGCGCCCGACCGTCACGGATATAAAGGGTGAACGGCTTAATGTTGCCCGCACTGTCCTTAATCTGGAAGGTGGAATTGGTCGAATGCATGCCGATCAAACGGAACGCCACTTTTTTGCTTTTTGCCGCCGCCAGCGTCAATGCCGGTGCGGAAGCGGTCTTGCCTTCCTTGCCGCCTATCAGGAAATACTTCGGGTTGTAATCGGCAAATACCGTCGAATCGCCCTTCGCGGTGTGATAGGCGGGATCTACCGTACTGAGCACATAGACTTGCGAATAGTCGTAGGCGGTCGCGGTATTTTGGTTCAGCCGGTTCAGGAAATTGCCCGTCGCGTCACGTGGCCGCACGATGATTGCGCCGTACATACCCATTTCCAGATGTTTGACGGTATGCACATGACAATGGTAGGGATAGCTGCCTTCATGTCCGGCCAACGGTGACCATGTATAGGTGTCGCCGTTGACGGCATTGCCGTTGGTTTCCGGGACGCCGTCTTCCATGCTTTGCACGTCCGCGCCGTGCAGATGGATCGTATGGCCATTGTAAGGGGCTGTTTCCTGCGGCGTCATCATGTTGATGTTCAGGCCCAAATTCAGCGTGTCCCCGGCGCCGATTTCCAGGACCGGCCCCGGCACAGTCGCGCTGCCCATGCCGCCACCGCCCATGCCACCGCCGCAATCGCTGTATCCCCAAAAGGTGACTGACGCGCCGCTCAAAGTCTTGTTGATCGAGCCGACGCAGTAGGTTTTGTTGATCGTCGCCGCCTGCAAGGATGGCGCACCCAAGCCCAATAAGCTTAACAATAAATAAATCGATTTTTTCATGTTTCTTCTCTAATTAGTGCATCATAATCATTGTCACGCCGCCGTTCAGGTACACGCCGTTCGCGGTTTCGGCCTGAGCGGTGTGGATATGCATCGGATATTCGCCGGTTTGGTTGATGGTGTACAACACTTCCGCAACGCTCATCGGCGGTACGTTGATGGTGTCCCATTCTTCGAACGGTTCGGGTTGGCGTGCACCGTTAATGTTGATTACCTGGAAATGGTTGCCGTGGAAATGCAGCGAATGACTGAATTGCCCCGCGTTGACAATTCGCACCAGAGTTACTTCATCCATCATTCCCATGATCATCGTCCCGTGATCCATCATCGCATCAAAACCGCCCAAGCCGTTGAGCATGAAATAGTTCGGTTTGTACACCGCAGTATTGACCGTGCCGCCGGATTCCGCCACATCATTCCAGCGCGGCTTGTCCATGTCGCTGATGACCCAGGTGCGCTCATGCGTGTACGCAGGGCCGCCTGTCCAAGCGGCATTGCTGTTGTCAGCCGGACGCACGATAACCGTGCCGTGCAAACCCATTTCCCGATTGACGTTGTTGTTCATCGTGTCGCTGTAAATGTAGCTGCCTGCGGTGGGCGCAGCAAAGGTATAAGTTTTGCTGCCGTTGGACGCTATGGGACTAGTGTCGGCGGTAACGTTATTCACCACGAAATTGTGCTCGGCGTTACGGTGGTTATACACCGTGACATTGACCGTGTCGCCTTCGTTGACCGTCAAAGTGGGAGCAGGTACTGAGGGCAACCCGGCGCTGTCACCGTAACCCCACACGGAGAGGGTTGTTCCGCCGGTGCCGGTTATTGTCAAGTTGCCGTTGTCGATATGTAGAGTGAAATTCCGCACCGCTGCTTCAGCTCCATTTTGTGCGATTAGCAGCAGCACATAAAGGCCAAGTTTTTTTAGCATTGTTATTATTCCAGTTGATTGTGGTTTAGAAAAAAGCCTGCCGCGGGGCGGCTTGCTTTTTTGTCCCTCAGGGATTTCATGCGCTCATTCCCGTAGCGTTATTTAAGCAAATATCGAGCCAATAACTATAATCAACAAAAACAACTGGATAGAAGGGAATCCGTTAAACATTTCAAAAAAACAGGTCAAATGCCACAGTTGACTGTGGCATTTGACCTGTTTTTTTCCAATATACTTCAACGGACAGAGGGTCACAGGATGCGGGGATAATGGTATGGACTCTCCTCTTCCCGGCGGACGTTCAAAAGGAAAGTGCGCTCCACGAAAAGCACGAAAAAAATGGATGGGGGGTTGGCACAGAAAAGGATGTTATAGGGTCCGAAGTTGGCAAGGCGACAAAGCCCCCTCTCCCCTTGGGAGAGGGCTAGGGTGAGGGCATTTCAAATGTCGCTTTACCAACTTCGGCTACTATATCAGATACAAGGTACTGTGTTTGACGCGTACCGGGAAATGGACTGCGGTTTTCTTGAGGCTGTCTATCAAGACAAGAGTGCCTGGGAAAGGAGTTATCAGAACGTGGGATTCCCTTTGTCGCGCACCCGGAGCTGAGGCTTTTCTGCAGGGGTGAGACGTTGCGGGGCAAACATATCCCTGATTTTGTTCGCTATGAATCCATTATCCTAAAAAATCAGTTAACCAAAGTGTTGTGAATTGAAATAGCTGAATTACTGCATTGAGCCATGGTATTGCCAGCCAAAGTTATTCACCTAAATGGTGCGGACATTGTAGGGGCGACCGGCCGGTCGCCCCTACGGTAGCTCGGGAATATCAAATCCAACTGATTTTTTTAGGATTATTGTTGAGCACAAGCTCTTTCTGTCACAACGGGAGCGCATAAGGCGAAGGTACCGAACTACCTGGAAGCAACAGTCGAACGGATTGTACTATAAAGCTTTTTCGTGTTTTTCGCGGACAGCGCGAAAAATAAACCCCAAGCATGGAAGAAAAGCTTTTTAAAGTCATGATTTGATCTCTATCAAGTGATGACCATGGTCACTTGAGACCCATGACAGGAATATATTTTTGCCGTTACTGACCAGTTCCGGGTAACCGGATTTAGCGGTGGAGCTAAGGATTTTTTTGTCATTGGACCAAGTGACGCCCCGGTCGGAGGATTCTTTAATAACGATGCTGGTTTCGTTACCGTCAAATTCTTTCCAGGCAATAACAACACGATTATTGACGGCTAATACATCCGAATGACCGGACAGGCGACTGGTATCGCCCAGCGGCATGGGTTCGGATGTGGTTTTGCCGTAGTCATCGGTGCGCGCATAAAAAATCCCCTGCCGTTTGTCGCCTAAGGTAAACCAAGTTAGGTGGGATCGGCCTTGGCTATCTATCGATAAAGCCGGGCCGTGTTCAGGACAGGCTTCAATTCCCCAGTCATCGTTGGTAATACGTTGCGGTTTAGACCATTGTCCGTCTGAGGTCATGTTGATTAAAGCATGATCGCGAACGCCGTTTTGGAAAACCATGCGCACCAGAATCACCGGCTTTTCTTCCGGGGAAAAGGTGATTGCGGTGCGGCAACAGGAGCAAACCGCATCGCTGATAAACTGATTGGTAAATTTCGCAGTATTCGGTTGGTCGGTCACGGTGTAGTAAAGCGACAGGGAACCTGCTGGGGTGTGGCTGTTGTGCTGCTCATGCCGGGTGTCATGCCAGAACATGTAAACTTTATTGTTTTTATCGACCAGCATTTGATCCATATAGTGCCTTGCCGTGTCGGCATGGTCGCTGATTAATACCGGTTTGCTGAAGGTCTGGCCGTTATCGTCCGAGTAGCTAAAGAAAGAAGTCGATTTTTGCTGTTCATCGGCATAATAAAGCACATGAATGCGGCCGGATTTGCCTACGACAATAGCGGGAGGATTTTCAGGCCAGGCGCTGATTCTTTGGCCGACAGGATTGACCCTGATGGGCTTGCTGTAGGTTTTCCCATTGTCTGTTGATGAGTCGACAAACACAGCATCGTCTGTTGGTATCAGTCGCCATAAGCGACCATCAGGAGCAAAGGTTACGGAAACCGTCGTGTTTAGAATTTGGTCTGCAAGATTATCCGCTTTTAGACCTTTTATGCCTGTCTGGCAACCGTTGATAATTAAAAAGCTGATGGCAATAAACAGTAACAGTGAGGGCTTTTTATAGAGTTTGCGCATAGGATTCATGTGTAAGGTGGGCCGAATGTGTGCGCTAATTTTAGCCATGAACGAAGGATGAAAGCTAGAGATTAAAGTTACAACTCCTTTAATCGGTAATTTAATGCAGGGGTGGACTGTGTATTAATTTCCCCAAGGCATCTTTTAAATGATCAGGATACCTTGGGATGATAGGTCTTGTTTTGGCTTGTTAAATCGCCATATTGAATGCGCCCATGATGCGATAATCAGGGTCGGATTGATTGCCGCGCAAGTCGTGCATTACTGCGTAACCTACAGAGGTGCCGACATTCCAGTTTTGTCCTGAAATAAAACGAATACCCGGTGAAATATAGAGGGTGTTTTTGCCCGAGTTGCCGATAGTAATGTTATTGCCACGTTTTTCCTGATCCCGCCATTCGCCATTGGCCTCCAGCACCAGATTCCATGAGCAAGCTGCACAAGGAGTGAAAGATTTAACAGGCAGGGACGCCGCAAAGTCATAGTTAAAACTATCACCTAGATCAGTATCCTGGCTGCCTTTTGTGACAAGCGTGTACATGACGCTGCTGTTTAACTGAACAACACCCAGGTCGTAGCCGTAGGCCAGGCCGAACATGCCATCCCATGATCCTGAGCCGGGTTGCAAGTGGGTTTCCAAACGTTTACTGGTGACATCGGCGGGTAGGGCCAGATCCGCGCCTGTTGTGTGCTTATAGTAGCGTTTATAACCTTCATTGGTTGTTTCACCTGTCGGCGCTTTCATGCCCAGCAGTAAGGCGGCGCTCTGTTTGCTGTCTTTGAAAAACTGATATTGCCCCCAAAAACTCATATCGCCTATGCCTTCTGAGCTGCCATGATTAGCGATATTATTAGTGCCGTGATGCTCGCCATCTTCAAAATGACCATCTGAGACTTCCCGGATGCCGTCACGATAAACAAACGGCAGTCGCAAGCCAACGGTTACATCATCGGTAATCCCGTAAGCAAGACGAAATGAGCCGCCCAGTAAATCATTGACGCTATGTAGATTGGCTTGTCGATCATGATCAGCCGCACCCTCTTGATAGAGATCGGGATTTGCTGCGCCATCTGCTCTTCTTAAGTCAGACAACTTTTCATCACTATAAGGACGAAGCTGTAAATATTCTGCGCGGACTCCGGCGGCAATTTTGCCCTTGTTAAGTGTTTGAGCGCTTTCCGTCCAGAATGGCGCCGAAGATTGCAAGCCAAAGCCGCCTGAAAGATGGTCGGCCATCGCTGCTGAGGGAATGGCGACTAATAATAAGGGTAGAACTTTACGGTGCATAAGAGTCTCTATTAAAGGTTGTAAAATTACGTCACATCACAAGTCATGTGTTTATACATAAATACCGACATTAAATTCAGTTTGTATGATAAATAGTCGAATGGTTGGACCAGCAAGGTAAATAGAAAAGCAGTTATTGTGCCAGGCATCGCTAATGCCTCGTTAGGCCAGTGAATTCAAGGCTAGCGAAAATATTTCATCAGACTAACTATTTTTTAAAAAATAAAGTGTGTCATATGACCTATTTTAGTGTGTTAAATAACACAGTTTAATAAGATTTCCGCTTAGACTGGCTAACTTACGCAGACGACCTGCAAGGACAACTCGTAAGGCAGTTCTGTGAAAGTATTTTATGTAGGTTAGAAATGCCCGATATTCTGCATATTCATCACTAAGCAGACTCAAATGGCGTTATCTATTACGCCTTACTGCGTTGATTGAAATACTCACCAAACCCTATCCACACCGTAACGCAAAAACAACGCTTCATTGCTGAGAAATTTCATATTTTCTACTAAAACCTGACCAATCAACAAACGGTCGAATGGGTCACGATGTTCAAATGGTAAATTTAACACGGCTAAAACATGGGTGGGCTGTAATCGCTCACCTCCCCCTTTGAAAAAGGGGGATTGAGGGGGATTTATCTAAGCAAATCTCCCCTAACCCCTCTTTTTCTAAGAGGGGGACTGAACGTTTACGGCGGGCTTAACAGATAACAGCGAAATACTTTGTTACTCCAATGTATCAATCACCTGCTCAAGTAATTGCGACAACTTCAACTTACCAAGGCCTATCTTGATTGCCATTTCCCAAAGACTAACAATGCTCAAATAAATATCGGCATTATCATCGCTGAATATGTCCTTTACAGTATCAGACAGACGCTCATCATCTTCTAAAAACCAGATCAAAGAATGAGAGTATCCAGTAAATAACGCATTACATGTACTCTTTAAAGTCATCCAATGGCGCATCAAAATCATTTGCCATAAAAACTACTAACCCTTTCATACAGCCAATCTGCCGCTTTGATGCTGTTTTTTTATTGACTCGCAGTTTTGAAATTAACTTCTCCAGCTCTATTAATGACTCTTCCGGCAAACCGTCAATTTGACGAATTAAATTTAACTTATGTTCTGCAATATTCATCTTAACCTCACTTATCGAAACGCTTCTATCGTTATCGTAGTACCTTTAATAAGCCATCTGGATCAGAAATTTCATCGTTTTTTAGATAATGTACTAGACGTAAAACAACGGATATTTCAGGGTGCAATCTTTTACCTGCTTTCTACGGACAATTAAGTTAAGTGGTTTGCGGTGAGTTTGTCAAACCATGAAAGGCTTGACGACTAGTTCTTCCGACCCCTCTACATGCTCAGGGCGAACGGAACAAGTCTTAACTTAGGCCGTGGCGCGATGAGTGGGAACGAGCTAAAGCCATAAGTTCTGCTTTATTCACAGCGACAATAAAATTTTCGCCTGCTCGATAATCTCCTGCTCATCAATGTCCTTAATCGAATAATCCTGCTTGTTGAGTTTATATGGATTGACGATGGATGCGGACTTAACCACTTTGTTGATGTCGGTCTGATAAACCCTGCTGACCGGCGTCGGGCCGAAGATGGTGATTGACGGTCGGTTTAATCCCCAGGCCATGTGGGTCGGCCCGGTATCGTTGCCGATCAGTAAATCGGCTTTGGCAATCAGCGCTTTCAGGCTGTTCAACTCCAGCTTGGGCATGACTTTGATCAGCTCGGATTGCGTCGACATCCACTCTGCGGTGGCTTTTTCCTGCTCGTTGCCCCAGATGACCAGACAGTTTTGCTGCAACGCCTCTGCTATTTTTACAAACTTGGCGGCCGGATAGTTGCGGCTGTCCCAGGTTGAACCGATTACCAGCATGATATTGATCCGGTCTTTTAACAGAAAATCATAAATCTGCGGGTCTTCGTTGTTAAAAAACAAAAACGGCTTTTTGTTAAGAATTTGTTCGGTGGTGATACGGATTCCTAAAGGGCTGGACAGTATCAAGGCGTTTCTGTCGATGGTATTGGCATCGTAAGCGCAGGCCACTTTGACATCATAAAACCACGACGCGGCTTTTTCCCTGATTGAATCGGCATCGAATCCGGCGATGCGTTTTCCCCGACTGGCTTGCGGCATACACATCCTCCCTGCCGATACGAGCTTGGCGGTGACCGCCGATTTAATCAGTCCTTGGGCGTCAATAACCAGGTCATAATTATTTTTTGCATAGCTGCGTATTTTTTTAAGCTGCGCAAAAATTCCGGCCTTGTTGGTTTTTAAGGCTTTCAGGTTAACCGTCAGAATGTTGTCGATGTCGGGATTGTGTTTTAAGACTTCTGCGAAGCGTTCTTCGACTATCCAATCGATCTGGATTTGGGGGGAATGGGCTTTAATGAATTGAAGGGCGACCATCGCATGCACGATGTCTCCCAGGGCCGAGAGTTTTACAATGGCGATTTTCATAAAAACATTTTGATTATGGGGTCGTAGGGGCGATCCGGCAGGTCGCCCTGGCAATGTACGGTATTTAGAACAAGGGCGACCTGCCGGATCGCCCCTACGTGTTAATGAGATCAAGCACCCGATCCGGCGTGATGCCGACCAGGCAATGGGTGTGGCCTAGCGGACATTCGCGCTTGAAGCAGGGCGCGCAATCGAGGTTCAACGAGATAACATGGGCCTTGTCGTTCAGCGGCGGCGTAAAGCCCGGATCCGATGAGCCGTAAATGGCGATGATTTTTTTGTCCAACGCGGCGGCGACATGCATCAGGCCGGAGTCATTGGTCACTACGGTATTGGCCAGCGACATTAAATCGACCGCTTCGGCTAATGAGGTTCTGCCGGTAAAATCGGTACAGAAGCCGGAAGCTTCCCTGTTGATTTGTGCTGCATCGGCTTTATCCTTATCGGAGCCGAACAGCCAGACCTGCCAGCCCTGGTCGATTTTATGCCGGGCGACTTCGGCGTAATACTCGGTCAGCCAGCGCTTTGCGGGGCCGTATTCGGCACCTGGGCATAAGGCCAGGATTTTTATCGCCATGGACGGTGTGTATGCCGTAAGGCTGCCGGGAGCAGACTCGGCGATCGACGGCGTCAGCTTGAATTTATCGATGACAGATTGTTGCCGGTCTTTGCTGATCGTTAGCGCAGGCGTCGGGCATTCCGGCGGCATAGACGCATCAACTGGCAGGCTCAAGGCGACGAAACGCTGCACGGTCATGGTCAGCAGGTTTTTGTCCAGCTTTCTGGCATCGTTAAGCAATCCCCAGCGGCATTCACCAATGTAACCGGTACGGACGGGAATATTGGCGAAGAAGGGAGGAATTGCGGATTTCCAGGAATTCGGCAGCAGGATGGCCTGATCATAGCCTTCCGAGCGCAGGCTCAGTCCCAGCTTGATGCGTGCCATCAAGCTGAATTGGCCGCGCGGCAGCGGCATGACGATGGCTTTGCTCACTTCGGGCATTCTTTCCAGCAGCGATAATGTCCATGACGGGGCCAGCACATCAACTTGGCAATCCGGGTGGGTATTTTTCAGGGCGATAAACAGGCTTTGCGCCATCACCATATCGCCGACCCAGGAGGGGCCGACGACTAGAATCTTGTGATATTTCTTCAAAACCTTACCTGATTTATTCATAAGTCAGTAAGGTACGCTACGCTATGCGTACCTTACTGAACTTGGTGCGGTGCTTGGAAAATGGTACGCGAAGCGTACCCTACATTACTGCTTTTATCTTTGAACGACCAAAGCAAGCTTTGGACTCCAAATATCACATCACGGACATCCGGAGTTCAAAGCTTGCTTTGAATACGAAGCGACACGAAACTTTATGTTTCTTTCTTCGTGCCCTTCGTGTCTTCGTGGTTAAATTTTTTTCAAAAAAACATTAAGCAACGTAAGTCAACCAGTCGGCATGATCGTCTCTGCGTCCATGCACATAGTCGAAATACAGCGACTGCAATTGCTCGGTGACCGGCCCACGGCTGCCGGAACCGATTTCGCGATTATCCAGTTCCCTGATCGGCGTCACTTCGGCCGCAGAACCGGTAAAGAACGCTTCATCGGCAATGTAAATTTCATCGCGGGTAATGCGTTTTTCAATCACTTCATAACCCTGCTCTCCGGCAATCGTCATGACCGTATCGCGGGTAATGCCTTCCAATGCCGAGGTGGTTTCAGGCGTGTAAATTTTACCGTTACGCACGATAAACAGGTTTTCGGCGCTGCCTTCCGCCGCGAAACCTTCATGATCCAGCATCAACGCTTCATCGTAACCATTAGCGCGCGCTTCTTGTAACGCGAGAATGGAATTAATGTAATTGCCGTTGGCTTTGGCTTTGCACATGGTGCTGTTGTGATGGTTGCGGGTATAAGACGACGTGCGGATGCGGATGCCTTGTTCTATGCTTTCCGCGCCCAGATACGCGCCCCACGACCATGCGGCAACCATCACATGCACTTTCAGGTTGTCGGCTCTCAAGCCCATGCCTTCAGAGCCTAAAAAACACATGCTGCGAATATAGGCGCTGTCCAAATTGTTTTTGGCAACCGCATCGCGCTGAACTTGATTCAGCTCGTCTTTGCCATACGGCATTTTCATATTCATGATGTGCGCGGAACGGAACAGGCGATCCGTATGATCCTGCATCTTGAAAATCGCCGTGCCTTTTTCGGCGTGATACGCTCTTATGCCTTCAAACACGCCCAATCCGTAGTGCAAGGTATGCGTCAGCACATGGACTTTAGCTTCGCGCCACTCAACCCATTGCCCATCCAGCCAAATAACGCCGTCTCTATCGTCCATCGTCATCATTTACTCTCTCCAATATTAATGTTTATTTGTTACTACTTAGCAGTCAAAAACGGAACGCAGATAACGCTGATAATTATGATTTAATAAGATTTTTCTTGTTTTGAAAAAACTTTGTGTTTAAACCTAGGATTCTTGCAGCTATTAAGAGCAAACTCACTTTCAGCAATTTCTAAATGTTTACAGTTATCCGCGTTAATCATATTCATCTGCGTTATCTGCGTTCCATTTTATTTAATGGTGCTAAGTAATTATGTTTACCACGCGCCACTACTCCATGTAATCATGCCAAATCTGTTCGACTTGAGCGCTCATTTTAGCGACCTCGGTCTCGGCTATAACAGCCTTGTCCCCTTGTAAAACCTGTTTATGTCCGAAATCCCGATAAGTGCAGTAAGCGTTTTTAAGTGTTTCCGCATCGGCTTTGGACATAAATCCCTGCTGTTGCAGGCCTTCAAGCAGCCTTACATTATCAGTGTAGGTCGTTAACGCTACATTAAAAGCGGCCTGATCTAAAACGCCAAATTGTACTATAAACTCAATATCAGCAATACCGCCTTTGCTTTGTTTTAGGTCAAACTTGTCTTTATCTTTGGTAGCCAAGGCCTCGCGCATTTTTTCGCGCATCTCGCGGACTTCTTTTTTTAAGCTTTCAGTATCCCTGGGCAAACTCAAAATCCGGCTGCGTATGGCTTCGTACTGTACTTTCAACTTCGGATCGCCGGCGATAAACCGGCCCCTGACCAGCGCTTGCAGTTCCCAAGTCCAAGCCTGGTTTTTCAGGTAATCCTCGTAAGCGTTAATATGACTGACCAGCAGGCCGGAGTCGCCGTTTGGGCGCAATCTCATATCGACTTCGTAGAGTATGCCGGACAACATCTTGGTATCGAGAATATGCCGGACTTTCAATCCCAACCGACCGTAAAACTGGGAGCAGGAAATCGGCTTTTCGCCGTTCGTCAGCACATTGCCATCCTGGCAATCATACAAAAACACCAGATCCAGGTCGGAACCGTAGCCCAGCTCGATACCGCCCAGTTTGCCGAAACCAATTACTGCAAACCCTATCGTGGCATTATCGGTGTCCGGTGGAAAACCATGCTTGTCGGTCAGCATCAACCACGCACGTTCAACAACATGACCGACTATGCTTTCGGCGATATAGGTCAGATAGTCGCTGACCACCATGAGGGGAATTACACCCATAATATCGGCGGCTGCCACTCTTAACACATTCAGCTGCTTGAACTGGCGCAACACAACCATCAGCTGTTCAAGATCCTGCACCTCAACTTGAGCCAGCAAAACCTTAAGTTGTTCGTCAAGGTCGGCTTTTTTGAGCGGCTCGTAAAGGGAGCGGGTATCCAGCAATTCATCGAATAACACCGGATACAGCGATAAATAATCGCAAATCCACGGACTGGCCGATGACAGCCTGATCAATTGAAGCAAGGCGCCGGGGTTTTCAGACAATAACGATAAATACACATTCCGGCCCACTACCGCCTCAAACAAACCGAGTATCCGCGTCAAGGTTTCATCGGGATTATCAACCTGCTGCATGGCCTCTATAAGTTGCGGCATTAACCGGTCAAGCACGCCCGCGCCTTTGGCCGTTAGTCTTTTAACCGCTATGGAATTTTTAAAATCTTTTATCGCGGCAAGCATTGCGGCGGTGTCTTGAATGCCGCACTCTTTTAAATACCCCATCAACTCCGAGTCATCCGCCACACAAGCCCAAATTTTTCCCGTTCGTGGTGAGCCTGTCGAACCATCCTGTTTTGATAACGAAAAAACCTGATCGAAGACTTCGTGTACCTGCGCTCTTATCTTATCCAGATCCTGTTTAAAGCTGGTCCAGTCCGCATAATCCAGCGAATACGCCAATATCCGCTGCACTGCCGGGGCTGTCGGCAAATCGTGGGTTTGTTGGTCCTGGTATTGCTGGATATGGTTTTCCACCCGGCGCAGAAAGCGGTATGACTGTTTTAATTGATCGGCATCTTTTTGCGTCAGCAACTCCCGCTCGCCCAGCAGTTGCAGAACATCCAGAATGGGGCGGGTTTGCAGGGCTTTGTCGTTGCCCCCGCGTATCAGTTGGAACGCCTGTCCGATAAACTCGATTTCGCGGATGCCGCCCGGCCCGAGCTTGATATTTTCCATGCGGTCTTTGCGCCGCAATTCCTGGGTGATCTGCGCCTTTAAAGAACGTAATTCCTCAAACGCGCCGTAATCGAGATAACGCCGGTATACAAAAGGCCTGAACATAGCCATCAGTTGTGCGCCGGTTTTAAAATCGCCCGCGACCTGACGCACCTTGATCATCGCATAACGCTCCCATTCCCGAGCCTGCGTCTGGTAATAATTTTCCATGCCGTCAAAAGTCATGATGATAGGCCCGCTGTCGCCATAAGGCCTTAAGCGTATATCGGTGCGAAACACAAAACCGTCTGCGGTGATCTCATCCAGGACTTTTACCAGACTGCGGCACAGCCTGGTAAAAAATTCGCCATAAGTGGTTTCTTTCCTGTCCGGCAACACGCCGTCTTCTGCGTAAGCAAAAATCAGGTCGATGTCGGAAGAATAATTCAATTCGTAAGCGCCCAGCTTACCCATGCCCAACACCACGATCTGCTGCGGGCTACCGTCGGATAATAACGGCGTACCGCGTAGCTCACAGGCCTCCTGATAGAGAAAATCCAGCGCGTATTGAATGCAGGCATCCGCCAGCCACGATAGATTAGTCAATGTTTCCGATAATTCGGCCCATCCGGCCAAATCCCGCCAGGCTATCCTGACCATTTCCCTGCGCCGGAAATGGCGCAGCTTGGACATTAACCGCGCCTGCTCCCGGCAGGCTTGCGGCACACACACCATCCCTGGCGATAACTCGGCTTGCGTCTCAATCGGCGTGTGCGCTAATTTTTCGACATAGCTGTTTTCGCTATAAATAGCCGATAAATCGCCGGAATTTACCAGATCAACCAGCAGCCCGGGCTTGCGCGTGCAACTTTCGGCAACAAATAGACTGGAACACCAGACCTTGACGATAGCCGCGCTAAACTCCGGCGTTTGAGTGATATTGAGCTTAAGCTCCATAACCCGTTCATCCCATTTTGTCAGCGAATCGATTACCGTTGCTCTTAACTGATCAGGTAGCGCTGCAAATTCGGATTCGATATTTTTAATAAAGGACATGGGTGAAAGTCATGATTGAAAAGCCTCATGATAACGAAAACAGACGCTCAACGAGTAGCGCTATTTGTAAACATCTTGATATGAACGACGAAGATGAGTAGAACGAGTCTTAATAAAATGATAAAGTTCGATTAACCTTACTATTAAATTCTGAAACTATTTACGATTTAAACTTATGAAAACGCCTACCTTTACAAAGAATTTCTTTTTTGCCGCCTTGACCGGCATGGTTATCGCACTGGCAGTTACCGGCTGTTCGGATGATGAACAGCAAACCACAGCGGCGAAACCGGCAGCCGCCAACGTTGTGCATAATCCATTCGATCACTCCCACGATGGCGAAGTAACCGATATACAAAAACACAAGTTTGAGCATGATTTCGCCAGCCAATGCGTAGACAGGGAATTGAAAAATTCGACCAATAAAGAATTCGATAAAGTGCGCTACGCTACGCCTTGCATGTGCATAGCCAAATTTTTGATGAAGGACTTGACCGCCGAGGAAGCCGAAAAGTTTATCGGGGAGCATAAAAATGCCCAGTCTTTAGTCATCAAGTATGAAAATGCGGCTTACCATTGCCTGCAACAGAACGCTCACCCTAAAGGACCGGATTTTTCCAGAGCACCGCAGGCTAACTGATTGGCTTGAGCCCTGTAGGCCGGAATAAGCTTGTTCGAGCGACAGCGGGAACAGGCGTTTCCGGCAACACACCACCCGACTGCCCCACACACATCGATTTAAAACATATCACCACGAAGACACGAACGACATGGATGCAGGAGGTAGAGCACCAACAGTAGGCGCTTTAGGCGACGCAGGAGCAGTTGCCGAGAACACGAAGTTATTACTTTGGCTTTTCTTCGTGAACTTCGTGTCTGCCTGCCCACACCACACATTCGTGATGTCTGATTAAAATCGCAAAGCCGACTTTAAACAGACAAAGCGAGCTTTGGACTCCAAAAATCACGCGATGCCTGATTTGCGAAGCAAAGCTGGCTTTTTCTTCGTGTTCTTCGTGGTGATATGCCTTACCCCACTTACCAACAAGTAATAACCGTCTTTTCAGCCAGTTCTTTTAATATCTGCAAGCCGCCTGCCATAATCATTTCAGGATTGGGATGCTTCGATTCCTCGGCAACCTGCTTTAGACAATCCTCGGCAATTGCTCCCTGCATTGCTCTCGGCAACCGCTCCCTGCGTTGCTCTACCTCCTCCATCCTTGGAGTCGTACCTCCTGCATCCATGCAGTCGGCTGTCAGCCCCCCTTCATGCTCCTGAATTATTTGCAGCAATCGGTAAGTGATCGGGGTGATTTCTATAAAATTAACCTCGTCATCCGGATTGCGATAAACAATCAGGAAGGTGGCTTGTTCCGGCACCGTTTCAGGTAAAAAAGCAGGCGATATTTTCTGAACGGGATATTGATAGGCTAGCGGCCAGGCTAAAGGCGACAACCGGATGCGCTGGTAAGGCAGGTTATCCGGGCTCTGGTGAGTTACGGGTACGGTTTCCTTGGCGATGGATAAGGCCATCTCCACCCATTCGTAATGCGCCAGCTCCAGCATAAACGGAAAATCAGCCGAACTGTCCCGCTCGTTTTGCAGATAATCCAGAAACTCTTCCGGAATTTCCGAAAAATGCGGCGATCGGCTAACATGCTTGGCAAAAAAATCCTGCCCCAGCTCGAACCATTGCCGGTCATTCAATATTGCCCGCAACACCGGAAAGTTGGCCGACAAAAAGCTGTCGATATTGTTAAAAAACAACTCACGATACATCGCCATGCGCTGCAGCTGAACATCGGCAGGCGGCAGATTGTTTTCGGGATCCCTGATGTACGCCGCAAACTCAAGCTGTTTGGCTTTAAAGTCGACTGTCATACCGGCCTCATGCAAATTGCTGGGCATGTTGCTTTCCCCACGCGTTTTGTATGGCGCTGATGGTGCTCACTTCCTTGATTAATTCTTCCATGGAAGGGATATTAAAATCCCGTTCCAACAGCGTCGGAAACACGCCGTAAAGCTCATAGGCTTTGCCCAGCAGTTTCCAGACCGGGTCGATCACGTCAGCGCCGTGGGTATCGACCAGAAAATCTTCAGCCTCGACATAATGCCCGGCGATATGCGCGTAAGCGATACGTTGCGCGGGCATGGCCTTTAAGAAAGCTTCGGCATCGTAACCGTGGTTAACGCTGTTCACGTAAATATTATTGATATCGATCAGCACATCGCAGTCGGCTTCTTCGATAACGGCATTGAAAAAATCGATCTCCGCCATTTCCTGGCCGGGGGCGGCGTAATAGGACACGTTTTCGATGGCTATCTTTTGCTCCAGAATATCCTGAACGCGCCTGATCCGCCCTGCAACATGAGTGACCGCTTCCGAAGTAAACGGAATCGGCATCAGGTCGTATAAATGCCCGTCTTTGCTGCAATAACTTAAATGTTCGCTGTAAAATTTGATTTGATGTTCGGCCATGAACTGTTTGACTTCACGGACAAATTTTTCATCCAGCGGATCGGTGCTGCCTATCGACAACGATAAACCGTGGCAGATAAAATCAAACCGCTCGGTCATCGCGCGAAATTGCTTGCCGAATTTTCCGCCGATGGTGATCCAGTTTTCCGGCGCGATTTCATAAAAGCCGACATCTTCGGGCGGAGATTCAACAATCTGACTTAAAAAAGACCGCCGCAGGCCTAAACCGGCACCGTGAACGAGATTTTGGGTTGTGTCCATAAGAACACCTTGCTGTGATTTGATGAGAACGGAAGGGCATGATTAATCATGCCCTCTGTACTAATGCGCTTAGGCTTATTTGCCGGTTGCGTCTTTAGGCATAGTGCCGCATGAGCCTTCCTTGCCTTTCATCATCGCGCCGCAGGCCGCTTCCATACCGGGTTTCATTTTGCCGTCTTGCATCATGGCGCCGCATTTGCTTTCGCCGCATTTTCCTTCGGTAGCTTTAGCCGCATCAGGTTTTTTGTTGCCTGCACATGCGCCTTCCGCCGCCTTAGGTTTGTCCATGCCGCCCATTGCCGCGCCGCATGCCATTTCAGCCGCTTTATCGGCAGCAGCAACTTGCATGTAACCGGTCGATAATTCAGTCATACCGAAAGGATTAGCTTCGGCATTAACCGCAGTTGCAGCAAAAGTAGACAAAAAAGCAGCACCCATTGCAGCAGCTAGAGGTGTTTTATTAATTTTTTTCATGTTGACTCCAGAGTGTTGAGATAAAAACATCGAGCTTCAATCCGTTCCCGGCTGTTAATCCGGGAGATGAATCGGTACGTAAAACGCATCGAATGCCGCTTATCATATCAAAATCAACTGAATAAAGAATGAATATCCTTCTATTCAATAAAACGTCTGGCTGCCTTTACCGTGTCGTCATCTTGATGTCCGGTTTTGTGCTCATATTCGCACAAATCTTCAATGACACAACTTTGGCAGCGCGGCTTTCTGGCAATGCAGGTGTAACGACCATGCAAAATCAGTAAATGATGTGCATCCTTCTTATGTTTTTTAGGTACCCATTTATCCAGTTTGCGCTCCACCTCCAGCACATTTTTACCGGGCGCAATACCGGTACGATTGGCCACTCTGAAGATATGCGTATCCACCGCAATCGTATGTTGTCCAAAAGCAGTATTAAGTATGACATTGGCGGTTTTTCTGCCGACTCCCGCCAGCGCCTCCAGCTCTTCCCGCGTTTGGGGCACCTGCCCTGCATGCTTATCAAGCAACTGCCTGCAAAGCGTGATGATATGGGTAGCCTTGCTGTTAAATAGTCCGATGGTCTTGATGTACTCTTTCAAGCCAGCCTCGCCCAGCGCCAAAATGTCGCGAGGCGTATTGGCGACGGGAAATAATTTGGCGGTCGCTTTGTTGACGCCTTTATCGGTCGCCTGCGCGGATAAAACCACCGCAATTAATAATTCAAAAGGGCTGGTGTAGTGCAGTTCCGTGGTCGGTTCAGGTATAGCCGCGGCCAGTCGGTCAAAAATATCCAGGCGTTTTTTTAGGTTCATGGTGATATTTGGTTTTACTCGATAATGTGCCGCTATTTTCAACATAATCGAAAAATGAAACAAGATATGTCTGAACACAAAGAAAATCCTGATTAGCAAGGAACATCGGCCAGCACCGTCATACCTGCATGGATGGCAATATTTAACGTAGGGCGTGCTGCGCGCGCCAGAAGGGAGTTAACGTAGAGACGCAATATTGCGTCTCTACTCGATTTAATTCCTAGCTGCGAAGAAGGCGCGCGGCACGCTCTACTCGGCTTATTTCTCGTTCCCACGCGCTGCGTCCTGGAATGCCGCAACCAAAGCCCATATCGCACACCTAATCTTCACGCGGCGCAGCGCGTGGGAACGAGGTAAATCTGTTTAATCTGTGCTGATCTGTGGCTGAATAGTTACGCCGTTTTTAAACAGCATCAAAAACTTCCACGATGTTCGGCTATTAACCCTATTAATCCCTTTCCATTAGCTTAAGCTGTTCTAACGTTTTGTTTTTCATAAAACTGTGATCAGCTTGGCATAATTAACTTTAAATCATGCAAAATGTTTTTATATCCGGTAGCGTTATAAGTTTTGTCTAAGGAGCGAACAGTGATCGAAGCGACACATAAAGATGCACTGACATTCAGACTGGACGGGGACAACAAATTACTTGCCGTGTACGAACCGGGTGGAGATAAGGTTACTCTGGAAGCAGCTGCGATAAGGGAAATGCTGGCTCGGCAGAACCTATCCGACCTGTTTCTGGATGAAAAAGCGCTTTCACGTTTAATACAGGCGTACAACAACAGCAATGCCGGTTTTATCCTGGAAATCGGTGAGCGCAGGGATGGCGAATTCATCATTAAAGTCTCCGACGATAAGATGACCGCTCGACTCACCATGACCCCAGCGTATGGGGGCGCTCCAGTTACTCTTGAACAAATTCGTCAATCCCTGAAAGAAAAAGGCATCGTCAGCGGTCTCATCACGATCGCTGAAATCGAAGCCGTCCTGAAAGAAGGTCAAGCCACGGATTACCTCATTGCCCAAGGCACACCGGCCGTGCCGGGCCTTGATACGCAATTCCATAGCCTGGTACCTGAAATGCAGGAACGACGCCCCCAAATAAATGAACGCGGTATTGCCGATTTTCGTGATCTTGGGAATCTTATTCTGGTAAAACAAGGCGACCCCCTCATGCGCCGCACTCTCGCAACCGAGGGAAAAAAAGGGAAAAACATCCTTGGACAAATACTCATCCCAAAGCCCAGTCAAAATACGCCTTTTACCTCGGAGCTAAAAGGCTCCATGTTTGATCCTGATGATAACGATTTGTTACTGTCTGCGATCATCGGCCAGCCGTTGCTGATTCCCAATGGCGTCATGGTGTCGCCCACTATCACCGTACCGCAGGTGAATATCTCGTCCGGAAACTTAAGCTTCGACGGTACGATTAATATTTTGGGTGATGTTATGGAAGGGATGAAGGTTTACGCATTAAACGACATATTCGTAGGCGGAACCGTTGAAGCTGCAGAAATGGAAGCCGGCGGAAATATCAGTATCAAAGGCGGCGTGATTGGCAACAGTGATTCCAGCGGCGCCTCGACACTATCAATGGGAGGAAAAATTTCTTGTAAAGGTTCGGTTAGTGCCCGTTTTGCCAAATATGTCAGTATTGAAGCCGGCACCAGCATCGTCATTGAAGAATATTCCATGAATAATCAATTGACTGCGATGAATCAAATTTTAGTTGGAAAGCCCGGCGGAAAAAAGGGACTCATCATCGGCGGTAGCGCCCGTGCAATGATGCTAATACAAGCGGTCTCAATTGGCTCTGACGCCGGTATCAAAACCTATATTCAGGCAGGCTTGAATCCGCATACTCAAGAGCAACTGAACGGCATTAAGCGTGAAATTGAGGCGAATGAAAAAAATCAGGACGATATAAAAAAGATTATCGCCTTCATTGAAAACAATCCTGAAAAAGACAAAAACGGACTGTTAGATAAGGCTCGCCGTACCTTGGACAATCTGACGATCGAAATTGCCCGACATCAAGCCGATCAGGAAAACCTTCTCGCTGAAATGTCTTTCGCCGAATACGCCAAGATTGTTGTGGAACGGACTATCTATAACGGTGTTGAAATCCGAATCGGCGACCAGATATGGAAGGTCCAAGAGGAACGCGGTAAAACTGTTTTTCGGCTTATTGATAAAAAAATCAGCGTTGAGAGCTAGTCCTGCATCAATTTATCCTTCCACGTTAGAATCAAAGAAAACGCCGCCCACCTCATCCCGTGTTTTACAGCGTTATCCTTTTTTGAACTTAAATTAATCAAAAACACGACATTTAATCCCATCAATAAAATAGTGACAACGTCTTATACGCCCTGTTTAATTTTTTTCAGCAGCATCCGCCAACAATTTCTTTCTGATTAAAAAAGCCGCACCGATCGCACATAGAGCAGGTATTTGCACAAGCAAAAAAGTTCCTGTGGGATTTTTAGCAACCATGCCTGATAAAGCGGAAACCACCGTCAGCTTAACCGCCCACCAGGTAATCCAATAACCGATCAATCCTGTAATAGCCCAATTAACAGGCGACTCTCCCTTTTCCTTTGCGGTCATATAAAACCATACAAGAACCGCAATTGCAGCAAATCTGGCTAAATGCAACATTTTCACACCTCATTTTTAATTATAATAAACAGACACTGATTTAGACTCTACCCAATTAGCGCTTAACTGGCAACAGCTGTTATAAGTAGATAATCATATTCCATAATTGATCGTCATTACATTTTTTACGCAAGGAGAATATTGTGGGAAAACCGTTTAAAATCATCTTATCGACAATTGCTGCAATGATTTTGTTGCTGATAGCCGTCGCCTGCATCCTGCCATTCGTCATCGACCCCAATGACTTTAAGCCCGAAATTGCCGCCGCAGTTAAAGACAAAACCGGCCGGGATCTGGTATTGGACGGTGAATTAAAACTCTCGCTGTTCCCCTGGTTCGGTATTTCAACAGAAAAAATTGCACTGAGCAATGCGCCGGGGTTTCAAGACCGTCCCTTTGCAACAATTGAAGAAAGCCATGTAAAAGTGCTGTTACTGCCGCTGTTATCAAAAAAAGTGGAAGTCAGCCGCATTGACTTAAAAGGCCTGATTTTAAATCTTGCCAGGAACAAACAAGGCATCACCAACTGGAGTGATCTAATCGATTCTGACGACACTAAAACCGCAGCACCCGCCGCCGCTGTCGTCGGCAAACAGGATGAACAACCCACACCCACCGCAATACCAGTGACTTTTACCATCGGCGGCATTGCTATTGAAAATGCCCGGATTAACTGGGACGACCTGAAAACCGAAAAACACATCGAAATAAAAGACCTTAACCTGAATACAGATCAATTCGCCTTTGATGAGCCGGTTGGCATCGCTGCTTCCATGACCGCTTTGGATGGCAGATCCAAGTCAATCCAGGCCATCAAACTCAACACCGAATTAACCGTTAATGAAAAACTCGATACTTTTGCGCTACGCCATAGCGATCTGCAAGTCACTTCGTCAGGCGAAAACGTTCCCGGCAAATCGTTAACAACGGCATTAACCATCGCCGATGTAGCGCTGGATATGAACCAACAAACGGCCAAAATTTACGGGTTGCAGCTCAAATCGGGCGATGTGACGCTCGCCGCTGCCGAAATGACCGGCACCTCTATTAAGGATAAACCCTCGTTTCAGGGGCTCGTTACCGTTGCACCATTCAGTCCCGCCAAAGTTATGCAGCAACTGGCGATCGCCTTACCCGCAATGCAGGATGCCAATGCTCTAAGCAAACTATCCGCCAACTTTGACTTGACCGCGACAACCGATTCGGCTGATCTGCAAAATCTGGGGCTAACGCTGGACGATAGCCAAATTAAAGGCTTCATCAACATTAAAGACTTTGCCCAATCGATTATCAGCTTCAACTTGGACATTGATGCGCTTGATGTCGATCGTTATTTATCTCCTGCCGATAAATCATCCAAACCCATCGCCAGCCCTGCCGTTTTATTGGCTGCCGGCCTTTCCGTTTTGCCTGTTGAAACCTTGAGAAAACTCAATGCTGATGGCACAGTGTCGCTGGGCAAACTTAAAGTCAATGATTTGGCAATGCAGGACATCCATATAAACTTGAGCAGCAAAAACGGCGTGGTTACCACGCAACAGTCGATCAAGCAATTTTACCAAGGTAGCTATTCCGGCAATCTCAGCATGGATACGCATGGCGACAAATCGGCACTGGCTGTAACCGAAAAAATAGATCATGTGCAAATTGAGCCGTTACTGAAAGATTACAAGGGTGAAGCTCGGATGAGCGGCATTGTTGACGCATCCGCACAGTTGCAAGGACTGGGACACAAAGCAGACGAATTGAAAGCCTCGCTTAACGGTCAGTTAAGTTTCCTGTTCAAAGACGGTGTGATCAAGGGATTTAACCTGCAAAAAATCATCGATGAAGGCAAGGCGCTGATTAAAGGTTCCGCTTTGCCCTCGGACAATAAAAATGACCAAACGCTATTTTCAGAAATGAGCGGCACGGCCACGATCACTAACGGTTTGATTCAAAATAACGACCTTGTCGCCAAGTCATCCAAATTACGTGTCGACGGCAAGGGCAACATAAACCTGAATTCTGAAGCGCTGGACTATAAAATCGATGCCAAGCTGCTCGATGCCGAAGGAACGGCCACTGAGCCGGAACAGGTTAAAGGCGCAGTAGCCATTAATATTGCGGGGACACTCAGCAAGCCGATTTATACGATAGACATAGAGTCATTATTGACCGATAAGAACAAAGCCAAGGTTGAAAAACTAATCGATAAACTCGACAAAAAATTAGGCTCCGGCGTCGGCGATCTGTTAAAAAACTTTTTAAAGTAACGGCAACTTAAACCTTACCCTAATATGTATCAATTTAAGACATATCACCACGAACGACTGCATCCATGCAGTCGTTCGTGGTGAATTAATCCGCTTACACGAATAGTTGGATATTTTGCTTAAGTTAATACCTATGAATCTACCTAACCCTATCATCCCTACCAATGAGTCCATCCGCTTTTCAACACAACATCCTCGCCTGGTTCGATCAATACGGTCGTAAAGACCTGCCCTGGCAAAAAGACCTAACGCCTTACCGCGTATGGCTTTCCGAAACCATGTTGCAGCAAACCCAGGTCGCTACCGTTATTCCTTATTTCAATACTTTTATTGCAAAATTCCCGGACATAGCAAGCTTGGCGAACGCACCTGTTGATGAAGTTCTCCATCTTTGGTCGGGGCTTGGCTACTACGCACGCGCCCGCAACCTGCACAAAACAGCGCAACTTATTGCCGAACGGGATCGTTTTCCCGATACGCTGGATGAACTAATTGCATTACCCGGCATAGGCCTGTCAACGGCGGGAGCCATATTGAGCATCGCCTTTAATAAAAGTCACCCGATTCTTGACGGCAATGTTAAAAGGGTACTGACCCGGTTTAGAACCGTTTCCGGCTGGCCGGGCAATAGCGCGGTCAACAAAGAACTGTGGGCAATCAGCACCAAGCTGACCCCCATAGCCCGCGTCGCGGATTACACTCAGGCCATGATGGACTTGGGCGCAACTGTCTGTACCCGCAGCAAGCCTGCTTGTGCAGCCTGCCCGCTTAATGCCGATTGTTTGGCCAGACTTGCCGGTAATAGTTCGGCATTCCCCACGCCGAAACCTGCCAAGCTCTTGCCGATCAAGCAACTTACCTTTTTACTGCTGAGCAATGCCGATAACCGGATATTGCTGGAAAAAAGACCTCCAACCGGTATCTGGGGCGGTTTATGGAGTCTGCCGGAATTCGACAGCGTTGAGGCGGCACACGACTGGTGCCTGACCAAAAATATTCACATTACCGACCGGCAGACACTGGCAACCCGGCGCCACACCTTTTCCCATTATCATTTGGATTACACGCCGCTGCTTGTTCAATCCGATAACCCTATAAATTTTGTGATGGAAGCCAATCAAACTGTCTGGTATAAAGCTGAGCAGGTTAATAAGCTTGGCTTAGCCGCACCGATTAAGCTGTTGCTACAACAATCACACACGAGAATAAAATGACTAGACTGGTTAAATGCGTAAAATTGGGAATAGAAACCGAAGGCCTGGATGCGCCGCCATTTCCCGGCCCCAAAGGTCAGGAAATATTTGAAAAAGTATCCAAACAAGCCTGGAAGGAATGGTTAGCCAAGCAAACCATGCTGATTAATGAGGGAAAATTGGCCAGCTTTGACCCGAAAGCCAGGGCATTTTTAGCCGAAGAAAGAACCAAGTTTCTGTTTGAAGGTAACAACGAAATGCCGGAAGGCTATGTACCGCCAAAGGACTGATGTAGGGGCACCCCTTGTGGGTTGCCCTAGCCTTTAGCCCAATGGGCGGGCACAAGGCCCGCCCCTACCGCTTCATTGATTCAAAAAATTCTGCGTTGGTTTTAAAATCTTTAAGCTTACCGATCAAAAATTCTGAAGCTGCGGTTTCATCCATGGGTTGAAGAATCTTGCGCAAGATCCAGGTTTTTTGCAAGGTATCGGGATCGACAAGATACTCTTCCCGACGTGTGCCGGAACGGTTGATGTTAATCGCCGGATAAATTCTTTTCTCGGCAATTTTGCGATCCAGATGCAGCTCCATGTTGCCGGTACCTTTGAATTCCTCATAGATGACTTCGTCCATTCTTGAACCGGTATCAACCAGTGCGGTGGCTATAATAGTCAAGCTGCCGCCTTCTTCTATATTCCGCGCCGCACCGAAGAACCGTTTCGGTTTTTCCAGTGCATTCGCATCGACACCGCCGGTTAAGATCTTGCCTGACGAAGGTACGACAGTGTTATAAGCTCTGGCCAGACGGGTAATCGAGTCTAACAAAATGACCACATCGTGTTTATGCTCGACCAATCGACGCGCCTTTTCAATCACCATTTCCGCAACCTGTACGTGCCGGGTTGCCGGTTCGTCGAAGGTGCTGGAAATGACTTCGCCGCGTACACAACGCTCCATTTCCGTGACTTCTTCGGGACGCTCATCTATCAACAACACAATCAGGTAACACTCGGGATTCTGTTCTGCAATCGCCTGCGCCAGACTTTGCAGGATCATGGTTTTACCGGCTTTAGGCGGGGATACGATCAAACCGCGCTGGCCTTTTCCGATAGGGGCTATTAAATCTATCATCCGTCCGGTTAAATCTTCGCTGGTGCCGTTGCCCTGTTCAAGGACAAATCGTTGTTTAGCGAATAGCGGCGTCAGGTTTGAGAAAGTGATTTTGTTTTTGGTATTTTCAGGGGGTTCAAAATTGATCTGGTCAACCTTGAGCATTGCGAAATAACGTTCGTTATCTTTGGGCGGTCTGATCTTTCCGCTAATCGTATCGCCGGTCTTTAAAGAAAATCGCCTGATTTGACTGGGTGAAACATAAATATCGTCAGGACCCGCTAAATAGGAACAACCCGGTGTCCGTAAAAAACCAAAACCATCCTGTAAAATTTCCAGAACGCCGTCGCCTGATATATCGTCGCCAGCCTTTGCCTGTTTTTTCAAGATGGCAAAAATTAAATCCTGCTTTCGAGATCTGGCTACATTTTCAAGCCCGAGGGACTCGGCGATTTCAATAACTTCACTTATTTGTTTCAGTTTTAACTCAGTTAGATTCATATAAAAGATAACTCAAGGAAAAGTACATACGGTGTTAAACCGCAACTACTAGGACAGGAATAATTCAGGGGTGTAGTTTATCGGACGATATGATTGGGTGCGCATGATTATCGCACCGCATAAGTGTAACTCAAGTACTCAGCCCCGTCCAACCTTTTGTGACAGGTCTGAGTCGGGGCTGAGCTTGATCTAAGTAATTAGGGGCAGTGATTGCTCCAGGCAATCATTCTGCATTCGCTCCATCCATGGAGGTCATGAGTTTAAATATTGCTATCAAGAAAGGCGGCAAGTTGCGATTTCGACAATGCGCCGACTTTGGTAGCTTCCACTTCGCCATCCTTGAACAGCATCAATGTTGGGATGCCGCGTACACCGTAGTGTTGCGGAGTTTCCGGATTTTCGTCGATGTTTAATTTTACAACGGTCAACTTGCCTGCATATTCTTTGGCAATATCATCCAGAATCGGTGCAATCATTTTGCACGGTCCGCACCATTCAGCCCAATAGTCAACCAGGACGGGACCCGCAGCTTTAATAACAGTTTCGTTAAACTCACTATCGCTTACATGAAGGACTGAATCGCTCACACTATCTCTCCAAAAATTTAAAAGCAAAACTATAGGAGGGATGAAGCCGGTAGTCAATCAATTTCAGCTGTTTTGATTTTTACGTTATGCTATACCCTATGAACAATACACATTTAACAGAAACT
Organism: Methylobacter sp.; assembly: GCA_030653175.1. Lineage (GTDB taxonomy): Bacteria > Pseudomonadota > Gammaproteobacteria > Methylococcales > Methylomonadaceae > Methylobacter_A. The sequence continues at coordinate 28,968 of JAURZV010000031.1, forward strand.
CGCTTCAGCAATCTTGAATTATCTGATTCTATCTTACGCAGCTTAAATGATGCCGGCTTTAATCACTGCACCCCGATCCAAAGACAAGCTCTACCTTTATCGTTACGGGGCAAGGATATTGCGGGGCAAGCCCAAACCGGAACCGGCAAGACCGCCGCTTTTTTGCTGGCCACGTTTCAGTATTTGATTAATGATGCCGACGATGACATAGATACAGAAAAACCAGCTCCAAAAGCCGTTGTCAAAAGCAAGCAAATCAAATATCCCAGAGCCATTATTCTCGCGCCAACCCGCGAGTTAGCCATTCAGATCCACAAGGATGCGTTGCAACTGGGCAAGCATCTTAATCTTAAATTGGCGCTTATTTACGGCGGCACCGACTACCAAAAACAACTGGACAGCATAAAGTCCAATGTCGATATTATCATCGGCACACCCGGTCGCATCATCGACTTTTACCGGCAAAATGCCTTCACCCTGGATAACGTGAAAGTCACAGTGATGGACGAAGCCGACCGCATGTTCGATTTGGGCTTTATTAAGGACATCCGCTTTTTATTACGGCGCATGCCGCCGCCGGAGCAGCGTCTGAATATGTTGTTCTCGGCAACCTTATCCTACAAAGTGACCGAGCTGGCTTATGAACACATGAACAACCCGGTTTTGATTCGCATCGAAACCGAAGAAGTCACCTCTAAAGCCATACAGCAAAGCGCATTTTGTCCCTCGAATGAGCAAAAAATCCCTTTGCTGGTCGGCATATTGAATCAGCATCAGCCGCAACGCAGTATTATTTTTGTTAACACCAAGCGCTGTGCCGAACGACTTGATGACACCCTGAACGCCAACGGCTACAAAACGGCCGCACTGAGCGGTGATGTGCCGCAGGACAAACGCCAGCGCCTGCTGGCCGATTTCCAGGAAAACAAAATCACCTTATTGATTGCGACCGATGTTGCCGCCAGAGGCCTGCATATTGCCGATGTTTCCCATGTATTTAATTACGATCTGCCGCAGGATGTGGAAGATTACGTACACAGGATCGGCCGCACGGCGCGCTTTGGCGCCAGCGGTGTCGCGATCAGTTTTATCTGCGAACAATACGCCTATTCAATGCCCGATATCGAAGAGTACATTGGACAGAAAATTCAGGTTCTACCCATAACAGCGGATCTTTTGGCCGAAATTGTAAAGCCCGAAAGAAGACCTGAAAAAAGCAAAGCCGAGTATCAGGGCAAGCGTCCCCATCAACCTAGAAAAATCAATTGATCCACGAAAAACACGAAAGCCAAAAGTAGGCGCCTCTAGGCGACACGAAAAAATAATAGAAAGGAATTCTGTTGTGGGGTTTTTCGTGCTTTTCGTGTCTTTCGTGGACGATGCTTTTGGTGGATTCAATTAAAGCCCAGCCATCAACTCCCGAAAATCCTCAATAGCGGGATAACCGGCTATTTCTTTTTTAGGCAGCAGGGAATCAGGCCTGCTCACCGAAATCAAATGCGCTATACCGAACTGCCTGGCTGAATTAAGCACCGCCAGGCTATCATCAATCAGCAGTGTAGTTTGCTTTTCAAACGGCACACGCTGCTGCAACAATCTCCAAAAATCGGCATGCTCTTTGGGAAATCCTAAATCATGGGAGCTGATAATGCCGTCGAAAAATTCCTGCAGGCAGGTTTTTTCCATCTTAAGTCCCAGGCTGCCCAGATGCGCATTGGTTACTAAATACACCTTTTTGGGCGATTGATGCGCTTTTTCCAGAAACTCCGTGACATGCGGCAATACCGCGATTAACCCGGAAATCTCCGCTTTCAATCCGGCAATATCCAGCTCTAAAACACCACTCCAGTAATCCAGGCAATACCATTCCAGCTTGCCTTCCATGCTTTTAAAGCGCGGCTGCAACTGCAACTTTGCAGCTTCTATCGACAAGCCCTGTTTTTCGGCAAACTTAAGCGGGACAAACTCCTTCCAGAAATGATTGTCAAAATTCAAATCCAGCAGTGTTCCATCCATATCCAGCAAAACGGTATCAATTTTTTTCCAATCAATCATCAGAGTGCGTTATATTTGCAAAAAATACTTCATAAAATAGCACAATGGCTGAAAAACCAACCATCCGTAACAAAACAACTATCGCTACCAGCCGATTATTTCGCATCGAATCGCTGGATATTGAGTTTAGCAATGGCGAACTGCGCAACTACGAACGCCTGGCCCGTAGTAGCTCGGGCGGCGCCGTACTGATTGTGCCCATGCTGGATGCTGAAACGGTGTTGTTGATCAGGGAATATTCCGCCGGTGTGCATCGCTATGAACTGGGCTTGCCCAAGGGCAAGACCGACGCCGGTGAGTCCTTCCTGGAGGCGGCAAACCGTGAGCTTAAAGAAGAAGTCGGCTTTGGCGCCAGAAGCCTGCATCATTTAAGCTCTTTTTCCATCGCACCTTCCTATCTGGAACACATGACCGAAATTGTCATCGCCCAGGATTTGTATGAAGAAAAACTGGAAGGCGATGAACCTGAAGAATTGGAAGTTATTCCGTGGAAATTAAGCCGTATCAATGAATTATTAGCTACCGGGGAATGTACCGAAGCCCGTTCAATTGCCGCGCTGTTTATGGCGCTGGAATATTTTAAGGCTTCGTAGGCCGGAATAAGCCGGTTCTCGCTGCCGCTCGAACCGGCTTATTCCGGCCTACACCTATTCCGAAACAATGATGTTTTGAAATACAAAGCAAGCTTTGTACTCCAACAACCACAAAAGCAGGAGTCCAAAGCTTGCTTTGGTCGTTCTAATCACAACCGATAAAGCGGTTCCAATTTATCATCGTCCGTAACCGCTATTTTTTCTCTGGCTTTATTTTCAACAAACGCCTGGAACAGCTTTTTGCCCTGCCACTGAAGATCCGGCTCCGTTGTCTTGCCATATAAAACCTGGTTCAAATGCAGGATTTCATCCCTTAACCTCGCGTCGCTTAGCTCGGCGATAGCGCCCAGGCTCGCCGCATTCGCCGCGCCAGTTCCCGACTGGCTTGCGGCATACACGCCATCCCTGGTGATATACTTTTGTCGTCCCCATGCCAGCAAGGCATCTTTGGCAGCCACGGCATTATTATCCGCGCAGGCTTTTTTCAGGCTTTTTACGCTGTCTTCCAAACGGATTTCCTGCTCATTTTTTTCCGCAACCGGTTTTTTAACCGGGCGTTTAATCAGGAAATAGGCCAGTGTCGCCAACCAACCTGACGCCAAAAATATCGCAACCCATAACCAAGTATTTTGTTGTTGCGGCTGGGTGGTAATCGGCGTGGATTCTTCAGCTTTTTTCGGTTGTTGCACCGCCGCCGGAGCCACCGGTGTAACAGGAGCTTGTTGGGCTCCCGGCGCCTCAAGCGCCGTGATGGTGGTTTCCGGAATTTTGGCTATTTCCATTTTTTGGCTTTGGCTGTTAAACCAGGGAATTTCTATCGCCGGTAGTTTATAGAAGCCCGCTTTCGATGGGATTACGGCTATTTTTTCTTCCCTGAAAGCAATCAAGCCTTCCGGTTTTTTCTGTTCGCGTAATACCGGCTGATCAGGATAGGTTTTCAGCCGGTCATCGATTTTTCCTACATTTAACTCCGGCAACTGGCCGACTGTTGTGCCTTTTGCCAGTAGCGTCAAGGTCCTGGTCAACGGTTCGCCGACTTTCATTTGCTGATTATCGCCCGACCATTCTTCTTTTAAAACCAGTTGTTCCGCTGAAAGCCAGTGCCTACCGGTAAAAGTGGCCGGAGCCGGTTTTACGTCCAGCGTCACCGATTTGGATGAAATCTTTTTGGTTTTGGTCATCTGCGAATTAAAAAAGCCATTAAAATTCGGACGCGTATTAGCCACCACCTCTGCCGTTAACATCAAGGGTTTGATGGTTAAAGACCCGCTTTTTTGCGGAAAAATTGAATACTTCCGCTCAGTAACCAGGTAATTTACCCCGTTGATCTGGGTATTATAATTACTGTCATCACCCAATTTTTCAATCACTGCATCACTCAGTTCCGGTTCATTCAAGCCGGCCTGAGCGATTTCGACTCTTCTATATAAGCGCACGGTATAGAGAACCTGGGATTGCACATAAGGACTTTGCGGCGCCGCATCAACCTCTAAAAACAAATCATCGTCGGTATCGACGGCTTTATTGGCCGTCGCCTGAGTAACCAGAATGTTTGCCGGCTGACTGACATCATCGCCAAACTTCACCACAGGGACAATCAGGCTGCCGGGATGTTTGGCCATGACGTTAAGCGTCCACTGTATGGTCTTGCTGGACTGCCCGTTAATCCATGACGAATTGCTGCTCTGGCTTTGGCCGAGTATTTCGAAATCCTGTTCCAGCGGGCTGAAATCCGGGTCGTTATCCGGTGTGTCGTTGGCGGTAAAAATGATCTGAAAAGATTCATCCAGGCTGACCGGATTGCGATCGAACGATACACTGATTTGTGCAGCGAATACATTGCCCGGCACAAAATTCAACAGCAATAACAGAAAAAATAATTTTTTTATAGTATTCATAGCTTCATCATTTAGATTAATCAAGATTCCGGACGTCTATAAACGGCCGATAAACACTCAAATCCTGAACCGTGGCGCCCCATTTAGTCACTAAAGCGGACGCGAACGGCTGCGCTCGCTCCATAGGTCGGTTGTAATGACCAGCCATGCCCCAAGCCGGCATGGCCTGCCTGATTTTATCGCCCTTTGCATCACGACCTACCCGACTGATAAAACACGGGTGCCGATTAAAAGCCTGAAGCTGCCAGGCCACATTAAAAGGCGCGCCGCTTAATATTTGCTGACCGCCAGGGAATTGATCGAACAACCCTTCACCGAAAATGGCGATTTGATTATTGGTCATGTTTATTTGTCTTGAGACATATTTATTGACTTAAGTTTTATATTGTGGGCGCGAATTTATTCGCGCTTTTTAACCTACCACGCGAATAAATTCGCGCCCACATGCCGATTACCTACCAACCGCCGGCATCGCCGTTTGCCTGACGGCCACGCTGCCCGTATTGATATTTAAATTTACGTTTTAATAAACCAGCCGGATCGTCGGGGATTCTTTTGAGCCATTGTTCGTTGGCTTGCTGTTGTTCATCCGACGGCTGTGCGTTGACGGGCGCTTGTTCTTTAGCTTGCTCCCTGGCTTCGTCTTTGCCTTGCTCGGCTTGTTGGGACTTGTCATCTTCCGGCTTTTTTTCCTCGGCTTTATCTTGCTGCTTGTTTTCTTCCGACTGCTGTTGATCCGATTGTTTCTGCTCAGGTTTTTGTTCGGGTTTTTCTTCAGCTTTTTTTTGTTCGTCAGATTTTTCCGATTGTTCATCCTCCTTGTTCTTCTGCGAATCGCCTTTGGATTGTTGTTTATCGTCCTTTTTTTGCTGATCCTGCTGTTTTTGCTTTTCCAGTTCTTTTTCTACGATGTCCTTGTTGTGTATGGCGTCGCTATCGTCAGGATTCATAGCCAGCGCTTTTTCATAGGCTTTGATAGCCTCTTCCAACTGACCGGCTTTCGCCAGCGCATTGCCCTGATTGTAGGCGCTGCTTTCGGACTTGCTGCTTTTAAGGCTTTCCAGCGCCTTGTCATACTTACCCGACTTGTAATACGCCGCCGCTTTCCAATCCGGATTTTCAAATTGCTCCGCCGCCTTGGCAAAATCCTGTTTCTTATAAGCCTGTTGCGCCTGTTGGTCTTTGGTCTGCCATAAATCCTGCCAGCCCAACGCATAACTGTTTTTAGGCAGCGGCAAGATCAGCAGCAAGGCAAAACATAACAGGCCTTTTCTGAACATGAGGGCCGCTAAAGGTAAAACCAGCAATAACAGCCAGGGACCTTTTTCCGCCCACTGGTCCAATAGCAGGTTATCGTTTTGCTTGCCCTGCTGCTCGACCGATCTATCCATATTTGCCAGCACGGTTTGAATGTCTGCATCATTGGCCGTTATGGTTTGATAAACGCCGTTCCCTGTCTGTGCCAGTTTTGCGAGCTCGCTGGAATCCAGTTTTGGCACCACAATATTGCCTCGCTCATCTTTAAGAAATCCGCCCTCAGGCAGCGCGATCGGTGCGCCGTCATCCGTTCCGACACCCAATATCGATAGCTGATACTTATCCAGTGTTTTTACTGCGCCCAAGGTTTTAGCCATATCAACGCCATCGGTGACCAACAATATCCGGCCTTTTTGCAGGCCCGCCTGCTTGAACAGTTCCACGGCCTTTTCCAGTGCCAACACGGTGTTGCTGCCCTGGCTGGGCATAATGTCGGTGTTCAATGCCGACAGCTGGCTGTCTATGGTCTCGGTATCGTCGGTCAGCGGCGTTACGGTAAAGGCGTCGCCGGCATAAACCAGCAATGCGGTCTGGCCGTCTTTGCGCTGCTTTAGAATGTCGGCGATTTTGTAGTGCGCCATAATCAAACGGCTGGGCTTAATATCGGCGGCATCCATCGACCGGGACAAATCCAGCGCAATCACCAGGGCCGAATCATTCCTGAATACCGGTGAGGGTAACCGTTCCCAGGTTGGTCCGGCCAGCGCGATAATCGCCAGCAGCGCGGCGATGGCTCCGGCCGTTATCGGCCAACGGCTTTGGTTGACCGCCTTTTCCTGCAACAGATACGGCAATAATGCGGCATCGCATACGGCAGACCAGTTGCCCTGACTTAGCTTGTTTCTTAGCATTAACACCAGTATCGCCAGATACGGTATAACAGCCGGCAGCCAGTACGGCCTGATAAAATGGAATTCGGCCAGGTTCATGACAACCTCACTTTGGACAAAGCAATGACTGCAGCCAGAGCCAATGCCAGCGACAACGGCCAGTAATACAGTTCACTACGGGGCCTGAAATATTGTTTGTCTTTTTCAACCGGTTCCAGCTCATCCAGTCTCATATAGATATTATTCAGCTCATCGGTATTTCTGGCCCGATAGTATTGACCGCCGGTACTTTCGGCAATTTTTATCAAGGTTTTTTCATCCAGGTCGCGGGATGGATTGATCTTGCGGTTGCCAAAGAAACTGCGCACGATCATTTCATCCGCGCCTATGCCGATCGTGTAAATTTTCAGATGATTGGCTGCGGCCAATTCGGCGGCTTTTAAGGGTGAAATTTCACCGGCGGTATTCGCGCCGTCAGTCATTAACACCAAAACCCGGCTGTTGGCCTGCTCGCTTTTAAGACGCTTGACCGCCAAGCCTATGGCATCGCCTATTGCGGTATTGTCGCCGGCAAGACCGATGACCGCCTCATTCAATAAGGTCATTACCGTTTTTCGGTCGAAGGTTAACGGCGTTTGCAAATAGGCCTGAGTGCCGAACAGGATCAAACCCACCCTGTCGCCGACACGCCGGTTGATAAAATCGGCCGCAACCATCTTGGCTGCTGTCAGCCTGTCTACAGACCGCTTGTTAATCACAAAATCCTGCTCTTCCATACTGCCGGACAAATCCACCGCCAGCATTAAATCCCTGCCGCTGACCGTCTGTTCAACCGGCTCCCCCAGCCATTGCGGCCGAGTGCAGGCGATGACCAGAAACAGCCAGGCAATCGCCGCCAGCAATAACGGCCATTGTTGGGTTTGGAAGACCGCTCGGGTTTCAGCATCGGAAAAATCGTCCAAAAACGGGACTTTTAATGCCGCCTGTTCGACGGGCATCTTGGCCGGAACCAGCCAGCGTATTATTAAAGGCAAGGGTAACGCGGCCAAGAGCCAAGGCCATTCAAAATGAATCATGATTTTTCTCCACGTAGCGCGTCACTGCTATTAAGTTAAGCCGAAAATAATTATGATTGAATGCCGTAGGCGCGAATTTATTCGCGCGATAGGAGCTAAAAAAGCGCGAATAAATTCGCGCCCACAATATATAAATCCTTAACTTAATGGCAGTGACGCAGCACATGGGAACGAGATAATCTTCCGCGTCAATCATGTTTTTACCTGAGCTTTAAGCCAGTCTTCGCATAGGTCAATTAATTGGGAAATTTCCAGTTCTGTTGGCGGCGTTTTCCGATAGGGCGCGTCAGCCAGAAGTTGACCGATGCCCTCACTGAACGGCAATCCTTTTACCGAAGTATCGAGAAACTCCAGCCATTGCCGTCCGGTCAAACCGGCGGACTTAGTCCGGGGCGACACGCTGATGGCTACGCGCCTGATCAGCACCGAAAGGTCGGATAATTTCTGAAGATTGTCCCTCGTTGCATCCTGTTTGATTTGGGCCAGTATTTTGTTGGCGGTTTTAATCGCAGTCTTGCGGGTCAGTCTTTTATAAAGCCAGACCAGGAAAATGATCAGCAACGGGATTGATACCGCCAGAATCCACCAGCCGATAGCCGGAGGCCACCAGCCTATGGCTTCGGGTTCGTGAATATCTTTTAAATCAGGGAGAGTTGGATTCATTTATCTTAAACGTTGTATCGGATCGTCTGTGGTGCTGCATTGAATAAACGTCAGGCCCATTTTTTTGGCTATCTGCTCCAGCTGATGCAGTCGCCGGGTGAAGTGTTGTTGATATTTTAATAGCCGCTGCCGGTCACCGGTATCGATAACCACATCCCGTTTATCGTCGGTCGCCGCGCCTGTTCCCGACAGGCTTGCGGCATACACACCATCCCTGGCGATAAAACGATAACGGCCTTTTTCCGGCAAATGGCGTTCCAGCGGATCATACACAAAAATCAACACCACCTCGCAATGTCGCGACAGCTTTGCCAGATACGATTCAACCTGATCATTAATGCCGCGAAAATCGCTGATAATGTAAACCAGACTGCCGGGGCGGGCATGGTGCATCAGCCTCGCCAACACATGTTCCAGCGTAATTGTGGGGGCGACTTTAGTCGCCGACTCGCTCACCGGGCGACTAAAGTCGCTCCCACAAACAATAGCATTTAAAAACCGCAGTACGGCATGTTTGCCGTTTTGCGGTTTCAATTCACGGCACACACTATCTGTAAATATCTGCCCGCCAATCCTGTCGCCATGATGTTGGGCCGCCCACGCCAGCAATCCGGCAAGTTTGGCGGCGAGTGCCGATTTAAAAACACCCCTCGTAGCAAAATGCATGGCAGGGCGGTTATCCACAGAAATAAACACAGGTCTTTCACGTTCCTCGCGAAACACTTTGGTATGAGTTTCGCCGGTACGCGCCGTAACCCGCCAATCAATACTGCGTATGTCATCGCCCGGTTGATAACCTCTGGCTTCTTCAAACTCCATGCCGCGGCCTTTAAATCGCGACACATAACCGCCGCTTTGTCCGGAACGTATGGCTGAATGTTTCAGGTTTAACCCGGCGGCCGGTCTTGCCAAATCGACCAGGGTCTTTAATGACACTGAAATCAATTCGCCGGCTGAGACCTTGGTCGGGTCGGCTTGTTTAGCAAAAAACATCAAGGTACAGCAACTCTGGCAATAAGTTCTTTAATAAAATGATCGGTAGTGATGCCTTCCGCCTCGGCTTCGTAAGACAATATCAAGCGATGCCGCAACACGTCAAAAGCCATATCCTGAATATCTTCCGGGCTGACAAAATCGCGTTGCGCCAGCCAGGCTTTAGCTCTGGAGCAGCGATCCAGCGCTATGCTGGCTCTGGGACTTGCGCCGTATTGCAGCCAGGCTGCCAGATCCTGCCCATAAGCCGCAGGATTACGGGTCGCCAGAACAATTTGCAGCAAATAGTTCTCAAGACTTTCCGCCATGTGCAAATCCAGCACTTCATTGCGCGCGGCAAACAAGGTCTTTTGCTCAATCGGCTCGTACTGCTCACCCTTTTTTACCGAACCGGAACGCGCTTCCGTTCTGGCCAAATGCAGAATACTTTTTTCATGTTCCGCTTTCGGATAATCGATTTTTACATGCAGTAAAAAACGATCCAGCTGCGCTTCCGGTAACGGATAAGTGCCTTCCTGTTCGATAGGGTTTTGCGTTGCCATGACCATGAATAATTGCGGCAACGGATAGGTCGCCTGACCTACGGTTATTTGCCGCTCGGCCATCGCTTCCAGTAACGCCGCCTGGACTTTCGCCGGTGACCGGTTGATTTCATCTGCCAGGATCAGGTTATGAAACAACGGCCCTTTCTGGAATTCGAACGTACCTTGCTGGGGACGATAAATTTCAGTGCCGGTCAAATCGGCGGGCAATAAATCGGGGGTGAACTGTACCCGATGAAAATCACCTTGTATGCCTTTGCTCAGCACGTTGATCGCTCTGGTCTTGGCAAGACCCGGAGCGCCTTCAACCAGAATATGACCGTCAGCCAACAGACCTATCAGCATCCGTTCAACCAGCACATCCTGTCCGATAATCTCCTGATTGATATAGTTTTTCAACCGCATTAATGCCGGTTGAGCGGTGGTTTTATTGCCGTTTTTTTCTAACATAGTTGTTCTGACATGATGGTGTTTAGTTTTAAACACGGTACGAAAGCCTCACACATTAAGCATCAGGCAGGTTTTTTATTTAACAAATGTATTGTCTGCAAATCATCTTTTCAACGAAAGGTTGCCTATTTTATACAGTTATGGCTCAAGGCAACATAGAGTAAAGCTGTTAAATAATTCTGAATAAACTGTGGATGAAGATGTGGATAACGTTGAGGCTATAGTTATCCACATCCCGTACACAAGATCCGGATAATCTTAACTGCATTTTACCATGTTATTCAAGTATCTGATTCTATATATAAAAAAACACTTATCAACAAGTTTACGCTTAGCTAATAGTAATAATAGGTTTTTAATATTTCTAATTTATTACTATTATGCAGAACAAAAAATCTGCTCGATAGCTCTAATCACCTATACTCTCTAACTGTTGATGTTTACGATAAAGCAACCGAGGAAAAAAATGAGAATTACACTGCTTATTTTAGGAAGCCTTTTTTCCACCTGTACTTTTGCAGGCATTTACAAATGCACGGACATTAACGGCAAGACGGATTACCAATCAAAGCCTTGTGACTTGGGACATAAGACTGTGCAAATTAATGTTAAATCAGGCAGCTCTACCGAATTGAACCAGGAAAAACAAAAACAGGATTTAGCAAAAAAGGAACAGGATGAAAATCTTGAGAAAGAGCAGATACTGAAAAAGCAGGCGCAGTTAAAACAAGATGCAATGAGTGAAAGCGCAAAAAATCAGTTCCTTATTAAAAATAATCCAGAGAAGTTTTCAGCATTTTCTATCCCGCCTTATGTTCTCGATCAATTACCGGACTTGGTCAAAGATTACCAAACCAGACTTCCCGATATTGAACGTTTAAGAAGACAAGCCGCAGAAAAAGCATTGGCTTCAGGACTATGTACGCGTGTTGAGGCATCGGAATTACACGGTAAAAGCACCAAGAAAGCATTGGTCTTTTCAGTCAGTTGCAGCAGCGGAAAAAGTTTCTATTTTACCGAGCAGGAACTAGCCAAGTAATTCAGCAAGCTCATCACAGGTAATTGCCTAAATGAATTCATCAAAAACCATATTAATCACGGGTTGTTCTACCGGCATTGGCTACACCACAGCTGTTGAATTAAAAAAACGCGGGCATAACGTTATTGCTACGGCAAGAAAACAGGACGATGTGTTCCGGTTGCAACAGGAAGGTTTTACCGCAATCCAACTGGATTTAGCCGACAGCAACAACATTCAACAAGCGGTCGATTCGGCAGTTAAACTAACCGACGGAAAAATCGATGCGCTGTTTAACAATGGCGCTTTCGGTCAACCGGGTGCTGTTGAGGATTTATCCCGCGATGTACTCAGGTTTCAGTTTGAAACCAATCTGTTCGGCACTCATGAACTGACCAACCTGATCATACCCTTGATGCGCAAACAGGGGCATGGCCGGATTATCTATAACAGTTCAATATTGGGACTTGTCGCCATGACTTATCGGGGGGCTTATAATGCCAGCAAGTTCGCGCTGGAAGGTTTGGCCGATACCTTACGCCTTGAGCTTCATGGCACTAATATTCATATTTCGTTGATTGAACCCGGGCCGATCCTAAGCAACTTTAGAAAAAACGCTTTTGCCCTGTACAAGAAAAATATAGACCCGGCTCACAGCTACCACAAAGAAACCTATAAAGTCATGGAAGCGCGCTTGCAAAAAGAAGGCGCGGTAGCTCCGTTTACTCTCTCTGCTGAAGCCGTTACCGAAAAAGTTATTCACGCGCTGGAAGCCAGGCAACCTAAAATGCGTTATTACGTTACTTTTCCGACCTATCTGTTTGCCTTTCTTAAACGCATTCTGCCCATGTCCTGGTTCGACGCTTTGCTCAGAAAGGTTCAATAATGCATGATCTTGATGAAATCATTATCGTTTGCCCTTATTGCGGCGAATCCCTGGATGTCTTAGTCGACACACATTCCGGACCGCAGCAATATTACGAGGACTGTTCGGTTTGCTGTTCACCGATTTTATTTATTGTGTCCGAAGATTACGCCGGGGAAATGGTTCTTGATGTCAAAAGAGATGATGAATAATTCCGCATCCGTTAAATTTTGCTCCCATCCGAGTGACAACTCAAGACTTGATAACCTTTGATTTAAAAGGGTTTTTGCTGTTTTAAAAAAGGGTGATTAATTTTTTCTGTGCTAGAATGCCTTGCGGTATTAGCCATTCATTATGTTGGATTTTTGCTTTTTTGCATAAACTCTCATTTTAATGGTTATGCTGAACTAAAAAATATCAACAACATAGGTTTAATCAATGAAAGTATTCAAAAAAATCGTAATTTCTCTTGTTATGGCAATGTCTATGACTGCAATTTCATCTTCTGCTTTTGCTGCTGAATCAAAAGATTTGAATGCTGTAGTTAGAGTAGCTGCTGAAGGTACGATTGCTAAAATTGAAGAAGCAATTAGCTTAGTAGAAAAAGGTGGCGATACAGCTGCTGCTGTAGCAGCCATTAATGAAGCACGCCAGTTACAAAAAGAGTTTCGTTATGAGCTGACTGAACGTACTCGTCAAAAAGCAAATGAAAAATTAAGAGTCGCCCGCGAAGCTCTTGAAAGCGGTGACACTAAAGCAGCAGAAGAAACATTAAAAGCTAGTTTAGCTCAATTTAAAGAAATGAAAGTGACTTACGACGCAGCACATAAGTAAAAAGCTGTTAAGTCAGATTCAATTATGTTATTAACGTGATTGAATCTGATTTTTTATTCAAAAATAAACCTCGCTAAAAATCATTCTTTTCGCTCTTCCGCAGATGGTTGAAAAACCTCAAAATGTGTTAAAATAATTATTGGTATATGGCTATTATCATAATTAATAGTTACACGGCCAATTTAATTAAAAATTAACAACAACTTGAGGACGAGTGCAATATGAAAATCTTAAAAAAAATCTTACTATCTTTATTAATTGCAGCTTCTATGGGTGCTGTTTCAACTTCAGTCTTGGCTGAAACTGATAAAGGTAGAGTTACATATGCTCCTGCTGATGCAATTGATATAACAATTACTAAAATCAAATTAGCGCTTGACGCTGTGACTAGCGGTACAGAAGGGGAAAAAGTTTCTGCACTTATCAAAGATGCATTGGATTCAACCAAAGAAATCAATGCTAATGATAAAGTTGATATGGCGCGCTCAAGAGCTAATAACGTACTGAAAGCAGCCAAAATACATGCTAAAGAATCAGCTTTGCAAGAAGCCGAACAAGAATTAAGAGATGCAATCAAAATGTTTGAAGCTTTGAAAAGCTTAATCTAATATTGATTTAACCCTATCAAGATACCATCCTGTTTCCTGATAGGGTTTTAACTGCTTACGAATCAATTTTTGGTTTGCTTGGCACACCCTCGCCACTCCTGCATTGCTCTCTATCTTCTGTGTCGTTAAGCGCCTACTTCTGGTGCCCTACCTCCTACCTCTTTTTCTAAAAACCCGGTTGCAGTTGTATCGTTATACCCGGATTCAAAAAGCTTGATCTTTTCGATTTACAACTCCATTAATCAAAGGTCATTGTTATGACTTATACCGCTATTAGATCTGACTGTTAAAACGGTATTGCTCCGATGCCAACAGAAAAGCGGTCATCCCCTTGTCGGTATTAAGAATATGATTGATTAGCCAGCTGTTGAGAAAGGAAAGCAAATCTTCACGCGAAATCAGAATTCCAGTTTTAATATCATTGCGTACGGCGACCACCTTGGCTGAGAAACTGCGGTGCTGTCGGATGTGAGCGTCAGCATCCTCAATGTAGTCGTATTTCTGCATCAAGCCCTCTTCTGTTTCAAAGTGGTACAGTGCGTAGCTGAGCAAATCACGGGTAATTTCTTCCAGGAATTTGGTGTTGCTCGTCGATTTTACCAATTCCGGTGATAAGCTTGTCATTCCATACGATAAGATCGTAATCGGCCAGCAATTGAGCTTTGTCGGCATCGGCCTCAACGTCCATACCGGCCTGATGATGCTCGCACAGATGCGCGCTAATCTGATGGATATTTTGATGCACGGCGCCAAGTGCATCAAACTCGCTTACATCGCGAAAATGACTGGCGCCTTCGTCAGAATACCACTGGCCAAAACAACATTGCCGGTGATCCAGCAACGATTCCGGAGTCGTGTGGTCACATGGGTCATCAAGATTATCGATAACCCGGTTAGTCCAGCTGCGGTGATTGGCTTCCGTCAGCAGCAACTCGAAATAATCCCGCGAAGTTAAATAGGAGACGGGTAAACCCCACAGCGGATCCGGCGTAAACGCTGCCAGCCATGTGCGCATTCGTTTCGCCGGCATCGGCTTGGCGAATCCGGAACCCTGCATAACAGAGCATCCCAGTTCCATTAGCATTAATATCTGATCGACATACTCCACACCTTTAGCAATCACTTGAAGCCGGGAGGATGCGGCCAAACCGACCACGCCCTCAACAATTGCCATATCTTCCGGATTTGTCAGTATGTCGGAAACAAAGCTTAAGTCAATTTTCAAGGCATCGACGGCAAGATGATTCAAGCGTACCATCGATTGTACCAGCGATAAAAACCCGGTGCCAAAGTCATCCAGCGTAACGCGGACACCCATAGCACGGCATTTGCGAATGGCATCCCGCCCGGCAATCATATCCTTTAATGCGGCCGTTTCAATAATTTCTATTTCCAATCGCTGAATGATTTCAGAGTCACATCCGGCAAGCAATTCTTGCAGACGTTGTAAAAATTCCTGATTGTGCAATTGGCGGGCGGAGATATTGACGCTGATATGAAGGTTAAATCCTGCATCACGCCATTCATTCAGTTGCAGCAAGGCTCTTTGTATTGTCCATTCGCCCAAGGCGATAATCAGGTCATCGTGTTCGATCACGGGGATGAATTCGGACGGCGCTAATATACCAAGAACAGGATGATTCCAGTATACCGATGCCTCGGCGCCCACTACCTTGCCCAAGCGACAATCAACTTTGGGTTGATAATAAAGTTCGAACTGCCCTTTAACCAATGCTTCGTCAATTTTCTTGAGAAAGTCCTGAGTAGTTTGATTACGCATTTTGTGTACGGAGTTAAACAGTTTGTAGCCATTTTTGCCGGTTTGTTTGACCTCATACATGACCTGATCGGCATGGCGTAACAGTAAATCGGGGGCGCTACTGTCTTCGGGAAACAGGGTGACGCCGATGCTGGCTGAAATATGCGCAACCTGTCCGAAGATTTGGTACGGAGCCGCTATGGAGGCGACGATGCGTGCCAGCGTCTGTTCGCATTCACTGACTGTTGTGAAGCCGCCGAGGAGCAGAGCAAACTCATCACCACCGAAGCGGGCGGCGGTGTCTTCCTGACGTATGCATTCTTTTAAACGCTGAGCCACATCGCATAGCAATTGGTCGCCTGATGCATGACCTAGCGTATCGTTAACTTGCTTGAAGCCATCCAGATCAAGCATACAGACAGCGGCAATTTCCTGGTTACGACGACAGTGAGCCAAAGTTTGGTGCATGCGGTCAGCCAATAAAACTCGATTGGGTAATTGGGTAAGCGAATCGTAGAAAGCCAGATTATTGATTTTTTCTTCTATAACCTTACGCTCGGTAATATCGGTATAGGTAGCAACATAATTGATAACCTCGCCGTCATTGTTTTTCACTGCCGTGATAGTGACAAATGTAGGAAGCACCTCAGCATTTTTGAGTTGATTCCAGATTTCGCCCTGCCATGTACCTGTATGAGTAATGCTGTCCCACATCGCGGCATAAAATTTCTGATCATGCCGACCGGATTTTAATATATTCATCCTCCGATTAAGCAACTCCTCGCTTGAATAACCGGTGAGCTTTATAAAAGCTTGGTTGACTTTGATAATGATCTTGTTGATGTCGGTAATGACCATGCCTTCCTGGGACTCGAAAGCGGTGGCGGCGATCTGAAGCTCGGTTTCCACCTGTTTGCGCTCGGTGATGTCGGTGATAAAGCCGTGCCAGAGTGTTGAGCCGTCAGCCAGTCGTTGCGGTAGCGCATTACCGAGTAACCAGCGTTCCGGCTCCCCGTCGAACTTCAACCGATATTCCTGAATCCAAGGCGTTAAGTCTTGTGCCGAGGTTTGAATTGAGGCCCGATGATTCTCTAAATCATCGGGATGTACAACAGTTAATACATAGGATGCATCTTCACGAACATTCTCCGGGCTAATTCGATAAATCTTAAGCAGGCCTTCATTGGCGTAAGGTACACAACAACTGCCGTCGGGGCGCAGTTGAAATTGAAAAACAATTCCAGGCGCTTGGCTGGCGATTTTTTGGAGTCTATCCAGAGCTTCTTGCCGCGTTGTTTCCGCTTGTTTCTGCTTAATTAATTGAGTCTTAAGCGGGCGAAATACCAGAAAATAGATAGCGGGAAAGATCAAAGTCAAGAGCAACGCTGCATCAAGCAGCGCTGTGTGCCAATGCGAAAGCGGCGGCAATATGTCGATAAACAACATGACCAGTGTCTCGCCGACAAAAATGGAACCGATCAATGCCAAGAGCAGATGCTTGACTGACTGAGAATCTTTAATTGAAATCACGCCAATTCCCACTCATCAAGGGCGAATTTTTTTGGAGTGGAAACCCGCTCATTACTTCCTTCCTTCAGGCAGTCAATTGTGTGTAATTATTTACTGACACCATAGCAGCATAACAATAACCTTGCAATTTGTCTAACGGCGTTTATCTTTGCCGGTTTAAAGTATTTCCTGTCTTTTTTATTGTCGTTATATTAAGTAATAGGTAACCGAGGTTATAAAGATTCATTTGCTCTTTTCAATCAAACTCTCTTCGAGAGGAAAGAAGGCCGGAATGTTGTTTAATCAGCTTGGTTACCTATAAGTTAAGCCGAAAATAGTTACGGTTGAATGTCGTGGGCGCGAATTTATTCGCGCCCACAATATATACATAACCGGGGTTATAAAGATTCATTTGCTCTTTTCAATCAAATTCTCTTCGAGAGGAAAGAGGGCCGGAATGTTGTTTAATTAGCTTGGTTACCCATATTGTCGTTATATAGATACCTCTGCTTAAAGATGGAAAGGTTATAGGTCACGCAGCAGGTAAGAATCTTTCACTCAGCACCTGTTTATTCGGCACACCTTTCGCTCGCGCGACCGCTTCGGCAGCATCGATCAAAGCCGGCGGCCCGCACAGGTAGATGTCGGGCAACACAGCCGCATCCGCCAGATCTTGAGCCAGGGCATCCACCGGCGTACCGCAAAAGCCCTGCCACAGATCATCAGGTTTCCATACGCAAAAAATCACCTGAAGCTGCGGCAGTTCCGCTTGCAACGCTTTCAATTCGGTCTGGCAAAACAATTCTTCGGGCCGGTTTGCGCCGAAATAGAGCCGCGCCGGATGCGGTTCCTGAAACTCGGCCATACGTCTTAACATGGACATCATGGGCGCCAGACCGGTGCCGCCGGCCACAAACCAGCGCGGTCTCAGGCCGCTTTCATACAAGCCGAACGCGCCTTTTGGCCCATGAACAATCAACGTTTGTCCGACAGCAGCCTGTTCCCGTAACCAGGTGGAAAAAAGTCCGCCGGGTTGCAGACGGATCAAAAATTCCAGCCGACCTTCCCAGTTGCTTATATTGGCGAGTGAATAGGCGCGCTTGATGTCTTGTCCGGGCACTTCCAGTTCCATAAATTGTCCGGGCTCAAATTCGGCCACGCTGCCGCTGTCTTCATCCGGCGCCAGGCGCAGTTCCAAACGCAGGGTATTTTCGCCCACGGAATCGATGGCGGTAATTTCGGCGTTTCTGACCTTGATTTCGCCTATCAGGATACGGTCATGATCAAAGGGCAGGTCAATACGCAAATCGCTTTGAGGAAAGGTGCAACAAAGCAGGGTGCCGCCCTTTGCTTCATCGTCTGCGGGCAGCGCGGCGGGGTTGTGTTTGCCCAGGATAAAGTCGCCGTGGGTGACATCGGCATAACAAGTGCCGCAATTACCCTGTCCGCATTGGGCGGGCAATACGATATGCGCATTGGCGGCCGCTTCCAGCAGATTTTGGTCTGCGGCGCATTCGAAACGGAGCTGTTCCCCGTCGCGGGTGGTGAGTTCAATGGCGTGAGTGTTCATGTTTTAGTTGGACTCCAAAGTAACTATTCAGCCACAGATTGCCGCAGATACACACTGATAAACTGAAATATAAAGAACTTATCCATTTTATTTTCAAGATCATAAGCCGGACGGGGCATGTTGCCCCGTCCGAAACTTTTGCGTTGGTTAAATGCAGTCACTTTACTTAGGCATCTCATAAACATTAGGAGCGGGGTTGCAAACCCCGCTCCGCTTGATTTAAATCCGTTCAATCTGTGTCGCCTAGAGGCGCCTACTTTTGGTGATCTGTGGCCGAATAGTTCTACTCTAAAAAATGCTGTGCCGGAAAGGCTTATACATTTCCGGCAACGAGGGAAGGATAGAATTAAGCGGCTTTGCGCGTCAGCGATGCTTCGATGTCGGCCTGCGCGTTGGTAATCGGCAACAGCCCGAACTTATCCACCAGCACCTGTACCAAATTAGGGGTCAGGAAAGCAGGCAGAGTGGGGCCAAGACGAATATTGCGGATACCCAGCGCCAGCAAAGTCAGCAGCACGGCGGCGGCTTTTTGCTCAAACCATGACACGACCAGGGACAAGGGCAGTTCGTTCACGCCGCATTCAAAAGCGCCGGCCAGCGCGGTGGCAATTTTGATCGCTGAATAACTGTCGTTACACTGGCCTAAATCCAGCAGCCGCGGAATGCCGCCGATTTCGCCGAAATCATGTTGGTTAAATCGGTATTTGGCGCAGCCCAAGGTCATTACCACAGTGTCCTGCGGGGCTTGTTCGGCGAAGTCAGTGTAGTAATTGCGACCGGATGCAGCGCCGTCACAGCCGCCTACCAGGAAGAAGTGACGAATTGCGCCGGACTTGACCGCGTCGATCACTTTGTCGGCCACGCCTAATACTGCATCGCGACCGAAACCGACGGTGATGGTTTTTTCGCTGACGTCATCTTTAAAACCGGGCAATGCCTGAGCGGCCTGGATCAACGGTGCAAAATTCTTGTCGCTGATATGGCGTACACCGGGCCAGCCTACCGGGCCTGCGGTAAAAATGCGCTGACGGTATTGGGCTTGCGGCTCGATGATGCAGTTGGACGTCATCAAAATGCTGCCCGGAAACTCGGCAAACTCTTTTTGTTGATCCTGCCATGCGCCGCCGTAATTGCCGACCAGATGCGGATAAGCCTTGAGCTTCGGGTAAGCATGGGCGGGCAGCATTTCGCCGTGAGTGTAAATGTTGACGCCTGTGTCTTTAGTTTGCTCCAGCAAAGCGGCCAAATCGCCCAGATCGTGACCGGACACCAGAATGGCTTTGCCTTTGATCGGCGTGATGCGCACTTGAGTCGGCTGTTGTGCGCCAAACGTGCCGGTGTTGGCCTCGTCCAATAACGCCATCACCTCAAGGTTTAAAGTACCCAACGCCATAGACTGATTCAGCAACGCTTCGGCATCGGTGGGATCATTGCTTAGAAAATCCAGCGCATCTTCGATTCCGGCATAAACAGTATCGCTTTCCCTACCCAACACATAGGCATGGTGAGCATAGGCGCAAACTCCCTTAAGACCGTAAAGCACCAATGAACGCAGGCCGATAATGTCCGCGCCGACTTGGTCGAGTCCGGCATTGATGCCCACATCGGCAGCCTGTTTGAGCATTCCGTCCATGTCGGCAGCAGGCTGCCAGGCAGCAGGACCGGTGAGTTCTTCCGGCGTTTTGCCTGATGCAAGCGCCGCCGTGATGTAGTTCGCCTTGACTTGATCCCGTACCTGGGCGGCTTCCTGTATCAGGGTAACGAAGCGGGTGGCGTTGAAGTTCACATTGGTCAAGGTGGTGAACATTGCGTACAGCATGAACTCGCCGGCTGCATTATCCGGGGCATTCAGGGCGCGGGCGCGTTTAGCGTATTGGGCAATGCCCTTGACGCCGTGAATCAGCAAATCCTGCAAATCGGAAGTCGTGGCGTCTTTGCCGCACATGCCTTTGGCAGTAGAGCAACCGCTTTCGGCATTGGAGCGGTCGGTTTGTTCGCATTGGTAACAAAACATCAGGTACTCTCCTCGAGATTGAATAGCATTGAAGGTCGGACACATTAAATCCTGAAAACAGCCTGTAGGATGGGTAGAGCACCGCGACCCGTTAGAGCACGAAGTGAAACCCATCGCACCGGTGATTGATCATGATGGGTTTCGGCTATTGCCTTTACCGATCCTACGAACTGTTTTTTCAGGTAATTGGAGTTTTCCAATATGATAAAAGCATTTACCATGCCAAGCAAAAAACCTTATGTTTTCAGGCGTTGCCAAAGTATCGTTGTATAATTAACATCAGCTTTAAGTTGTTTAATTAACATCAACGTTATCACTATGACGACAAACCTGTTTTTTACCTCGTTAATTTCGATTGTTGCCGACCTATCCACCAACATGTCGGCAGAACAACGCTACCAGCGTTTGTTGGAGCATTTGTGCCGGATTTTTCCTTGCGATGCGTCCGCGTTGCTCAAGTTTGAAAACCATTGCCTGATACCGCTGGCAGTTAACGGCTTATCGGAAGATACCTTGGGACGGCGTTTTGTCGTCAGTGAACATCCGCGTCTGGCGCAGATTTTAGCCTCCGATCAATCGGTACGCTTTGCCGCCGATTCCGACCTGCCCGATCCGTATGATGGACTCATTGAAACAGATAACGATCAGCTGCTGGTGCATGATTGCATGGGGGTTACGCTGTTTATCGATGGGGAACCCTGGGGTGTTTTAACGCTGGACGCGCTGACCCCGGGGATTTTTGACAATATCGATCCGCTGCAACTCAACACCTTTATCAGCCTGACTGCCGCCACGGTTAAGGCGGCGGGACTGATTGCCTCTTTGGAGCAAAGGGTACGTTATGCGACCCAGACCTTATTCAAGGAAAATACCGGCCACGACATGATCGGCGACAGCGAATGTATGCGGAAATTGCGTAATGAAATTTCTATCGTCGCCTCGTCGGAACTGGCGGTTTTAATTTTGGGCGAAACGGGAGTAGGCAAAGAACTGGTTGCCCTGCGCATTCATCTGGAATCGACTCGCGCCGATCAAGTCATGGTCTACGTCAATTGCGCGGCATTGCCTGAGAATATTGCCGAGAGCGAATTATTCGGCCATATTAAAGGTGCGTTTTCCGGCGCCATCAGCGACCGGACCGGCAAGTTTGAGCTGGCTGACGGCGGCACAATCTTTCTGGATGAAATCGGCGAGCTGCCGCTTTCCATACAGGCCAAATTATTGCGGACCTTGCAAAATGGCGAGATACAACGCGTCGGCAGCGATAAACAGATCAAAGTGAATGTGCGGGTCATTGCCGCAACCAACCGCAATCTGCAACAAGAAGTTGCGGCGGGCCTGTTTCGCCCGGATCTTTACCATCGTCTGGCCGTTTATCCGATGCACGTTCCGGCATTGCGTGAACGGGGAAAAGACGTTCTATTGCTGGCAGGCGCTTTTTTGGAAAAAAACCAGCAGCGTTTGGGCGTTAAAAAACTGCGTCTGGATCAGGATGCCAGGAAAGCCTTATTGGATTACCACTGGCCGGGCAACATCCGTGAACTGGAGCATTTACTCAGTCGGGCGGCGCTAAAATCGGCGACCCCGGAAAATCGCCAGGCGGATTTTATAACCATATCCCTGGCCTATTTGGATATAGTGCCGGAGCCGTTGAATGGTCCACATGTCGACGCCGTACCGGATTCATCGACAGCACCATCCGCACCCATAGACTTTAAAAACGCAGTTGACGAGTTTCAGCGCCAACTCATCCAGCAACAGCTTGCAGCGCAACAGGGCAATATGGCTGCGACGGCGCGAGTGCTGGGACTGGATCGGGGTAATTTTCATCGTTTGCTGAAACGACTGGCGGTTAAATAAATAATGATTATTCCGCCAACAAACCACGCAAATTGTTCATAGCTGTAGCCGCAATCTGTCCTTGCAGATTGATATTATCGATAATCTCCAACACGGTTCGGAGGTACTGTGAATACTCTAAAACAACAGAGATACTGATGCTTATTTTCCAATTAGAATGCAGAATTCAAGCCTGTTTTATTCCTCCAGGAGCTTGCAGATAAGTGTCTATTCCATGTGCCTTAAGTCCCCATGCCAAAAGACATTCAATTGTATGATTACCACGATTCATTCGTTCAAAAATAATTTCAAACAATCTTCTAAAAAAAAGATACCCTTGAGTTGGATGGTCATTCAGATAGATATTAAGCTTCTCTCCATCTATTTCCAGCAAACTGCCATCGGTAATAGCTATAACGGAAGCAGTTCGGGCGCGTAATTCATAAAGGCAAGTCTCGCCAAAAACTTCACCTTGCCCCAAGTCATTAATTCCTGGCTGCACTCTTCGACGCTCTTCCAATTCAACCTGAACTGAAACCCGTAACTTTCCTTCTTCAATAAAGTACAAACATTTACCCAATTCACCTTCTTTAACGATAGTTTCATTAGCCTGAAAATGGCGACGTATCCAGGCAACTCCTTCCGTAAACGTTGGATCATCAACTATATTTTTAATTGATTCTTTCAAAACCTTATATCCCTGATTGCGAACTAACAGTCTTTATAGCATGGCATGAATTTCAGAACAAGTTACATGTATTATGTTGAATATATGGATGTAATTAAATTCAATCGTCAATCCGGTACAAGTATTTGGCGATTTCAATATAGCTACGTGAGTCAAATATCACGGCAACATTCTGGAAATTGCAGCCCCCTATAGATTTAAGTGGGCTTGGGTTTGTTATTTATCCAATCACTTTCCAATACATAAAGTAACGTAGCCTTTTAATACAGTAACTTAATATGCTTGAGGGGTAATATAGGGGTAAAAAGTGAAAAATTATTCAATTTTTTGAAATGGAAGCTTGAAATAATCCCCATCCGGTCATTGGCTTAAATAGGCTCAACATGGAGCTTAACCCCAAGCGCCTTGCAGACTTTAGAAATGGTATCAAAGCGTGGGTGTGCGTTGGGTCGAAGTGCTTTATAAAGTGCTTCGCGTGTAAGTCCTGCTGATTTAGCAATGTCTGACATGCCCCGCGCTCTGGCAATATCGCCCAGTGCCGCTGCCAATAACGCCGAATCGCCATCATCCATAATAGCCGTTAAGTACTCTGCTATTGCTGTTTCGCTGTCCAGATAGTGTGAAGCGTCAAACTCAGGCAGGCTTGAGATTTTAATTTTATCGGTCACGGTTTAATCCTCCAAAGAATCGGCCAACTGTTTGGCTTCGGCAATATCTGCGGCCTGGGTGGACTTATCGCCGCCGCCCAACATGATAATTATTACATCGCCTCTCTGGACATAATACATACGCCAACCAGGGCCAAAGTGTTCACGCATTTCAACTATGCCATTACCTACAGGCTTAATGTCGCCCAAGTTGCC
Organism: Methylobacter sp.; assembly: GCA_030653175.1. Taxonomy (GTDB): domain Bacteria; phylum Pseudomonadota; class Gammaproteobacteria; order Methylococcales; family Methylomonadaceae; genus Methylobacter_A. The sequence continues at coordinate 52,952 of JAURZV010000031.1, forward strand.
AAGTTGGGCTTTTCTCAGTCGAGCCACCAACCGGCGCTTGGTCATGCCATCGCGTAGACCGGAAAGCCAAGCATCGAACTTGGGTAAGGTGCGTATTGTAATCATGGTTTAATTGTATTCGTTCGATTACATGCGGTCAATAAGGTTCAAACAGTAAACACAAGTATCACTCATTAAACGCAAAGCTCCGACTTTTTAAGTGTAAGCAAAGTATACATTATTTTACACCACGCACCTTGCTAGCAAACCCGCATTCTACCGTGTAAATAAAAGTTGATTTGATATTTATTTTACATATATTAAGCTTACTCTAAGATATTATTTTACACATTAGAGGGCGCAATCATGAAAGGTCAGAACATTGGATACATCCGGGTAAGCTCAACATCGCAAAACACAGAACGCCAATTGGTGGACGTGCAACTAGATCGAGTCTTTACCGACAAAGCCAGCGGAAAGGATGTCAACAGGCCAGAACTTTCGAACTGCGTGGAGCACTTAAGAGAAGACGACGTTTTGCACGTCCATTCTATCGACCGGCTAGCCAGGAATCTGAAAGACCTGCAAACCATCATCGAAACATTAACCCATAAAGGCGTAACGGTTAAGTTCTACAAAGAACACCTGACCTTTGAAGCCGCCAACACCTCACCCATGCAAACGCTAATGCTGCAAATGTTGGGAGCGTTCGCCGAATTCGAGCGCACCTTGATTAGGGAAAGACAACGAGAAGGTATTGAAGCAGCCAAAGCCAGCGGTAAGAAACTAGGCGCACCGGCCAAGCTGACAGCGGAACAAGCCACCGAAATCAAAGCCAAAATTGAACAAGGCGACGATAAAAGCAAGGTGGCTAAAGAGTACGGCATCAGTAGGCCAACGCTTTATAAGCTGTTGGTGGCCTAAATACCACTATAAACAACCCAATGCAAAAAGCCGGTATTATCCGGCTTTGGTGGCGGTACCGTGCATAAAGAACCGGCATGGTTCGCCGGTTCTCGTTTGGTTATGCTGGGTTATTATCGGTCTTTGTCCGTTCAGCCTTGCGTTTTCCGGCTAAATATTCCGCTTCCTGACCGATGCTAACCATAGCCGATATGGTTTCAGCTTGATGAGACAGTCCCCATAAAATTGAAGCTACTGTTTCGTTGCCCGGTAAGCTCGATTTATCCGAGTTGGCAAAAAACAATGCTAAAGCTTCAAGGGTTTTGGCTAAGTTACCCGCTTCAAGTTCGGCACAAGCTGATAGGTTATCAAGCCATTCCAGCTTGTCATCAGATAGCGTGGCTTGGGAGTGGTCAAAAAGTTCACGTAGCACATTGGCGGCGTTGCAAATCATGATTGCACCTCCCTGGTCAGGTGCAACGTGCGCGTAATCTCTTGGCTTTCTCGATTTAGCTTGGTCGCCAGCTCGCCCATTCCCGCTATTAGCCAAGCGAGGTTATTAATATGCCTATTGCCAACCTCCCGATCTGTGTAGGCCAATACCATACCCAGGGAGGTGATAGTATCAGTTATATCATTAGCGACTTCACCGGCTTTTGCTGATAACGATTCCAGGCCTTCAGCGTCGGTTGGGTACCTGTACCAAGTATTCCCGTCATCATGCTTGAGGGTCTTTGTCGATGCAAAAGCACCGATCATAAACAAATCGCTAAAGACGGTATGCCCCGAATTAAAGGAGATTTTGCCGTCTTCAGCACAGGTGAATTTTATAGTACGGTCGTTTTCGGTTGGTTCAGTGGTTGTGTTCATAGCATTATCTCGATTATTGTTTTTATAACCGGCACTATGATTCTAAGCTGGTGCCGGACTGAACAGGTTGGCCTACCGGCTTAACGAAACCGGCCAGTCTTGCGACTGCCTGCCCAGCCCGACATAAAGACGCGCTGAACTGCACACAAAAAAATACCGCATGACGCGGCTATGTGCCGTTAAATTCCGAGAGGCCAATCCCAGGCCGCCAATGTGGGCGACAGGAAAAGCTTAAATCCAATAATAACGCAGGTCAACAGTTTAATGATTTGCGCTTGTTGTTTAGTCTGTGTTCGACAGCTCACCCAATACCTGTAAGCTTACTTACTCTCTCCCCCTGCCCCCATTCAATACGCCATAGAGTGGCGGGCAAGTATCCAGGGTCTGTGCTACGCACGTCTGAAGATAAGCACTCAGCCAAGCCGCCTGTGTTCGTCTGAAGGCGGGTATCTGGTCAAGCTGCTGTCGATCTGTGACGGTTCGTCCGAAGGTGAGCAATAAACATTAGCAATATATCTCCTCCCCCATGCCCCAGACAAACACGCCATAAGGTAGCGGGCAAGTGTTGACCCTGTAAGCATACAGCCGGTGCAGTCTGTGCCTTCTCTTCTCGTTGGGCTTTCTCTATTCAAAATAGAGCATATAAAAATGTTGCCCTGACGTTGGTCTAGGTATGGGCAAGGCCTAGAGATTTGACCGCCCCCGGCCTCCTATGGCTTCGCTGGGGGTTCTGGTGGCTTGTTGCACCGCTAACGCGGCCAGGAGGGTGTACCGTTCTGCCTGCTGCCTGATGATGACTTCATCGTCCCCGGCACACGATCAATTTAACCTTGATTCCGGTTATTGCTGGTTGCTCATTTATTGCCGCAAATAAAAACATATACCCCCCCTATGTCTGGAAAACGTGGGGAATGTGGGAAGATAGGTCTTTAGCCCACATGGGGCGTGGCTTTCAGGCTCCCCACGACCTCCCAAAGCGCGGGGATTATTCCCACAAACACCCCTCAATATCCCCACAAAATGGCCTTTTTCGGTTTTTTTCGATCAATCGCAGGCTGCTTTTCGCTTGGTCTGGTGCTCTACGGCTCCCCATATTTGCGGGGAATGTCCCCACGAAAAACATCCATGCGGGGAGCTTGAAAGCCATGCTATATAAGGCTTATAGCTATATCTCCCCTCATTCCCCACAAAAAAATATACATACCACCTATATATTATTTCAACCAGACCGACCACCAAAACCACGAGGCGGGCAACAAACGGCCATCACTACCTTGGTGGCGTGTCTATTTGGGGCGCGGGGACAATAACCTTAAGGCTGAAATTCCAGCCAGGTTAAAGTTCAGCCTGAATTATGCGGATTCCGCCGCCGTGATGGCGGTAAAGAATCTCGCTTCCATATTGTCCGGTGGCAGGCGCTGTGTTGGATCAGGTTAAAGTTATGACCAGCTTGGGCGGATTCCGCCGCCGTGATGGAGGCAAAGAATCTCGCCTCCATATTGTCCGGTGGCAGGCGCTGTGTTGGATCAGGTTAAAGTTATGACCAGCTTGGGCGGATTCCGCCGCCGTGATGGAGGCAAAGAATCTCACCTCCATATTGTCCGGTGGCAGGCGCTGTGTTGGATTGGAATAAAGTTCAGCCTGAATTATGCGGATTCCGCCGCTGTGTTGGCGGTAAAGAAATTCAACGCCATATTGTCCGGTGGCAGGCGCTGTGTTGGTTCAGGTGAAAGTTAGGCCAGAATCATGCGATTTTCGCCGCAGTGTTGAATTCAAAAAATCACCCTGACTCGATCAAATCAGCTGACAAGACCATGACGCGCTTATTTTGTCCGGCCACTATCCTTTTTACAGCTAGGCGCGGCCTGTTGCGCTCTTTATCCGGCTCGGTCTTCACTATCAAACCCTTCTCGTACATCCGCCGCCAAAGGCTTGATGCACTTATCAAGAACGAATCACCCTGACTACGGGCGAATTGCTGAACGATCTTAAAGGCAGTGTCCTGCTGTAGCCAGACCTCGGCGGATGTGGTGCCGCTGGCATCGCAAAACCAGCCCATACAATCGCCCATAGGGCTGTAGTCTTTATTCCCTGCCAGATTAACCGCCCCTGCATCACGCCACCCCCAAGAAAACGGCCTTGAAGGTGGCGGCCCTTGATTCAGTCGGCAAGCTATATGGGCAGTCCCTGAGCTTAACGCGGCGCGTAATAGCTGAAGGAAGCGCTCGGTTTCGTCTTGGTCGGTCTGATAAGCGCCTTGTTCGCTGAATGCCTGCCGTAACTCGGTTTCAATAGTCGATAACAGTAGGTTGCTTTGTTCGCTAGTCATCATGCCGGAATCTTCCAAGAATTCTAGGAAGGTTTCAGCACCTGCGGCCAAGTTGGCATAAATCTCTGGCGCTCTGGGGTGCGAGGATGCGAGGCCATCACGCAGGGCCGCATTGCGGAAGGTCTCAACGTTTTTAGGGAAGTCCTTTTTTATCTGGTCAAGGCGCGGCGCTAACCATTGCAGGTAAACCGACATTAACCCGGCTAGGCTTCCAGCCTGTGCGGCTTGCTGTAGTCGGGTTAATACGCTGTTATCAACATCTGCCCTGGTCAATTCCAGAATCAACAGACGACCAAGCAAGGATTGCCCGCGCGGTAAGTCCTCCGCCGTTACTAACATCAGTGACCGGTTATAAGGTGCGGACTTGGCTTGCATGGTGGAGTCACGCCTACCACGTCCGGCTTGGTTGCCGGTGTTCCTTATCAGACGTTCGGCCATCGCGTGTAATTTGGCGGCCTCGGTTTGGCTTACGCTCGGCTTGAAGTCATCCATTACGAATATTGCATCCTTGGCTTGATGACTCTTAGCCTCGGCATCGTTGACGGAATCAGACCAGTTGCCCGGAAAGCTGCGCGCGGTGAAGTTGCCGTAAAAGGCCAAGGCAATAGCGGCAATGGCGCTTTTTTTCGATCCGGTTAAGCCGTGCATCCAGATTGCAAAATCCGTGGGGTGGCATTCTCCCAACGGCGAACGGGCTACCGCTGCCAATAACGCCACGCCAATATGAGGCTTAGCCGGGCAAACATCCAGCAACGCCAGGGTATCAGCTACAGCTATTTTCAATTGTTCGCCGGTCAGTGGCGTGGGTAGTTGGTAGCGGCTCATGTGACCAGCGCCTAAATCAACCTCAACGCCATCAACTAAACCACTGCCTGTAATCGCACCCGATCCGGTCAAATAGTGCCAGGTGTCGCCTATCTTTCTCCAGCCGGTAAATTTAAAGACGGTACGGCGCGGAATGTCACCGTCCAGCTGTGAAAACAAATGAATGGCGGCGCGTAAGTTGTCTTTTTTGGCCGCCCCTGGGTAGATAAAGGGCAGTGTTCCCCAATGCTCATTAGCCCAGCTGCCCTGCGAAGAATAGAAGCTCTTGGCCGGAACGTCGACCAAGGGCAATAGTCCACCATTAGCCTTGCGCCCTTCAACGCGCAAAAAGGTTGAATCGGTCAAACCATCCTCTTGAGTGACTTCTTCTTTAATTGAGCAGGTAAAATCACAAAGGGGGAACTCAACAACGGTATCTTCATCTTGCCCACGAACTGATTTGGTTTGGTAAAAAGCACCGTTTTTAATGAGATAAATTCCGAAGTTCTTGGTTTTACTGGAGCCATTGCCACCACTGCCCCCGTTGTTTTTATTGGGTATTATTTTTCGTGGCGGCTTCTTAGCCGTTTCCACCAATTCCAAAACGGGGCGCTCATCTTTCTTCGTCATGATTCAACCCCTTTAAATAAATAGCATAATCGTTAAAATCGCCATGAATCGGCGGCACTGTGACGCTACCACCTACGGCTTGCGCCGCTTCGGTGGCTTTGGTCAGGCCGGGATTGCCGGGCGTTTGAATGTCATTATCTGCACAGAATATAGTCTCAGCATCAGGCAGTTTTTCCCGGACGATGCCCCCGACCGCCATTAGGTTATTGGCCGTAAACGCAATATAAACGCGGTAGCCGCTTTCTTCGTGGAGTGTTGCGGCGGTAGCAAAGCCCTCTGCTATCAATACCTTTTCAGTTTTAGCCCCGATCCAGCCAAAAAGCCCGGCAATACCTGCACCTGGGAGAAAGTCTTTGTCCCTGGACAGCTCCGAGTGAGTCTCTTTAAATATCGCCTGTAAACTGCGCAAGGAGCCAGCGGAATCGAACATAGGCGCCAGCAAAACATCATCAATGATTAGTTTGTGAAATTTGCCTTGATCATCTTGAATACTTCGCTCCCAATGGCCTATCCGTAAACCGTGCGGCTTAATCTGCTTACGCACTAAGTACGGATGATCTGGCGGCGCTGGTTTGGCTGCCTGCCAGATTGCCTGCGCTTTACCTGCGGCCTTGTCTTGTTTGCGCTGCTGTTCGGCTTGACGTTGCTGCTGTTCGCGTTGAATGCGTTCGCGCTCAGCTTGCGGTAGTGGTTCGCCCGATCCGCCGCGACTGTCATTAACAAAAAAGCTCTCCCTCTGGCCGCTCTTGTGGTTCCAGACAATGCCGCCCTGACTATCTTGAAAAATCTTAATTCGGGCATCGTTTTTGCCTTTATGGTCATCGGCCAAATCGGCTACATGAAACAAACCATCAGCCTCAACATTTTTAAAAATAACGCCAATGGCTTCGCAGGCAGTACGGCAAGCATCTTCAATACTTTGCTGGCTCATCTCTCACCGCCCGGCTTGTCAACACCATCAAACAAACCTATAACGTTGTTATGGTGTAAATCTTGCTCGTCACTCAAAAAATCATCAACAGTTACGAGCTCTTCAGGCGGCGCAACAGACAACTGGAAGGCCTTGATTGTTAGCTCTATTTGTTCAATTAGCTGATATAAAAACGACTTTCTATCATATTTGAATTTTTCAGATAGGATACCGGCCAGCGTGTTGCTAGCATTTTCAATTTGAAGCGTTAACCCGTTAAATAACTTAAGCCGATCATCACAATCATCCGGTATTTTGATTCTTAGACCTTGATCAAAAATGTGAGTCAGTACCTTTACATTAAGCTCTGGATAATCTTCTGATAAAGCAACAGCTTCTATCTGTTCAAGTGTTAATTCAATTTTTTCAAACTGAAGGTGTGCAACCGGTAAAAGACTTTCGTCGTATCTTTTGGAAATAACGCCTGCCACCATATCTTCAAGCGTGGCGAATTGGAGCCATAATTCATCAAATAATTGATTCAGTAAGGCTTGGTGAGCTGGTGAACCGATCATTACACACCCGCCTTAACAACATGGTTTGCAGCTTCGGTATCAATTTCGGTGGTGGTCTTAACGCGGTTCTGTCTTAACCATTCGTCAAGCTCGGAACGGTCAAAATAAATCATCTTGCCGCGTGGTTTGAAGTGGGGGATTTGTTGCGTGGAAGTGAGTTTGTACAGATATGAGACGCTTAAGCCTGCGTAAATAGCCGCCTCATCTATGCTTAAGGTTTGTTTATTGGTTAATACTGCGTTGGTCAGAATGTCTATTTTCGCGTTGACATCGGCCAGGGTGATAATGCTTGTCATTGGTTGGCTCCTTTTGCTTTTTGTTTAGGAGCCGTTATTATTTAACACAATTTTTTCGGGTTAGGCCTAACCCGAATTTAATTTATCCCTTTTAATAAATTCTTTTTGCCATCCTGGCCATAGGCCTTTTACTTGTTCAAAGCTTTTTGGCCTTCCTCCTGAAATGCCCTCAGATGCACAAGCAGACCTTATGGTTTGTTTGTTTGATTTGTTGGTCTCAAGGAGGAATGCATAGGTATCAATTCTTTCAATTCCAAATGATAGGGATGGTGGACGAGGAATATCAAGTGTAACTTCACTCTGATTTTTTTCTAATATTGCAACTGCCTTATTCCAAAACTGTTGCGCTGTGATTTTCTTTAACAGTTGGGCTGGGGTTTGATTTGTTCTAATTTTTTGCCATACACAATAGGCAAACACCTTAAAACCAATATCTTCGTCTTTTTCCGATCCAGTCAATTGAGGCTCAACAAGGAATGAAAGTGCACGTAAGTTAAGCGCTATTTTTTTTAAAGCGTTTTGGTTAATTTGATCTGGATAATGGGAGAAAGTAACAATGTCTTCAAGGAAGTCGAAAAGAAATACAGCCTTACAGCTCAAACACTCTTCACGTACAAATTCTTTAGCATTTGAAAAATCTAAGGGTGTTATCAACTGCCCTATAAAAAGTCCAATAAGTTTGTGCTCTTTGCCCAGTTTCATAAGCTGATACCTTAACATTGCTTCAATTCTTAACAAGGGGCTGCAAGCTACCAAGTCAAAAGTATCAGCCTCGGCATTAGCGTATCCTTTTGTTATTCTTGTGTTTGCAACAACGCCAATTTCATCTAAAGCGTTCAGGATTCCAGACAACGTGTATTCGTCGAATATTTGAGGCTTATAATAGTTTTTATCAAGTGTAATCCCTCTAATAACTATTTTTTCGTCAGACTGTTTAGCCTTGAACATTAATTAACACTCCTTCAAGTGTTACCCTTCAAAGATAAGAAACCACGCCAGCCGGTTGAAGGTATCCGGTTTTTGCCCGCTAAAGCTAGGCGTGGTTAAACTGGGTTATCTCGCTAACTATAAGCCTATGTTCGGGATTTTATGCATAGCGTCTTTTCTAACGCTGTCGATGATGTCGGCGTAAACTTGGGTTGTTTTTACTTCAGTATGGCCCATCAATCTTGACACTGTGTAAATATCAACGCCATTACTTAATAAGCTGACTGCAAAGGTATGTCGGCCAGCATGGAAGGTTACGTGCTTGGTGATCCCCGCCGCCATAGTCCAGCGTAATAGTTCAGTGTTCATATAAGCGGAATATTTTAAAGATTGAAAAACTCGCCCCTGGTTGGCTACCTCGCTCATCAGTTGGTAAGCCTGCGGGGTAATATCCAGATATTGCAGGTTGCCGGTTTTCTTTTGGTTAAAGGTGATCCGATAAACGCCATCGAATTGACTTACCTCAGACCAATCCAGCTTGTTAATGTCGCTCCAACGCAATCCGGTAAGGCAGGAAAATAGAAAAGCTTGTTTGAGTACATCATACCGGCAATCTGTTTTAACCAAGGCTCGGACTTCTTCAATCGTCAGATACACCCGTTCCGTTAATTCGGCCTTGATCCCCTTGACCTGTTTCAATGGGTTTTTGTTGATAATGCCTTTGGCGTATGCGTCATTTATTACGGCCCTGACTTTATTGAAATAGGATGATGCTGTGCCTTTGCTGATAAGGTTGCCGCTTTTTGTTTTGGCCTGGGTGTCGAGATAACGCTTTACCCCTTCCAACCATTCCGGGGTTATCTGCTCAAATGTCAGGTTTTCGTCGGGATGGTGTCGCTTAAGCATGATAAGGCAACCTTGCCAGACACTGTAATTGCTGCTGCTTTCATTGGTTTTCTTGGTCTCCATGATCTGGACGAAGAAATTGTAAAAGTTGGCGTTGATCTTGGTTGCATCGGTAAACCCATGTTGGCCGGTGGCGGCCTCGGTTAGTCGCTTTGCTTTGATCGACTCAACTAATTGCAAGGTTTCTTTATTGTGTTGCTTTTCGGCTTTGGTTTTAGGGTTGGTGTAAAGGTATTGGTCCAGCTGTTCTAATTTGCGGTTATGTTTGGTCTTCCCTTCTGCATCAGTAAGGCTCCCATACCAATACACAAGGCGAATACTTTGTTTATCACCCTCTTTATTGACTCGTTTCTCAATTCTTATCTTCATATTTACACCTTTTTACACCTCTAAAAGCTTAAGGTGTAATATAGGGGTAAGAAAAGGCAAAGTAAAGGAAGAAATAAGAAAACAAAAAAGGGCGTGTATCGCTACATACCCTTATTTTATTGATTTTGTTTGGATGTTGTTTTCGGTTGTTTTACCGCTTTACTTTCCAATACAAAAACTGGAAAATATTTTCCCCAGCAAATCATCCGAGGTGAATTTTCCGGTAATTTCCGCAAGGCTCATTTGCGCCTGTCTTAAGTCTTCGGCGACCAGTTCCCCGGCTTGGCTGCCTCTTAATTGATCTAAGGCGCTTTCAACAAATTCATGACCTTTGTTTAAGGCTTCTATGTGTCGTCTTCGGGCGATGAAAACATTGTCGGTAGCCTCGTTAAAACCGACGCTCTGTTTGAGGTGTTGTTTTAACAGTTCCATGCCGTTGCCGGTTTTAATGGACAGGTAGATTTGGGTGCCGAATTCGGTTTGTTTGATTTCCGGCTCTAGTCCCAACAGGTCTATTTTGTTGTAGATTCGGGTAATGCTGCCGCCGGACGGCAGGGTTTTTAACAGCGACTCTGTTTCCGGCTCCCTTGCATCGATCAGCAATAAGATTTTATCGGCGTTTTTAATTTCTTCGTGAGCCCTGCGGATGCCTTCTTGCTCTATCGCATTGTCGCTTTCGCGCAGGCCTGCGGTGTCGATGATATGCAGGGGCATGCCGTCCAGCTGGATGCGCTCTTTTAAGACGTCGCGCGTGGTTCCGGCTATGTCGGTGACTATCGCGGCTTCGTGTCCGGCCAGTGCATTGAGCAGGCTGGATTTTCCGGCGTTGGGTTTGCCTGCCAATACGACCGTCATTCCATCGCGCAGCAGGCGGCCCTGTTGCGCCGTTTGCTGGATTTGTTCAATGCGGTGCAGTATGTTGACGATTCGGTTTTCGACCACGCCGTCGGTCAGAAAATCAATTTCTTCATCGACAAAATCGATTGCCGCTTCGACGTAAGTTCTGAGTTCGGTCAGTTCTTCGACCAGTTCATTGACCTGTACTGAAAAAACACCCTGCATCGATTTTTGCGCCGACCGGACCGATTGTTCTGTGCTGCTTTCAATCAAGTCGGCGACGGCTTCAGCCTGGGCTAAATCAAGTTTGTCATTAAGAAATGCGCGTTCGGTAAATTCACCGGGATTGGCTAACCGGGCGCCCAGCGATAAAACCCGTCGCAACAGCATGTCCAGTACGACCGAGCCGCCGTGACCTTGAAGTTCGAGTATGTCTTCGCCGGTGTATGAGGCCGGAGCAGGGAAATAGAGGCTGATGCCGGAATCGATGACCGAGCCGTCGTCATCGGTAAAAGATGAATACCGGGCCAGTCGGGGAGTTAATATTTTATTGATCAGGTGTTTGGCGATTTCGGGAACTAAAGCTCCCGAAATGCGAATGATGCCGACACCGCCATTTCCCGGCGGTGTCGCAATGGCTGCAATGGTATCTAGGTTTTCAATATCCACTTTAGCCTAAATTATGCAGTTTTAGCTATCTGCCTGGTGATATACGACTGTTGAATGATAGACAGGGTATTGTTGACTACCCAGTATAAAACCAAACCGGCCGGGAAAAACAGGAAGAATATGGTAAAAACGATCGGGAACATCTTCATGACTTTAGCCTGTATAGGATCAATCGGCGCAGGATTTAAGCCTTGCTGAATTTTCATGGTGATGCCCATGATGACCGGCAATACATAAAACGGGTCCTGTATCGATAAGTCCTGTATCCATAACATGAAAGGCGCCTGACGAAATTCGACGGTTTCGCTCAATACCCAGTACAAGCACATAAACACCGGAATCTGCACCAAGATGGGCAAACAGCCGCCCAATGGATTGACCTTTTCTTTTTTATACAGGGCCATCATTTCGGTATTGAAACGCTGTCTGTCATCGGCAAATCGTTCTTGCAGTTCTTTAAGACGCGGCTGAATTTTGCGCATCTTGGCCATTGATTTATAGCTGGATTGCGACAATGGGAAAAACAGTAATTTAATGCACAGTGTTACGCCGATAATGGCTACGCCCCAGTTACCGGCGGCGTCGTGGATCTGGTTCAACAACCAATAAATGGGTTTGCCGATAAAGGTTAAAAAACTGTAATCAACAGTCAACTCAAGACCCGGCGCTATTTTTTCCATCATCGGCTGAATTTTAGGACCGGCGAATAATTTGGCAACAAATTGAGCGTCTGAATTTGCGTTAACGGTAACCGGTGGAGAATAAGTTCCGATAACATATTGTCCGTCATTCAATGCCTTGGTATAGAAATGATTTTCCTGATCGGCGGGTGGAATCCACGCAGAAGCAAAATAATGCTGAATCATTGCTGTCCAACCGCCTTTGGTCGCAACATCAAGATTTTCATCAGCCATGTCGTCAAAGCTTATTTTTTGATATTTTTCTTTTTCGGTATAGATAACGCCGCCGTCATAAGCTCTCATGCCGCCAGTCAGCATCCCGCCTTTACTGGTCGTATCCGGTGCTTTAAGCAGCTGACTGTATTGTCTGCCCGACCAAGGCTTACCGGAATCATTCTTTACTTTTTGTTCCAGTGTTATTTCATAACTGCCGCGTTTAAAGGTAAACAGTTTGGTAATAGTCAGGCCGTTATTATCAGTCCATGTTAAGGGTACTGTTAAACTGTCTTGTCCTGGTTGCAGATCATAATTGGTCTGTTCGTTTTTAAATACGGTGTGATGACTCGGCGCAGTTGCAAAACCGCTGTCGGCAATTAAACCGCTTTGTGCAACAAATAATTTTTCCTGGCTGCTGTCAAATAAGCGTACCGGAGCGGTGTTTTTTTCCGCAACGGATAAACCGATCATTGCGCGTAATTTATCTACGACGGTGTTGGATTTTTCTATGGGGTAGTTCAGTAAATCCAGATTCTGGATTGTGCCCCCTTTCGGATCAATTTGGAGCGCAAGCACATCGGTTTTAACGGTAATGACATTGGCGGATGACATCGTTGACAATGGAACGGCTGCGGTATTTTGCTCTGCCGGTTCTGTTTGGGCCGATGCACCGGTGGCAGAAGGCAAATCTTCTTTGGTATTGGCGGCTACAGTGTCTGCAATAGCGGCAACTTCAGGTTTTGGGCCATAGTCCAGTTGCCAGGCTTGTTGCAGCATAAAAACAAGCATTGCAAAAGTAACGATCAGTACAAATCTTATATTATCCATTCTTATTACCAAATTTTTCCGGAACGGGATCAATGCCACCTTCATGGAACGGATGGCATTTTAATAATCTTTTGAGGGAGAGATAAGAGCCGATAATGGCCCCGTGGAGCTGAAGCGCTTCCAGAGAATAACTTGAACAACTTGGATAGAAGCGACATCTCTCGCCTAGCAGAGGGCTAATAAAGTATTTATAAAACTTTATAATTGCTATGAGTATGAATCGCATCGGGATACCAGCTTAAGCCAATGCCTTTCCAATGATTTTCTTAACAAATCCAGCGGAGCATCTACGGCTTCTCTACGAGCCAAAACAACAATATCTATATTCCCCAAACCATGTTGTTTTATTCTAAAGTTTTCCCGGACAGTTCGTTTAATCACATTCCTTTGCACTGCCTTTCTTATATTTTTTTTAGCAATTGCCAAGCCCAGCCGCGGATGATCGAAATCATTCTTTATGGCTAATAGGGTAAAATATTGGTCACTTGATTTTACAGGCTTAGCAAAAACCTTTTTATATTCAGCCGGTTTTTTTAACCGTAACTGCGGGGGGAAACCAAAAACTTCTTCAGCCACCAACCGTCAACTAAACGGTTAACTGGGCGCGACCTTTTGCTCTGCGAGCATTGATAACTCTGCGGCCACCGACTGTTGCCATTCTTGCACGGAAACCGTGGGTTCTTGCGCGTTTAATCTTACTTGGTTGGTATGTTCTTTTCATTTTACTTAAGGCCTGATCGGATGAGTGTTAACAAAAACAGATAAAAAAGACAGCGGATGATAAAATAAACCATTAAGCCTGTCAATTCTGTAGCGCAATGTTTTATTGCTGTATAGTGATAAAAAGCAAAATTACACTATTAATTATAATCAACTTTTTACTATTTCAATGAGCTCAATTTGGAACAACTGCCTTTCTAAACTTGAAAATGAAATTTCAGGTTCTGACTTCAGTACATGGATACGACCCCTTCAGGCCATAGAAAGCGATGAACAAATAAAATTATTAGCGCCCAACCGCTTTGTACTGGACTGGGTTAAAGAGCATCATTTTGCAAAAATTGAAGAGACTATTCATGAGTTTTCCAACGGCACATTAAATTTGAGCCTGGAAATCGGTTCCAGAAATTCGGCCGTTGCTACGGCAGCTAAAGTAGCCAAGCCTGCCGGAACCCAAAAAACCAGCCCCAACTTCCTTAATAAGGCATTTACTTTCGATAATTTTGTTGAAGGTAAATCCAATCAGTTGGCAAGGGCTGCTTCAATGCAGGTTTCCGAGAACATCGGCAAGGCTTATAACCCATTACTTATTTACGGCAGTTCAGGTTTGGGTAAAACCCATATGATGCACGCAATAGGCAATGCCGTATTACAAAAAAATCCTTCAGCGACTGTCGTTTATCTGCACTCTGAAAAATTCGTCCAGGATATGGTTAAGGCATTGCAGCAAAATTCAATCAATGCGTTCAAGGAGTTTTATCGCGGCGTTGATGTGCTGCTAATTGACGACATTCAATTTTTTGCCGGCAAGGAACGTTCTCAGGAAGAGTTTTTTCATACTTTCAATACGCTGCTGGAAAAGAAACATCAGGTGATTTTAACCTGCGACAAATATCCCAAGGAAATCATAGGCCTTGAAGACCGTTTGAAATCACGGTTTGGCTGGGGACTTCCTGTTTTAATCGAACCCCCGGATATGGAAACCAGGGCCGCTATTTTAATGAAGAAAGCAGCTCTGGTTAATATCGAGCTGGCTCAGGATGTGGCTTTCTTTATCGCCAAAAGGATTCCTTCCAACGTTCGGGATCTGGAAGGCGCTCTAAGACGAGTCATTGCCAACGCACAGTTTACCGGTCGTGAAATCACCATCGAATTCACCAAGGAAGCGCTGCATGATTTAATTTCCTTGCAGGACAAACTCGTTAATATCGACAATATCCAGAAAACGGTTGCCGAATATTTTAAAATTCGAGTTGCCGATTTATCTTCTAAAAATAGAAAGCAATCCATTACCCGGCCGCGACAAATGGCTATGTGCCTGGCCAGAGAACTGACATCACACAGCTTTCCTGAAATTGGCGATGCATTTGGCGGTCGTGATCACACCACGGTAATGAATGCCTGCAAAAGAATTGCCGAGCTAAAAGAAGCTGATAACAAGATCGCGGAAGATTATTCCAACCTGTTGAGAACTCTGTCACATTGACCGGGAGCAACCTGTGGATAAAATGTATTTTTGCTAACATCGTTTAGTTAACTACAATCCGTACACGTTAAACCAGCACCCTTAAACACATTATTTATAACAACCCAACTAATTGATTATTAAGGATAAAAAGCTGTTTTCAACAGTTTCCTTTTAAGCTAATAGTAATAATAGAAAAATATTCTTTTATGAAATTTATTATTAATAGAGAAGAAATCCTGGTCCCTTTGCAACAAATAGTCAGCGTGATAGAGAAAAGGCAAACGATGCCTATTCTTTCCAATGTCCTGATGGTTATTGAGGAAGATCAGCTTATTTTGACGGGTACTGATCTGGAAATTCAGATCATCGCTAAAATCAATATCGCCAGGGACGGTGTGTATGCCGAAAACCTGCCGGGAGCAGGTTCGGCGATCGCAGCAGCTACGCCGGGTTCGATTACGGTACCGGCCAGAAAATTCCTGGATATTTGCAGGCTTTTGCCAAATGGCGCTGAAATTAAGTTTGAACTGCAGAACGATATCGCCAGAGACGGTGTGTATGCCGAAAACCTGCCGGGAACAGGTTCGGCGAAAGTAAAAATCGCCTCCAGTCGCAGCCGTTTTTCCTTGAGTTGTTTGCCGGCAGATAATTATCCTGAGTTTGCTGAATTCGAATTAGAGAACCACTTATTCATCAATGCCGGCAAATTTAAAAAAGCACTCGATAAAACGGTATTTTGCATGGCCAATCAGGATGTTCGTTATTACCTGAACGGCTTGTTGCTTAATGTCTCCAACAGTAAGTTGAAACTGGTTGCATCGGATGGGCACCGCTTGTCCATTTATGAGGATAACCTCGATCAGGCCACCGGTTTTGAAGCCCGAATTATTCTTCCCAGAAAAGGCGTTCTTGAGCTGAGTCGATTGCTCGACGATCCGGAAGCTGAACTGAAAGTTGAGTTTTCCAGCAATAATATTAGAATTTTTATCAAGAACCTGATTTTCTCGGCAAAACTGGTGGATTCTAAATACCCTGATTTCGGCAAAGTCTTTCAGCAAGAGTTTTTTAACCAAATCCATATTCAAAAGCAGATATTAAAAGAAGCGTTGACCCGCGTCGCTATCTTGTCGAATGAAAAATTCAAGGGCGTGACCTTTGACATTACACCTGACAGCCTGAAAATCAGCACGCATAATCCGGAGCATGATGAAGCCGAGGAAGAACTGTTTATTGAATACACGGGTGAACCGTTAACTATTGCTTTTAATGCGCAATATTTACTGGATGCTGTTTCAAACCTGGATTCCGAGCTTGCGGTTCTGACCATTGCGAGCAATGCCAGCAGTTGTTTTATAGATGAACCCGGCGATTGCGGGTATAAGTTTATCGTTATGCCGATGCGACTGTAATATTGCAGTTATGAGTTTGTTGAAACTGGATATTTACGGGGTTAGGAATATCCAAAAAGAATCCATTATCCCTTCACCGGCAATTAATCTTATTGTTGGAGAAAATGCCAGTGGAAAAAGTACACTCATTGAAGCCATTTTTATTTTGGGGCGAGCCAAGTCTTTTCGTTCTTCAACGATCAAGTCCGTTATTAATTTTACGCAAAATCATCTGGTTGTTTCAGCACAAACCTTGCAGGAAAATGGCGGTCGCCTGCATTTGGGCATACAGCTGGATGGTAAAAATATAGAAATCCGTATCAATCAGCAATCAAAACAAAAACGGTCGGATTTAGCCTATGCATTGCCGTTGCAGCTTATTCATCCCAAAAGCTATGAATTACTCGATGCCGGCTCCCAAATCAGAAGAGAGTTTTTAGATTGGGGCGTTTTTAATAATGATCAAAACTTCTTGCCGGCATGGCGCAGGTTTAAAAAAGCCTTATCCCAACGCAATGCACTGCTAAAAACAAGACGACTTGAACAAATCAATGTTTGGGATAATGAACTTGTTTATTACGGTACAATAGTAGATAGCTACCGTCAGCAATATTTAAAAAAATTCAAGCCTGTTTTTATCGAGATTATCGGCAGATTTCTCTCACTTGATGGAATCGACTTAAAACTTGTGTCCGGATGGGGCACGGCTAAGGAATTTAGCCGGGTCTTAATCGAAGATCAGGATAAAGATTTGCGTTATGGATTTACGCATAGCGGACCGCATCGCGGGGATTTTCAATTGTTGGTCAATAACCGGTTAGCAAAGGATTTTGTTTCACGCGGTCAATTAAAATTATTGGTCATGAGCTTGAAATTGGCGCAGGTTCAGTTGCTTGCCAATGAACGGAGCCAGACCGGCTGCATATTGATTGATGATTTCGCGGCGGAACTCGATGTAGTTAACCGTGCTAAATTATTGCACTATTTGTCAGAGATGGCATGTCAGGTGTTTATAACGGCTACAGAAATACAGGATTTTGGCGATTTAAGTCAGATAAAAAATTACAAAATGTTCCACGTGGAACATGGCACCATAAAACCCGTGTAATGTTCCACGTGGAACATTCACAACCAATAGGAAAAAAAGCAATCATGAGTAACTCCATTGATCAAGTTGTCGAAACGTCAAGCCAAACGGTCGCTGTAACAACTGCCGGGTCTGAATATGACAGCACCAATATTCAAGTGTTAAAAGGGCTGGATGCCGTAAGAAAAAGACCGGGCATGTATATCGGTGATACGGATGACGGTTCCGGGTTGCATCACATGGTTTTTGAAGTCGTCGATAATTCGATTGATGAGGCCTTAGCCGGCTACTGTAAAGAGGTCAGGGTGATTATTCACAGCAATGGCTCGGTCTCTGTTTCTGATGATGGTCGGGGTATCCCGGTCGATATCCATAAAGAAGAGGGAAGATCGGCGGCGGAAGTCATTATGACGGTACTGCATGCCGGCGGTAAATTTGATGATAATGCTTACAAGGTTTCCGGCGGTTTGCACGGTGTTGGGGTATCGGTTGTCAATGCATTATCCGAGGAGTTGAATCTTGAAGTTCGCAAGAATGGTCAGCTTTATAAACAGCAGTATCGCATGGGCAATCCGGTCGCTCCATTGGCCGCAGTAGGGCCTGCCGAAGGCTCCGGCACCCTGATAAACTTCAAACCCAGCACGGAAACATTTACCGATGTCGAGTTTCATTACGACATCCTGGCAAAAAGACTCAGAGAGTTATCCTTCCTGAATTCCGGCGTACGCATCAGCCTGGAAGACGAACGCACGGACAGACAGGATGTATTCGAATTTGAAGGCGGCATAGGCGCATTTGTCGAACATCTCAATAAAAACAAAACACCGCTATTCCCGGAAGTATTTCACTTTATAGCGGAAAAGGAGGGCGTTACCGTCGAAGTTGCGATGCAGTGGAATGATTCCTACCAGGAGAATGTTTTTTGCTACACCAACAATATTCCCCAACGTGACGGCGGCAGCCACTTGGCCGGTTTCCGGGGCGCTTTAACCCGAACCATCAATCAATACATCGAATCCAGCGGTTTGGCCAAAAAAGAGAAAGTGCAGACGACCGGCGATGATGCACGGGAAGGTTTGACGGCAGTGCTTTCGGTTAAAGTGCCTGACCCGAAGTTTTCCTCGCAAACCAAAGACAAGCTGGTTTCATCGGAAGTTAAACCGCTGGTCGAATCGACCATGAACGAGAAGTTGCAGGAATTTTTACTGGAAAAGCCGCAAATAGCCAAAGCCATCGTCGGCAAGATTGTCGATGCCGCCCGTGCCAGAGAAGCGGCCCGTAAAGCCCGTGAAATGACGCGTCGTAAAACCACGCTGGATATTGCCGGATTGCCGGGAAAACTGGCGGATTGCCAGGAGAAAGATCCCGCGTTGTCCGAACTGTTCCTGGTGGAAGGGGATTCTGCGGGCGGATCGGCAAAGCAGGGCAGAGACCGTCGCACACAAGCCATACTGCCGTTAAAGGGGAAAATTCTTAACGTGGAGAAAGCCCGATTCGACAAAATGATTTCCTCGGAAGAAGTTGGAACGTTAATTACCGCGTTAGGCTGCGGCATAGGCAAGGACGAGTACAACCTGGCTAAGTTGCGTTATCACCGTATCATCATCATGACCGATGCGGATGTCGATGGATCGCATATCAGAACCTTATTGCTGACGTTCTTTTACCGCCAATTACCCGAGATCGTTGAAAAAGGTTATATCTATATTGCCCAGCCGCCGTTGTATAAAGTTAAAAAAGGAAAACAAGAGCATTACGTTAAAGACGATGCCCAGTTGAATGAATACCTGATTCAGCTCGCCTTGGATAAGGCCCAACTTTTTACCGATGCGTCAGCGCCGCCAATTCAGGGGCAGGGCCTGGAAAAACTGGCTAAATTGTTTACCGAAATAGCCGGTATCAATAATCGTTTATCCAGACGTTATGACGAGATTTTTCTGGAGCAGTTTGCCTATATGGATGTGATCAGCGACGAGCTCAAGCAGGATCAACAAAAGCTTGCCGCCTGGTTTGCCGATATGGAACAAAGACTGACCGATTGCGACAGTAAGGCGATATACACTGTTGAACTGGACTACAAAACGGCTAATGATTTTTCTGTCGTGGTTAATAAGCGATTGCACGCAATAACCAAAACCTTTGTCTTGCCGTCGACCTTTTTCAACGGCAAGGATTACCACAAAATCGCGCAATATGCAGTTGACACTGCGGGTATGTTTAACGAAGGCTCATTTATGCAAATGGGTGAAAGACAGCAGCCGGTCAGCAACTTTAAACAGGCTTTTGAGTGGATGATGAAGGAAATCAAAAAAGGCCAGCATATCCAACGCTACAAAGGTTTGGGTGAAATGAATCCGGAACAGCTGTGGGAAACCACGCTGGATTCAAATAACCGACGCTTGCTGCAAGTAAGAATAGAAGACGTGATTGCCGCCGATGAGATTTTTACCACGCTGATGGGCGATGTGGTAGAGCCGCGACGGGATTTTATTGTCAAGAATGCATTGGATGTTACTAATCTGGACGTTTAATTATGTTGAATTTTCCGCAAATTGATCCCATCGCTTTAAGTTTAGGACCGGTAAAGATTCACTGGTACGGCCTTATGTATTTAATCGGTTTTGCCGCCGTGTGGTTTTTAGGGCAAAAACGCGCCGAACAGCCCTGGTCGCCGATTAAACCGGAAGCCATAGAAGACCTGGTGACTTACGGTGCATTCGGCGTCATCCTGGGCGGCAGGATTGGTTATATCCTGTTTTATAATTTTGAAGAATTTCTCAGTAATCCGCTTATCCTGATTAAAATATGGCAGGGCGGCATGTCTTTTCATGGCGGCATGTTGGGTGTTTTTATTGCGATGTGGTTATTCGCCAAAAAGCAGCAATGCAGCATGTTGCAATTGACCGATATTATCGCGCCGCTGGCGCCTATCGGTTTGGGAGCCGGACGTATCGGCAATTTTATCAATTCCGAATTATGGGGCAGACCCACCGATGTGCCATGGGCCATGATTTTTCCTACCGGCGGTCCTCTCGCCCGTCATCCTTCGCAATTATATGAAGCCTTTTTAGAGGGCGTTGTGTTGTTTGTCATACTCTGGGTTTATTCCAGCAAACCAAGACCGGTTATGGCTACGACCGGCATGGCGTTATTTTTTTACGGCTGCTTTAGGTTTTTTGTGGAGTTTTTCAGGATGCCGGATGTGCAATTAGGTTATTTGGCCTTGGACTGGCTGACCATGGGGCAGATACTGTCAACACCGATGATCTTGATTGGTGCTGGGTTATTTTATTTTGCACATAAAAAACCATTCCAAACCAATAAACCCCAAGACTTTAGTTAGCTACAGGGCTATATATAAATAATTATAAAACAATATGTTAAGATATATTAGTGCTTCACCTAAATGGTACCGAAAAGAATTGATGTAACTCGTTGCCCATTTGTGAAAATCCGTGTTCATCCGTGACTCAACTACTAAATCGACAAGAAATTTAAAATAGTGTGTACCGGGCGGGAGGTAGTCTGCTTGCCTGCCCCGAGTCAATCAGTTCGTAAGGAACCCCATCAATAGGGAAATACCATGAGCTACAACGAACAAGAAACCCGCTATTATCTGATCGATCCGGTGCTACGGGAAAAAGGCTATGACGACCATTCAAAACTCAAACTGGAAACACCTGCTCCGGTCGAAGCCATAGGCCACAAAGGCCGCAGACGTGCTGGCGGCGGTCGCACCGATTACCTGCTTTGCGTAAAAGCGGGCGACATGCCCAAGCCGTTACCGGTCGGCGTACTGGAAGCCAAAAAACAATCGGAAGACCCGCTCAAAGGCATGCAGCAAGCCAAAGGTTATTCCGAATGCAGCCGCTTTAGCGTTCAGTACGTGTTTGCCACCAACGGCCATTTATACGGCGAGTACGATAAAACCAGCGGCTTGCAAACCGGGCCGCATTCACTAAAAGACCATTTCCCCAGCCATGATGACTTAACCGTCCGTTATGCTAAAGATACGGGGATTGATCTGACCAAACCCGAATCGGCCTTGTTATTCATGGCAGACAGTCCGGCTTATCCCAAATCCCGTTATTATCAGGATGCTGCGATCCGTGCCTGTTTTGAAAAGATTCTGCGTTGTGAACAAAACCTACAACCCCGCCGGGTGTTGTTGGCATTAGCCACCGGGGCCGGTAAAACCGTCATTGCCGCAAACCTGTTGTGGCGATTGCACCAAGCTCAGCGATTGCCTAAACCGGCCTTGTTTCTGTGTGATCGGGACGAGCTGCGCGAACAGGGTTATAACAAGCTCAAAGCAGTCTTCGGTGACAATGCCCGACTCGTCACCCACAGCAAGGGCGAAAACAGCGCCAAAAATGCCCGTATTCATATCGCGACTTACCAAACCTTAGGACTGGATGATGAAGAAAACGATGCCATCAGTTTTCTCAGCAAACATTACCCGATAGATGCCTTCAGCGTTATTATCATTGACGAATGCCACCGTTCCGCCTGGGGCCGCTGGTCGGAAGTGCTATTGCGCAATCCTAATGCCATACAGATCGGCTTGACCGCTACGCCCCGCGAACTTCGCGAATCCAACAAGCAAAGCAAAGAAGATACGCTGATCACCGCCAACAACCTTAAATACTTTGGCGTACCGGTTTACGAATACTCCCTGATACAAGCACAGGAAGATGGTTATCTGGCCGCTTGCGAAATCGTCAAACGCCGCGCGTCGATAGACGGCAAAACCTTCAGCAGCGACGAGGTGCTTAAAGCCAAGCCGGTTGATGCCAAAACCGGCAGGCAAATCAAGCAGGAAGAAATCAAAGACCAATACACTTCCCGACAGTTTGACAGCCAACTACTGATGCCGGAACGCATCGCTGCCATGTGCGAGGATTTGTTCAAGCAGCTTTGCCTGCATGGCGGCCCCGAGCAAAAAGTGATTATTTTCTGTACCCGTGAACTCCACGCCGACCGTGTCGCGATGCAGATGAATAATCTTTACAGTGCATGGTGCAAACAACAGGGTAGGCCAGCCAAAGAATATTACGCGTTCAAATGTATGGGCACCGCCAACGGCGGGCGCGAGATGATCGAACCGATGCGCGGTTCCGGCGAACGCGCTTTTATCGCCTGCACCGTCGATTTGCTGGCGACCGGCGTTGATATAGAACGGCTCAATGCGGTGGTGTTTTTCCGTTACCTGGAATCCAGCATCCTATTTTATCAAATGGTCGGCCGCGGCACCCGTATTGACGAAGTCACGCAAAAATACAAATTCTGGCTGTACGACTACACCGGCGTAACCGATTTATTCGGCACCGATTTCATTACCGCGAACAGTTCAGGCAAAAAGAAAAAAACAACTGGCGGTGGCGAAGACGGCGGGGATGATGGTGAGGAAGGAGACGAATCGCCGGTGATTCAAATTGACGGGCAAATCGTCACCGTCAACTCCGAAGGTCGTTTTATCCTGACCCGCCGCGAAGGCAGGGATGTGAAAATCCCGATAGACGAATATTGCCGGGAAATGCTGCAACGGGTGCTGCGCGAAGCGAGCAACTTGCGGGATTTCCGGCAACTGTGGATAGAAAACAAAAAACGCCGCGACTTGATTGATCATTTGCTGGGCGAAAACTACTCGCCGGAAGTATTAAGGGAACTGGAAGACATGCAGGATTTTGATTATTACGATATGTTTGCCCACCACGGTTACCGTGCCCAAGCTTTGAAGCGGCAGGAGCGAGGCCAGGGTTATGTCGACCAAAACCTGCCCTGGTTCGACGCGATGCCGACTGATACCTCGATAGTGCTGAAAGGTTTCGGCCATCAGTTTGGTTTGGGCGGCACCGAGGCATTGGAATCAGATTCGCTCTGGCAAGTGCCGGAAATCAGTCGGGCGGGTGGTTTGGCGGCTTTGAAAAAATGGGGACAACCGGCGGCGGTGATTTTGGATGCTAAACAAAGGTTGTTTGGGGTATGAGTATCAACTATTCAAAAATCGGGGATTTGTTTCCTGATATAAAAATTGGTGGAACACCAAGTAGAGGAAATCCAGAATTTTTTGGTGGCCCTCATTTGTGGGTTTCTATCAGAGACATGAATGGCAAATCGTTTATCCATTCGACTAGCGAAAAGCTAACCGACTCTGGAGTAATTCATTCAAATTGCAAGCTCATATTGAAAGGAAGCTTATTATTTAGTTTTAAGCTTACTGTTGGTCGAGTGGCTTTTGCTGGTGAAAATTTGTATACCAATGAAGCCATAGCAGCTTTTGATTCAGAAAGCGCTGTAATCGCAGAAATTGACCTTGATTATTTGTCTTTGGTGCTTCCAGTGGCTGCGCTTAAAGATTCCACAAAAAATAGTATGGGTGCGTCTCTTCTGAATAAGGATAGGATTAATAGCCTTTCTATTCCGTATCCAATTATTGCTGTACAGCGCCAAATTGCCGCAAAGCTCAAAACCCAACTCGCCGAAGTAGAAACCGCCCGCAAGGCTTTGGAATGGCAACAACAGGAACTCGTCAATCTGGCGAATGCCACTATCCGCGAAAGCATAGAAAAGTCATCGGTCATCGAAACCCGTTTGGGCGAGGTGTTGGGAGAAATCAAAAAAGGCATAGGCGAAACCTGGGCGGACTATCCCGTATTGGGCGCAACCCGTGGCGGATTGGCCCCCGCCAAAGAACCGCCGGGCAAACATCCGCAACGCTATAAGCCGGTATTTTGCGGCACGGTTTTTTATAACCCGATGCGTATCTTGATCGGCTCGATTGCCTTTGTCGATGACGACGATGAACCCGGCATCACCAGCCCGGATTATGTCGCCTTGCAAGGCAAAGCCGGGCTGGTCGATTCGCGCTGGTTTTATTATTGGCTCAGGTCGCCTTATGGCGAGCAATGCATCAATTCATTAGCGCGCGGCGCGGTACGGGAACGGATGCTGTTTAATCGATTGGCGGAAGGTTCGATTTTGCTGCCGCCTTACCCGGAACAGCTTCGGGTGTCTAAAGCCTTGGCAGCGTTAAAGCCGGTTAAATACGCGATTCAAAAACAGCTGAATGATCTTAATAGAATTCCTGATCGCCTGCTTGCTCAAGCCTTCGATTCTCTATCAACACAATGAAACTTGCCAAGGAGCACTGTCATGACTAACAAACGCATTTTGGAACAACATCACGCCAATTTCGACAGCATCCGCCAACAAGATGAAGAGGGCAATGAGTATTGGTTGGCAAGACCATTAGCTAAGGTATTGGATTATTCTGAGTATCGCCATTTCCTTCCTGTACTAGAGCGCGCTAAGGAGGCTTGCCGTAACAGTAATCAAGTAGTCGAAGACCATTTCGAGGATGTCCTCGCAATGGTCGAAATTGGTTCCGGTGCTAAACGTGAACTTCCGGATGTCAAACTATCGCGCTACGCCTGCTATCTGGTGGTGCAAAACGGCGATCCAGCCAAACCGGTTATTGCCAATGGTCAGACTTATTTTGCGATGCAGACCCGTCGCCAAGAGTTGGCGGATGATGAACAATATGCTCGGCTTTCCGAGGAAGATAAACGTCTGGCTATCCGCAATGAACTGGCAACGCATAACAAGTATTTAGCCGCTGCCGCAAAAGATGCCGGTGTGGAAACTCCGCTCGATTATGCCATTTTTCAGGATCATGGTTATAAGGGCTTGTATGGCGGGCTTGGTGCGAAAGATATTCATGCCCGTAAAGGCCTGAAGAAAAGCCAGAAAATCCTCGATCACATGGGCAGCACTGAACTGGCGGCTAATCTGTTTCGCGCCACGCAAACCGAAGAGAAACTCAAACGCGACCAAGTGAGCGGTAAGCGGCAGGCTAATCAAACGCATCTTGAGGTAGGCAAAAAAGTGAGACAGACCATTAAAGAATTAGGAGGCACTATGCCCGAAGCCTTGCCGACACCGGATTCCAGCATTAAGCAAATCGAGAGCGCTAAAAAGAAACTCGAAAAAAAGGAAATATGAATAGATCTATTGAAGAAATTAAACTGCATCTCAAGTCTGATGTTTTGAAGGAATGATCAATGCATCTGTGCTATTTCGATGAAAACAAACACACTGCCGAGAATCCGCACTTTTTTATTGGTGGTCTGCTGATTCCCGATAGTAAGGCGCTAGAGTTTGAAGACACGTTAGCTAAAATTGCTTTTGATTTTTTTGGTTCCAGTTCGCTAAACGTGCATAACGAACTTCACGGCAAGGAGTTGTTCCACGGTAAGGGGAGCGCCAAAGGCCGTAAGATGGAAGATAGGGTGCAGGTATTTCGCGATGTAGCCGATTTTGTCATCAATAACCATATTCCTGTCCGCTTGGTCTGTATCAATGTTACCCGTCATTGCAATAAGTACGCGAACCCTATGCCGCCTTATCGTTTAGGATTGATGTTGATCTTGGAACGTTATTGCGAGTATCTGGATAAGATTGATGATTTGGGCTTGGTGTTTGGCGATTATGAAGCGGATGAAGTGACTAACGCGGTTGTTGATTTTTCAGAGTACAAATCTCAGGGCAAAACACCCATGTATTTTGGTCGGCCTCTGGGGCGTTTGCTGGATACGGTGTATTTTACCCACTCGCACCATAGCCGTTTTTTACAGGTGGCCGATCTTTTGGTTTATATGGCTGGACGTTATGAGAACAAGCAAGATACGCCGGATAAATGGCACGAGAAAGAGGTAATGGCTGCTTGGGAAAAAATAAAGGCCAGCGGGAATGTTGTCATTCAACGCTGGCCTTAAGAATTTGGAACGACCAGTCCCCCGTAGGGTGAATCTCGCTTTTGGAACGAGTGTTCTAGTCGCTGCAAACATTATTAACAAATTCTGCTTCTTAGACAAGCAATCATTTAAAAGAACCCTACTTATGGCAATAAAAGACAAAAGCACCGTTAGAGTTAAAACACCTAAAGCCATCGCTTCCACGCAATCGTTATCCTCATTCGTTAAAGCCATTTGCGATGTGATGCGCCGCTCCAATTGCGCCAGCGCCTTGCAGTATGTGCCGGAATTAACCTGGATTTTGTTTTTGCGCATTCTGGATGCTCAAGAGCAAAAGGCGCGCGAAGAAGCCGAAGCTTTGGGTAACGATTATGCACTGGCCTTGACTGCGCCGTACCGTTGGCAGGATTGGGCGGCGCCGTTTTCCGATAAAGAAGCGACGGAAGAACAAGCTATCGGCTGGAAGCGTAAGCAGCTTTATACGGCGGGCGACGGCAAGCTGTTCGAGTTTATCAATAACGAGCTGCTGCCGCATTTGCACAGTCTGGATGTCGATCCTAACACTCAGTTGCCCAATAGCAATGCCAGCCGCAAACAGCGGGTGATCGGCCGGATTATGACGGCGGTGGAAAAAGTGCGGGTCGATAGCGAAACTAATCTGCGCGATATTCTCGACAAGGTGCATGAAATCCATATCGACCATATTGACGACACCCACTTTTTTACCTTGTCACAAGTCTATGAAGATTTGCTGCTAAAAATGGGCGAGAAAAATTCCGACGGCGGCCAGTTTTTTACGCCGCGCGAAGTGATTCGGGGGATGGTGCATATTCTCAATCCGCAAGCCGGGGAGACGGTTTACGATCCTTGTTGCGGCACCGGCGGGTTTTTGGCGGTGGCGTTTGAGCATATCAACCGGAACTTGGGCAATGCACCTGCTGCGACGATGTTGGATGTGCTGAAACACGATACCTTTTTCGGCAGGGAAAAAGAGAACCTGGTTTTTCCTATCGCGTTAGCCAATTTGATTCTGCACGGCATAGATCAACCGAATTTGTGGCACGGCAATACATTAACCAACCGGCCTACGTATGCTGGTTTGTTTGAGCAAGCCCCGCCCACTTTCGATGTGATTCTGACCAATCCGCCGTTTGGTGGCAAGGAAGGCACGGATGCGCAAAAGAATTACAGCTTTGAAACCGGTTCAACCCAAGTTTTGTTCCTGCAACATATTTTGGCCGACCTAAAAATGCCGATGGACGGCAAAGCAGGCGGGCGTTGCGGCATTGTGCTGGATGAAGGCTTGTTGTTTCGAACCAATGAGAGCGCATTTGTAGAAACCAAGCGCAAGCTGGTCGATGAATGCGATTTGTGGTGCATCATCAGTTTGCCCGGCGGTGTGTTTTCAACGGCAGGAGCCGGTGTTAAAACCAATCTGCTGTTTTTTACCAAGGGTGAAAAAACCGAACGCATTTGGTATTACGATTTGTCGCAAATTAAAGTCGGCAAGAAAACACCGACGACATTGGCGTATTTTGGCTTTGATAAGCAAGGCGGCATTTTAGATGATGCCGATTTGCCGAGGCCATTGATCGCTGACTGGTTGGAACAAGAGGGTAATCAGGGCAAACCTTTTCCTTCGATAGCAAGGTTGCTCAGCAAACACGGAACTCCTGAAGCGGACAGCGATTTTTCCTGGACGGTAGACTTTGCAGTCCGCCGTGCAAAGGCTCAGGCGGTCATGCAGCCGT
The DNA here is from genome assembly GCA_030653175.1 of Methylobacter sp. Taxonomy (GTDB): domain Bacteria; phylum Pseudomonadota; class Gammaproteobacteria; order Methylococcales; family Methylomonadaceae; genus Methylobacter_A. The sequence continues at coordinate 80,850 of JAURZV010000031.1, forward strand.
TTCTGGAAGAGGTTAAAAATCTCACCGAAGCATTATTGCCGCTGAAAGAGGATTTGAAAGCGCTGAAAAAGGATAAGGCCGATAAGGAAAAAATATCGGCTGTCGAAGAGGCAATCAAATCCAAAGAAAAAGCCGTTCGTGAGTCGCAAACCAAGGCCGCTGACATTGATGCAGCGGTTTATGATCTGAAAGCCGTTAATCCCAATGTCAGAGCGATTGTTGATACCCGCACCGTGTTGGAAATTATCGACAATATCAATCTGCAAAGTCAGACGGTGGAAAAGGCCATGAATAATTTGCGGGGTTTGTTGGCGGGGTGAAGGTATAAATTTAAAATATAATGCTGATGACTTTTGGGTTAGCACGCTAATCGGTACCCGGAATAACAATTTGAGAATTAACTATGTTCGACAAACTGATCACTAACAAAACTCTCGAAAAGATGGCCGGTGCGACGGCTTTTCAGCGCGGCGAGCAGTATTTTGTTGCCGGTTTGGTGGGGCAGCTTCGCAATACCGGCAACAAAGTCAGCGCCCGCGTTGAAGGTACTGAAACCTATCGAGTCGAGTTGTGGGACGACAATGGCAGTCTCGGCTACGACTGCACCTGTCCGCGCGCGGCGGATGGCTATTTCTGCAAGCACTGCGTGGCGGTGGGTTTAGCTTGGCTTTCCGAGCAGAGGGAATCCGGCGATGCAGTATCCGGCAAAAACCAACGCCGCGATCCGTGGCGCGACATCCGGGAATATTTGGACACACAAGCGCCGGAAGTATTGGTCAAGCTGTTGCTGGACACTGCCGAGCGCGATGAGCGCTTGTATCAATCCTTATTGCTCAAGGCCGAGCGTGCGGCTGGGGGAACTGATGTCGTTAAAGCCTTTCGCAGGGCGATAGACCATGCAACACGTATCCACGGCTTTGTTGACTGGCGAGAGTCCGGCGACTTTGCGGCTAATCTCGATCAGGTCGTGGAATCGTTGGCGGAACTGCTTACACCGGATAGTGCCGCGATGTTGATCGAGCTGGCCGAATACGCTATTGAACGCGTGGAAAAGGCTATGGAACAGATTGACGATTCGAATGGCGAGGTCGGCAGTATCGTGGAGACGCTTGGCGATTTGCATATCAGCGCCTGCGAGTTGGCGAAGCCGGATCCGCAAGCACTGGCGGAACGCCTGTTCCGTTTAGAGACGACATCGCCTTTCGGGATTTGCAGCTTCGACGCTGCGACTTACAGCGATACGCTTGGCGTGGAAGGTCTGCGGCGTTATCGGGAGCTGGCCGAAGCCGAGTGGGCCAAGATTAAGCCACGGCACAGCAACGATGCTTACGACGCGTATCGATCTCATATCACCAGCATCATGGAGTCGCTGGCCAGGGCGAGCGGCGATGTGGAAGATCTAGTGGCGATCAAGTCGCGCGATTTGTCGTTGCCTTACCACTATCTGGCAATCGCCGAGATATGGGCCAAGGCCGGGCAGGACGATAAGGCGCTGGATTGGGCGGAACGCGGGCTGCAAGCTTTCCCCAAAGCGACGGACAATAGGCTGCGGGATTTTTTGGTGGCGGCTTATCTGCAACGCAAGCGCAACGATGAAGCCTTGCAATTGACCTGGGTGCAGTTCGAGGAGCGGGTGTCGCTGGAGCAATACAAAAAACTGCACACCGTTGCCGGGCAACTCGGTGTTTGGCCCGGACAGCGCGAACGCGCCCTGGCGCTGGTCGCTGAAGCCATTGCCGGTGAGGCCGCATTTACAACTCGCTGGAAACCTAAGCCTTCAATACCTGATTATTCTTTGCGGGTTGAAATCGCTTTGTGGGAGGATGATCTTGATGCCGCCTGGGCGGCGGCACATGCAGGCGTTTGCAATCAGGGACTGCTGATAGCGTTGGCCGGTAAATTGGAGCCGACGCGCGCGGACGATGCTCTCACCCTTTATAAGCGAGTGATCCCGCTCATCGTCGATCAAACCAACAATACCGCTTATGCCGATGCGGTGAAGCTAATTCGCAAGGTTGATGGGATAATGAATGCCCAAAAGCGTAATCGTGAGTTCGGCGATTACTTGGCCGATTTGCGCGTCCGCTTCAAACTCAAGCGGAATTTCATCAAGCTTCTGGATGGACTGGGTGGTCGCCAGTCTATGTAGGGGCGAATTTATTCGCCCAGGGCGATTGAAATCGCCCCTACAAACGTACTCGTCAAGATTCAGGGAAATTTTTTAACCATATCTAAAAACCAATAGTCATGAAAAAACCGCATGAAGCAATATTTAGAACTATTCGATAAAATCCTGACTGAAGGTCATCAAAAAGGCGACAGGACCGGCAGCGGCACCCTGTCCATTTTCGGTCATCAGATGCGGTTTCCGCTGGAAGAAGGCTTTCCTTTGGTCACCACCAAAAAAATTCATTTAAAATCAATAATATATGAATTACTTTGGTTTTTAAAAGGCGAGACTAACTTAAGCTTTTTGCATCAGCACAATGTCAATATCTGGAATGAATGGGCGGATCAAAACGGCGAGTTAGGCCCCGTGTACGGCCATCAATGGCGCTCATGGCCGACGCCCGACGGTCGGCATATCGACCAGATTCAGCAAGTTATCGAACAACTTAAAAAAACACCCAACAGCCGGCGGATTATAGTTTCCGCCTGGAATGTGGCGGATCTGCCGGATGAAAGTATTAGTCCCCAGCAGAATGTGGCGCAAGGCAAAATGGCTCTGGCGCCTTGTCATGCCTTTTTTCAGTTTTATGTAGCCGACGGCAAGCTGTCTTGCCAGCTCTATCAGCGCAGCTGCGACACGTTTTTGGGTTTACCGTTCAATATAGCCAGTTATGCCTTATTGACGCACATGGTTGCCCAGCAGTGCGATTTGGAAATAGGCGATTTTATCTGGACCGGCGGCGACGTGCATCTTTACCTGAATCATCAGCAGCAGGCTAACTTGCAGCTAACCCGCAAGCCTTTCAGGCTGCCGACCTTAAAAATAAAGCGCAGGCCGGAATCGATATTCGATTATCAATATGAAGATTTTGAAGTCATCGGTTATCAGGCTCATGAACATATCAAGGCGCCGATTTCTGTTTAAAGATTTAGGGCGCCGGTCGGTCGCCCGGTATCAAGACAGGAACAGGCACTTCCCATTTTTAAGCAAACGAATCATTACTCATGAATATACAATACAAATCGCACCCCTGGCATGGCATTAGTCCGGGCAACCATACACCGGACATCGTTACGGCCTTCATCGAAATTGTCCCGTCGGATACCGTTAAATATGAAGTCGACAAAGAAACCGGGTACCTTAAAATCGATCGGCCGCAAAAGTTTTCCAATACGGTTCCGACGCTTTACGGTTTTATTCCGCAAACCTATTGTGCGGATAGGGTTGCCGAATATGCCGCATTAAAATCCGGAAAATCGGTTGCCAAGGGCGATGGAGACCCGCTGGATATTTGCGTTTTGAGTGAGCGCAGTGTGACGCATGGCGATATTCTTTTACAGGCGATCCCCATCGGCGGTTTTCGTTTGCTGGACGGTGGCGAAGCCGACGACAAGATTATAGCGGTAATGAAAGGCGACGAGTTTTACCGGCAATGGAACGACGTATCAGACTGCCCAGAGTCTTATATCAACCGCCTGAAACATTATTTCCTGACCTACAAACAGTTGCCGAGCGAAAAGAGCTCCTGCGAAATAACCAATGTTTATGGGCGGGAAGAAGCGCATGAAGTGATCAGGCGAGCCATGGACGATTATCAAAATCATTTTATCGCTGAATAAGCTTTATTGCCGGTTCCAACGCGACAATGGGGCACTGCTATTAAGTTAAGGATTTAAGAGATGGCTGTGGGCGCGAATTTATTCGCGCTTTTTAATTTTGTGTTGCGCGAATAAGTTCGCGCCCACAGCCATCAGCCATTGCTATTTTTAGGGTAGCCCAACGGATTGCTCTATTATTCGCCGTCTGCACAGGTGTGGTTAAAGGTGTTCTCCGGCAATATCTGCACCCATAAAATCCATTATTTCCTGCTGATCGCCAAAATTTCCATAAGCCAGCAGCAGTTTTACATAAGCGGCTTCAATCGACATATTCCAGATTGTTTTGGCGCCTTGTTCGATTAAGGTTTGGGTGCTTTGGTAGGCATCGGCTGATTTAATCGCCGGAGCCAGATAAACGGTGATGTCTTGTTTTTCGCAGCGTTTCATAAATTCAACCAACGAATAGTTTTCACCCCATTGCAATGATGTACACGCGGTGCCGGAGTGATATAAGTCATGCAAAACGGCATCGACATTGTTCAGGTTAAACCGGGTGTAATCCAGTCCTGGATAGGGCTTTACCATTAAGATGCGGTCGGAAAAATCGGCTTTTAACGGGATACACCGGGCCGGCGTTTGTTGTGTCGGGGGATTCAGTAATGAAAACTGCCGGTTTTCAAATTGCAGGTAACTCTTGCCCTGAACGCTGAAAAAATCGCCGCTTAACTGTAAAGAACAGGTCAGGCGGGTGCCTTGATGCAGTTGGGTGGTTTGCCGGTGGTTTCGATAGGGTACAAAAAACCCGGCCTGATTAAGTTGCAGGATAAACTCAACGGCGCAGATAAAGTTTTCCAGCCCGTTGGCTTTAGGGTTATCCAGCGGATAATCGCTGGAAACCAGCAGCATCGGAATCTTGGCGGCATGAAAATAAAAGCTCAACGCGCAAGCTGTATAAGCCAGGGTATCGGTGCCATGGGTAATGATGATACCGTCATATTGAGCGGGTCGGGCGGCTTCTATGGCTGCAATGAGGGTTTTCCAGGCGCCGGGCGCAAGGTTCTCGCTTAATATCTGTAGGGGTTGCAGGGTATCGAAATGGATTTGCCGGTGACTTTCGTAATGCTGTTGAAACAGCCGGATCAATTTGAACGATGTGGTATCGGAGGTATTGATGGTGCCGTCAGTTGCAATAGAGCCGATAGTTCCGCCGGTAAATACAACCAGTATATTTTTCATAGTATGATGCTTGGGTAAAATTTATTTATTCAAAGAATACTGCATTAAAATGAAAATATCACTTATCGTCGCGATGGCGAGCAACCGGGCCATCGGTCTGAATAATCAAATGCCCTGGCATTTATCTGCCGACCTCAAAAAATTTAAAAAAATAACCATGGGCGCGCCTATTTTGATGGGCCGCAAAACCTACGAGTCGATAGGCAGGCCGTTGCCGGGGCGCACCAATATCATTATCAGCAGAAACCCGCTGTACCACCAACCGGGCTGTCTGGTTTTTAACGATATTGAAAAGGCGCTGGAGAGTTGCCGCGATGCTGAAGAAATTTTTGTTATCGGCGGTTCGGATTTTTATAAGACTATGCTGCCTGTTGCCGATACGCTCTACCTGACGCAAATACATCAGGAATTCCCCGGGGATACATTTTTTCCCGAGATTGATGCAGATCAGTGGACTGAGGTGGAGCGGGAAGATATCCAGGACGATCCTGATGCAGCGTTCAGCTACAGTTTTTTGAAGCTGAAAAGACGAAAACATTAGGAGTCCAAAGCTTGCTTTGGATGTTTCGTGATTATCCAAAGCAAGCTTTGGACTCCAGCAATATCTTACGACTGATTTTTTTTTAGTTTAACCAGCCACAGCCAGATTATTTTTGCGGGGTTTTTTAGCCTCGGGACAATCAATGCTGAAACGCTGCACCATTTCACCCAGCCTTAATGCGGTGAGTTGGCCGCCCCAAAGACAGCCGGTATCAATGGCGTAACAGTTAGGTCCCTCATAATATCCCAAGGTGGACCAGTGACCGAAGATAATGCGCATGTCGGCGTTTTTACGTTTAGGCACTGCAAACCACGGAACAAGGCTTTTGGGTTGGGAGCCCATAGGCCCGCTATTAACAAAATCCAGTCGGCCGTTAACATCGCAATAACGCATTCTGGTAAAGCAATTGATGATGAAACGTAACTTTTCGACACCTTTCAAATTGGATGACCAGACATTGGGCTTGTTGCCGTACATTTGTTTTAAAAACGCCTGATAATCAGAACCTTGTAAGGCCTGTTCCGCCAGCAAGGCCATTTTTTGGGTTCTTTTAAAATCCCATTGGGGCGGAAGACCGGCATGGACCAGGCAGAAAGCATCGTTAAAATGAAACAGCGGCCGATGTCTTAGCCAATCGATTAACTCGTCCCTATCCGGCGCCTCAAGCACCGGCAGCAGCGAGTCCTTTTTATTGGCTATTTTGGACGCGCAGGATGCGGCCAACAAATGTAAATCATGGTTGCCCAGTACCGTGATTGCAGAATCCCCCAGTGATTTGACAAAACGGAGGGTTTCCAAAGACTTGGGGCCGCGATTGACCAGATCGCCGGCAAACCACAGTTGATCGGTATGTTCATTAAAAGAGATAGTGTCGAGGAGTCTTAATAATTCATCAAAACAGCCCTGAATATCACCGATAGCATAAATAGACATTTTTAATGCAGGGTTCTTGGGATGGATAAGGTAAATCTGGGGACGTCTGCGCGGAAATTATCGCCATCATCCGAATGCATAGTATAGTCGCCCTGCATGGTGCCGACGGGTGTCGCTATCATTGCACCGCTGGTGTAACGGAAAGACTCGCCGGGTTTAAGATAAGGATGTTCGCCTATGACCCCATCGCCCCTGACTTCCTGGATCTTGCCATTGGAATCGGTAATCAGCCAATGACGCTGAAGCAGCTTTGCCGGTATTTCGCCGACGTTGGTGATAGTAATGGTGTAGGCGAAGACATAGCGATCCTCATCGGGAGAGGATTGCGCTTCTATGAAATGAGGCATGGCTTCAACTATTATTTTGTTTTTTTCGTTCATTATTAGATCATATAGGTTATGTGTTGATTATTTCATCGTAACTTTTCATTAAACGCAAGTAACTATTCAGTATGAAATACAAAGACTGCTTTTTAATCCTGTTGTTGGCCTTGTCCCAAGCGACTCATGCAGAAGATGCCAAAGATTTATTTGCGGCGGCAATGGTGGGCAAGCTTGAAAGAACAGAGGCTTTGCTGGCGCAAGGGATTGACGTTAACGGTAAAACAGCCGGCGGTCGCACGGCTTTGATGGCCGCGAGTTTCAACGGCAATGTAAAGATTGTTAAAGCTTTGTTGGCGTACGGAGCCGATGTCGGTCTTGCCGATAATTCAGGGGCGACCGCGTTAATGGATGCACTGGTTTTCGGCAATGAAGACATCATAAATTTACTGATTGCAGCCGGGGCCGATGTCAATGCGCTGGATAAACAAAATGTGACTGTCATGGGCAGAGCCAAAAAAACCGACCACGAAAAAGCCATTAAAATTCTGAAAAAAGCCGGGGCAAAAGAAGAGGGGGAAGTGCCGATAGAAGAAGCGGCAGCAGCCAAAGAAGGCGCAGGCGGAAAACCGGCAGAAAAGCCCGGCACCAAACCACCCGTCAAAAAATAACTGTAACTATTCAGCGCGAAGCGTAAAAGCCCTCTCCAGTGGGAGAGGGTTGGGTGAGGGGAATCTAAAAGCAAGGCAAAATGCTTTTTTGATCCCCTCATCCTAACCTTCTCGGCAATTGCTCCTGCATTGCTCTACTACCTACATCCATCCATGTAGGCATCCCTGAGGAAGAAGCAACTGTTCGTCACGCTGAATAGTACAAATAACTCAACTAAGGACAAAAAATTGCATATTCACATCTTAGGCATTTGCGGAACGTTTATGGGCGGGCTTGCCGTGATTGCCCGGCAACTGGGTCATCAGGTCAGCGGTTCCGATCAAAACGTTTATCCGCCGATGAGCACACAGCTTGAACAGCAAGGCATCGTGTTGATGGAAGGCTATCGGGCCGAGAACCTGGATAGCAAACCCGATCTGGTGATTATCGGCAATGCCTTGTCGCGCGGCAATCCTGAAGTCGAAGCGGTGCTTAACAGGGGACTGAGATACGTATCCGGCCCTCAATGGCTGGCAGAGCATGTGTTGCAGGACAAATGGGTGCTGGGCGTTGCCGGAACCCACGGCAAAACCACCACAACCAGCATGTTGAGCTGGATACTTGAGCATCAGGGGTTTAATCCGGGGTTTTTAATCGGCGGTATCCCGCTAAATTTCGGTATTTCGGCGCGGCTGGGCGAATCGGATTTTTTTGTGATTGAAGCCGATGAATACGATTCTGCGTTTTTCGACAAGCGGTCAAAGTTTGTCCACTACCGTCCCCGCACCGCCATCCTCAATAACCTTGAATACGACCATGCCGATATTTTTCCCGACCTGGATGCGATCAAAAAACAGTTTCATCATCTGGTCAGGACAGTACCCGGCGAAGGCCTTATTATCAGCCCCGAATGCGACGCCAATATCAATGACGTGCTGGCGATGGGTTGCTGGACGCCGGTTGCCAAGACTTCGATAAATTCTGATGCTCAATGGAATGCCCGACTGATCAACAGCGACGGCAGCCGGTTCGACGCATTGCTGGACAACCAAGCGCAAGGCCGTGTCGAGTGGTCGTTAACCGGCGAGCATAATGTCTACAACGCGCTGTCTGCGATAGTTGCCGCAAAACACGCCGGCATCCTGCCCAAGGATGCGATAGCAGCGCTTGGGCAGTTTAAAAACGTCAAGCGTCGTATGGAAGTGATCGCAAATATTAATGGCGTGACTATCTACGACGACTTTGCTCATCATCCGACTGCGATACAAACGACGCTGGACGGCTTGCGCAAGCAGGTGGGACAGGAGCGCATCATTGCGATAGTCGAGCCGCGCTCGAACACCATGCGTTTGGGTGTTCATACAAAAACGCTGGCGGAATCACTGGGCCATGCCGATCTGGCCATCATCTATCAGCCGGAAGCGATGGGCTGGGACTTGGGCGAGCTGAAAAAATATGCCGGTAACATTGAAATCTGTTCATCGCTGGATGAAATCATCGCCAAGCTAAAATTCGAAGCACGCTACGGCGGGCATTTTGTATTGATGAGCAACGGCAGCTTCGGCGGCATTTATCAGCGCTTGCAGGATGAATTGAACAGCTGATTTTAATAATGGAACGCAGATGACGCTGATAAATATGATTAAATAAGATTTTTTGATTTATCCGTGTTTATCATAATTATCAGCGTCATCCGCGTTCTATTTACAATTTTCAAATACAAAACATAAATCCGAATGCACATACAACAAGCCCTGCAAGCCCTGCTGAACAAACAAAACCTTAGCTCCGACGAAATGCGCGACGTGATGCGGCTTATCATGAGCGGTAAAGCCACCGACGCGCAAATCGGCGGCTTCTTGATCGCCCTGCGCTGCAAAGGCGAAACCATCGATGAAATCGCCGCCGCCGCTAAAGTAATGCGCGAACTGGCCGCCAAAGTGGAGGTAAAAGGCGACCATGTTATAGATACCTGCGGCACCGGCGGCGATGGCGCGAATACCTTTAACATCTCCACCACCTGCGCCTTTGTCGTCGCCGCCGCCGGCGGGCAGGTCGCCAAACACGGCAACCGTTCCGTTTCGAGCAGTTGCGGCAGCGCCGATTTGCTGGAAGCCGCCGGGGTAAACCTGGATTTAACCGCCGAACAGGTCGCGCACTGCGTCAATGAAATCGGCGTCGGATTCTTATTTGCGCCCAAACATCACGGCGCAATGAAATATACCAGCAATGCCCGTAAAGAAATGGGCGTAAGAACCCTGTTCAATCTGTTGGGCCCGTTATCCAATCCCGCCGGAGCGCCGAACCAGCTGATCGGCGTATTTGCCAAACAGTGGGTAGAACCGTTGGCGCAGGTGTTAAAAAAACTCGGCAGCAAGCATGTGTTGGTGGTTAATGCCGACGACGGACTCGATGAAATCAGCATTGCATCGCCATCAACCATTGCCGAGCTTAAAGACGGCGTAGTCACCTGCTATACCATTACGCCGGAACAATTCGGCTTTAAACGCGCCAGTCTGGCTGAATTGGCCGTTGAGGGTGCAGCCTCCAGCCTGGTGATGGTAAAATCGGTACTGGACAATAAAGCCGGAGCGGCCAGGGACATCGTGGCGCTCAATGCAGGGGCCGCGATTTATGCGGCCAATATCGCCGATTCCTTAAGCGCCGGCATAGAAAAAGCCCGGCAGCTTATCGCCAGCGGCGCGGCAAAAGCTAAATTCGATGCGTTGATCGCATATTCAAAAATTTCATAAACGACTAGAAACCATGACTGATACGCCAGACATCTTAAAAAAAATCCTCGATAAAAAAGCCGAAGAAGTTGCCAGGCGCAGATTGGGCATGACCATCGCCAATCTGGAAGAAATTGCCGGAACCGTAGAAAGCCCGCGCGGATTTTATAACGCCCTGCAAAGCAAGGTACTGGCAAAAAAACCGGCTATTATTGCGGAAATCAAAAAAGCCTCGCCCAGCAAAGGCGTGATCAGGGAAATTTTTCAACCCATCGCCATCGGTCAGGATTACGCCATGAATGGCGCGACTTGCCTGTCGGTATTAACCGATAAGGAGTTTTTCCAGGGTTCGGAAGTCTACCTGCAAATGGTCAGGGAACGCTGTCCGCTACCGGTGCTCCGAAAAGACTTTATGATCGACCCTTACCAAATCTATGAAGCCCGCGCCTTGGGAGCCGACTGTATATTGCTGATTGTCGCCGCATTGGAAGACAGTCAAATGCATGAGCTGTCAGACATCGCAACCAAACTGGGCATGGATGTATTGGTAGAAGTGCATAATGCGGAAGAACTGCAAAGAGCGCTAACGCTGGATACCAAACTGATCGGCATCAACAACCGCAACCTGCGCACCTTTGAAACGTCATTGCAGACAACTTTAGATTTAAAAGCCAATATTCCGGAAGATCGCATAATTATCACAGAAAGCGGCATTCATACGCATAAAGATGTGCAGTTGATGCTGGATAATGACATCTATACCTTTCTGGTTGGCGAGGTATTTATGAGAGCGGAGAGTCCTGGGCAGAAGATGAAAGAGTTGTTTGCCTTGTAAGACAGACTCCAGCCTTTTCCATTTTATAAATGCTTAGACAGGTTTTAATTTTGGCTTAAAATATTTAAACTCCTTTGTGAGGAAGTATGGCAAAGTTTTGTCGATTCAACTGCCCTTCAACCATATGTCCCAGAACTTGACATTCTGGATGAGCATATGCTTTCTGGTGTGGTCGTGTGCTTGTTCTGCCGATGTGCGCGAACTTGCCGGACTCTGGTATCAGGTACCGGAGGGCTGGGTCTACCAGGGACAGAACGGCCTCGCGGCTGCAGGACTCAAGCCGGTGGCCAAGGTGGCATTGACTGGGGGCCATTTCTGGCAGCAGGTGGATTTTGACATCAATATTGCCCGTCGGCATGTGCTGGATTTCAAGAACACCAGTACCATCGGGCATTTTCGCCATATCATCCTCAATGCGCAGGGACTTCCGGTTGCCGATGTGCAAGGTGGAATCCAGAGTAGTGAGGAAAATCCCTTTTTCCTGCGCCATGGGCGTGAGCTTGATCTTCCCGTCGGCCGCTATCGCCTGCTGACCGAGCTGGATTCCCCTTTTTTCCTGGCTGATCCGCAACCCTATCTGGACACACTGGACAATTACCGGCAAGCGATCAAGCCGGGAAATGCTCTGACGTTGCTTTGTCTGGGCATGTTTATGGGCTTGATGATCTATTACGCGGCGATAGCGACTGCACGTCAGAGCCTGTCTGCGGCAATGTACTCAACTTTCATCCTCGGCAACCTGTTGTTCAACGGCACGGCGCTACTGGTGTTTCCGGAATTGTTCGGCGTGCACTGGATTTATTTGGTCAGCGTTCCTATCCTGTTTTCCAATTGCGCCTATATTCTGTTCGTGATGTCTTTGCTGGAAATCCAGTATGATGCCTATCCGCGCCTGTACACAGCCGGTGCGGTGCTGTTGGCCATGCTGGGGGGGCTGATGGTGTTGGCGATGCTCATGCCGCACTGGTCACTGGAAATCGATCGTTACGGTGTCGGCCTGTTTTTGATTTACGGGCTGGTTACCGGCGTTGTGCGCTCGCTTGAGGGTAGTGTTACTGCGCGTCTTTACCTGTGCGCCATTGGAACGTTTTTTGTGCTGGGAATCACGTCGATTTCAGTCAACAGTCTCAGCTTCTATACTCTGTATGTTGAGCACATGGGCCTGCTTTCGGTGTCGGTAGAGGTCATTCTGTTGGCGCTGGTGCTGTCTTATCAGTTTGCCCTGCTTTATCGCGATAAGGAATATGCCTTGGAACGTATGGAGCACAGTAACCGTATTTCCCGCACCGATGCACTGACCGGCCTGCCCAACCGTGTGGCACTGGATTTGGCGTTGGAAACCTTGCCGCAACATGGCAGCCTGACGTTCATCGATATGGACGGGCTCAAGTATTACAACGACCGGTTCGGGCATGAGCGTGGCGACGAATTACTGCGCGTGTTTGCCCGGCACCTGAGCGATCGCTTGGGCGACAGGGCGCAGGCGCACCGTCTGGGCGGCGACGAGTTTGCCATTACTTGCGAGCAAGGGGATGTGTCGTGGGTCGAGAGCATGTTGGCGCAGGCAGTTGAAGACATGCGTGCCGGCGGGTTTGGCTTTGCCGGCGCCAGTTCCGGCTCGGCGTATGTCCACGAAACCACGGGCAAAGAAGAACTTAAGCATATGGCTGATTGTCGAATGTACAAAAATAAGCGTCTTCGCAAGCGGAGCCGCTATGAAGATCAGGAAAATCAGTTCCAACATAACCAACTAGGAGAAGAATAATGGTAACTATTCAGCCACAGATTGTCACAATTGTGGGCGCGAATAAATTCGCGCCCACGGCATTCAACCATAACTATTTTCGGCTTAACTTAATGGCAGTGACGCGCCACGTGGGAACTAGGTAAAAGCAATCTGTTTAATCTGTGTTGATCTGTGGCTGAATAGTTACGAATAATGAAAAGTCTGGTCTGGCCGATCCTGTTGTCGATCGTGTTGCCGCTTGTGGCGGCGTGGTTTGCCTATCCCGAAACCCATTTGCCGCCCGGTTTCGGCGTATTTCCGCCGCTGTTTGTGGAGAACCCTCCCGGTTTCAATTTGATAATCTTCGTTGTGCTGGCGCTGGTGGAAGCCGCTATCGTACTTTTCCTGCTGTTCCCGCAATGGTTCGGCTTCATTATCCCGATCCCTCCGTCCAAGCCCGCTCCGGCGCATTTCCCGGTGTGGTTTTGGATAGGTGCGGCGCTAACGCTGTTTTTCTGGTGGCTGATGTGGAAGCGGGTCACGCCTTTCGGCGACTTGGCGTATTACGCCTTCACGCCCTTGTGGTGGGGCTTCATATTGGCGTTGGACGGTCTGGCATATCACCGTAGCGGCGGTTATTCTCTGCTGGCGGCGCGCCCCAAAACCCTGCTAATCAGCGCTGCGGTCTCGCTGGCCGGCTGGTTCTATTTCGAGTATTTCGACTATTTTGCGCTGGGCAACTGGTATTACCCCAACAGCACGATGCCGGAACTTAGCCATGCCACTGTCGTGCTGCTGTACTTGACGGCCTATACTACGGTCTGGCCTGTCATCTTCGAGTGGTATACCCTGCTTAATACCGTTCCAGGTTTAGTCAACCGGTATAGTAACGGCCCCAAAATAGCGTTACCGGGCGGGCTGCTGTTGTGGAGCGGTTTTTTCCTGATTTTTGCCGCGGTGTTCTTTCCTTATCCGCTGTTCTGGGTGATGTGGATAGGGCCGCTGGCAATTTTCTCCGGGCAACTGATCAGAAAAGGCATATGGAACCCGTTCACCGCGATGGCGGAAGGCAATTGGGGGCCTGCTTTGCTGATGGCGCTCAGCGCCTTGTGCAACGGGTTTTTCTGGGAATTGTGGAACTGGGGCAGCGCCCATCCGGCACAACCGATAACCAACCCCAATTATTGGATATACGATATTCCCTACGTCAACGTCGTTCACATTTTTGCCGAAATGCCGCTGTTGGGATACATGGGCTACATGCCTTTCGGCATTATGGCTTGGGCGATATTCATCTGGCTGGGAGCATTGTTCGGCTTTAACACCGGATTGCTCAAGAATGAAACTACCAGCGGCGGCTCAACATGAGATGCAGGAATAGTGTTTCGTTCCTGACTTCGGCTACTAATAATGATATTTTATGACAATACAAAACCCGTTGAAAATGCCAAAGCTATTTGAAACTTGGCATATTATTTTTGAAATACTGGACAAATCGAGGACAGGGTAACTGAACACCTGCAAAAAGAACGCTCTAAATTATTTAGTGCCATTAAAGAACGAGATTAAAAAACCGGCTGAGTTATTGGGATTTATTTTCCCCTTTTTTCAGCCTCGTCTATGTATTAGCAAATTCAGCCATTCAAAAAATGCCGGCGTTGGTTTCGGGCAGCGCCGTTTTAAAAATGATTCTTATCGCCCGGTGAAGTTGTAGAACATGAATGCCGCAAATCCCATTGGTGTTTTCGATTCAGGCGTTGGCGGATTGTCCGTCCTGCATGAAATTCGCAGGGTGCTGCCGGGTGAGGATCTGTTGTATGTGGCGGACTCGGCCCATGCGCCGTATGGCGACAAATCCCAGCAGTTTATCGAAGCCAGGTCGATTGCGATTACCGGGTTTTTGGTGAGCCGGAACGCCAAGGCCATCGTCGTTGCCTGCAACACGGCTACCGGCGCGGCGATAACGACATTGCGCTCAAGGTTCTCCATGCCGATTATTGCGATGGAGCCCGCCGTCAAACCGGCGGCAGCGAATACCCAATCAGGGGTTATCGGCGTTCTGGCAACCAGCCGGACATTGGCCGGCGATAATTTTGTGAAGTTGTTTGCGCGATACGGCACGGATGTCGAGATAGTGGGCCAGGCGTGTCCAGGACTGGTTGAGCAAGTGGAAGCGGGCGATCTGTCAGGCGATAAAACCCGGATATTGCTTGAGCGATATGTTATTCCATTGCTGGAGCGGGGTGCTGACACGCTAGTGCTGGGCTGTACGCATTATCCGTTTTTGGCGCCGCTGATACAGGAGATAGCTGGATCAGGGGTGGCTGTCATAGATTCCGCCGCCGCCGTTGCACGGCAACTTCGCCGACGGCTTGAAGTTGTCGATCTGTTGGCGGATGCGGCCAGGGCAGGTGAGGAATCCTTTTGGACCAGCGGCACATTGGATAAAGTGCAGCCGCTGTTTGCTCAGTTATGGAAGGCGGACGTCGAGGTGTGTGCTTTGCCAACATACGCTGGAGGTAGTGAGTAGGATGTGCTGAGGTACGAAGCGCATCAATCGCGAAAGATGCGCTTCACTTTGTTCAGCACATCCTACGTACTGTTCAAGACCGCCATTTTGGCAAGGTCGCTGTAATGACGGACTCGGATGTAGGCCGGAATAAGCCCGCCCGGCGACAGCAAGGGTGAGCGTTTCCGGCATCGGAAGCCGGAAACGCTTGTCCTGCCACCAAGCGGGCCGGGGTTTGTAACCCCGCCCTGAACGTTTCGGTCATCTTTGGTTATCCAGCAAAACGTTTCGAACGGGGGTTGCAAACCCCGTCCGGCATGTAGTACGAAGCGCATCAATCGCGAAAGATGCGCTTCACTTTGTTCAGCACATCCTACGTACTATCTAGTCGTCTTTTCCGGCAAACACCTTCGATCCGCCGGAAACGCCACCTCGCGCTACGCGTGGGTGGTCTTATTCCGGCCTACGCTGATTTGATCAAAACTATTTACCTGCCGGTGCTCGGCTTGCGGGTCGGGCGTACTTTCTCTGGTCAGCCAGATAGTTTCAAAACCTGCGGCTTTGGCGGCATCCAGTTCTTCTTTAATATCCGATAAAAACAACAGTTGGTTTGCTGGAGTTTCCAGTTGTTCGGCTATGTTTTTATAAGAATTTTGTTCTTTCTTGCCGCCGATATGGGTATCGAAGTAGCCGGAAAATAACGGCGTTAAATCGCCGTATTCGGTATGCGCGAACAGCAGTTTTTGCGCGTAAACCGAACCGGAAGAATAGATATATAAATCCAGCCCTTCAGCTTTCCAGGCTTTGAGATTTGCCGCGGCATCGGGATACAGATGCCCCTTGAAGTCGCCTTGCCGGTAACCGGCTTCCCAGATCAGGCCTTGCAAGGACTTTAACGGCGTGACTTTTTTGTCTTCGTCCAGCCACTGGATCAGCTGGGTGATGATTTGCCCGGTAGACAATTCTGAGCCGACTTCTTTGCAGACATCTTTCAGCAGCGGCTTTACTTGCGGGGCGTCTGCGTGGTTGCGGACATAGTCAGCCAGGTTTGCCCGCGCATAGGGAAACAGCACATCCTTTACAAATAAAATCGATGAGGTCGTGCCTTCGATATCGGTGACGATGGCTTTGATCATGATAATTCGGCAACGTATTGATCAAGCGTAGGGAAAGATTTGGCAATATCGCTGCCGGTAAAGTCGGCCACCCAGCCGTCCGGCGTGGTGAATAAACGTATGCATTTAAAGCGGGGATTTTCGCCCATATCGAACCAGTGCGTGGTGTTGGCCGGTACGCTGATCAAATCGCCTTGTTCGCACAATACGGCATACACTTTATCGGCGACGTGCAGGTAAAACAGGCCGCGACCCTCGATAAAAAAGCGCACTTCAAAATCGGCATGGACATGCTCAGACAGAAATTTCTGCCGGAAGACGGCTTTTTCGGGATGATCGGGATTTAAGCTGATCACGTCCACGGACTGAAAAGCGTATTGCTGCTTCAGGCGATCGATGGAATCGCTGTAGGCGGCAAGCACGGTATCCTGGTCGGCATCGGCGGCTAGTTCACAACTAGCCGTCCAGCGTTCGAACTGCACGCCTATCGCATTCAGCCGGGCCTGGATGGCGGTAAAATCGGTGATTGTTTCGCCAAGCTGTGACTGGTTATCGGGGTAAACGGTTAATGCGCTCATAGTCTTTTGACTCCGTGCAGTCGTAATTCACAATCAAATAAAAATTCCAGCGCCTCAAGATGACGCAACGTTTCCTGTACCGAACCGCCCCAGGTATAAAGCCCGTGTCCGGCAATTATATAGGCGTAAATGGCGCCGTGTTTGTCCATATACTGTTCCACTTGCCCGGCCAGACGATGGATATTCTGGTCGTTGGCAAAAATAGGTATAACAACCCGGCTTTCGTGGGTGTCAATGCCGGCCAAGGCTTTTAACAGCTCATAATCTTCCAGCATGATTTCGGTTTTAAAAAGCCGCGAGGTCAGTGTGGCATTGATCGAATGCGGATGCAATACCGACTGAACCGCCGGAAACCGTTTATATAGCGAGGTATGCAGCACCGTTTCCGCAGACGGTTTTTTACCGTCCAGGGAGTTGGCGTCACTATCGATCAGCATAATATCGTCCAGCTGTAACCGGCCTTTGTGCTTGCCGGAAACGGTAATGGCAATGGTGCCGTCAGGCAGCCGCGCGGAAAAATTGCCGCTGGTTGCAGGCACCCAGCCTTTGCTGTCGATAAATTGACCGGCATCAATCAGCTGCTTGGCCAGGATGAAAAAGTCTTCGTTGTAGGGCATATCTGTTAATAATTATGGTAGTGAAACGTTACGGACGGGGTTGCAAACCCCGTCCGGCATAGAAAAAAAATATAGTCCACGAAAATCACGAAAGACACGAAAAAAGCAGTCGAAAGAATCGTGTTGCGAGGTTTTTCGTGCTTTTCGTGTCTTTCGTGGACGATTCTTTTGGTAGATTCATTATTGGAAATCACCTTAAGTCAGCGCGGATGGTTGGGCTACTTTCCACTCCTCAGGCACTTCCCATTCTTTGACCCAAGCGGCAAGATCGGAGGCAGGCATCGGTTTGGCAATGCCGTAGCCTTGTGCATGGCGGCAGCCCATTTGCAAAAGAGCGATACCATGTTCGATCGATTCCACGCCTTCGGCGATGACTTGTCGCCGGAAAGATTCGGCCAAACCGATAACGCCTTGCACAATAGCTAAATCATCCTCGTCTTCGAGCATATTTCGCACGAATGTCTGGTCGATTTTAAGCGTTTCCGCAGGCAGATGTTTGAGATAGCTCAGCGATGAATAGCCCGTTCCGAAATCATCCAGGGCAAACTGTACGCCCAATGTTTGACAGTCTTTAATAACCTGGGATGTCAGCGATAAGTCAAGTAACGCCTGGGTTTCCAGTATCTCCAGCTCAAAATGACCCGGTTTGATAGAAGGATGGCGTTCAAATGCGTAATAGAGTTGCAGGACAAAATCGTCGGTTTGCAGCGATCTGGCGGTGATATTGACGCTGATCTGGAGCTGTAAGCCCAAACGTTGCCAATTCTCCATATGCTGCAACGCCTTGTCGATAACCCAGGCATCGAGCCGGGCTATAATGTCATGATTTTCAAGCAGCGGCAGAAAATCGCCCGGCATGACCAGGCCGCGTTCAGGATGTCGCCAGCGTATCAATGTTTCCGCCCCGAACACTACACCTTGCTGCATGTCGACTTTGGGCTGGAAAAAAAGTTCGAATTCCTCGTTTTCCAGCGCCTGTTCAATGCGGTTTAGAGCCTCGCGATGCGAATGGAGTTGACGATCCAGCTCCAGATTATAAATATGAAAGCAGTTTTTTCCCTCTTGTTTGGCCCGATACATGGCCTGATCGGCATGCCGTAACAGCGTATCCGGGTCGGTGTTATCCTTGGCAATTGCTCCCTGCATTGCTCTCGGCAATCGCTCCCTGCATTGCTCTACCTCCCCCATCCTTGGGGTCGTACCTCCTGCATCCCTCCAGTCGTCAGGAAAAATGCTGATACCAATGCTGGCGGATACCGAGACAACCTGATTTTTCAAGGAAACAGGCGAGCTGATAACTTCCAGCAGACGATGCAAAGTGGTTTCGCAGTCTTCAACCTTTTCCAGCCCCAGTAATAAAAACACGAATTCATCACCGCCTAAACGAGCGATAGTATCGCCTTCGCGCAGGGCGTTTTTAATGCGCAGGGCAATTTCGATCAGCAGCTGGTCGCCCGCTTCATGGCCCAGTCTATCGTTGACCGGTTTAAATCCGTCCAGGTCAAGATAACCCACCGCCATTAAACAGTGATCACGTTTGGTTTGAGCAAAGGCCAGATGCATACGATCGGCCAATAGAATCCGGTTGGGCACACCGGTGAGCGGGTCGTAGTGAGCCATGAGCTCCAGCTTCCGTTCTTGCTCTTTAAGCTGGGTAATATCCGAAGACGTGCCGATGTAATGCGTTATTTTACCCTGCTGATCGGCAACCGCGGAAATGGTGAGCCATTCGGCGAAGATTTCCCCACCTTTCTTGCGGTTCCAAACTTCGCCGCGCCAGTAGCCCTGCCGGTTGATTGCGTGCCACATGTTTTCATAGAAGCCGATATCGTGAAGTCCCGACTTAAGCAAACTTGGCTTTTTGCCCAATACCTCGTCTCGTGAATAGCCCGTTATGCTGCCGAACGCCGGGTTCATGTCAATAATGTTGCGCTGTGCATCGGTAATCAGGATGCCTTCCTGCGTACTGGCAAAAACGCTGGCGGCCATACGCTGTTCTTCTTGAACCTGTTTTCGTTTGCTGATGTCGCGTCGTAAACGCATATTCCAGGTGACAATAAAAGCAAGCAGCAATAATGCCGCTGCTGCATAAAGCAGAACGGTTTCGGTTTTTACACCGGGCTCGTATTTCAAACTCATCCAACGATTCCGGATGGAGTCTTTTTCAGACTGGGGGATGTCGGCCAGTGCTTTGGCAAGTAAGGATGCCAGTTCGGGATTAGTCTGGGTGGCGGCCATACGGTGGTGACTTTTGTAATTGGTATCCCCGGAAAAACCGAGATTAAGCATGGCCTCTCTTTTAATCGCGTAGTTGGTTGAAGCGGCATCGCCAATATAAGCATCCGCTTTGCCGCTGCTGACCCTATTCAATGCATCCTGAATATTTTCGGCGGGAAGCAGTTGTATTTCAGGATGATCATGCATTAACAGTTCCAGCATGAAGTAGCCTTTTTCCAGCGTTACCCGCTTGCCGCTGAGATGATCCAGCGCACCTATAAACCCGTTATTACTATCGCTGATAATAATGGCCGGGGTATTTAGATAGGCTTCTGTGAAAATTAAATAGCGCTCGCGTTCGGGCGTTTTATTGACGTTGGAGATCATATCCAACTCCCCGTGTTGCGCCATTTCCAGTATTTCAGTCCAGGATTTATTCTTCACTATGTCAAGTTTCACGCCCAGCCGCTGCTCGACCAAGGCAATATAGTCAGCGCTCAGGCCGACGTAATTACCGTTGGCGTCGATCCATTCGTACGGCGCAAAATCCCGGTCTATGCCTACGCGAATAACCGGGTGCGCCTGCAACCAGGCCTGTTCCTCCGGGGTGAAATCAAGCTTGCTGTGCTTTTCCTGGAGGTAAATAAAGCCTTCCAGATGATCTATTGAATTTATCAGACCCAGTTGCCGATAAGTGTCGGCGATGCGTTGAAAACGCTTGATGTCGGTGTGACCGATAGCAACGGTTTCCGGCAAAATCATTTTCACCGTTTCCTGCGCCTCAAAGCGCAAATGATCGGCAGAAAGCCGGTTGCCGGGATTGTATTTACTGAGGATGATCCTGATCAGTTCGTCCTGATGTTTGAGCGCATAATCCCAGCCTTTGAGCGAGGCGCGCAGGAAACGCCGAACTCTTTCCGGATGCCGGTTTATTTCCTGTTCCGTGGTGAACAGATTATCGCTCAAAAAATCCACACCGTAGTTCCGGGGATCGATGATATTGATTTCGATGCCTTTCTTTTTGAAGTAATCAATCTGGTCGGTGAGATAGCTAACCATGGCATCGGTTTTGCCGTTGATCAGGTCATCGGGGTTGAAGGAGTTATCCAAATGGGTAAATTCATCGCTAGAGATATCCGTTTCATAAAGCATGGCGAGCAGCGGCGCATTGTCATAACTGTCTTCCATTACCCGTTTGCCCTTAAGCTCGTAGGGGCTGACTATGCCGGAATCCTTTAAGGTAAGGTATACCAGCGGGTTATGTTGAAAAATAGAAGCCAAAACCACCACCGGCTTGCCGGCAAGCCGTTGTTCAAGCAGGCCGGTATCGGCTACGCCGTATTGAGACTCGTCTTTTAGAACTTGCTCAATGTTACTGATGCCGGGAATACGCTCACGGATAGCGACGTCCAGCTTTTCTTCAGCGTAAAAACCTTTTTCCTTTGCCGCGTAGTAGCCGGCAAACTGGAATGAATGCAACCACTTGAGTTGCAAGGAAACCTTTTCGGCAGGCTGTGCAAGTTCCGCCAATAAAGGTGATGAACAGAACGCCAGATACAATAAAGCAGCCAACCGGAACAAGGGCATAAGCATCAGTGTGTGAAAACTTGTAATTCTAGCATTTTGGCATCGGTATGGTATGTCTGTAATTTAATGCTTACGATTTTTTTCTTTTAAAAGGTTATCACCACGAAGACTTTTAAGCGTCTGTTTACCAACATTCCGCGCTTAACCGATATTTGGGTTCTGATGTCGTTTGCGAGTAATGAAAAGCTACCGCAGCTTTTTATAAATATTGATTTTAAATCAAATACACCTATAGTTGCCTGACAAAAATAACTAACCTTTTAGAGTACACTATGCAACATTTTCGTCTTTCTTTTTTCGTCACCGCAGTCTGTTTGGCGGCAGCATTTTATTGGGGGGGAATAATGGGGGCTTTTATCGCCATTATTCTCGGAGTTCTCGAAGTCAGTTTATCATTTGATAATGCAGTTGTTAACGCATCAATTTTAAAGCGTATGGATGACCGCTGGCAGAAGTATTTTTTAACCTGGGGTATTTTGATTGCCGTTTTTGGTATGCGCCTGCTGTTTCCTATCGTGATTGTTTCGGCGGCCACCGGTATCGGATTTATGGGCGTAACCGATATGGCGTTAAACGACACTGCGACTTATGCCAAACATTTAGATGCATCGCATGTACAAATTGCGGCATTCGGCGGCATGTTCCTGCTGATGGTGTTTTATTCGTTCATCTTTGATGAAACCAGGGAATTACATTGGCTGGGCTACGTAGAAGAAAAAATGTCTTCATTCGGAAAGCTTGAAGCAATTGAAATTATCATGGCATTAGGGCCGCTGTTAATCATTCAAAACTACCTGCCCCGGGAAATCCGTTTGGATGCGCTGGTTGCAGGCGTCACAGGGGTTATTTTATATGTGATCGTGGACAGTCTTGCGACCTTGTTTGAGCATGAGGAAGAAGGCGAAGAGGTCGTTGCGGTGCTCAAAAAAAGCGGCATGATGAGCTTCATCTATCTTGAAGTATTGGATGCGTCGTTTTCATTTGACGGCGTGATCGGCGCGTTTGCGATCACCCGGGATGTGGTCATTATCATGCTGGGATTGGCTATCGGCGCGATGTTTGTGCGAAGCCTGACGGTTTATCTGGTGCGGAAAGGTACGCTGGATGAATATGTGTTTCTGGAGCATGGCGCTCATTATGCCATTGGGGTACTGGCGGGCATCATGCTGATCAGCATGACCCATCATATTCCTGAGGTTATAACCGGCTTGACGGGTGCACTGTTGATAGCATTATCGGTGATTTCATCGATCCGTTACAAGAAAAAACAGGCGGCTTGAATTAGGCTAAAAAATTATTTACCACAGCACTCAGCGAAAGATGATATGAATGCCATTCAGGATACCATTTGGCCTGGATGCAGTGCTTAGCGCAGCCGACGCCGGATTTTACTTGGGTTCGCTTTGCCGTGAGTGCAAGCCAAAACAGTAACAACCGAATCTTCCACGCGATACCAGACTAAGAACGGGAAGCAATGCAATATCGCACGCCGGATGTTGCGGTACACAATTGGATAGATGAGCGGTGTTTCGGCGAGCTGAGCCAAAACACCGCTTAACTCGTGGTGGAATTTGGCGGGGCCAAGCCGATTTGCTGCTCCTCGTACCAGACTTGAGCCTCTGCTACATCAAGCTCAGCAGCCCGGCGAATATAGACCGTAAAACTCAAGGCAGTTGCCGCTTAAGACGCGCCTGAACCTCAGACCAGAGGCTTTGATCACCGGGATTTAGCTCCATGTCCGCCAAACGAGTATCCAGTAAAACCTTTTCTTCTTCTGACACAGGTACGTCATCAGGAGATAAGGTTTCCCAAACAGCCCCGATTAGCTCAATACGCTCGGCGACACTGAGCGTCTTTACTTGCGAAATGAGTGCATCGTTAATCATGAGAAAAGTTACCTGTTGCTGCCTAATGTAAGGCTAACCGGGCGCGCACGGAAAGCAGGAAAATAAACCGCATTTTACGCGCTTTAGTCGAGCACCCTGTTAGGCTCACTCCTATTTGTAAAAATTGAATTAATCTGCTAATTGCTGAATGCCATCCAGATACCATTTGGGCTGGATGCTGACTTTCGGTTTAATAAAATGCCAGACTTCCCGGACTTGCTCAGCCTGGGCGTTGCTGTCTTCGCGCATGATGGAATCGAACAGTACCACTGCTTCAAGTTCCGAGCCGACTTCCCTGACTTCCAGCAGTTCCGCTTCCAGCTTAAGTAATTCTGTGCGGTTCTCAGTACCGGATGCTTTAAGCTGATCCTGAATTTCGGCAAATACCTTATCCGTTGTTAAGCCTCTTATTTCGGCAAGATCACGTTCATCCCAGGCTTTTTGCAGATTAGTAAAGGCTATCTTGGCGCCGATCAGAAAGGCCTTTTGGTCAAAGTCAGCCGGAACGGTCGCTGCACCAACTTCTGCGTCCTGTTGAGCGGATTGACCGCGGGACCCGGATGCGGCGGCATTGTGTTTATTTCCGAACAGAATATCCGTATCGAAACCGGCCTGAGCAGTCTGGTTTGGCGGTGACTCCTGATAGTTGTTATCGGCTGTCCGGTTATAGACAGGTCGCTGTGCAGAGACCGCTTTTTTAGCGGCAAACCATTTGTAAAGTAAAAAGGCAATCCCGCCAAAAACAAGGATGTCCATAAAGTTAATGCCCTGAAAGCCGCCGCCTGCAAACAGCGAGCCTAATAACCCGCCCAGCGCCAAACCGCCCAACATGCCCATTAAACCGCTACGACCGGCCCCCGCAGGTTTGGCGGCCGGGTTTGGCGTAGCGGCTTGTTGCTGGTTGGCAGGGCGAGCGGGTGGGGTTGCAGAGCGTTGATACGGTGCGCTGTAGGAAGATCTGCCGCCAAAAGAGCTGCCGCCGCCGAAACGTTTGGCATCCGCGTCCGACATCCCGCCTAACGTTAAGGAAAGACCTATTAATAAAGTAGCAATAATTCCGGTATATTTGTTCATACATTTTCAAGTTTAGTCAGTTGAATCATGCCGACTGTTCCTGTCGTGCACTCTTCGGGTCGATGTTTGCTGCTTCAGGCAACAAGTCAGGTTCATACCTTATTGGGGTGAATAATTAAACAACAAGTTGTTAATTGCTTTTTAATAGCATAGCATTGTGAGTATGTTTTCAGCACTACGCAAATTTCTCTTTATTTTTCTGGCAATACTGCAACTGATTGCACCGTTGGTGCATGCGCATGCCGGAGAGAAAAATTCAGACTTTGGGCTGCATATCCACGGTCTTGAAATGCATGGTGTTGAGCATGATGCCCTTGTGTTTCATGCAGTCAATTATGATTTCAGTTCTGAAGGGATCATAGTCGGTATCGATGCCGGAATGAAAAGTAAGCAAGTTAATACAGTTGCGGATTCAAATAATAGTCACTATCTGCATCAACAGGCTTCAGCATTTAATGCTGCAATATCCCCTTTTGATACTAATTTTTCCCCGCAACCGACGCAGTTTGTCTGTCGGCTGTTTATTCCCTCGTTATCCCCTCGCGCGCCTCCTGCTCAATAAGCCTTCCTTCGTTTCGTAGAAACGTGATTTATCGCGTCTTTACATTAACGCGGTCAAAACCGCATTGAGCTTACTCCTAATCTTAGTGATAAATCGTACTGGGTAGCCCTTGATTAGCAAAGGGTTCTGCCGTTTCAAAACTGTACATTTTCAAAGTAAGATGGGGATAAAATAACGGTGGCACAAAATGAGCTACACAATAATCAAGATTATTATCACGAGCCTGCTTATCGTGGCGATATCGGAACTATCTAAACGAAATTCATTGCTTGGCGCCTTATTAGCTTCGCTGCCGCTCATATCCGTTTTAGCGATGCTCTGGCTTTATATTGATACCAAAGATGTTGCGAAAGTGTCTGATTTGGCAACCAGCGTTTTTTGGCTAGTCATCCCCTCCCTGATTTTTTTTATCAGCTTACCTGTTTTGCTAAAGAAGGGGCTTAATTTTTATCTGAGCATGGGACTTTCAATGTCAGTGACGGCAGGATGTTATTTCTTAATGATCACACTATTGACGCGCTATGGCACTAAGCTATAGACATCGAAGCAACATTATCCCAATAACTTGAAACAGGATTTTTTAACTATGACACCCCCAATACAACGACCGGCTTGGCTTATTGGCTTGCCGTTTTTTTTACTTCTCCTAAGCCCAAGTGTCCTTGCTCATGGCGTTGACGCGAATACCGAACGTTTTTTATTGGCAAACCAGGGCGTAGCCGTTGGGCCGTTTCTTTATATCGGGGCCAAGCACATGGTAACCGGATATGATCACCTGTTGTTTCTGATTGGCGTGATTTTCTTTTTGTTCCGCACCCGGGATGTGTTGATTTATGTCAGCTTGTTCACCTTGGGACATAGCTTGACGCTATTATTCGGTGTGTTAAACAACATGGCGGTCAATCCTTTTCTTATCGACGCCATTATTGGGCTTTCCATTGTCTACAAAGGCTTTGATAACTTGGGCGGTTTTCGTCGATTGTTCGGCTTTCAACCGAATACAAAAATCGCTGTGATGGTTTTCGGCTTGTTTCATGGTTTTGGACTCGCCACCAAATTGCAGGACTTTTCGCTGCCTCAGGCGGAGTTATGGAAAAATTTATTGGCCTTCAATGTCGGGGTGGAGATAGGCCAGTTTGTTGCCTTGCTGTTTATCTTGATTGCCCTCGATTTTTGGCGCAGGCACAAGAGTTTTTATACCTTTTCAACGGCCGCCAATACGCTTTTAATGACGGGCGGCCTGATTCTGTTCGGCTACCAAATAACCGGCTATTTAATTAACGGATAAATTCATGAATAACATCAACCCACCCGTTCAATCGTTAAAATCTCTGATCATTGCCACCGCATTTGCAATGCTATTGGCCGCCCTTATTTTAATATCGGCTGTACTGCCGGCAGAATACGGTATCGACCCAACCGGAATGGGCAAAATGATGGGATTAACCGCTTTATCCGCACAAACAAAAGCAACGGGTCAACCGCTCGCCATCACTTGCCCGGTTCTGGTTCTGCCGCCGCAACCCGCTGAAATAAGCGGTCAGGATCAAAAACAGGCAACTAATCAATCTACCGGCTCGACTGAAACCGCTACAAAGGAACAACGGCCTCAGTGGCAAGATTCGGTCAAAATAATGATTCCTGCCGGGAAGGGCCTGGAATATAAATTCCATCTGGTGAAAGGCGCATCGCTGGAGTATTCATGGGCTACTGACGGAGCCAAACTCTATTTTGATTTTCACGGCGAACCCCAAGGCGATAAGACAGGTTACTTCAAAAGCTTTAAGGAGAGTACCGATAATCAAGCCAACGGTACTTTGACGGCTCCCTTCGAAGGCCCTCACGGCTGGTACTGGGAAAACAAAACCCGATCTCCCGTGACTATCATCCTGAACACCAAAGGCTCCTATCGGATTTTAGGTCTGATGTGATGGCGTATGTCATTGCAGATGCCGGTAACAGTATTATGTGCAGTCATAAATTGCCGCATTTAATACCGCAATCTCCGCATGTCCTGTTCAATAATTCTTGTTGATTTTATAGGTTCGGCAGCAGAACTTATATTGTTTTTCCTATCGTTTATGTATAGCGCGGTCATAAAACCGCATCGAGCTCGACCTATGTTTTTTTTGAACCTTTTCAGAAGGCTCATTCCTCAGTTCCTGCTAGGGAATATTGTTTTTTTGATGGCGATAACACTCAGCTTTGCCGATTCGGCATATGTTGTCGAACATCATGACCCGATTGAAAGTGATGCAACTTTGAGTTTAGCTAAAGTCGTCGATTTAACGCTGGAGAAATACCCCGATGTAACCTGGCTTAATTCTCTGGAACAAGAAGCGGCGGCTCTTTCGCTGCGCGGCGATAGCTGGACAGCCGGTGCATCGCAAGCAGGGCTTCGCTTTCAGGAAGCGACCGGCGGCACCTTGCATTATATCGATGCCGCGGTGCAAATACCGTTATGGAACTTGGGCCAGCGCGATGCGCAGCAAACAGTCGCAAAGCAAGCGGAAAACAGCATAATGTCACAATCGGATGCGATTAAATTACGAGTGGCGGGGCTGATTAGGGGCGCCTTGTGGAATATTGCACTGGCCAACTTAAGTTATGAACAGGCAAAAATCGAGCTTACTATTACCGATCAGTTAGTGGCTAAAGTACAGCGGCGTGTCGAGTTGGGCGACTTGCCCAGAGCCGATTTATTGTTGGCGCAATCGGAGTCGCTGCAAAAACGCTCAGTGCTAACTCAAGCTGAAGCGGAATTAATGCATGCCCGCAAACGTTATGCCGGCATCACTAAAATCACTAAAATCCCCGGCGATTATCAGGAAAAGCTGGTTGGGTTAACTGAGATTCAGCAAAATCATCCTGCCTTAGCCGCCATTAACAGCCAGATTGAACGCAAACAGGCGGAACTCAATGCGATTAAGTTAGTGGGTTCCGGCCAGACCAATGTTGCGGTTGGCATCAACAGTGACCGGTTCACCAATGATCCTCGAAGTAATCAAACGGAAAGCTTCAACATCGGCGTTACCGTTCCTTTCGGAGGCAGTGCGCATCTGGCGCCACAGGTTGCCGCCGTTAATGTCGAATTAAATAAACTGATTGCAGAACGAGAACAATTGTCCCGTGATCTGGAACAGGCGCATCACGAAGCTGAGCATAATCTGGAAGTGAATCGGGTCGAGCTGGGCATTGCCGATGAGTTAAAGCAGGTTGCCGAAGAACATTTAAAAATGACTCAGTTAAGCTTTTCGGTCGGGGAAATCGATTTGATGGATTTGTTAAAAATCCAGTCCAGAACCCAGCAAGCCGTGTTGAATGCCAAGCAACGGGCGGTGATGCTGCAACGCGATATAGCGCTTTATAATCAGGCCGTAGGAGTTATGCCATGAGACTGTTTTTTGCCCGTCCTGCAATGGTGTTGTTATTGAGTCTGGTCGGTTTCGGCAGCCATGCAACTGAAAATATTATTCAAATTTCCCGGGAAAATATTGATAACCTCGGTGTAAAACTGGGCAAGCTGGAGCCTGTTACACAAATTCCGGTGTTATCCGCCCCGGCCAAGGTGGTGATCCCGCCGACGCAGGAATATATTGTCAGCGCGTCGCAGGCCGGCGTCATCGATAAGATGAATGTGGCGATAGGCGATAAAGTAGCAAAAGGACAGGTTCTTGCACAACTCAACAGTCCTGACCTGCTGACGCTGCAACGGGAATATCTGAAAGCGGGCACGGCACAGCAAGCGTCCTTGATTAATTATAATCGGGACAAAAAACTGCTGGAAGAAGGCGTGATTCCCGAGCGGCGCTGGCAGGAAACCGGCAGCCAGTATCATTCCTCTGTTTCCGAAGCTGATGAACACAAGCAATTGCTGGAAATTGCCGGGATGACCTCCGGCGAGGTTGATCATCTTGCCAAAACGCACCGCTTAACCCGTCAGCTCAATGTCCGTGCGCCCATTGCCGCTGTGGTGCTGGAGCGCTTAGCGGTTGCAGGAACACGCATCGACATGATGGCGCCGCTGTACCGCATCGCCAACCTTGATGAGCTTTGGCTGGAAATCGCCATCCCGCAGGAACGCATGGACGGCATTAAAATCGGCGACCGGGTCGAGGTCGAAAACGCCGTAGGGGCGACCGGCCGGTCGCCCGTCGCAAAAATCACCTTGTTGGGGCAAAGTGTCAACCCGGAAAACCAGACCATTCTGGCGAGAGCGGTAGTAGGTTGGGTTGATGCTCTTCCAACCCAACATTTACCTACACTGCGTGGGAACGCATCTCTACGCCCCGGACAAAGACTCAATATCCGGATTATCCAGTCCAGCGACAAGGCGGCTTTTAAAATTCCTAACACGGCTATCGCCCAGAACGAAGGCAAAGCCTTTATTTTTATCCGCACTCAACAGGGATTTTCGGTGACCCCGATTACCGTGGTCGGCAAACAGGGTGACGAGTCTATTATCAGCGGCGAGTTCACCGGTAACGAAGAAATAGCCGTCAAAGGCGCGGTTGCGCTCAAAGCAAATTGGCTGGGACTGGGGAGTGATGAATAATGGCTAACTTGATTCGTTTTGCGCTGAGTCAGCGGCTGATGATGATGATGATGGTCGTGCTGCTGGCAGGCGGGGGCTATTATGCCTTTAAAAATATTCCGATTGACGCCTTTCCTGAAGTATCGCCGACGCAGGTAAAGATTATCGTTAAAGCGCCCGGCATGACGCCTGAAGAAGTTGAAGCCAGGATCACCGCGCCGATCGAAGTCGAGCTGTTGGGTATTCCGCATCAAACCATGCTGCGCTCTATCGCTAAATACGCGTTGACCGACATTACCGTTGATTTTAAAGAAGGCACTGATATTTTCTGGGCGCGTCAGCAGATTGCCGAGCGCTTGAATACGATGTGGGGAAACTTGCCGGCGGGTGTCGAAGGCGGCATTGCACCGATGACCACGCCGTTAGGCGAAATGTTTATGTTTACCGTGGAAGGCGGAGGCTTAAGCTTAATGGAACATCGCAGTTTATTGGACTGGGTGATACGTCCTGCACTGCGCACGGTATCCGGCGTTGCCGATGTCAATTCGCTGGGCGGCATGGTCAGGAGTTTTGAGGTCATACCCGATAATATCCGGATGTCGGCCAGAAATATCAGCATCGATCAACTGACGGCCGCATTACAAAGCAATAACCGCAATGACGGCGCAGGTCGCATGACCGATGGCGAAGAAGCCCTGATAGTCCGCGCCGAAGGCCGCATTAAAACCCTGGACGATGTCGGGGTTATCGTGGTCGATAACAAAAACGGCATTCCCATTACCGTCGGCGATGTCGCCACCATCAAAATCGGCGCGTTGACCCGCTACGGCGCGGTCAGTAAAAACGGCGAAGGGGAAGCCGTTACCGGACTGGTGCTGAGTTTGCGCGGCGCTAACGCCAGGCAAACCATTGGCGGTATAGAGAAAAAACTGGCCGAGATTAGTCCGGGCTTTCCTAAAGGGGTTGAAGTCAAGGTTTTTTACAATCGCGGCAATCTGGTGGACAAGGCGGTAGATACGGTTTTGCACGCCCTGCTGGAAGCCATTGTGCTGGTTGTCATCCTGCTGATTTTATTTCTGGGTAATTTGCGCGCCGCCTTGGTTGTCGCACTGGCCTTGCCGCTGGCGGCACTGTTCACCTTTATTTTGATGAACTACATGGGCATGTCGGCAAACCTGATGAGCTTGGGCGGCCTTGCCATTGCGATCGGCATGCTGGTGGATGCCGCCGTGGTGGTGGTTGAAAACCTGATCACCCATCTGGCGCATGCCGAAAAAGCCCGGCGCCTGCCGCGACTGCATGTTATTTACCGGGCCACCCGAGAAGTTGCCACACCGGTTGTATCCGGCATTTTGATTATTATTATCGTGTTTTTACCGCTGCTGACCTTGCAAGGGCTGGAAGGTAAATTATTTACTCCGGTGGCCTTAACCATTGTGTTTGCACTCAGCGGTTCGCTGGTCTTGTCGCTTACAGTGATTCCGGTGATCGCCTCTTATTTGTTGAAAGAGGTGTCGCACGAAGAACCCTGGCTGCCCAGACAGTTGCAAAAACTTTATCAGCCCGCTTTAGTCTGGTGTCTTGCCAACAGCAAAAAGGTATTTATCGCGGCAGGTTCCCTGTTGGTCGTGACCGTGCTGGTATTTACCCGGATCGGCAGCACCTTTATGCCGACCCTGGATGAAGGGGACATTATCGTGCAGTTGGAAAAATTGCCGTCGATTACGTTGGAGCAATCCGTGGCATTGGATATTCAGGTACAAAAAAACCTGCGTAAAAATATTCCGGAAATCATTGATGTTGTCGCCCGTGTCGGCTCCGACGAGTTGGGGCTTGACCCGATGAGTTTGAACGATACCGACACGTTTTTGATACTCAAGCCTAAAAAGCAATGGCGCATGGACAGCAAAGAACAATTGCTGGATGAGATTCGGAAGGTCATGGCGCAAACGCCGGGCATTGCCTTTCAGTTTACCCAGCCGATTGAAATGCGTGTCTCGGAAATGCTGACCGGAACGCGCGGCGATGTGGCCGTTAAATTATTCGGCACCGATCTGTCCGTGTTAAATGGAAAAGCGCAGCAAATAGCGGATGTACTGAAAAATATAACCGGCGCCAGCGATGTGTTCGCCAAGCAAAATGCCGGGATGCAGTTTTTGCAATTGACCATCGATAAATCCGCGGCAGGGCGCTTGGGCCTGGACAGCGACAGCATCGAAACGCTGTTGCGAGCGCAGATTGAAGGCTTGAAGCTTGGCGTGGTTCAGGAAGGCATTAAACGCACGCCGTTAATTTTACGCGGCGACAGCAATACCGCCACTTTTGACAACCTGCAAATTACTTTGCCGGATGGCGGGCAGGTGCCGGTAACGGCTGTTGCCAAAATAGAAAAAGTGGAAGGCGTGGTGTCAGTGGGCAGGGAGCGAGGCCAGCGCTTTGTGGTCATTACCAGCAACGTGCTGAACCGGGACTTGGTAGGCTTTGTCGATGAAGCCCGTAAAGCCGTTTCTGAAAAAGTGGACTTGCCGATCGGCTACACCGTTGAATTCGGCGGTCAGTTCGAAAACCAGCAACGCGCTGCGGCGACACTTTCGGTGGTCGTTCCGGTTTCGTTAGGCCTGATTTTCTTGTTATTGTTTTCAACGTTCGGCTCAGTCCGCCAGGCCGTATTGGTGTTATCCAACATCCCGTTGGCGATGGTCGGCGGCGTTTTTGCCTTATGGTTATCCGGGGAGTATTTATCGGTACCGGCATCGGTCGGCTTTATCGCGCTGCTGGGGATTGCCGTGCTTAACGGCGTGGTTATGGTCAGTTATTTTAATCAGCTGATCGCAACCGGCATGGACTTGGCCAAAGTGGTGCTGGTCGGTTCATCCCGGCGTTTGCGCCCGGTGCTGATGACCGCCGGCATCGCGGCATTCGGCCTGATTCCGTTGCTGTTTGCAACCGGGCCGGGGTCTGAAATTCAGCGCCCATTGGCTATCGTGGTTATTGGCGGCTTGGTGTCATCGACCTTTTTGACGTTATTTTTATTGCCGATTCTATTTGAATTATTTGGACTGTCACCGGAGGCTAAGCAATGAACGGCAAGGAATATTTAGTCACACTCAACGTGCCGCTCAGCCTTGAAGAAGCGGTTGTCGATAGTCTGTTGATGTTGGAGTCGGAACACGGCTTCAGCAGTTTTCCGGTCAGTTCTCATGATCATAAAAATGAAGGCTTATCGTTGGCTGAGCAGGTCGCTGGACGGCAGAAAAAAATCCGTTTTCAAATGTACGTGCCGGAACAGGGATTAGCCTCATTATTGGCGCAACTGAGAGCGGAGTTTTCCGGCTCGGGGATTAAATACTGGGTATTGCCGGTGATTGAAAACGGGGTTATTTGAGTTTTTTCACCACGAAGAGCACGAAGAGCACGAAGAACACGAAGAACACGAAGAACAAGCCAAGGTTTATCGTTCCCACGCTCCGGCGCTCATCGTTATACACAAGTGTTACCTCGTTCCCACGCAGCGCGTGGGAATGCGGGGGGATGACGGTGTTCCGCAGACACTTGTGTATAACGATGAGCGCTCCGGCGTGGGAGTAATGCATCCTGCAACGCTCCAGCGTCGCCTCGGCAATTGCTCCTGCAATATCTGCATAACCCACATGGATGTGGTGAATGCAGATATTGCAGGAGCAAATATCTGTCCATGCAGTCGTAAAGCGCTTACTTTTGGTGCCGAACGCGATGCTGGAGCGTCTCTAACTGCGTTACCACGCCGGAGCCGCGGGAACGATGGGAATCTACGAAAGCAGCGAAGCCAATAAAGGCCGCAGATTATGCAGCTGACGCTGCCGGGTTAACCGGTTGGCGATGATTATGCTTTTCAATTCGGTCAGCGCCAGTGCAAAATCGTCATTAACCACCAGATAATCGAACTCGTCATGGTGGCGGATTTCGGTAACGGCGTCGCGCATCCGGCGGGCAATGATTTCTTCATCATCCTGACCCCGGTTTCTGAGACGCTGCAACAGCACTTCCGTCGATGGCGGC
Source organism: Methylobacter sp. (assembly GCA_030653175.1). Classification (GTDB taxonomy): domain Bacteria; phylum Pseudomonadota; class Gammaproteobacteria; order Methylococcales; family Methylomonadaceae; genus Methylobacter_A. The sequence continues at coordinate 114,309 of JAURZV010000031.1, forward strand.
AGGATAAAAATGGAAAGACTGTCGGGCAACAGTTTTTTTATTTGCTCCGCACCCTGCCAGTCGATTTCCAGAATCACATCCAGCCCCCGATTCAGGTTTTCTTCCACGGTCTGCTGCGCCGTGCCGTAAAAATTATCAAAAACCCGGGCATGTTCAAGAAATGCCTGTTTTTCCTGCATGGCTTGAAAGTCTGCGACAGTGACAAAGTAATAATCCTGACCATGAGTTTCGCCTGGTCGCATCTGACGGGTGGTATGGGAAACTGATACGGTCAGGTTATCCAGATCGGCAACCAGTTGTTTAACCAGGCTGGTTTTGCCGGCGCCGGACGGAGCGGAAATAATATACAGCTTACCGATATTCATAAATCTTAAGGTGAAAGGCTCAAGGTGAAAGGTTCAAGATCGAATCTGGATAGATAGGTATTTTGTATGGGGGCACATAAATTTAAAGAGCTACATAATACAGGATGCTACTGCCTGGACAAAGTAGCCGTTTGTTCTACGGTATCGTTTTTATTACTTCGTTCCCAGGCTCCTGCCATTAAGTTTATCGTGGGCCCGAAATTAATCGCGCTTTTTAATACTGTCGCGCGAATAAATTCGCGCCCACGGCATTCAACTATAACTATCATCAGCTTAACTTAATGGCAGTGACGCAGGAGCGTGGGAACGATAAGGTTCCGGCGTGGTAAAAACCCTTAGCTAATCAGCTACGGCTTAAACGCATCACTATCAATATAAATATCGACAGGATTTTCAGGAACAATACTCGCAACCGGCAAATCCGATCCTGAGCGCCACAGTTTGACGGCCTCCTGTTTATTCGCACCGGTGACCAGAAAGATCAGTTCCCGCGTGTTGCTCAACGCCCTGGCGCTGATCGAAACGCGCTCAGGCGGCGGTTTGGGCGAGTTGTAAACGGCATGCACCAGTTCGTCTTGCGGGTGTTGGTGGCCGGGAAACAAGCTGGCGGTATGGCCGTCCTCGCCCATGCCCAGCAACACCATATCGAACGCACCGGCCTCGGCAACGGTTAGTCTATAGCTTTCAGCGGCTTGTTCCGGGCCCAGTTCGGCGGGAATGGTAAAGATCTGATTCGCAGGAATAGCCGTTTTGTCCAGTAAAACCCGGCTTGCCATCAGGCTGTTTCTGTCCTGATGATCGGCAGGTAAACAGCGTTCGTCACCGTAATAAATATGCCAGTTAGCCCAGTCGGCATTGGACTCGGCGAGCAGTCGATAGACTTTTTCCGGGGTGCCGCCTCCGGCTAAAACCAGCTTGAATTTGCCGTGTTCAGAAATAGCCGATTTTGCGGTGTTAAGAATTTGCCGGCAGGCGGCTTCCGCAACCTGTTCGGCGGTTTCCAGAGTGTGCCAGCGGCTGTTTTTTTGCATTTAGTTACACTCCGGGGTTAGTGAGCTGCGCCAGGATTGGCTTTCTTTGTCGAATAAGCGGCGACTGTCTTCAGGCCCCCAGGAACCTGCGGGATACGTGGCAATATAGTCACGCTCAATCGCCCAGGTTTGCAGGATGGGATCGACAATACGCCACGCATATTCTACTTCATCAAAACGCAGAAATAACGAGCGGTCGCCTTTTAATACATCCAGTAATAAGTCTTCATAGGCATCGATGGCTTTTTCATTCTGCTGGCGGAAACTGGCATCCAGGCTGCAGGCGCGGGTGCGCATCTCCAAACCGGGTTCTTTTACCGTCATCTCAATACGGATGCACTCTTCCGGCTGTATCCCTAGCAGCACCCAATTAGGGTTCATGCATTGCACCTCGGTGCCGCGGAAAAACTGTAACGGCGGGTGGCGAAAACAAATCGAAATAGTCGATTGAGCCTTGGCCATGCGCTTGCCGGTACGCAAGTAAAAAGGCACGCCCCGCCAGCGCCAGTTATCGATATACAGCTTTATTGCAGCATAGGTTTCGGTAATGCTGTTCGCCGGTATGCCGTCTTCCTGTAAATAGCCGCTGACCTGCTCGCCATCGACACGGCCTTTGGCATATTGAGCGCGGAAGGCATGCCCATGCACCGCTTCTCTGGGGATAGGGCGGATGGACTTTAGTACTTTGACTTTTTCGTCGCGCAGGGACTCGGCTTCCATCGAAACCGGCGGCTCCATCGCAACCAGCGTCAGCAGTTGCAGCAGATGGCTTTGCAGCATGTCGCGCATGGCTCCGGCCTTGTCATAGTACTCGGCGCGGCTGCCTATGCCGATCTCTTCGGAATGAGTGATCTGGATATGATCGACATAATTGCGGTTCCATAGCGGCTCCAGCATCACATTGGCAAAGCGAAACACCAGCACATTTTGCACCATGCCTTTGCCCAGGTAATGATCGATGCGATAAATCTGCTCTTCCGATAAATAGTGACTGATGCGTTTTTGCAGAGCCTTAGCGCTGTCCAGGTCATAACCGAAAGGTTTTTCAATGATTACCCGTCGCCAGCCGTGTTCTTCATCGAATAAGCGGTTATTGCTTAACATCTCCATGACCGTGCCAAAGTCCGAGGGACTTATAGAAAGATAGAAAGCGATGTTTTTAGGGAATTGGTTTTCCCGGTTGAGCGTATCGACCAGTTCCGTATAACACTGCGCCTGTTTTATATCGCCTTGATGATAATACAAGCGGGCGCTAAAACGCTGGAACACGGTTTCATCAAAATCGCCTGGAGCCTTGGCCTCAATCATCTGCCTGACTTCTTCCAGCCATTTTTGCTGATCCCACGGTCTGCGGCCTATTGCCAGAATACGGGTGCCTTCAGGCAAGTGCTTTGCGGCATCCAGATGATACAGCGCCGGCATTAATTTAATCCGGGACAAATTTCCCGTGGCGCCAAAAATAGCGTACGTACAGGGTTCGGCTTTCATCGGTAGTACCTCGTTGTTTTAAAGAAGGTAGGGTGAAGTAGCGTAACCCCCCCATACGCATCAACTTAAACAGAAAATCCATATATTCAATAAATAATATGTAAACAGATTGATTAATTCACCACGAAGACACGAAGAACACGAAGTTTTTACCTTCGTGTTCTTCGTGGTGTTATCTCTTAAATTGAGCCCTATGGGGAGGCAGCGTACCCCGAAATACTTTATTTAAACAGTATAGGTATTTGATGTGGTTTTACCGCCATGCCCGGTCCAGTCGGTATGAAAAAATCGGCCTCTGGGTTGATCTATCCGTTCATACGTATGCGCACCGAAATAATCCCTTTGCGCCTGTAATAAATTAGCCGGCAATTTTTCACTGCGATAGCCGTCGTAATACGCCAGGGCGGAGGAGAATGCCGGGGTCGGGATGCTTAGCTCAATACCTAATATCACCGCTTTGCGCCAGCCTTCATCGGCTTGTTTCATGGCGTTGGCAAAGAAATCGGCGAACAGCAGGTTTTCCAAATCGGGATCGGCATCATAGGCTTGCTTGATGTCGTTTAAAAACCGGCTGCGAATAATACAGCCGCCGCGCCACATCAGCGCAATATCGCCATAATTGAGCGACAGGTTATATTCTTTCGACGCTTCGCGCATCAAACGAAAACCTTGTGCATAGGAAATAATCTTGGCGGCGTACAAAGCATCGCCAATGGCATTGATCATGACTTTCTTGTCGCCGATAAACTTTAGTTTTCGCTTAGGCAATATAGATGCGGCCTTAACCCGTTCCTCTTTTTGGGCGGACAAACAACGGGCGAATACCGACTCGCCAATCAATGTTAAAGGAATACCCAAGTTCAGGGCATCAATGGCAGTCCATTTACCGGTGCCTTTCTGCCCGGCTGTGTCGAGGATTTTTTTCAGCAGCGGCTGACCGTCTTCATCTTTGTATGCCAAAATAGCGGCAGTGATTTCAATCAGATAAGAGTTTAATGGGCCCTGATCCCACGCGGTAAATATTGAGTGCATTTCATTAAAGCTTAAGCCCAAGCCCAAGCCATCGGACATCAATTGATAAGCCTCGCCGATCAACTGCATGTCGCCGTATTCAATACCGTTATGCACCATCTTGACGTAGTGACCGGCCCCGTTATCGCCAACCCATTCGCAGCACGGCTCGCCATTAACCTGCGCGCTGATGGACTGGAAAATGGCTTTGACTGTAGGCCATGCGGCTTTATTGCCGCCGGGCATAATGGAAGGCCCGTGTCTTGCGCCTTCCTCGCCGCCGGAAACGCCGGCGCCTATGTAAAGGATATTTTGTTGTTGCAGGGAGAGAGTGCGGCGAGTGGTGTCAGTGAACAGCGAATTGCCGCCGTCAACAATAATATCGCCGGCTGATAACAGCGGCACTAACTTGTCAATATACTGATCAACAACTTCCCCCGCTTTCACCATCAACATAATGATGCGCGGCGATTCCAGGCTATCGACCAGCTCTTCCAGCGAGTGCGTGCCGATAATTTGCGTGTTTTTGGCAGGGCCGTCCAGGAATTCATCTACTTTACTGAGTGTACGATTATGTACTGCTACTCTAAAACCATGGTCGTTCATATTAAGAGCCAGATTTTGACCCATGACTGCCAGGCCGATTAAGCCGATGTTTGCTTTCATAATTGTCTTCTTAAAAAGTGAGTTTAAGGCATTCGTTAGGGGGCTAACGCCGGGCAGGATATTTATCCCGTCCGAAACGATTGATTACCACCGATACTTTGCGACGAACATAACCAGCCGGTAAACGATGTGGCGGGGTTGCAAACCCCGCCACGCTTGGAGCTCCCCACGACTTCACTCGGCGCAGCGCGCCTGTACTGCATTCCCACGCAGCGCGTGGGAACGAGAATAAAGTCGAGTTTAACTGTGTTTCTGGAGTGCAGGCTTCGCCTGCTGCGCAAGCAAAGCTTGCACTCCTGCCATGCCATGGTTCACTAGTGCCCTGTGGGATGCCATTTAAAGAGCGACGCTAAAGCGTCCGTTAAATCAATGCTTACCCGGCTCCAGTTTTACCCCCCGTCTTTCATAGGTCACATAGGCTTGTAACGCGGTCATTTTCGGATCGTCGGCGGCCAGAGGCTGTCCTTCCAGCGGATTTTTAAGGCACCAGTTGATCATTTGCCAAAGCGGTACGACTTTACCTAACTGTTTTTGAAATTTCGGATAGGTTTCGGGATGAGTGTTGGCGGCATTGGGATGACACTGGGCGCAGGCAACGCCGTTGCCGCCCAGCTTGGGGCTGGTCCATAACTCGCGGCCTTCGCTCACAACACTCATAAACTGCTGCTGCCAGCGTTGCAGGTCGGCATCGGTAAACTCATCCGCCAGGGATGAACCGGTGGATGCAAACGCCAAACACAGCGCCATCGCTATTTTTTGATAAGTAGACATGTTCTTGCTCCTGTGCTGCGGCTAATAATGTGTTTGCGGGACTATCCGCGCCTTTTCGTCCTGATAGACGGCATCTTCAGGGCGTTTTTGCTTTTCGTTGTAGCGGACGATCCGGCCGGTATTGTCATAAAGCGTAAAATTCAGATCCGCATTGCCATTGGCCAGATTGATAAATTGCCAGCCGGTGGCATCACGATCGAAAAACGGATCGGCCCGGTTCATAGGCACCGTCAGCTTAGGCAAGTATTGCTCCGCTTGGGCATAAGATTGCGGATAGGGCCACGGCCAGGCGGTTGCCATCACCGAATTGAAACTGATATTGCCGATCTGGTTATACTGGATCTGGTGGACGTGACCGTAGATGACTGAAACCTTTTTGAACGGTTTCAGTAACGCCTGAATTTGATCGGCATCTTCGGTCCAGAAATTCCAGCCTTTATAAATTTTCTGTAACGGCGAATGGGAAAACACCACCACCGGCGTGTTTTTGTCGATCTTGTCCAGATCGTTTTTAAGCCACAGTCGCTGCTCTTCGCCAACCATGAACGGCGAACCGTTCGGGTTGTCGAGCCCGGCCATTTCCAGCATCCGTTGCTCGGCGGTCGGCCAGCGCTTGAACGTCCAGTCGTCATAAGTTCTGATGCTGTTCAGCACCACGAAATGAACGCCTTTATGGTCGAAGCTGTAGTATTGGGGGCCGAACAGCTTTTCCCAGTAAGCGCCCAGATCCAGGTAATAATCATGTTCGCCCATTACATGATGGACATCGCCATGCAATGCCGACAGAATTTCCGCGCCATGATCCAATTCGGGCTTGCTGCCAAGCTGCGCCAGATCGCCGCCGAACATCACAAAATCCGGCTTGGGTATCAACAGGTTGGTTTCCGCGACGGCGCGAATCAGGCCGCGATCCCAGTTCCTGACGAAACGGTTGTCTTTAATATGCTGGATATGGGCGTCGGAAATATAAGCGAAGGTGAAATTCCGGTCACTTTCCGCAAAGGCCAGTTCGACCAGGCTGATCGGCAAGGTGCTGCCGATGGCTAACGCACCTGCGGTTTTGATGAAATTCCGGCGGCTGTTATTCATTGTGTTCATAGTGTGAACTCCTCATTCAGTTGGCCGCTTGGGTCGGTGTAGGAACAGCTTGTTTCGAGCTGATACTTGAGCTGGTCAGTGCTTTCATAAAAGCCACCAGATCGTTCAGCTGCGGGTCGGTCAGATTAAGCGGACGGATGCCGCCGCTCAGAAAGTCGTTTACCCGTTCGCCCGTCTTGTTCACGCCGCCGTTATTATAATGAACCATCACCTCTTTCAATGTTTTCAGGCTGCCGTCGTGCATATAGGGTGCGGTCAACTCGACATTGCGCAAGGTAGGCGTTTTGAAGGCACCGATTTGGCTTAATTCGTCGGTCACCGCAAAGCGTCCCAATTCCGACGACTTTTTATCGGTCAACACCATCACGTCGACCTCGCCACCTTTATTTTTAGCCTCAAGAAAGGCTTGGGCCAGTCGGGGAATGTCTTGCTGAATTTGATTGATGCCGACGCCGATATTGTGAAAACGGCTGTCGGTAAAGAGGGCGTGATCCTGTTCAATGGTATGACAGGAAACGCAGCGGCCTTCCCCGATGAATAGATCGAATCCGCGAATCTGGGTAGCGGTCATCGCATCGGTTTGGCCTTTGAAGTAATAACGGTCGAAAGGTGAGTTGCCGGAGACCAGTGTACGCTCAAAGCCGGCAATGGCTTTGGCGACATGATCCATGGTTATTTTTTTGCCGCTCACTCCGAATACGGATTGGAATGCAGCCTGATAATAAGGATCCGTGCGGGTAATTTCGAGTATCGGTTCGTGATTGGCTAGGCCGCCTTCTACCGGATTGACCGGAGGCTGCTTGGATTGGCCTTCCAGATCCGGTTCACGTCCGTCCCAGAATTGAGATTGGTTGAATGCGGCATTGAGCACGGTGGGGGCGTTGCGCGTTCCGGTCAGTCCGTGATGACCGACCGAGACCGGCAGGCCGTCGGTAAACGCCTGTTTTTCATTATGGCAGTTTGCGCAACTGACCGTGCCGTCAACAGAAAAGCGTTTGTCATGAAACAGTTTATCGCCCAATTCAATTTTGGCCGGGGTTTGCGGATTGCTTGCCGGTATAGGGACCGGCGGCAAACCTAACAGGTTATTTTCTTCGGAAGGGCTGGTCGCCTGTGGATTGGCGATAGCCTGGGCGCTGGCGAACAATGCAGTGGTGCCGAGAGCCAGCAGTAATAAATATCGCATGATGAACCCCCTGTTGTGTCATAGAGAAAAGCAGTTGTTACTGTTTATAATCTTGAAACCAACTATTCAGTTGTTTGTAACCTGACATATACCATGATTGCCAAAATGCAAGCTACTAATTAAGGTTATAACTGATTTTAAAGCACAGAAGGAGATAATAATAAACTTTATTCAGAACTATTTTGCCGCAGCTGAATTTGGGCGCGGATCAGGGCTGCAATAACCACAAACAATAGCGCCGCCAATGAAAATTCCAGCAATAAAAAAGCGGCAATTTTAAACCAGGCGAACAAAGGATCAACAAACCTGACCAGCCAGCCGCCCGCCTCATCTGCCAAAGCTGAAAGGTAAGTCAAGCCGCTTATCCAGATTTTCAGCCGTACCGAGAACTCGGTCATCAACATCAAATGGGTTAAAGTCAGCACCAGCATGCCCATCGAGAAAAGGTGGAAATGCGAAACTTCCAGCATGCCCTGATAACTGCGCGGCGGCGTAAGAACAGCATCAACCCAACCTTGCTTTTTTTGCAATACGGCTAATTTAAGGTGGATGGATGAGGTTTGGTAATTCCATGCGCATCCCTGCGCCCTTGGCTTGGTCTGACAGGTGTTAAAAATTAACTTTAAAACCGGCCTGTACCAAACGCGGCGAACCGGGCAGGATGCCGCGGGTGCGATCGACGATGTATTCTTCATCCAGCAGGTTTTTCAACGAAACGAACAAATCGGTATTCAATGGCTTCACATGATAAGTAGTGCCGACATTTAACACCACATAACCATCAATTTTGCCAAGTTGACCATTGCCATTGGCGGCCGCTTTTGGCGTATTGGCAAAGTCACTGAACTGCTCGCCGACAAACACGGTTTCCAGATGTATATCAAAGCCGCTGGGATGCGCATAACCTATTGTGGAGGTAAGCGTGTGCTTAGGAGAATATGGCAGACGGTTGCCTTCGCGCGCACCCGGCACTATACCGCCAACACATGCGCCCGGAATGGTTCCGTCTACTGCCAAGCATCTAAAATCTGAGGTCATTTCTGCATTACCCACCCAGGTGTAGGCCGCCTGAAAATAGACATTGTGAACGCTATCAAACAAGGTGCCGAAGTCCTGCCTGCCAAATAGCTCCACCCCTTGATACAGAGCTGCACCAGTGGCAAGTGGCGTGGTGCCGCCGGCGATGCTACCCACCGCATTTTGCTGCTGGAAATCGGCATGAAACAGGGTGGCGTCCAATTTGGCGCCGGTATACGGCTTGGTGCGTACGCCCAATTCATAGTTCCAGCTTTTTTCCGGGCCTACATTAATCGGTCTGCCTGTACCACTGATTTCGTCTTCGACGCGCGGCGGCGCAAAGCCGCCGTGAAAGCCAAAGAAGGTGGTGATCTGTTCATTGGGGCTGTGATTGATGCCGAATGCGGGAAGTATTTCGGTTAACACCGATTCGCCTTGGGCATTGTTCAATTTGTTGAAACGGCTGAAATTGACATGCTCGATACGGACGCCTGGGGTTAAACTCCAGTCGCCCAGGATGAAACGGTTTTGCGCAAAGCCGGAGTAAGCGTCGGTATTGCGTTCATTCCTTTCGCCGATTGCAACCGCTCCCGTGCTTCGCGTGCGGTTTTCCTGGACGCGGGATTGCTCTTCATAATGCGCACGGAAACCCATATCCAGTTCGTTGGCTAGCCCTAAGGTCTGGTGGTTGACATGCAATCGTGGTTCGACGCCATAGGTATAGTAATCGCGCAAGCGTCCCTGAATTGAATTACAGCCATCGGCATTAACGGCGGTACCGGCAAGACGGGCAGCTACGAATCCTGCGCATTGCGTGTCGGTCGTGGTGCTGGATTGGCGCCACCAGTCACGATTAAAAGCCGACCAGTAAGCATTGGTGGTCAAGGTGACGTCATCATTAAAACTCAGTTCATGGGTCAATGACGCGCCATAGCGGTCGGCTGTCATCCGGTCATTTTTAAACGGGTTGTAGCGTATGCCGAAGTTGCGCATTTCCGCGTCGGTGATCCCGGAATAAGTCACTTGCGAATCTTCCTGATAATAATTGCCGCGCAAGGTCAGGGCATTGCTGGCGTTGATGTCGTAAACGCCCTTGACGTTGAAATCGTTGATGTCGGCATGGGTGTTGTCGCGCGCGCCTTCGCTTTCCTTATGGGTAATATCCAGCAGGCCGCCGAAATCGCCGACCCTGCCGCCATAATTGAAGTGGGCGTCATAAAACTCGCGGGTGCCTCCGGTAAAACTGAGGTTGCCGCCGGGTTTGCTAGGTGGGTTGGGGGTAAGGTAATTGATGGTGCCTGAGATGGTTTGCGGGCCATACATGATCTGAGCGGGGCCTTTTAACACCTCAATGCTGGCGAAGCGTTCAATCGGTGGATGATAGTAGCTGGCGTTATCGCCATAGGGCGCATAAGACAGCGGGATGCCGTCTTCCAGTAATAAAGTTTTGGTCGAGCGGCTGGGATTCATGCCGCGGATACCGATGTTGGGCCGCAGGCCGAAGCCTTCTTCGTCACGGACATTGACGCCCGGTATTTTGCGTAGCGCTTCGTTGACATTGAAAACATGGCTCTTGAACAGTTCTTCCTGTTTCAGGACATTGACCGCGCCCGGAATGGTTTTGAGCTTATCCGCAGATCCCACAATTTCCACCACAGGCATTACCAGGATGGCAGTTTTTTTTTGTTTGTTGGTGTTGGTGGTATCTGTAGCCGACACCGGCGAAGCGTAGCCTAGAGCGAGCGCAATTTGTCCTGGAATCAGCAGTTTTATTATTTTCTTATTCATAGTCGTTTGTCCAAATGTGAGTTTCGATAAAAGTATAGGGCAAATAGTTATGTTGATGCAAACGATTCTTATTTAAATCTTAAAATGTGGTTTTATTGCTTGCATCCTTTAAGTCGATGCTTGAGAAACCAGTTCTGCCCGGTAATACCAGGCCATAACAGGCGATTAAATGGGGGTTAGTCGGTATTGACCTTGTTTTGTAATTGCAAGACCAGATCCTTAATCACCGTTTCCTGCGCCATGATGCTCTCGCATAACCGGAATTGGCCGACAGCGCGCTGTAAGTTTTGCTCGGGCTCTGTGACCTTGAAATACCGATTCCCTTCCAGATAATCGGTATAAAACCGGATGCCTAATTCAAAGGGGATCAGCCGGATGGCGGGGTATAAATAGTGATAATCGTGTTCGGTAAAAAACGCGCCGGCCTCGTTCAGGTAGCTTTTTAACAGAGCGGCACAAATATCCATATTAAACCCGACCGGCTCAGCGTTGTAACAGCAGGATCGCACACAATCACCAATATCGTAATGAACCAGGCCCGGCTTGACGGTGTCCAGATCGATAATGCTGACGATTCTTTTGCTATGTTTATCAAACAGGAAGTTGTTTAATTTGGGATCGCCGTGAATAACCCGTAAAGACAGCAAGCCCTGATGTTTTGCGGCTTCCAGATCATCGGCGATAGGCTGGAGCTTGGCTATAAATTCAGCGCAATACCTGCTTTCGGACGGTGAATCCAGCTTGATCTGCGGCTTTAAAATTTGATGATAATGCTTCAAATAGCCCGGCGCTATATGAAAGCCGGGCAGGGTGTCATGCAATCGATGAGGATTAAGATCGCTAATCAAGCGGTGAAAATGCCCCAGCGCAAATCCGGCCTGCTCAGCGTCACTGATAGTGCCTATAGTTTCAATGCCTTCGGTGTTGGCAATAAAGCTTAGCGCTCGCCAGCAATCGCCGTTTTGATCCTGATAAAGTGAGTTGTTATCAGCGGTTTTTAAAATTTCCGGGATTTGCAGCATGACCGAAGCGTCGATTTTTTGCGCTATATGCCGATCAAGCATAGTCAGGTTAGCCATGATTTGCTCAGGCGCAGGAAAAACCGTGCGGTTTATGCGTTGCAGAACAAACGGGGATGATGGCGTTGCGACCAGATACGTATCATTAATCAGGCCATTGCCGAGCGGGGTTATCTCGGTAACGGTACGGGCGAATTGGTTGGCGATGGGGAGTAATGTGTTCAGCAAAATACAATTCCGGGAGAGGACGGTCCATCAAAAATCTGATCCGTAGGAAAAACAGAGTCCACGAAAATTACGAAAGGCACGAAAAAAAGCAAAATAATCGTGTTGTGTTCGTGTTTTTCGTGCCTTTCGTGGACAATTCTTTAAGTAGATTCCCTGGCCTTGATTAATGCCGTTAGAGTCTTCAGCGCCCGCCCTCTGTGACTCAGTGAATTTTTAACCGCCGCCGGTAATTCTGCCGATGTGCAGCTCTGCTCCGGCACCCAGAATACCGGATCATAACCGAAACCGTTTTCGCCGACCGTATGATCCAAAATCCTGCCTTCCCAAACGCCTTGGGCGATGACGGGACAAGGATCATTCGCGTGTTCCATAAACACCATCACGCAGATAAACCGCGCCGTGCGCAGTTCATCAGGTACGCCTTCAAGTTCCCGCAACAGCTTGTCCAGATTGTCCAGATCACTGGCGCCAACTCCGGCATATCTGGCGGAAATCACGCCGGGCGCACCATTCAGGGCGTCAACCACCAGCCCCGAATCATCGGCTATCGCCGGCAACTTACAATGCAATGCGGCATTTCTGGCTTTCAAAATGGCATTTTCCACAAACGTAGCGCCGGTTTCTTCCACGTCGACAACATTAAACGCGGATTGCGGCACAATGGGATGATCCGCCAGTATCGCCTGAATTTCCCTGATCTTGCCGGGATTCCCGCTGGCCAGGACGATTTTATTTATGGTTGAAAAGATCATTTATGATTTTCTATCGCGAACCGTTGTTTTTCCAGCAATTCCTTGATCCCTGAACCTGCCAGCTCCAGCACTAAGCGGGGCGGGGTTTGCAACACTAAGCGGGGCGGGGTTTGCAACCCCGCTCCTAACGTTTTTGCGATGCCTAAGCTCAAGCCATGCAAAACGTTTCGGACGGAGCAGCATGCCCCATCCGGCTTGTGTGTTGAAAAGATCATTTATGATTTTCTATCGCGAACCGTTGTTTTTCCAGCAATATCTTGATCCCTGAACCTGCCAGTTCCAGCATTGCGTCCAGCTCTTCTTTCCTGAACGCATGCCCCTCAGCCGTACCCTGCACTTCAATAAACGCAGCGGCATCGTTCATCACCACATTCATATCGGTTTCCGCATTGCTGTCCTCGGCATAATCCAGATCCAGCACCGGTACGCCGTTATAGATGCCCACAGAAACCGAGGCGATTTGCCCGTGCAGCGGATTGGTCTTGATTTGTTTGCGCTTGAGCATTTTTTGTACCGCCAGCGACAGCGCGACAAAACCGCCGGTAATTGAAGCGGTACGGGTTCCGCCATCCGCCTGCAACACATCGCAATCGATGGTGATGGTATGCTCGCCCAACGCCTTTAAATCAATCGCCGCCCGCAAGGATCGGCCGATCAAGCGCTGAATTTCCAGCGTCCGCCCGCCCTGTTTGCCGTGACTGGCTTCCCGTCCCATCCGGGTATGGGTCGAACGCGGCAACATGCCGTATTCGGCGGTAATCCAGCCTTCGCCTTTGCCTTTAAGAAAGCGCGGGACACTCCTGTCGACACTGGCCGTACAAAGCACCCGGGTATCGCCGAATTCAACCAGGACAGAGCCTTCTGCATGTTTGGTAAAACCGCAGGTAAATTTTATGTCTCTTAGTTGATCCGGGTTACGTCCGCTTGGTCTCATAGTTGTTCCGCTAAAATGAAAAGCCGCACAGTATACCTGAACAGCGCGCGGCTCGGCTGTGCAATTGTAACTATTAAGCACCAACAAATATAATGGAACGCAGATAACGCGGATGAATATGATGCACACAGATAAATATAACTATTGAAAAATCTTATCTGATCATAATTATCCGCGTTATCTGCGTTCTATTTTTTGTTGCTTATTAGTAACATCATTTTTCGATAATCAACCGTCGGCAAGAGCCTTTAGCAACTCGGCAACCGATTGCGGACGATTTTCCGGCTGCAATGCCATAGCCCAATCGATGGCTTTTAGCAGGTGCTCCGGGAATTTTTGTTTAAACGCCTTAACTGCGGGAACCAACATGTCCTGCTGTGACCTATCCAGTGCAGGAACCGGAGCTTTATTCTCGAGGCAATTGCGCATGCTGGCGCCTACCGCATAAATATCCGTCCACGGACCCAGCTGCGCACTCAAGTCATGCTGCTCTATCGGCGAGTAACCTTTAGTCAAAACCTTGCTTTGCTTGCCCAAGTGCGATTTCGGATAGCCCTGAATCGCGCCAAAATCCAGCAATAACGCATCATTGCCCGGCCGCACCAGAATGTTGGAGGGTTTAATATCAAGATGAATAAACTGCTGACTATGAATATGCCCCAGTCCTGCCAATAACGAGTTGAACAAGGTGAATAAAAAGTCTTCGGAAACAGGCAGGGTTTTATTTTTTAACAGCTTATCCAGCGTAACCCCGTAGTCATAAGTCATAACCATATAAACGGTGGAATTGGCTTTAAAAAAACCGATAACTTCGACAATATTAGGGTGTTTCAACTTGGATAAAACCTTGGCTTCTTCAAAGAACAATACCCGGCCGCGCTTGAATAAAGCCGCAGCTTCTTCGCTGTTGGCGACAACCGCATTGTTCCAGGTTCGGTGGGCAAACTTTCGGGGCAGATATTCTTTAATGGCGACCTGAACCTGATCCGCTATTTGCCTGGCCAGATAAACGGAACTGAAACCGCCGTGCGCCAACTCCCTCTCAATGACATACTGGTCTATAATGGTGCCGGTTTGCAGGTAGTTCCACTCTTTGGGATAAGTATGCGGATCGTAGTATTCAGCCATTGTGTTGTATGTTTGTACTAAAGCGCATTAATTATAGGTGAAAAATGATTAGAAGCATGACCGCGTTTGCCGGTAACGAGACAGAAATCGGCGACTTAACCATAAGCTGTGAATTGCGCTCAGTCAATCACCGTTACTGCGACATTAGCTTAAGATTGCCGGACCGCCTGCGTTTTGTTGAAGCCGGTCTGCGCTCAGCCATCGCCGCAAAGATCAATCGAGGCAAAGTTGAATGCTCATTGAATTACAAAAAACAGGCTAAAAACGGACAAAGCTTCATCATTAATACCGATGCCGTAGCCACACTGCTTGCCGCGACCAATATCATAGAGCAGCAAATGATGGGCCCTTTGTCCTTTTCGGCGCTGGATGTACTGGCATTCCCCGGTATCCAGCAGGAACCGGATATTGACAAAGAGCAACTCAATCTGGGCATCGCAACCCTGGTCGATCAAGCGTTAGCACAACTGCTGGAGGCGCGTGAAAGAGAAGGCGCTCAACTTAAACTCCTGATTGAAGAGCGCTGCGCAAAAATGCTGATTTTTGTCGTTTCAGCGGGCAAACGCATGCCGGAAGTGTTGTTGCTGATTCGCAATAAACTGAAAGACCGGATTACCGAACTGGTCGCGCAGCCCGATTTTGACCGTCTGGAGCAGGAACTGGTGCTGCTGGCGCAAAAACTGGACATCACCGAAGAACTCGACCGGCTGGAAACCCATATCACTGAGGTGTTGCGGGTACTCAGCCAAAAAGACCCGGTCGGCAGACGGCTGGATTTTTTAATGCAGGAATTGAACCGTGAAGCCAATACCCTGGGCTCTAAATCGGCCGACAAGGAAATGACCAAAATAGCCATTGAGCTTAAGGTGCTGATCGAGCAAATGCGCGAACAGATTCAGAATATAGAGTAGAGTTTCAATAAAAGGCCACTGAAGTGGTTGAGCCACCTTCACAATATGACGGTTTAAATTGCAATTGAGAGATTCCTTATGACGATTCACGAGGAACGAAGAGGAAAAGACATAATGACGCCTCCCAACAACTTATCTCGATTTTCGCGCAGCCTCTGGCTGGCATTGGGAATGTTTGTCGTTTTCGCCATTCTTTTTGTCATATACGTCCGTTCGGAAAAGCAGATTAATCGCGCCAATGAGTTGCGGCTTCAATCCCACTTGCTGGCTGACGAATTGCGTCAGTCGTCAGATGATCTTACCCGTATGGTGCGCAGTTATGTCATCACCGGCAACCCTGTCTATAAACAACACTTTCAGGACATTCTCGATATTCGCGACGGCAAGATGTCGCGCCCGGTCAATTATCACAACATCTATTGGGATCTGGTACTGGCTGATGACCCGCGTCCGGACAGCGGGCAAAAGATTGCCTTGCTGGACCTGATGCGGCAAGCCGGTTTTACCGGGGAAGAATTTGCCAAGCTGGCACAAGCCAAGGCCAGTTCGGATGGACTCACCGGCACTGAATTCGCCGCGATGAAGCTGGTCGAATCCACTGCCACACCTACCGGGGCCAACCGTCTCAAGGCAAGCCGGATGCTGCATGATGCGGTCTATCATCAGGCCAAGGCTGATATCATGCGACCGATCGGCGAGTTCTACCGGCTGATGAATCAACGCACCCTGGATGCCGTCCACACTGCGGAGAATGCGGCCACGTTCTTGCGCGTGGTGTTCGTCTCATCCGGTTTGCTGTTGTTATTCATGCTGCGGCGCGTTTACCGGATCTTACATACCACACTGGGTTCATCGGTGAGTGAATTGTATGGGCGTATTATCTGCATAGGTCGAGGAGATTTTTCATCCGCCATTCCTGTCGCACGAGGCATGGAAAACAGTGTGCTGGGTTGGCTGTCGGAAACGCAGGTCAACCTTGCCCGCTTTGACGCTCGGCGCAGGGAGGCCGAAGCGAGAAATCAGCGCATGGCCCAGCTTTATGCCGCTTTGAGCCAGTGCAACCAAGCTATCGTGCGCTGCAGTAATGAAGAAGAGCTGTTTGCGCAAATTTGCTGTGATGCGGTGACTTTCGGCGGAATGAAGATGGCATGGATAGGCATGCTGGACGAACAAAGCAAACAGCTTAAGCCGGTTGCATCTTATGGTAGCGGCACGGAATATCTGGAAGGGATTCATATCTCGATTGATGAACATGAGGCGGCCGGGCGAGGTCCAACCGGAACAGCTATGCGTGAAGATCATCATTTCTGGTGCCAGGATTTTCAGCGTGATTCTGCAACCACACCCTGGCGCGAGCGCGGTGCAAAGTTCGGTTGGAGGGCTTCAGCCGCGCTGCCCTTGCACAGAAACGGCGTGGTCATCGGGGTTTTCACTTTATACGCCGCCGAAATCAATGCCTTTGATCAACCTGCACGCGACCTGCTGGTTGAAATGGCGATGGACATTGACTACGCACTGAACAGCTTTGAGCGCGAGGCGCAACGCAGGCAGGCTGAAAGTTCGCTTGCAGATTCACATCACCTGCTTAAAATGATCATCGACACGGCCCCCATACGTGTTTTCTGGAAGGATACGGAATTACGTTATATGGGCTGTAATCCCGCTTTTGCCAAGGATGCGGGAAAAATCTCAGCGCAGGATATAGTCGGCAAGGACGATTTTCAGTTGGCCTGGAAAGAGCGGGCCGAATATTATCGAGCCGATGACCGGCGGGTAATGGATTCAAATATTCCTAAGCTTGCCTTTGAAGAGCAGAAAATCGCGCCTGATGGAACAAGCATCTGGCTGCGTATATCTAAAGTGCCGCTTCAGAATGAGGCTAACGAAACCATCGGCGTACTGGGTATTTACGAAGATATAACCGAGCAAAAGTATATCGAGGAACGTATTCACTATTTGGCGAATTTCGATCCGCTCACCGGATTGCCAAACCGCGCTCAACTGAATGATCATCTCAAATATGCCCTCAACCTGGCGAAGCGCAGCAACGGGCATTTGACATTGATGTTCCTCGATCTCGACCATTTCAAAGATATCAATGACTCGCTCGGCCATAGTATTGGTGATGCCTTGTTGATTGAGTTGGCAAAACGTCTGCGCATGGCGCTTCGAACAGAAGACACGGTGACGCGCTTGGGCGGGGACGAATTTATTTTGTTATTACCCGGCGTCGATGCAATCGGAGCCGCGCATGTTGCGCAAAAGTTACTGGATGCTATTGCCGAGTCTTATTGGATTGAACTCTATGACTTGGCTCTGACGGCATCGATCGGTATTGCGCTCTATCCTGAAGATGGCGGGGATCTGGAAACGCTCTCCAAGAGCGCCGATGCCGCCATGTATCGTGCCAAACAGGAAGGGCGCCATTGCTATCGTTTCTTTACTCAGGAAATGCAAGAGCGTTCGGCCCGCAATCTGCAATTGGTGAATGCGCTGCATCACGCGCTGGAGCGCAACCAATTACAGGTCTATTACCAGCCGCAAATAGCCATGCACGACCGGCACATCATCGGGGCGGAGGCTTTGTTGCGCTGGCAACATCCTGAATTGGGCATGGTGTCTCCGGCAGAATTTATTCCTGTCGCCGAAAGCAGCGGGCTGATCCTGCCGATCGGCGAATGGGTATTAAGGTGCGCCGTGCGGCAGGCAAAAGCCTGGATGGATGATGGTTTCGGCCCGCTGATTATTGCAGTAAACCTGTCCGCGGTGCAGTTTCGTCATCCCGATTTGCCCGAGCTGGTCACGCGCATACTCGACGAAGAAGGTTTGCCGCCCGAGTATCTGGAGCTGGAGTTGACCGAAGGCGTGGCAATGCACAACCCGCAAGGCGCCATCGCCGTGATGAACAATCTGCACGAGCGCGGTATTCGTATGTCGATCGATGATTTCGGCACCGGCTATTCCTCGCTGAGCTATCTGAAGAAATTCAAGGTGTACAAACTCAAGATCGACCAGTCCTTTGTCCGCGACATCAGTACCGATTCGGAAGACAAAGTGATCGTCAGCGCCATTATCAACCTGGCGAAGAGCCTTGGCCTGAAAACCATTGCCGAGGGTGTGGAAACGGCAGGGCAGCTGGCATTCCTGCGCGAACAGGGTTGCGATGAGATGCAGGGTTATCTATTCAGCAAACCGGTACCGATAGAGCAGTTTGAAGCAGTTCTGAAACAGGGCTTTGTTTTCTGATGAGACGCCAAAGCCGATTTGCCGTCCATGAAATAGGTAGATGCGGTCGGCCGTATGGCTTGAAGTGAGCAAGGGTGCAACACTATCCATAACTAAGGAATACAGGTGTGTTCCGCATTTACTTTGAAAGCATGCTGAAAGGTTGCAATGTTAAACTCGCCGGTGCAAACGTTTTGATATTTGATGGTTAATGCTTGCTCTGTCTCAGCCTTAACGTACAATTGCTATCCGTTTAAACCATCAGATAACAGAGTTTAAGGAACATTAAAATCATGGGGATACTCAGCATACTGCTCTGGACTCCGGCTGCCGGAGTCTTGCTTCTGGCCTTAATTTCCGGTCAGAACATTCAGCTAATCCGCACTATCGCGAATCTGTTTACCACTATCGCCTTTTTATTGGCCTGCCGGCTGCTTAGCATTTATAACTCGCACGATGCGAATCTACAGTTTAATGAATATTTTCCGCTTAACCCTAAGTTAGGCAGCGCTTATGCGTTGGGCATAGACGGTTTATCAATGCCCATGCTGGTATTGGCGACATTGCTAACGTCGATAGCATTGCTGGCCTCGTTCTCCGTATCCAGCGGTGTTAAGGGCTATCATATTTGTATATTGTTGCTTGAATTCGGGATGTTGGGTGTGTTTCTGGCTCAGGATTGGGCGTTGTTCTATATCTTCTGGGAAGTGACTTTAATCCCGCTGTTCTTTTTGATCGGCCGCTGGGGCGGCAAGAGGCGGCACACGGCCAGTCTTAATTTTGTGCTGTACACGATGGGCGGCTCGGTTTTTATGCTGATCAGCTTGTTGGCGATCAGTCAGTACGATCTCGAACACGGCGGCTCTTTAATGTCCTCCATGCATCAGGCGGCGCAAGACATGCCACGGGTCGAGCAGGTTTTGGTGCTGCTCGGTTTTGTGATCGGTTTTGGCGTTAAGATGCCGATTTTCCCGCTGCACGGCTGGCTGCCGCTGGCGCATGTCGAAGCGCCCAGTCCGGTCAGTATTTTGCTGTCCGGTATTTTACTGAAAATGGGGGCTTACGGATTGATCAGGGCGGTGGTGATGCTGCCGGAGGCCGCGAAACTATTGCAACCTTTCCTGATTTTTCTGGGATTGTTCGGCATGCTGTATGGCGGTCTGTTAGCCTGGCGGCAACGCGATCTCAAAGCTATGGTGGCCTATTCTTCAATCAGCCATATGGGCATTGTTTTGTTGGGTATCGCGACATTGAATGAAGCGGGCATTACCGGCGCGGTTTTGCAAATGACCGCTCACGGCCTGATTGCCGGGGCGCTGTTTCTGCTGGTCGGACTGCTGTATGAGCGCACTCATACCCGCAACATTCAGGATTATAGTTCGTTGGTTCAGGTGATGCCGCGCTTTGCCCTGTTCATGACTTTAACCTTGTTGGCGGCGATGGGGCTGCCGGGTTCGGTTGGTTTTATTGCCGAATTGCATACATTGATTGGAGGATATAGTTCATCGCCAAGTGTCGTCATGGGAATGGGCTTGATGGTGTTTTTTAGTATGAGTATTTTGATCGGTTCCGCCTATGCGGTGCGCACTATCAGCTCGTTGTTTACCGGGCCGGTAAAGCCGCAGATGCAGCAGGTCAAAGACTTGACAGCACCGGAGTTATTGGCTGCCGGGATGCTGGTCAGCGGCGTAGTGCTGTTCGGTCTGTCGCCTGGGCCGCTGCTTGATTTGTCCGCAGCAACCATCGCCCAGATGAACGGCGTGATTAGTCAACGGATTTTGTAGGGGTTAGTAATGCAAGAGTCTCCTTTAAAGTTACGTGAGCAAATCACCTCAGCGCTGAACCATCTGGATCACGTTCTGCCCGGGCAGGCGCCGATCCTCGATTTCGTGCATCACAATACCTTGCATGGCTTTCAGCATCTGCCGTTTGACGAGGCCTTGGCTGAATTCGAAGCCTTGACCGGCATTTGCGGCTACCTGCCTGAAGCGCAAAACCGCGATTTTTACCGGCAGGGACGCATTGATGAGAGCGACCTGTCCGCCGCCTTTGCACAATCCCCGAACCTGCAGACGGAGCAAATCGTTTGCGCCTTAAAAGACAAGACCATCACCCGGCAGGATATTTGCCGCATTGCGCTGTTATTTGATTTGCAGGCGGTTAGCGTCAGCCAGTTGAACTGGCAAATAGAAGAGCTGTCGGCACTGGAGGCGGTGCAAGCCGATGTGCCCGAGCCGGTTCGCCAGAGCTTGCCAGCCGCCGACAGCAACGTTATCCGGCAATTGTGGGAAAGTATTTTAACCAAGCTCGGGCTGGAACAGGCGGCTTTGCACCCGGAACATATGCTGGACTTGTCGCAGGAACAGGCTGAAGACTGGCTGGAGCAAAATATTAATGCGGGAGCGGCTTCAGTCGCGACTGAAGCCGCTCCCGCAACACATCAGCAAATGCGGCAACAGGCAGGTGCGGCACTGGATGAATTGCTGGGCGAAGTAGGCGGCAACATTAGTTTGCGCGGTTTCATCCTGGCATTGAGCGGCACAGACATCCTCGATGCTATCAGGCCGCAGCTGATACGCTTTTGCGCATCGGGGCTGGATGAAGGCGTGGCGGCATGGCAGTTGCCTGAGCGTGGCCGGTTAGGTCTTTATGCGGCCTGGCGGGCAACAGCGCAGTATGACGCAAATCCCTTTTTGCACGAGTTGCTTGACTGGCAACAGATTATCGCCGAATTGCCCGAAGATGCGGTCGATACCATCATCCTGCAACTCGATCACCTGGAAATACCGCAAGCGCAATGGGAATGCTATCTTCGCCGGCTGGCGCTGGAAATACCCGGCTGGTCGGGGCTGATCAACTGGCGGCAGCATCATCCCAATTATCATACCGCCAATGATGCAAGACCAACGCTTGCCGATTATCTGGCGATACGCCTGACACTGGATCGGCTGTGGCTGAATCAGGTTTGCCGCGACATCTGGAAAATCGAAGCCAAGCTCAGCTCAATCCGCAGCTATTTCCGCAAGAACCTGTCGGAATTTATGGTGCGCAGTCGCTTGTACCAGGGCGACTTGCCGGAATATTTGACTCACCAGGCGGAATCGTTGGCCTTGCATGCCGGTTCCGAACGTTATGATCGCATCGATTGGCAGCAGCTTGCCGACCTGATTTGGACCTGGCAGTGCAGTCCGTTGGCGGACAGCAGCGCAGCAGCCCATCCGGCAATCGCTCACTGCGTTGCTCCACCTCCTGATCTGACCTCCATGGATGGAGGAAATGCCGCAAGATCGCCGGGAGCAGTCGCGGCCATGCAGTCGTCGCCGCATAACGGCGGCTGGCGATTGTTTCGTTTGTGTCAGCATCTGGGGCTTAATGCCGCAGACGTGCAACAACTGGATACAAAAGATTTGCAAGCCATGTTAGCCGTGCTGGATGAGTTCACCCCGACCGAGCGCAGTAAAGTCTGGCTGATTGCTTACGAACATCATTACCGCGACGAGCTGTTTCAAGCGCTACGCGCCAATCATCATCGTGGCGGCTGGATCAAACGTATTCAGCGGCCCGAAGCGCAAATCGTCCTGTGCATGGACGAGCGCGAGGAAAGTTTCCGTCGTCATTTGGAAGAGCTGAATCCGGCAATAGAAACCTTGGGCGCGGCCGGGTTTTTCGGCGTTCCGATGAATTATAAAGGACTCGACGCTACGCATGTGACACCGCTGTGTCCGGTCGTCGTAACGCCGGCGCATGAAGTCGATGAGATCGCCAAACATGGCCACGCAAAAACGCTGCTTGCGCACCAGAAAGGACGCCGCTTATGCCGGCGCTTCGGCTACCTGCTGTATCATAGCTTGCGTCGCAACCCTTTGTTGTCATATGTTGCCATAGGTCTCTTGGCGCCGTTTACCTTGACAGGACTGCTCGGTAAAACGCTGTTGCCACACTATCATAAAGCTATCGCCGACTGGTTGTATCGAACCATTGTGCCGCCTGTCACTACCGAATTACAGTTTACGTCGACCGATACGGCAACTGCCGCCTCGGTTGAACGGCCCAAACTGGGTTTTACCGACAGCGAGCAAGCCGGGCGCGTAGCGGCGCTGTTGCGCAGTTTAGGCCTGACCGGCAATTTTGCACCGATTGTCGCGCTGGCAGGGCACGGCTCGACCAGCCAGAATAATCCGCATGAAGCCGCGCATGATTGCGGCGCTTGCGGCGGGCGGCAGGGCGGGCCGAATGCGCGCGTATTCGCAGCTATGGCCAACCGGCCTGAAGTGCGTACACTGCTGGCGCAGCAAGGCATTGTCATTCCTGAAGACTGCTGGTTTGTCGGTATGCAGCACGATACCTGTAGCGATGCGATGACTTGGTATGATCTGGATATGATACCGGCGTCGTTGCGTGAACATTTCAACCGCTTCAGGGCGTATATCAGCCGGGCGCAAGCATTATCGGCGCATGAGCGTTGCCGGCGGTTTGCCTCGGCCGAGCGTTCGGCTACGCCCGCTCAAGCCTTTCAGCATGTAACGCTGAGGGCGCATGATTTAAGCCAGGTTCGCCCCGAGTTCGGCCACGCGACCAATGCGGCGGCGGTGATAGGCCGGCGCGCCTTGACTCAGGGACTGTTCCTGGATCGGCGTGTATTCCTGATTTCCTACGATCCTACCCAAGACCCTGAAGGTAATATCCTTGAGACGATTTTGCTGACTGCCGGCCCGGTCGGTGCAGGCATTAACCTGGAATATTATTTTTCCTCGATCGACAACGAACGTTTCGGTTGCGGCACCAAAGTACCGCACAATGTTATTGGTTTGTTTGGGGTTATGGAGGGCGCAGCCGGCGATTTGCGCACCGGCCTGCCTAAGCAGATGGTGGAGATTCACGAGCCGATGCGCTTGCAGATTCTGGTTGAGGCGAAAACATCCGTGCTGGAACAAATTTACGCTCGCCAGGAAAGTTTGCGGGAACTGATAGCGGGCGGCTGGGTACATTTGAGCGCTAAAGACCCGGACAGCGGCGATATTTTCATCTTCGAGTGCGGTACAGGTTTTGTGCCTTGGCAGGCCGAAGTCAAAGAGCTGCCGGTTCGGGATAATTCACCGGATTGTTACCGGGATCAAACGTTGCCGGTATCGCCGGTGCTGATCAAACAACCTGAACGGTTTGGGGTTGTGTAATGGATGCGTTAGTCATTTTAATTCCCTTAATGCCATTGACCGCCGCTTCGGCTATCGGCATGGGGCATCTGTTTGGTGTCATCAGCGGTGAGGCCGATGAAAGCATAACGGCGGACATAGCAGGCTGGACAATTAGCATGTCCAGCCTGCTGGCCTTGACCTTGCTGAGCGCCGATTTACTGGGTAAAAATACCGGCTTCTACAATGTAGGACATTGGCTGAACAGCGATACGCTGGACATACAGATAAACTTTATTACCGGCGGTTTTAATGTCCGTTTGGCAGCCCTGTTTTCAGTACTGTTGGCCATAGTCATCCACTTTTCAGTTAACTACATGCACCGGGAAGCGGGTTACCACCGGTTCTTTTTTATTCTGAGCCTGTTTTCTTCGGCAATACTGTTGCTGGTGTTGTCGGGTAATGCAGTCGGCACTTTTATCGGCTGGGAAGTTGCAGGATTATGTTCCTATTTTTTGATAGCCTACGCTTATGATCGCCCGGTTGCGGTCGCTAATGCGACGCGCGTTTTTGTTACCAATCGTATCGGCGACGCCGCGTTTGTGTTGGGTGCGGGCTTAAGCTACGCCTGGCTTGACAGCGTTAATTGGAGCAATATCAATGCTGCAACCGCACAATTCACTCCTGGTGAAGCTACCGCAATTGCGCTGTGTTTTGCGGTAGCCGCCTTTGCCAAATCGGCGCAACTGCCTTTCACTCCCTGGCTGGCCAGAGCGATGGAAGGGCCTACGCCATCAAGCGCGGTATTTTACGGTGCGGTCATGGTACATGCCGGTGTTTATCTGGTCATTTTGCTAAGGCCTATTTTTGAACATGCGCCCTTGGCTATGGCTGTGGTCGCTATAATTGGCTTGATGACCGCCGTATATAGTTTTGTCGTCGGCCTGACCCAGACTGATGTTAAAAGCTCGTTGGTTTTTGCGACATCCGGTCAGTTGGGCTTGATGTTTCTGGAATGCGGCTTGGGATTTTGGCAGCTGGCCGGCTGGCATCTTTGCGCTCATGCGGTGGTTCGCGGCTATCAATTCCTGGTTGCGCCATCGCTCCTGCATCATGCCCACGGTAACCCGATAAAGCCTGTTGCAGCGCCCCTTGCAAAACTGCGCTGGGGCTATGTCGCTTCTTTGCAGCGCTTCTGGCTGGACCAGATTGCCGACTGGGCGCTAGTCAAGCCGGTGCGCGGCTTGGCGCACGATCTGAGTTATTTTGACGATCATATCGTTGACCGGATCATGGGGATTCCCGCCCCGGCAATCCGGACAATATCGTCGCTGGCGCAACTGGAAGAACAGATGATTGGTGCTCAACTGGATAATGACTCCGATACATTTGCCCAAGGCAGCGGCCTGGCGGGAAAACTCACCGAATGGACGGCGGCTCTTCTGCACTGGTTTGAAGATCGTTTTGTATTGCGCGGCATCGGCAAAGGTACGGTTGATTACGGGCGTCGGCTGGGACATATTGCCAACAAGGTTGAACAATCAGTGCTCAGACCCCGCTATCTGGTGTTGTTTGTGTTTATAACATTGCTAATTGCATTTTGAGGCGATGTTACGCACCTCCAATGGGGAAGATGCGATCCACAAAAAACAGTCCACGAAAAACACGAAAGGCACGAAAAAAAACAGATGAGAAAGACGCATCAGGCAACGCTGCACGGTAAATTTGTTCTAAGTTATAAATTAACCAAGCCTTACGATTTACATGCTGCGAGTAAGTGTATTTAAAGGTGTTTTATTGCAACCACTTCTTAATTGATCAGATTAAGAGATAACAATATGTTTTTTTATAATAAAACTTCATAGAACGAATTTACCCTGGACAACACTGAGCGTCACTTACTGCAAGGATAAAACTTTTTCGTGCCTTTCGTGCTTTTCGTGGACGATGCGTAACTTCAATTATTAATGAGAACTTACCTCTGATGGATATTACTGTTACTCCCTGGTCGGCATCGGCGGCTTTCCCGTTGCTCACTACGCTGACGCTGGTTCCTCTGGGGGCCATGATCGCTATCCTGTTTTCGCGGTCATCGACGGTTGCACTGCGTTTCGGCTTTGCCGGAGCGTCGTTGACGGTATTGCTTAGCGTCTATCTGCTGACTGTTTTCGATTCTGCCACTCCAGGCATCCATCTGGTTGAACAGGTGCATTTTGCAGGTCTCAGTTACCGTGTCGGCGTTGATGGAACGAATATTTTATTTATCCCGCTGACTGCCGTTTTAACCTTGCTGGCGTTAATTTATACCTTGATCACCCGGCATGTTACCGACCGGCTGTTTATTGCCTGCCTGTTGGGTTATGAAACCGTATTGATCGGCGCATTTGTCGCGCTGAATGTGATGCAGTTCTGGCTATGGTGCGTGCTGGAACTTATTCCTGTGGCGCTGTTGACAATTCATGCCGGAACCGGACAAAACCGGCGCTGGGTCGTCGCGCAATTGCTGCAATACTGGGTCAGCGGTTTACTGATGACGCTGGCCGGATTTTTGTTGCTGGCCTTCGGCTTGATCGATTCCAGCCATGCATTGACTTTCGACTGGCTGACGCTTAAACAGAATAATGCCTATCTACATGATGAGGTGTTGATTTTTATTCTGCTGTTCTTCGGCTTTGCGATCCGCATGCCGTTATTTCCGTTTCACGGCTGGTTGCCGGTGTTGGCGGAACAAGGCACGGTTGCCAGCGCCGTCATTTTCCTGGTGGGTTTGAAACTGGGCATTTATGCGGTCATCCGTTTCATTTTGCCTATGGTGCCCGGAGTTGCCGAACAATGGGCCGGATTTGTGGTGACGCTGGGTTTGATCAGCATTTTTTACGGCGCGTTGCTGGCGCTGATGCAAATAAACATTCGCCGGTTACTGGCTTTTGCGGTAATCAGCCAAACGGGAATGCTGGTTATCGGCACATTCTGTTTTAACGAGAACGGATTGGAAGGCAGTCTATTGCTGTCAGTGGCATACGGTCTGGCGATGGCGGGCATGCTGTTCAGCGTCGGCCTGATTTATGAGCGTACCCGCACCGCTTATCTGCCGCGCCTGGGCGGACTGTTCGATACCAACGGCACTTTGGCATTGCTGTTCCTGATTTCCGCGCTGAGCACCATGGTGATGCCCGGTACGCCGGGATTTGATGCGGCGCATTTACTCGTTGAAGGGATTATCGAGGAATATGGCTGGCTGCTTGCCATCGCTATTTTGATCGGCAACGTTATGTCCGCCGCGTTCTTGTTATGGGCGTTCCAGCGGATTTTCATGGCGAGCCCCAAACGCGCTAAACAGCCCTATAATTGCGCGCACCACCCGGTTTGGAAGGAGCGTTTTATTACCGTGGTGATTTGCCTGTTGCTGATCGGCACCGGCTTTTACACGACGCCGTGGCTGAATTTTATAGACCAGGATGCGGCCGCTATCGGTAGGCAATTCCCGATGCACGGCGCACAAATCCCCCTCAGTCCCCCTTTTGCAAAGGGGGAAGTAAGCCAGCCTTGCACTACCGACCTCAGTTCCCCTCTTTGCAAAAGGGGGGCTAGGGGGGATTCCAACACCGACACCAAGGACGACCAACATGAGTAATGCAAGTTTTCCCGTTTTAAGCCTGATTATTTTACTGCCTTTATTGGGCGCGATTGCTGTAGCCGTTACTCGTAACGTCCGTCTGGCCAAGAACATTGCACTGTTATTCGCTGCGCTGGAATTAATCGCAACAGGGGTTGTGGTGCAGCTGTTTAATGCCAACCTCGGCAATAACTTTCAATTGGTCGAACGCTACCCCTGGATACCGAGCCTGAATATCGAATACCTGCTTGGCGTGGACGGTATTTCAGTGTTGTTTTTGCCGATGTCCGCGCTGTTGACATTAATGGCGATCATCGCTTCATGGAATTCGGTGCAATATCTGACCCGTTTCCATTTTGCTTTATTGCTGGCGTTGGAAGGCATTACCATCGGCGTATTTCTGGCGCTGGATATGGCGCTGTTCTTTTTGTTCTGGGAACTGACCTTGCCGCCCATTTTCTTTTTAATCGGCTTATGGGGAATAGGCTCAGGACGGCGTAGCGCGGCGATAAAGTACACGTTGTTTATGCTGTTTGGCGGTGTGCCGCTACTGTTTGCGATTATCATACTGGCGGTCAACCATGCCACCGTAACGGGCGGCAGTATTCCTCAAGATCTGGCCTTCAGTTTGCCGGTATTATTGGAAACGTCATTGCCGGATAACCTGCAAGCGTTGGTGTTTTTATTATTACTGCTCGGTTTTGCCGTTAAAGCGCCGTTGGTGCCGTTTCATACCTGGTTGCCCACCGTCGCAATGGAAGGCCCGACGCAGTTAACCGCCGTATTGACCGGCTTGAAACTCGGCGCTTTCGGCATCATTCGTTTTGCGATGCCGCTGGCGCCGTCCGCCGCCGTTCAATACAGCTGGGTGTTGGGTATACTCGGCGCGATAACGCTGGTCTACAGCGCGTTGATTGCCTTGCAGCAAACCAATTTGCGCCGCCTGCTGGCTTATGCCGGCATCAGTCATGTGGGCCTTGTTATCGTCGGTATCGCATCCTTGAACATGCAGGGCATACAGGGGGCGATATTTCAATTGCTGAACTTCACTATGGTTGCCGGTTCCCTAATGCTGGTGGCCGGTTTTATCCAGCATCGTTTGGGCAGTACCGAGGTTATCCATCTGGGCGGTCTGGCTAAAGTGATGCCGCGCCTGACCTGTTTCTACTTTTTATTTGCGCTGGCCAGCATAGGAGTGCCCGGAACCAGCGGGTTCCCGGCCGAATTATTGTTGATTGTCAGCACCATGCTTGCGCACCCCAGCATCAGCATCGCAGCCTTGATCGGAGCGGTACTCAGCGCCGCGTATATGCTGTCCTTTACCCGCCGCGCCTTCTTCGGCCCCGTTACCCAGGCTGGCGTTAAACAGGTGCAGGATTTGCGTCCCCGAGAACTGACATTGTTGTGCGTGTCGGCGTTGTTAATCTTGGGATTCGGTTTTTTTCCTAATGGCGTACTGAAAACCAATCGGGCAACGGCGGAGGCCTGGCTGACCCGGTTAATGGATCAGCCGGTGGTGGCAAGCGGCGAAGAAGAGGGTTCCAAAAAATATTGATTAATTCACCACGAAGACGCGAACGACATGGATGCAGGAGGTAGGGCAACGCATGGAGCAGTTGCCGAGAGCACGAAGTTTTATATTTTTTTGCATCGTTCTCACGTTGAAACGTCACCGCTAGGTTGTAGGGTTGACTTTAGTCGACCCCATAGGCATCAACTAATCAGGATCAATTTAAAGTGTAAACAGATTGATAAACCACGAAGAAAGCACGAAAGTTTATATTTTTCTTCGTGCCCTTCGTGTCTTCGTGGTGAAAATTTCTTAGCTGTTGCGTACATCAATTATTAATCAATCTGCTAATATTTACGAATCATCAACCTGATCGGCCAGCGCGGTCAATTTATTAACCAACTCCGATAATTGCTCCCGGTTTTCAGCACGTACCGTGGCATGAGCCACTTTGCGGCCTTTGCGCGGGGATTTGTCGTAAAGATGCAAATGCGCGTGGGGAATTGCCAATAGTTCTTCAGTCTTAGGCAGGCCGCCGATGAAATTAACCATTGCCGCTTTGCCTACCGGCGCTGTTGAGCCTAAAGGCAGATCCAGAATCGCCCGCAGGTGATTTTCAAACTGACTGGTTTCCGCGCCTTCAATCGTCCAGTGGCCGGAGTTATGTACCCGTGGCGCAAACTCGTTGGCAACCAGATGACCGTCTACTTCAAATAATTCCAAAGCCAGCACGCCGACATAATCCAGTGCTTCCATCAAGCGGGACACGTAAGATTCGGCCTGTTTTTGCATGGCATCGTCCGCACGGCATTCGGAAACGCGCAGTATGCCGCCGCGATGTAAATTCTCCGATAACGGGTAGAAAACAATCGCCCCGGAAACACTGCGCACGGCGATGATGGACACTTCGCGGTTAAACGGCACGAAGGCTTCGACGACAGCCGGTACGCCTTGCAACAGTTCCCAGGCCGGTTTTAAATCGTCCGCCGATTTGAGCACCGACTGGCCTTTGCCGTCGTAACCTTGGGTGCGACTTTTTAAAATGGCGGGATAGCCGAGGGTGATCATGGCTTGTTCCAGACTTTCAAGGCTATCTACGGCCGCATAATCCGGCGTAGGAATGTCGATGTCATGGAAAAAGCTTTTTTCAATCAACCGATCCTGAGCAACGGTCAGGGCTTTCGGGGAGGGATGCACTTGGGTGTGAGAGGCCAGAAACTCTGCGACTTCAGCCGGAACATTCTCAAACTCGTAGGTGACCACATCGGCGCGCTCCGCCAGCTGCGCAAGCAATTCAGGATCGCTGTAGTCGCCATGCAAATGCTCGCCCAACTTGTTGGCACAGGCATCGGCGGATGGATCGAGAAAAATAAAGTCCAGCCCTAAAGGCGTGCCCGCCAACGCTATCATTCTGGCAAGCTGGCCTGCGCCCAATACACCAACTATCATAAATCGTCCTCGGCAACTGCTCCCTGCGTTGCTCTCGGCAATTGCTCCCTGTATTGCTCTACCTCCTCCATCCGTGGAGTCGTACCTCCTGCATCCATGCAGTCGTCTGTTCGTGGGTCTGAGTGCGCAAGTACCGATTCGGTTTGCTCGCGTCTGAAATTTTGTAATGCGTCCTTATACTGGACATGTTTATTGCTGATGATGGCGGCCGCCAGCAAGGCTGCGTTAATGGCGCCCGCTTTGCCTATTGCCAATGTACCGACCGGAATACCGGCGGGCATTTGCACGATGGACAGCAGGGAATCCATGCCATTTAAGGCCTTGGACTGTACCGGCACGCCCAACACAGGCACGGCTGTTTTCGCTGCCGTCATGCCGGGTAAATGAGCTGCTCCGCCTGCTCCGGCGATGATCACTTCCAGGCCTTTGGTTTCAGCCGTTTCGGCATAATGAAACAGTTTATCCGGGGTACGGTGCGCCGAGACCACTTCAACTTCGTGTGGAATGCCGAGTCGTTCCAGCGTTTCCGCTGCAAAGCGCATGGTTTCCCAGTCGGACGTCGAGCCCATGATGATGCCAACCAGTGCGGTCATGTGTTACTCCTTATTAAACAGGTAATCATAAATTTCTGAGCCATGTAGGCCGGACGACAAAGCCGCGTAGTATCGCATAAATTATGTGGGCGCGAATTTATTCGCGCTGTCATTATAGACGCGAATAAATTTGCGCCCACAATTTCTAGCCCTCGTCACTATAGAGCCCCGCCCGTTCGGTGATGCTTTTAGGAAAGGTCTTTTTGACTTTAACGCCCAGCTCAACAAAACTGCCGGCCTGACGGATCAGATTGCCGTTGCCCTGGGTTAATTTATTCATCACTCCTTCATAAGTGGCATTGACGGTGCTTAACTGTTTGCCCAGTTTATCCAGGTCGTCGACAAAGCCACGGATTTTGTCGTAAACGATCCCCGCCTTATCGGCGATGGCTCGGGCATTTTCATTTTGGCGTTCATAGCGCCAGATATTTTCGATGGTGCGCAAGGTGGCTAATAATGTGGTTGGAGTGACTACGATGATTTTATGCTCAAAGGCATTGGTAAATAAGCGTTCGTCCGCCTGAAAAGCAGCAATGAAGGCCGATTCAATCGGCATGAATAACAGTACGAAATCCAGCGACCTTAGGCCTTTTAGGCCGGAATAATCCTTGTTGCTCAAGCCCTTGATGTGCTCCCGCACCGCGTCGGTGTGCTGCTTTAATGCAGTGATGCGTTCCAGATCGTCTTCGGTTGAACAATAGCGCTCAAACGCCAGCAACGACACCTTGGAATCAATCACCACATCCTTGTCCTCGGGCAGGCGGACTATCACATCCGGCTTGAATAACCTGTTATTCTCATCCCGGAATGCGCCCTGCGTTTCGTACTCGATGCCTTTACGCAGACCTGATTTTTCCAGCACTTTTTCCAGGATCATTTCGCCCCAGTTGCCCTGGGTTTTCTTGTCGCCTTTTAACGCGCGGGTCAGATTAAGGGCTTCCTGGTTCATTTGCGCGGTATCGCGTCGCAACGAGACGATTTCCTCGCGCAGGGAAATGCGATCCTTGTTTTCGTTGTCGTAAACCGTTTCTATGCGCTGCTTGAACTCGCCCAGCTGTTCCCGTAACGGCGTGACGATATGATCCAGGCTGGTTTTATGGTGTTCGGTGAATTGCTTGCTGCGTTCGTCGAAAATCTTGCCGGCCAGATTTTCAAACTGGGTGTTCAGGCGCAGTTCGGCATCCAGCAACAGCTTCAATTTTTCCGCGGTATTTTTCGCCTGTTCATCCATGCGGGTCTGCAATTGCGCATTCTCGGTTTTGGTCTCTATAAACAGCTGTTGCAACTGTTTAAATTCGGTATCGCGGTTTTGAAACGGCCTTAATTTTTCTTCGGCGACGGCGAGATCGGTCGAGAGTTGTCGGATCAGGGTTTTATCCTTGCCGCCTAACAGGCGCATTATGAATGCGCCGACTAAGAGACCTATTAAGGCCAGTACCAGCGGAGGAATGTTATTGATAAAGCTCATACTGATTAAAATTACAAATGCTTAAATACGGCTTCTGCAATATCCAGGGTTTTATCCAGGTCTTCATCACTGTGCGCGGCCGAAACAAAACCGGCTTCAAACGCTGAAGGCGCCAAATAGATACCCTGTTCCAGCATGGCATGGAAAAAGCGTTTAAACAGGTTTTGATCACACTGCATGACCTGGGCAAAGCAAGTCACTTGCTGTTCCGGGCTGAAAAACAGCCCGAACATGCCGCCAACGCTGTTCGTGGTCATGGCGATACCGGCCTGACCGGCGCGAGCTTTCAGGCCTGAAGTCAGTTTTTCGGTTTTTGCGGTTAACGCCTCGTAAAAGCCGGGCCGGGCTATCAATTCCAGCGTTTTTAAACCGGCAGCCATCGCAACAGGATTACCGGACAGCGTACCGGCCTGATAAACAGGGCCGAGCGGCGCAAGATATTCCATGATTTTGCGCGAGCCGCCAAAAGCGCCGACCGGCATGCCGCCGCCGATGATTTTGCCTAGTGTGGTTAAATCGGGAATAACATTATAAAGCCCCTGCGCACCGTTTAAGCCCACCCTGAAACCGGTCATCACTTCATCAAAAATCAGTACGCTATTATATTGGTCGCAGACTTGGCGCAAGCTTTCCAGAAAACCGGGCACAGGAGGAATGCAGTTCATGTTGCCGGCGACCGGTTCCACGATAATGCAGGCGATTTGCTCGCCACATTCTGCAAACAGCGCTTTGACCGACTCGCTGTCGTTGTAGGTCAAGGTGATGGTGTTTTCAGCGACTGAGATCGGTACGCCGGGAGAGCTGGGTACGCCAAACGTCAAGGCGCCGGAACCGGCCTTGACCAATAAGGCATCGGAATGACCGTGATAACAGCCCTCGAATTTAACGATTTTATCCCGGCCGGTGTAGCCTCTGGCCAAGCGAATCGCGCTCATGGTCGCCTCGGTGCCGGAACTGACCATTCTGACCAGTTCGATGGACGGCATCAGTTCGCAAACCCGTTTGGCCATCAGCGTTTCAATTTCGGTCGGCGCGCCAAAGCTCAGGCCTTTGTCGCATGTCTGTTTGACCGCTGCAATGACTTCCGGGTGGGCATGGCCTAAAATCATCGGCCCCCAGGAACCGACATAATCGATATAACGATTGCCTGAACTGTCGTAGATATAAGCGCCCAGGGCATGATCGATAAAAACCGGTGTGCCGCCCACGCCGCTAAAGGATCGTACCGGCGAATTCACGCCGCCTGGAATTACAAGTTTTGCATCGGAAAATAACGCGGTTGCTTCAGTCATGGTTTCTTTTTTATCGCCAAGGAGGGTGTGTATGCCGTAAGCCTGCCGGGAGCAGCAGGCGGGGCGTGAGTTAAATTTATGGCGTAAAGGATAGGATAACTTTGCGATGATTGAAAGTTTATCGTTTCTTATACAACAATCGCCTTGAAAAATAACGATTTTAAAGTTACGCTCTAATCTGAGTAGCGGATAATTATGGTGTCAGTGGAAAACCGATCATTATTCGATGGCCGCCGGAATGATGCTTGCCCCCCCGTTTCATACCGGATCGACACAGGCATTCAAGTTTAGTAACAGACAGAAAATAGCCGTTTCATCGCTGTCAGAAAAGGATGGTGGTACCCTGATAATAAGGCTATTATCCATGACCTGTATAGTGATAAACAGATAAAATCAAATAGAGGCTTATGTCAACTCCATTGTCGTCGCCGGAATACCAGAAACGTAAATTTCTCTCCTCGCTAGGCATTATCATTGCAGTCATTGGTGTTTGCGAAACGCTGGTCATATGGCTGCTTGATGCACAGCAATGGGGAATTGTATTGTCGCCATTGCAGGGTACCGTTGTTAACATCGCCCTGCTGACAGCACTCAGCTCGCCACTGTTGTGGTTGCTGGCGGTAAGGCCGCTGAACTTGCGGGTAGCCCAGGAACAGGCGACATCCAACAAAGAGCTGTTGGACGCCCTGGAGAATCACGTCTTGGTCAGTATTGCCGACGTTCAGGGGCGCATTGTCTATGCTAATGAGATGTTCTGCAAAGTCTCCGGTTATACCCGGAATGAACTTACCGGACAAGATCATCGTATCGTGAACTCCGGCCATCACGATCGGGATTACATTCGTAACATGTGGCGCACCATCGCCGGTGGGCAGGTATGGCGCGGGGAGTTCTGCAACCGCCGCAAAGACGGCGAATTGTACTGGGTGGACAGCACTATCGCGCCGGTGCTGGATAAAGCCGGCAAGCCTAAGCAATATATCTCGATACGCCGGGATACGACCACCCGAAAAGCGAATGAATTAAAACTGACGGCGCTCAAGCGTGCGCTGGATGCCAGCAGCGAGATGATACTCATCACCAATGCACAGGGGCTCATCCAATACGCCAACCCGGCACTGTGCCTGTTTACCGGTTGGACAGAGGATGGGCTAATGGGACAAAAACCCTACGTCTTGGACAGTCCTGCCGCCGATAAGAAAACCTTGTCCGAAATGCAAAGCAGGCTTCGCTATGGCGAACCCTGGTCAGGTCGGCTGCGGGGCCGCCGTAGAAGTAATGATATGGCGCCGGAGCATAAAAACGGCAACAATGCCGGCCGGGACGCACTGGAATACTGGACCAAGACCAATATTACGCCGATCCTGATAGCAGACGGCACACTGTCCGGTTACGTACAGATTCAGCATGATGTCAGCAAGCAGGTTGAGCAGGAGGCGGCCTTGCAAAGCGAAGCGGACGATACTGCCGCCCGTTTGGCAATCTCCGAGGCGTTGCATCAACCCCTGTCACTGGAGCAACGCTTCGTTCAGGTGCTGGAGATTCTATTCGATCTTAAAGCATTAGATCAGCAACGCAGGGGCGGTGTGTTTCTACGGTCACAGGATGATGATCCGGAATTGTTTGTTGATTACTGTAGGGGACGACTATCAAAACCAGGCGCTTCCGGCAATTGCTCCATGCATTGCTCTACCTCCTGCATCCATGCAGTCGTAGGCGAAGTCGCCCTACATGACGGCCTGTGCGGGCAAGTCGCCGTGTCAAGAAAGCTTATCGTTTCCGATGATTGTGGCTGCGATAACCATTCTTCCCACGGCCATTACGCTGTGCCGATTGCTTCCGGCGAGGAAATTCTCGGCGTATTGTTTGTTTATACCGATCCCTGCCCCGTGCAAAGCGAGTCCCGCCTCGCGATGCTCGAACAGGTCGGTGAAATGATAGCGCTCGCGCTGCTCCAGAATCAGGCCAATGCCTCGCTGGAAGCTGCGCGTGATGCCGCTTTGCAGGTCGCACATACCAAGACCGAGTTCCTGGCCAATATGAGCCATGAGATTCGAACCCCGATGAACGGCGTATTGGGCATGTTGGATCTTTTACAGGATACGCAACTGTCTCGTGAGCAATGGGACCTGATCGATATCGCCGCAAATTCGGCAGAATCTTTGTTAACCATCATTAACGATATTCTGGATTTTTCCAAACTGGAGGCGGGTAAAATAGAATTGGAGCGGATTGAGTTTAATTTGCCGGATTTGGTGGAAGAAGTTTGCACATTGCTGTCCAGTCGCGCCCACGCCAAAGGCCTGGAATTAAACTGCTTTCTGCCGACGAATTTACCGCTGCGCTGGCAGGGCGATCCCACCCGTATTCGTCAAGTACTCACCAACCTGATTGGCAATGCCGTTAAATTTACCGAGCAGGGCGAAGTCTCGGTAAAGGTCTCGGCGTCGTCTGTGGGAGAGACTTTAGTCTCGACAAGCGCGGCTAAAGCCGCTCCCACATTACGTTTTGAGGTAGTGGATACCGGCAGCGGCATTACCGCGGAAGCGCAAGCGCGTTTGTTTCAGGCTTTCTCCCAGGCAGACAGTTCCACCTCCCGGCGCTATGGCGGTACGGGGCTTGGCTTATCCATCAGCAAGGATCTGGTTGTGCTTATGAATGGCAGCATCGGCGTTGAAAGCGCCTTGGGACAGGGGGCAAATTTTTGGTTTACCTTGCCATTGGTGCCGATAGATAGCGATACCCCGGCCCCGCAGGCTAATTTTTGCGGCAAGCGTACTTTGATAGCCGATGATAACGCGACCAACCGCATGATCCTGACGCATTACTTAAGCAATTGGGGTTTTACTGCAAATGAAGCGAACAACGGACCTGCGGCGCTCGTTGAACTCGAAGTCGCCGCTCTGCGAAACGAACCTTATGATTTGCTGTTGTCGGATATGCAAATGCCGGACATGGACGGCTTCGCCCTGGCTCATGCCATCATCGAAAATCCCGCCATTGCCGACACACCACGCATTCTTTTATCCTCAGGCAGCATCGGCTCACAAGTCGAAAGACTCAAGCTGGGATTCACACAAAGCCTGTTAAAACCGGTACGGCAATCGCAGCTTTTTGATGCCATTAATGAAGCATTACAGCTTCCCGGTCAGAAAACCGCTCCAGTAGCCAGGGTAAAAGAGGTCTTGCTCGATTACAGCGGCAAACGAGTATTGGTGGTGGAAGATAATAAGGTCAACCAAAAAGTGATACTTTCCCAGCTTGCCAAGTTCCAGCTTAAGCCCGATCTGGCCAATAACGGGCAAGTGGCGCTGGATCAACTGGAGCGCCAAGCCTACGACCTGGTGTTGATGGACTGCCAAATGCCGGTCATGGATGGTTACGAAGCCACGCGCACTTTGCGCGAACGGGAAATAGCCGCAGATAGCGGATCACGTACGCCAATCACAGCGCTCACTGCTCATGCATCGGCAGGAGAGCGCGAAAAATGCCTGTCCGCAGGCATGGACGATTATCTCAGCAAACCCGCCAGTCGGGCCGACTTGGCGGTGGTGTTGGCGCGCTGGTTGGGCGAGCCGGCAGCACCTGAAGTCGTGCCGATAGCGCTGGATAATCCTGATGAAAGGGAAATCCCCCTCAGTTCCCCTTTGCCAAAGGGGGAAGCCGAGGGCAGGGGGACTTCAACAGTCTGTTGGGATGAATCTTCAGCACTCAAACGGCTGGATGACGACCATGATTTATTGTTCGAGATGATAGATTTATTTCTCGAGGAAGCGCCTGTATCTGTGGCGGAATTGGGCGCGGCCCTGTCTCGAACCGATCATCTTGCGTTGGCCGATGCAGCCCACGCTATTAAAGGCATGGCCGGACATTTTTGTGCCGAAAAAATAATTAGTCTTGCGGTAAATTTGGAGCACTCCGCCCGTAAAGCTTCCGCTCCCTGCGTTGCTCTACCTCCCCCGTCCATGCAGTCGTCTCACGCCCCTTACCTATATCCTGCAGGCAACGCTGCAAATACTGATTTGGAGTTGATGAGCAATGACTTGATCCGGGCCATGGCGGATTTAGTCGAGAGTCTGCTGCAAAGAAAAGAACAAAAGCAATGAATACTGAATTTAATCTTAATGAACTCAAAGCGGTCGATCGCCTGCCTTCCCCTTCGGGGACGGTGTTGGCCATCATGCAACTCGCGCAACAAAATGATGCCACCGTGCAGCAGGTGAGCCAACTGGTTGTTTTCTCGTTCCCACACGTTGCGTTATCCACAAGTTCACCACGTTCCCACGCGCCGCGTGGGAATGCAGTCAGGGCGCGCTGCGCCGCGGGTTTTCCCGATCCCCACGAACTCTGTAAGAATCTCAGCGCCCCGCGCTGCACTGCGGAGTGTCACGAGGCGCAGCGCGCCTCAACTGCATTCCCACGCAGCGCGCTCGTCTTTATACACAAGTCTGTTCAAGACCGTCATTTTGGCAAGGTCGCTGTAATGACGGGCTCGGATGTAGGCCGGAATAAGCCCGCCCGGCGACAGCAAGGGTGGGCGTTTCCGGCATCGGAAGCCCCGGAAACGCTTGTCCTGCGCTTAACGCGCGGACAAGCTTATTCCGGCCTACTTCGAGATGTGTATAACGATGAGCGCAGCGCGTGGGAACGAGGAAAAAAGCAATGAATACTGAATTCAATCTTAATGAACTCAAAGCCGCCGACCGCCTGCCTTCCCCTTCCGGAGCAGCGTTGGCTATCATGCAACTCGCGCAACAAAATGATGCCACCGTGCAGCAGGTGAGCCAACTGGTTAAAGTCGATCCCGCTCTCAGCGGGCGTATTTTACGCTTCGCCAATTCGGCTGCCTTCGGGGCTCGGCGCCCCATCGTCGATGTTCAAACGGCAATAATGATGATGGGTATGCAGACGGTGCGTAACTTCGCGCTGAGCCTTTCCCTGATTGGCAACAACAGTAAGGGACATTGTCCGGGGTTTGATTACGAAGCCTACTGGTCGCGATCCTTGGCGATATCGGTATCCATCGCGGCGATCACTGCCCGAGAAATCACCGTGGTACCTGCGGAATCGTTTACGCTGGGATTGCTTAGCGACATCGGCAGTCTCGCTCTGGCAACCGCCTGGTCGGAAATTTATGGCGAATGTCTTAGTGCGGCAGAGGGCGAGCAGCTGCTTGCTCTGGAGAGTGAGCGTTTCGCTATCGACCATAACGCCTTGAGCCTGATGTTGCTGGCCGACTGGGGCTTTCCGGCGGTATTTCTGGATGCGCTGAAACTGAGTTTTGAGAAGAAGGTAGCAGGGCTTAATCGAACTGCCCATTTTGCCAGGCAATTGATTTTCGCCCGACTGATTGGAAACTACTGTGTGGCTGATGAAGCCCGTCGAGCCGTGTTGTTGCCGGATTTAACAGCAGAGGCCGGCCTGTACGCCATGGACGAACCTGCTTTACTCACATTTATCGATGAAATAATCGAGCTTTGGCACGAGTGGGGAAAGTTGATTGACGTAAAAACGGATCCGCGCCAGTCTTTGCTAAAAACGGTTGCCGCCTTGGAATCGATTTTGCCGGGTTTGGACTTGTTGCTGGTCGATGACGACCCGATGATGCTGGCGCGTCTTTCCAAGCAGCTTGCTGCGGCGGGTAATCAGGTTGCGGTGTGCCGCAACGGTGAATCCGCGTTGAAATATATTATTGAGCACAGGCCGCAATTGGTGATTACCGATTGGCGCATGAAACCCATGGATGGATTGGCCCTTTGCAAGGCGCTACGCGCATCGGCCTTTGGTAAAAACATTTACCTGATTATGCTTACCTCAACAGAAGATGAGGATGCTCTGGTTGAAGCCTTCGATGCCGGTATCGACGACTATGTGACCAAACCGATCAGCCTGCGTGTGCTGCTGGCGCGCCTACGGGCCGGTCAGCGCATTATTATGCTGCAAAATGAACTGGAAAAAGAGAGCCGGGACATCCAGCGCTATACTGCCGAGCTGGCGGCGGCCAACCGCCGTCTTAAGTCCATGGCGAATACGGACGTGCTGACCGGCTTGCCTAATCGACGCTATGCGCTGAACCGCCTGGAACAGGAGGCGGCGACTGCGCTACGTTCCAATCAACCTTTGAGCGTTTTAATGATGGATTTGGATCATTTCAAATCGGTCAATGACACTCTGGGTCATGATGTCGGCGATCAGGTGCTGGTTCATGTAGCCAACCTGATGCGGGAAACCGTACGTACCAGCGACATTGTCTGTCGTCTGGGTGGCGAAGAGTTTCTGATCATCACCCCCAACACCGATGGCGCCACAGCCCTGTTGTTGGCCGAGCGCATCCGCAATTCCATCGAACAAAACCAGCCTGAGGGCATCGTATTGCGTTATCCGGTTACCGTCAGTATTGGTGTGGCAGGCTCTATGGGAGCCAAGCCAAGTTGGAAAGAATTGATGAAAAGGTCGGATGATGCTTTATATCTGGTTAAACAAGGCAATCGCAACGGCGTGCAGCTTGCCGGAGAGTAGTGAGTGGGAAGTTGCTTTTCCACTCCCTGCTCCCCCACTTCCCATTTTCCGCTCTGCAATGCTTCCGTTAAGCAGCAAACCGGCTAGTCTTGCCAATAGTGGTTGTGTTATCGTGCTTCAACTTTATTAGCATAAACACGAGACCTACAATGAATGTATTAGCTGTCTACAGCATCAAGGGTGGTGTCGGCAAAACGTCGAGCGCTGTTAATCTGGCGCATACAGCCTCCCGCACCGGTCACCGTACCCTGGTTTGGGATCTTGAT
Organism: Methylobacter sp.; assembly: GCA_030653175.1. GTDB lineage: Bacteria > Pseudomonadota > Gammaproteobacteria > Methylococcales > Methylomonadaceae > Methylobacter_A. The sequence goes on from JAURZV010000031.1 coordinate 154,772, forward strand.
CCGCAGGGAGCCAGCAGTTATTATTTTCGTATCAAGCCAAAGATCAAAGGCGGCAGCAAAGACTTAATCGCCGGAAAACGCGAACTGGACGGCCTGATTAAAGGCACTGACTTTGAAAATCTGGATTTATTACCGGCCGATTTTTCTTTCAGAAATCTGGATTTGGTTCTCGATGCCAAGAAAAAACCAACCCAACAACTTAAAAAACTCCTGAAGCCCTTGGCAGAAGAATACGATTTTATTTTTCTGGATTGTCCACCCAACATTTCGTTATTATCCGAAGCCGTTTTTGAGGCCGCCGATATATTGTTGTCACCGATCATTCCTACCACACTGTCGTTAAGAACACTTGAACAACTGGAAAAGTTTATTGAGGATAATGACTTGAATAAACTCACGCTCATTCCGTTTTTCTCGATGGTCGACCGGCGCAAAAAAATGCACCGGGACATTATGGACAATCTGCTTGAGACTCATCCTGAGATTTTAACTACCGCCATTCCCTACGCCAGCGATATTGAACGTATGGGTCTGGAGCGTATGCCGCTGGGAGGCTATACCAGGAAAAGCCAATCCACGGTTGCTTACGATGCATTGTGGCAGGAAATTCTGATTCGCGTTGCCAACCTCGAAAAGTAAAATATAACAGGCAATAATGGAACGCCGCTTAAATTAAATATAGTAGCCGAAGTTGGTAAAGCGACATTTGAAATGCCCTCACCCTAGCCCTCTCCCAAGGGGAGAGGGGACTTTGTCGCCTTACCAGCTTCGGATCCTATACTTTATTCGCTCAACCTCTTGGAGTAAACAATGCCTAATAAACGATTTGTTATGAGCAAGCCTAAATCTTCAATCACTGATGTCGCTACGTTGGGAGTAATGAAAGAGGATTTTATTGACGATTTTAAACGGTATTATGTTCATTCGTTGGGACGGGACGAGAATTTCCGTTCATCGCCTTTCTATGCCTGCGAGGCGTTGTCGTTATCTATTCGTGACCGGTTGATGGAGCGCTGGAAGACCACTTATAAAACCTATAACAAAATGGATAGCAGGCGGGTGTATTACCTTTCAATGGAGTTTTTGATGGGTAGAACCTTGAGCAACGCGATGCTTAATCTTGGTGTAACTGATGAAGCCACTCAGGCTATGCATGATTTGGGCATTGAAATCGAAGAACTGGTTGACAGAGAACTCGATGCCGGCTTGGGTAATGGCGGGTTGGGGCGATTGGCCGCCTGTTTTATCGACAGTTGTGCAACACTGCAATTGCCGGTCGTAGGTTACGGTTTACGTTATGAATACGGCATGTTTACTCAAACTATCGTCAATGGCGAACAGGTCGAAAAGCCGGATCACTGGCTGCGCTACGGCAATGTCTGGGAAGTTGAGCGGCTGGAATATTCGCTACGCGTCAAGCTTGGCGGTCATACCGAAATACAGACCGATGAACAAGGCAATCAGCGGGTATGCTGGATCAGCACTAATGATGTGTTGGCTGTCCCTTTTGACACACCGATACCAGGATTTAAAAACAATACCGTCAATACCTTGCGATTATGGAAAGCCGTGGCGACCGAGGAATTTAACCTGGATGAATTTAACGCGGGTGATTACGCCGAATCGGTGGCCGCAAAAGTCACCGCAGAGCACATTACCATGGTGTTGTATCCCAATGACGCCAACGAAAACGGCAAGGAATTGAGGCTGCGCCAGCAGTATTTTTTGGCCTCTGCCAGCTTGCAGGATGTTCTCTCCCATTGGGTCAGGCAGCATGGGCATGATTTTAGCAATTTTGCCAAGAAAAGCTGTTTTCAGTTAAACGACACCCATCCAAGCATTGCCATTGCCGAACTGATGCGCCTGTTAATGGATGTGCATGGCCTATCATGGGCCACAGCCTGGGGAATTACCCGGCAGACCATGGCTTACACCAACCATACCCTGCTGCCTGAAGCGCTGGAAAAATGGTCGGTCAAGCTGATGCAAAGTTTGTTGCCAAGATTGATGGAGATTATTTTTGAAATAAATGCCCATTTTCTGTCGGAAGTCGCAGCGCATTGGCCCGGCGATAAAGCCAGATTGAGTAGAATGTCAATCATAGAGGAAGGCGCCGAGCAGCAGGTACGCATGGCTTATCTTGCCATCGTCGGCAGTTTTTCGGTCAATGGCGTTGCCCAATTGCATTCCCAGTTACTGCAACAGGGCTTGTTTCGCGACTTTTATGCATTATGGCCGAACAAGTTTAACAATAAAACCAACGGCGTAACTCCGCGTCGTTGGTTGGCCTCTTGTAATCCCGAGTTATCCGCGTTAATAACCGAAACCATCGGGGACGGCTGGATAACCCATCTGGACGAATTAAAAAAGCTGGAGCCTTTTGCCGAAGATGCCGAGTTTCGAAATCGCTGGCGCGCCATAAAACAGCATGCAAAGCAGCGTCTGATCGAACACAAAAAACAATATCTGGACATCCATTTAAATCCCGATGCGTTGTTTGATATACAGGTTAAGCGCATCCATGAATACAAGCGGCAGATTTTAAATGTCCTGCATGTGATTCATCTTTACGATCGCATCAAGCGTGGCGAGACAACAAACTGGGTTGCACGCTGCGTGTTGATTGGCGGCAAGGCAGCGCCCGGTTATGCGATGGCAAAAAGAACCATTAAACTGATTAATAACGTCGCCCATGTTATTAACTCGGATCCCGATGTCGGCGACAAATTGACGCTGTTTTTTCTGCCCGATTACCGGGTTTCAGGGATGGAATTGATTTGTCCTGCGGCCGATCTTTCCGAGCAGATTTCTACCGCAGGAAAAGAGGCATCCGGCACCGGCAATATGAAGCTGATGATGAACGGTGCATTAACTATCGGAACACTGGATGGCGCTAATATTGAAATAAGGGAAGAAGTCGGCGATGAAAACTTCTTTTTGTTCGGCCTGACCGAAGAGCAGATCGAGGCAAGGCTGCCGCATTATGATCCTATTACCATCATTGATCAGGATGAAGATTTGCAACGAGTGATGAATCTACTGGAAAGCGGGCATTTTAATCAGTTTGAACCGGGAATTTTCGACGACCTTATTGCATCGATTAAAAGCAAGTATGACCCGTGGATGACTATTGCAGATTTTAGAAGCTATATTGATGCCCAAAAACGTGTGGAAGTCGCCTATCAGGATAAAGACCACTGGACCCGGATAAGCATATTAAATTGCGCAAACAGCGGCAAATTTTCCACGGACAGAACCATCAACGACTATAACAAAGACATCTGGAAGCTGGAGTCTGTGCCTGTGCAATATCCCTAAAGAATCACGGGGGCGTAAGCATAAGCATGGATTTATTTACAACAGCCGTAGGCCGGAATAAGCAGGTTCGAGCGGCAGCGAGAACCTGCGTTTCCGGCAAACACCACCCAAATCCGCCGGAAACGCCACCTCGCGCTACGCGCTTGGATGGTCGCCTTGGCGGGACGGGGTTTGTAACCCCGTCCCAAACGTTTTGACTGTCTCGCTCTCTTTGAATCATGCGAGAAACCCTGCGGACGGGGTAACATACCCCGTCCGGCTTTAGGTAGCGAGAACTGGTGTTTCCGGCAAACACCACCTAAATCCGCCGGAAACGCCACCTCGCGCTACGCGCTTGGATGGCCTTATTCCGGCCTACGCCTAGCTGCGGTTTTTAGGATTATTGTTGATGACAGCCAAGCTTGCGCTGTACTATGCAGCACCCGATTAATTATCCGGAACCATTATGAAGCCAGACAGTGCCGCCATTAGAAAACGATACGACCGGATCGCCCCGTATTTTGAGGGCATGGAAGCGGTCATGGAAGGGCTTTTTTTTAAAAACTGGCGGAAAAAATTATGGGCCAAGGTCGAGGGCCATCATATTCTTGAAGTTGGCGTAGGGACTGGCAAGAATTTCGACTATTATCCCAAGGATGCCAGAATAACCGCGATTGATTTTAGCGAACAGATGCTAAAGCAGGCGGCGCAGAAACGGGACAGGAAAAATGTCAACGTCGATCTGGAGCTGATGGATATCGAGTCGTTATGCTTTGCCGATAACAGTTTCGATACGGTTATTTGTTCCTTTGTTTTTTGCTCGGTTCCGTCGGCGGCAAAAGGATTGAAAGAGCTTTACCGGGTATGCAAACCGGGCGGGCAGGTCTTATTGCTGGAACACGTGGTAAGTTCAAATCCCGTGCTTGCCGCCGTCATGAACCTGCTTAACCCCGTTGTTGTTGCGCTGGTTGGGGCAAACATTAACAGAAATACCGTTAAAAACGTTAAAGCCTGTGCTTTTACCTCAGTGCATGTTGATGAACGCAGCAGTCATATTATCAAGCTGATTGAAGCCAGAAAATAGCGGATTGATATTCAAAGAATTTGGTTGCTTTCAGCAGCTAAAAATAGAACGCTGATGACGCTGATAGTTATGATTAAATGTAACTGCTGATGCCCCTCACCTACATCCTCCATGCAGGTAAAACCAATCTTTAACCCGGGAAAATCAATTGACCGATGAAAACCAAAAGGTGTGGGCATTGTAGGGGCGACCGGCCGGTCGCCCCTACGGTGACGCGAAGACATCACATTTAACTGATTTTTTAGGTTTAAGTGACCAAAGCAAGCTTTGGACTCCGGAAAATGCGGATGCCGGAGTTCAAAGCTTGCTTTGAAATTTACAATTCCAAATAGCTCGTGTTGCGGCGTGTTGGAGCGAACCTCTGCTAGGGTGAGCGGTTACGATTAAATAAGATTTTTCTTGAACACTCTGCGTTCCATTGTATTTGATAGTACTGAGCAGTTACAGAGGTTGCATCATTCGTTTTTGTCAGAAATCATAGTTCCCATTCCCAAAAAACCGGCATGAAACTTTTTAACTGGATAGCCGTTGAATTGGGTAAAATAGAATGAATTTTTGGATTAGTTATTTACGTGAAGCCACAATTAGAAAATCTGGTACAGACGCCAATCCCGACCAAACACGGCGAGTTTATCCTGCATTATTACAGCAATACTATCGATGAAAAGGAGCATGTCGCTCTGGTTAAAGGCGATGTTGCGGACAAGGAAAATGTGCCGGTACGCATCCATTCCGAGTGTTTTACCGGCGACGTATTAGGTTCAAGGCGTTGCGATTGCGGCGAACAGCTGGATATGGCGCTGCAAATTATCGATAAAGCCGGTTTCGGTGTATTGATTTATCTGCGTCAGGAAGGACGCGGTATCGGCTTGTTGAAAAAACTACAGGCTTATAATTTGCAGGATCAGGGTATGGATACGGTGGATGCCAATATCCATCTGGGTCATCTTGCCGACGAAAGAGAATACAGCATTGCCGCTTTAATGCTGGAAAACCTGAACATAAAGTCCATAGAATTGATTACCAATAACCCCAAGAAAATAGCAGAGTTGAAAAAACTCGGCATTAACGTGGCAGGCCGCATTCCGGTCGAGGCCGTGGCTCACGATGACAATGTCGGTTATTTGAAAACCAAAGCAAAAAAAATGGCGCACATGCTGTTTGAGTCAAAAAAATAGTAGCTATGTCATTGTTTAAGTGTGGGCGCTACTGAAACAGCCGGAGTGCAGTCACCAAAAGTAGGCGCTTTAGGCGAAGCTTGCACTCCCGTTTTCCGTGTTCTATTTCCTTAACACCGTTTCAACCAGTTTCACCCAGTAAGCCGTGCCGACCGGCAATATCTCATCGTTAAAATCATAATGCGGATGAGGCCATCATCGCGCCGGGTTTAACCGCGAAATGTCCTGCTGGAATATCGGGAAAATTATGCGGTCCGAAAACGCAGTCGGCCGGAAATTTTTCAAACAATCCGTCATCAATCATCCGCCTGGCTCCGGCGCGACCTTCTTCGGCCGGGCTGAAAAATAAAATACACCGTGCCGTTAAAGTTGCGATGCTCGGCTAAATAGCAGGCCGCGCCCAGCAGCATCGCCGTCATGACCGCAGGCATGCATTTTTCCGTCGTGGCAGGATTTGTAGGCAAAAGTGTTTTGTTCCTGAATGAACAAGGCATCCATATCGGCGCGCAACGCGATTTTCTTGTCACCGTTCCCGCCAGTAAGCGTAGCGACAACGCCGGTTTCGCCTAATCCTTGATAAACGTCCAATCCGAAACTCGCCAACGTACCGGCAATAAACTCAGCTGTTTGTATTTCCTCAAAAGCGGTTTCAGGAAACCGGTGCAGATGCTGCCGCCACTGACGCATTTGTGCGTGTAGTTGCTGGATGTCGTTTGTTATAGGCATGGAAACTCACGTGAACTTGATGGTGACCGCTATGCTACAACCAAGTTTTGATAAAAAGTAAGAATTTTTGTTATTGTCACGCCGGACGCGGGAACAATGAACTCTCCGGCACACGGCTACGATGCTTGAACATATTGCCGGCTGTAAAATGGGGACCGAAATTTGTCGGCGCTCTTCTTAAAAAGCAGTGTTGAATCCGCTAACGATTTTAACGACCCTCGCCAGGCAATGTTTATCGATGTTTTTCAGTCAACTCCCCACCATTGCGCAGCATGTCCGCAAACACGTCTGCCGGCACCGGTTTACTGAAATAATAGCCCTGAATTTCATCGCATTGTTTCTCAAGCAGGAATTCGAGTTGTTCCCGCGTCTCCACGCCTTCCGCGATGGTTTTGAAGCCCAGACTTTTAGCCAGGCTAATGATTGCGAGTACGATAGCCTCATCTTCGGGAGCATGGCCCAGGCTGTGTACAAAGGACTGGTCGATTTTCAGTTTGTCGATTTTGAAGCGTTTCAGGTAGCTGAGCGATGAATAGCCGGTGCCGAAATCGTCTACCGAGAGCGAGACGCCTAACGCATGCAGTTTATCCAGCAGGCTGATTGTTCGCTCTGAATTTTCCATTGCAATGCCTTCGGTCATTTCCAGTTCGAGCATGGCCGGGTCAAGCTTGGATTCACGCAGCAATTGCACAATTTTATCGTAGAGTGTGTCCTGACGGAATTGCACGACGGACAAATTGACTGCGACCGGCACGATAGCAAGCCCGGCAGTCTGCCAGGCTGTAAGCTGGAGAATGGCAGCTTGCAACACCCAGTCGCCTATATCAATGATTAGGCCGCTTTCTTCCGCAATGGGAATAAACCGCCCAGGCGGCACCATGCCTTTCAGCGGATGCTGCCAGCGTATTAACGCCTCGGCCCCAATGATTTTCAAGGTTTTCGCATCCACCTGCGGCTGATAATATAACAGCAGTTGGCCTTGCTCCAGAGCCAGCCGCAATTCATTTTCGATCTGCAACATCAGTTTGACTTGCTCATGCAACTGCCGGGTGAAAAATTGGAAATTGTTGCGGCCGTTTTGTTTGGCCCGGAACAGGGCGGCATCTGCGGATTGGGTGAGCTGTTCAAAGTTGGCGCCATCCTGTGGAAATAAGGCAATGCCGACACTCGCGGTCAGGGCGACACGCTGGTTCCCGATGATAAAAGGCCGGGCAGTGATTTCGAGTATTTTTTTTGCCACATGGGCAGTCCCTTCCGCATCCGTGTCGGGTAGTAACAGAATAAATTCGTCACCACCCTGACGGCACAGGGTGTCGTCAGGGTGGAGATAGTCGGTCAGACGGACTGATAATTCCTTGAGCAGCAGGTCGCCGTTCTCGGAGCCTAGCGAGTCGTTGATGATATTGAACCGGTCAAGGTCAATATACATCAGCGCAAGGCAGCTATCGGTTCTCAATGAACTGGATATTGCCAGTTCCGTACGGTCACGCAGTAGGGTACGGTTTGGCAGCTTGGTCAACGGATCGAAATTGCTGAGAAACTGGATAAGCTCGGTAGCAGCCTTCTGTTCGGTGAGATCGCTCATGATGCAGATATGATCGACGATCCGGCCGTTCTGGTCGCGAATAACGCTGATGGAGAGCCGTAGTGGAAAAATGTCGCCATTCTTACGGCGGTTAATGACTTCGCCCTGCCAGTGGCCGTAGCTTACAATGTCTTGCCACATCGCATCATAAAACGACTTGTCAAGTCTTTTTGCGGAAATAAAACCGGGGTTCTTGCCAAGCACTTCTTCCGGTTTATAACCGCTCATTTCGCAGTAAGCCGAATTCACGGCAACAATTTTGTTTCCGGCATCGGTGATTAAAATACCTTCCCGGCTGCATTCGAACACCTGTGCGTTGAGTCGTAATTGTTGTTCCGAGGCGATGCGTGATGAGACATCAAACGCAAGTACAATTTTTGCATCCAGCCCTTCAAAATTCAAGGTATGCTCGCTAATCTCGACCCAGATCAAACTGCCGTCTTTCTTACGATGCCTGCAGATACCGGCCTGATTGTAAATGCCGATATTGACGGCAGGCTGCTGAATTTTAGCCTGTAAGTCAGGCACATCCGCCATCGGGCAAAGCTCGGTTATCGTCATGCCCAGGAACTCTTCGCGTGTATAACCATAATGCGTGATTGCGGCGTTGTTCACGGTAATGAAAGCCAGCGTGTTAAGGTCATACACCCACATCGGCACCGGATTGGCAGTGAATAACAGGCGGTAGCGTTCCTCACCTTCGCGTAGCGCTATCTCTGCCTGTTTGCGTTCGGTGATGTCGGTTGAAATGCCGCAAAGGGCGTAAATTCTGCCATCCGGTCTATGCAGAGGCAGTTTGACTGTCCAATAGGTCGCGGTCTTGCCGGTCTTCGAGACGGAATTGGTTTCTTCAGTCCGGATAGTTTCACCATCCACCAGTATCCGCCGGTCAGTTTCGCGTATACGGGCAACGGTTTGCTCATCGAAGAATTTCTCATCCCCGAAGCCGATCACTTCTTCCGGCGTTGTTTCCCATAAATCGAGTAGTTGCCGATTGGCGAACAGGTAGCGCCCTTCGCTATCCTTAAGGTAGATAAAAGCGCCGACGTTCTCCAGTATCAGAGACATTCTGGCTTCACTTTCAGCAAGTGCTTTTTCTGCGGTCAAACGCCGGACTTCACGATCAAAGTTGTCCAGCGCGAAACTAACATCGCCTGCCATCTCGGTGAGCAAACGTACCGCTTCTGTATCGAAGGCGTCCGTTTCGGTATGATAAACATTAAATACCGCAAAGGGCTTGGCATTACGTTGAATGGGAAAAGCTGCTGCGGAACCCCAGCCGAATTGCTCAACCAGCGCATGCTTAGGGCAGGTCAATGAGGCTGCAAGATAATCATTGATAATGACTGCTCGGTTTTCGAGTAATGCCGCCGCTGTCGGCCCGCATTTTTCCGAGACATCCTCGCTTGAAGAGATGGTGAGACTATCGAGACACTCCAATCCGGTGCCGTAGGCGCTTACCGGCACAATCGATGAGCCGGATTCTTCAAGTTGCCCTATCCAAGCCATTGTCATGCCGCCATGCTGTACCGCATACCGGCAGACCATAGAAAACAAATCAGTTCCATTTTCCATGCGCACGATGGCCTGGTTGGTTTCGCTAAGTGCTTGATAAAGTTGTGTTAGTCGCTGGATGCGCTGTTCGGCTTTTTTTTGTTCCGTCAAATCACGCAAAACAGCAATGAAACGCTTGCCGTCCATCCTGTGCGCTCCCACCTCTACAGGAAACTCGCTGCCATTTTTGCGCAGATAGAGCCATTCTTCCCGATGTCGTGAACCGGTCATCAGTCGGCTAATGACCGGTTCCAGCCGTTGATGTTCCTTCTTTGCCAGTATATCGGGCAGATGCAGTTGAAGTAGTTCTTTAGCGGTATAGCCCAACATGTTTAGCGCTGCGGGATTCGCTTTAATTATATTGAAATTGGGATTCAGTATCAGGACACCGTCTCCGTCCAGATCAAACAGCAGCCGAAAATAAGCATGGGCATGATTCCGCCGGCTGGTCTGGAACCAGATCAATGCGCTCAATAGCAGGGTGATTGCAGCACCCGTGACGGCTACCTGAACAGGTTGATTCTTAGATGACATGCGTGCTTCGAAAGCCGGTGTCGTGGACATTAACAGCATCCACTGGTGATCGCCGACATCGACTTGACGGCGGGTCTGCGGACTATCGGAGCTTAGTATGTCCTGATCAAGCTTGCCGTCTGAGCGATACAATCGGGTCTGCCCGGATTTTGGCTCCCCGTCATGAATTTCCACGAGCAAGTCCGGGTCGAATTCGCCGCGCAACCCGGCCATCAAATCATTTATGCGAAAAGGTACATCCACCCAGCCGGTAATTGCGGTGCTCAGATCCGCTTGCTTATCGGGTTTTACGCCATTCCGATAAATAGGCAGGTACATCACGAGACCTAATAAATCCGGTTTTCCGGAATCCTGGATTAGGGTGATGTGGTTAGTGACCGCCACTTCGCCGGTCTCGGCAGACCGTTCCAGGGCAACTGAGACTTCCGGGACAGTCAGGATATCGAAGCCTAACGCATTGGCATTATCTTCCAAAGGTTCCATCAGAACGATAGGGGCATAACGGTCACGCTTGCCTTCCGGTTTGATGTGGTAATCAGGAAAGCCCAGCTTGCGGATTGCGCTTTCATGACTGGCTTTATCGGCCTTGTGCACCATCAACACCAGGCCGATTCCCTGCACGCCGGGGGTTTTTTCCTGTATTTGCAGGTCTTGAACGTAAGTCCGAAACTCATCGCGGGTAATGGACTTGGAACCCTCGAAATAACCTTTAACCCCTCGCATGATCACTTCATAGGTAATGATACGCTTGAGGACGTTATGGGCTATTTGATCCGCAGCAACATCGAACTCGGCTTGCAGGCCACTCATTATCTGATGCTGTGCATCACGCCACAAACCAACAGTGATGCCAAAACCACCGAACATGACTAGCGCGGAGATCAGCCACGGTCTAAGCAGTGAGTCTGCAAGACCAGCGAAGATTTTTTTGATTGAAAAAATCATATTACTGCCACACCCTTTCTGAAAATTCGTACTGCGATGGCCTAGACCGACTTTGATTATACGGTGATGAGGATGCACATTGCTCAAAAAACAAAAAACATCTAGTCCTCAAAAGCAGATAATTCAGTGGAATTGTATCAGCCTTTCTTACAAATTTATTGACAGAACAGCTTTCAATGTCCGCAATGGCCGTTTGGGGAAGTTTGTTTCCATGAACTTAGTTGGCTGCAACTGCGATTTTTAGGATTAATCGAATAACAAACGTAACTATTCAGCCACAGATTGTCACAGATGCACACTGATAAACGAAATATAAAGAATTCACTTGTCTTATTATCAAGAGCTTCTGTCAGGTTTACAAAGAGTTAGGTGGCGGCTTCCTGGAATCAGCCTGTTTTC
>JAURZV010000033.1 GCA_030653175.1 Methylobacter sp.
CGGATTTAAAAATCACAGCCACATAACATATTGATTTTAAAATAAATTAATTTTTTATTGCTTTTCGTTATAAAAAATAGTTTATATATATTTCAATGACTTAGTATTTTTAGTGAGGCATAATCCGACAGCCTCCTAGAATCTCCACTTTCCCGCTAATCTTTTGTACTTTTGTGAGTCACATATGCAGATTGAAGTATTTTTATCCGTTTTTACCTTATTGATGCTTGCATTATTGCCTATCAAAATAAACATGCCGGATACAAATAACTTTACTGTATTTCATTACCGGCCTTTTAAGTTGCTGAAAATGGCGCTTTGCTCAAAATATAATCCGCTGTTGCTTATCCTGCTTTTTCCTTCCCTAGCAATGGCCGCAGAAGAGGCGGGGGCTGCCAGCCAAACACAACCGTTGAATTTGACTCAGCATTGGGCCGGCTATTTGGCTTTGACAGTTTTTGCTGTTGCCTACATCCTTGCCATGACCGAGGAAGTGACCGAGTTAAAAAAATCCAAGCCTATGGTGTTTGCGGCAAGTCTTATCTGGATATTTATTGCCGTTTTTTATACCAAGGCCGGGTTGAGCGAACAAGCGGGTGTTGCGTTTCGCGCTACGCTTGAAAGTTATGGTGAACTGTTTTTGTTCATCATGGTCTCGATGACTTACTTAAACGCGATGGAAGACCGAGGCGTGTTTGACAGCCTTCGGGTCTGGCTATTGAGCAAGAACTTCAGCTATCGGCAATTATTCTGGATTACCGGTTTCCAGTCGTTCTTTATTTCGTCCGGTTGTAACAATCTCACTACCGCCTTACTGATGGGTTCGGTTATTCTGGCTATGGGCAAAGATTGTCCGCGCTTTGTTGCCTTATCCTGCATCAATGTTGTGGTAGCCTCCAATGCAGGCGGTTCATTCAGCCCCTTTGGCGACATCACCACGTTATTGGTATGGCAAAAAGGCGTAGTGCCATTTACCGATTTCTTTTCGCTGTTGATTCCGGCCATCGTCAACTTCGTAATACCTGCCGCCATCATGCATTTCTTTATTCCGCAAGAAAGACCCGCTGCGGTAATGGAAGCCCAGGACATGAAGCGGGGCGGCTGGATAATCATCTTTTTGTTCGTATTGACCATTATTACGTCGGCTTGCTTCGAAAACTTCCTGAGCCTGCCACCTGCGGCCGGGATGATGATGGGCTTGACCTATTTAAAATTTTTCAGTTATTACCTGCAAAAAACCCGAGACTCCCATCCAATATTGATACCCGTGGATTTGACCGATGCCAAAATCGATCATTTTGCACCCATGAAATACATGAACAATCCGCAAGCAGAGGCAAATCAACAGCTGGCAAAGGAACTGCCTTTTGATATTTTCCAGAAAGTCGCCAACCTGGAATGGGACACCTTGCTGTTTTTTTACGGTGTAATGGTAGGTGTCGGCGGCTTGAGCTTCATCGGCTATATGGAAGTGGCATCCCACCATCTATACGGCAGCATTGATCCCACTGTAGCCAACATTCTGGTGGGTATCGCCTCAGCGTTCGTGGATAACGGCACCATCATGCTGTCTGTACTAACCATGGCGCCTGATATATCTGAAGGCCAGTGGTTGCTGGTTACATTGACCGCCGGTGTGGGCGGCAGCATGTTGGCAGTCGGTTCCGCAGCAGGTGTAGGCTTGATGGGACAGGCTAAAGGAATTTACACTTTCACCAGTCATTTGAAGTGGACGCCGGTCATCGCGCTGGGCTACTTCGGCAGTATCGCCGCCCACTTTCTTATCAATGGTCGCTATTTTTAAGCCGATCCTAAAATAGCTAGTATATAGGGTCCGAAGTTGGTAAAGCAACAAAGTCCCCTCGGGAGAGGGCTAGGGTGAGGGTGAGGGCATTTCAAATGTCGCTTTACCAGCTTCGGCTACTATAATTGCCTGGGTAGAGTGGTCATGATTTTATCGCTTATCCAGGCAGCGATAGCGGTTCTCCGATGATGCTCTACAAGCCCATCATCAAACTGCTTCCATGCTTTTTCAGCCAATGCCGTCTACTTTGATAGTCCGGCAAATGTTCAGCGACCAGAGCCCAAAAATGCGCAGAGTGGTTCCTGATCTTGATATGGCAAAGCTCGTGCACCACTACGTACTCCAGGACTTCGGGAGGGGCTATAATTAACAGCCAATTGATATTGATGTCATTATGAATGCCGCAGCTGCCCCACCGGCTTTTTTGGGTTTTGATTTTAATCGTCTGCGGAAACAGCTGTTTTCTTTCCCCATGTTGCCTTACCACCTGTTCTACCTGACTTTTCGATTCCTTTTTCATCCAGCGTATTAACGCTTCTTTTATCTCGGCACTGTGGTTTTTAATCATCAATGCCTCGGGCATGTGGGCAATAAATTCCCGGCTAAATTCTATTTTTATTCTTTTTAATTTTGAGGGTAATACTGCCAATTTATACGATGCCCCCTGATAAGGAATTTCGGCACCATGCCCATAAACAGCCGGAGCCAATTTTTTATGTTGCTGACTATTGGCTTCAATTTTAGCCAATGTTTGGACTATCCACTGTTGTTTGGTCTGAACAAACTGATGGATTTTATGCTCGGCAGCCCTGGGTGGGGCGACAACTTCGACTTTGCCGAGCGTTACGATAATTCGCATCTGCGTGGCCCGCTGACTGCGCCGAATCTGGTAGGAAAATACTGGATTTGAAATGACGGCTCTCTATGTTACTGGGAGTAAAGACTCATGTCCTTTGACATAAATCAACATTAAACATTACGTTAACCTAGCGTAGGGCGTGCCGTGCGCGCCAAATGGGAGTAGAACTAAGCAATCTATAATTCTGTCAAGAAAAGCGCGCACGGCACGCCCTACTCAGTTGAATGCCTTGCATCATGCTTTGTTTAAATCTATTCATCCTGATTAATCATGTGGGTTGCCAGTTGCTGCAATGCCTGGCGTAAATTTTCCCTTAAATTTGCGTCCATGGCTATTTCATTCAGGGCTTTATTCATGCATAACATCCACTGGTCTCTTGCAACCTCGTCAATTGCAAAGGGAAAATGCCGCTGCCGCAACCTTGGATGTCCGTATTCCTGAATAAACAGATCGGGCCCACCCAGCCAGCCCGACAAAAACTTAAACAACTTGATACGCGCATCCGACAAACTCGCCGCGTGCATAGCCCGGATTCCGGCGGCTTCAGGCAAAGTGTCCATGAAAAAATAAAACCGCTCAACCAGACTGAGTATTGCCGCCTCTCCGCCTGCCAGTTCATAAGGTGTTGCTTGTATGTTTTCTGTCATATTCCGGCGCTATAAAAAATCATTCGTTCAATAATCTGATATTCTACTAAATATTCTTACCAAGACAGCCAAACTCTTGTAAGATTTAGAGGTCTATCTTTTCTGTTAACCATTTATTTTAAGGAATCCAAATAAAATGAGCTTAAATACCGCTATTTCACGCCCGGAAGCCGATATTCTGGCAACCAATAAAGTACTGAGAAACACCTATTTGTTATTATCAATGACATTGATTTTCAGCGCTATGACAGCAGGCGCAGCAATGGTTCTGAATCTGCCGCATTTTAACCCGTTCATTACCCTGATCGGTTATTTCGGCTTGCTGTTCTTAACCACCAAATTCAGCAACAGCGGCTTGGGTCTGATTTTTGTTTTTGCATTGACCGGCTTTATGGGACTCACTCTCGGTCCTATTTTAACCCTATACATTAAGGCTTTCAGCAATGGTCACGAACTGATCATGACTGCATTAGGCGGCACAGGCGTGATATTCCTGGGTCTTTCAGGCTATGCCTTAACCACGCGCAAAGATTTCAGCTTCATGGGCGGCTTCCTGATGGTAGGCGTTCTGGTGGCATTTCTGGCGGGTCTTGGAGCCATGTTTTTCGCTATACCGGCTTTATCGCTGGCTGTATCGGCCATGTTTATCCTGCTGATGTCCGGCATGATCCTATTCCAGACCAGTGAAATAATTCACGGCGGTGAAACCAACTACATTTTGGCGACTGTTTCTTTATACGTATCTATCTATAACCTGTTCCTGAGCTTGTTGCAATTGCTGGGCGTATTCAGTGGCGATGACTAAATAATCTTTTACGCTCGACCTACATAAAAAAGCCCGGCTTACCAAGTAAGCCGGGCTTTTTTATGTATTGCTCTTTTACGGCTGTGTTTTAGATCCATGCAAACGAATCAATAAAGCGGCCTCATCATGGCTTAATCCTGAGTTTTGCATTAATTCATTAACACTAGCCCCGCTTCTAACTTTTCGGATATCTCCGCTGTACGGGTGAGAAGACTGGTCATTTTGCTCAACTTCAGCAATCTTTGCCGCCAGATCATCGATCTGCCCGTCCGTAACGGCTATTCGACTATCCACTGAGGCTATCCGGCTGTCGACTGTCAAAGCGGCCGAACACAAGCCAGCAATATCATTACTGTTGCCGTGAACGATATCATTAAGAACCTGATAATCGTGTTTAAGTTTCAGCTGCGTACGCACCAGCCAAAAAAGCACCACGAGCATAACAACAATAGTTATACCCCCAATGATAAGAGCGACCATCAAAGGATTATTCATCAAGCAATTTCATCAATATGTTGAATGGGTTCAGCATCTTGTTCTTCCACTTCTTGTTTTTTTCTACGCTGTTGTTTCTCCGGGCGATGATCATCCCGGTCAATTTTTTTGGGTTTTACGACTGGAAACGAGGGTGATACAGGATGTATTTCTAGCATACAGGCCTCCCATGACTGACTTTATTGTCGTAGGTTGGGTTAGGCGGTAGCGGTAGCCGTAACCCAACATTTACCGCTTGAATGTGTCGGGTTACGCTATCGCCCGGCAATCGCTCCTGCATTGCTCTACCTCCTGCATCTTTGCAGTCGTAACTCGACCTACGCGGCTCTTAATTGTTAACCAAACCTGCATCATGGCTGGCCGACAGCTGTCGGAGCCAGGTTTAATAACTTGGCGCGTTCTTCATCATTAGCGCCATAGCGGGCAAAAGCCTGCGACATTAAAACCAGAACCACTCGCCTATTTTTAAATCGGCCCGCCTCTATCTTGTTATCGCCAATAGGATGAAATTCTCCATAACCAATTGCCGACAAACGAAGAGGATTAATACTCTCCTTAACAAACTCGTGTACAACACTGGTTGCCCGAGCGGATGACAAATCCCAATTCGACCTGAATTTTATGTTATCGATAGGAACATTATCGGTATGCCCTTCAATATTAATCATATTGGGCAATGGATTAATCACCTCGACAATCTTTTTCAACACGGGTATCGCTTTTTTGGATAATTCCGCCTCACCACTCAGGAACAGCATTTCGCTATTCATTTCCAGCTCTATCCAATAGTCGTTTTTCTTGACTGAAACCAGCTTATCATCAATAAAAGGCGCTAAAACATGTTCGAATTGATCGGACACCTGGCTCAACTGCTTTCTTTCTTTTAATATTTCTTCACTCAGTTCGCGTCTTTCCTCAACTTCCATCGTTGCTGGATTTTCTAATGGAATGGGCTGAATAGTGGTCGGCAAAGTGCCTATCTGAATGGGGTCAATCTCATCAGTCTGTTGCTCTTTATTTGAAAATGCTTCGCCTAATGAATCGGACAGTGTCTTGTACTTCTCTTCATTGACCGAAGAGATGGCATACATGACCACAAAAAAGGCAAGTAACAAGGTTATGAAATCTGCGTAAGACACCATCCATCGATCATGATTTGTAGAGGGCGACCGGCCGGTCGCCCCTACATATTTTTTCCTACGCCTCGCCATAGCTTAGTCTTTATATGGGTCATGCAGATAGCCGCCCAATTTCAGCTTGATATTTCTTGGGTTTTCGCCATCTGCAATAGAGATAATACCTTCAGCCAGCATTTCCCTGGCTTGGGTCAATGCAAGCACATGAGCTTTTAATTTATTGGCAATCGGCAAAAAAACCAGGTTGGCGGAACCTACGCCATATATTGTTGCTACAAAAGCTGTCGCTATCCCTTGCCCTAAAAGTTCCGGGTTAGTCAGGTTCTGCATCACATGAATCAAGCCCATAACGGCGCCGAGAATACCGATGGTCGGCGCATAACCGCCCATAGCCTCGTATAATCCTGCCGCCTGTAAATCCATGTTTTCCTTTGAATACATGTCCAGCTCCAATATGTCGCGTATGGCGTCGGGATTATTTCCATCAACCAACAACTGTAAGCCTTTTTTTATAAACGGATTCTTTTCATTGGGCAGCGCATTTTCAAGGCCTAACAAACCCTCTTTTCGCGCCAACAAACTCCAGTAAATCACCTTATCAATTTGCGCTGAAAGGTTCATTTCTTTTGAGATTAACACCCACGAAAACATTTTCATGCTTCTGACAAAAACGGCCGGTGGGAATTGCAAAAGTGTCGCCCCGAATGTCCCCCCAAACACAATAATAAGCGCCGGTACGTTGACCAACGAATTAATGTCGCCGCCATCCAGCATGATTCCCAACAGAATCGCACCGACACCGACAAAAATACCCGCAATACTTAAAATATCCATTTTTTAGTTTTCGGATTGACAACTAAAAACTATCAATCGTTTGTCCATTCCGACAGTCTTGAGCGCAATCTCAACACGGCCTGAGTGCTGATTTGGCTGACTCTGGATTCACTAATATTCAAAACTTCGCCGATTTCACGCAAGTTAAGCTCTTCATCATAATAGAGCGAAATAACCAGACGCTCGCGTTCGGGCAAACCCATGATGGCGTTTGCCAATACCTTCTGAAATCCTTCACGACTTAAGCCGTCTACCGGCCCTTCTTCATGATTCAGGGTTTCATCCAGGTAATGATCGCCATCTTGCGCCAATTCTTCGACACTGAACACCCGGCAGCTGCTTGAATCCTGAAGAATGTGATTATATTCGTCAATGGCTATGCCTAAATGCTCAGCCACATCGACGTCTCTTGCCTCGCGCCCGGTTTTATTTTCGATCGTCCGTATGGCGTCAGAAACCATCCGTGATTTTTTATGCACGGAACGAGGCGTCCAGTCACTGCGCCTGACCTCATCCAGCATGGAACCCCGGATACGAATTCCGGCGTAGGTATCAAAACTGGCACCCTGCGAGGCGTCATAATTCTTAAGAGCCTCCAGCAAGCCGAGCATCCCTGCCTGGATCAAGTCATCGACTTGAACGGAATCAGGCAGCCGGTTCAATAAATGGTAGGCAATGCGCTTAACCAGCGGCGCATGCTGCATGACACGATCATCCGTGCCTCCAGCCTGTACCGAAGCATACATTGCCACGCCGTTCATGCGACATCCTTTTGAGATCCGTACTGAATCATTCTTTCAATAAAAAACTCGATATATCCGCCTGCTTGAGATTTCAGCGGCCAGCTATCAATTCTTGCGGCTATCGTTTTCAGTGCAAGCGCTGCTTTGCTTCTGGGGAAGCCTATAACAACCGGCGATTGTTTTTGAACCGATTTACGCAAATATTCGTCATAAGGCACTGCGCCGGCATACTTCAGGGTAACATCCAAGTAACGATCCGTTACTTTACTTAACTTCTGGAATAATGCATGACCTTGCTGAACGGTTTGAACCATATTGGTTATCACATGAAAATTGGACAGGCCATAATCTCTGTTAAGCAACTTGATAAATGCATAAGCATCGGTTAACGAGGTCGGCTCATCGCAAACAACAACGATGATTTCCTGGCAGGCGCGGGCAAAATTCACCACGCTTGCCGATATGCCGGCCGCAGTATCGACAATCAATACATCGATATTTTGATCGATCTCGCTAAAGGCATGGATCACTGCGGCTTGTTCAATTGTGGTCAATTCAGACATCTTCTGAATGCCGGATGCCCCGGGAATCACTCTCAAACCCGAAGGTCCGTCAATCATGATTTCATCTAATGTTTTTTCTCCTGACAGCACATGAGAAAGGTTGAACTTGGGATACACGCCTAACAAAATATCGACATTAGCCAGCCCCATATCCGCATCCATTAACACCACTCGCTGCCCCATTTGTGACAGCGCTATGCCGATGTTAACCGACAAATTTGTTTTGCCCACTCCGCCCTTGCCGCTGGTGACTGCGATAACCCGAACAGGTTTTATTTTATTCATTCTTCTTATCCCGGCTGCTTGATCAGGTTGCTTATGCATAGCCTTGCGCCGCCCAAGCTTCATTATTTACATCGTTATAATCGCTTTCCTGATCCAGCTCAGCCACACATTGTGCGATTAAAGTCCGGGCACAAGGGCTATGCATATCTTCAGGCACTTGCTGACCGTCGGCAATAAAAGACAGCGGCAGATTATTCTCTATGATTGAAGAAACTGCCGAACCAATCGTGGCGGCTTCGTCAAGTTTAGTCAAAATACTCGCTTGCGGTTCAAAAACCTGGAAGGCTTTGATAATTTCATTCATGGCCTTGTATTCGGTCGCAGCCGACATCACCAGATAGGATTTAATGGCCAGGCCGCTTTGTTGCAGGGTATTAATCTGCTCGACCAGCTTCATATCGCGCTGGCTCATGCCGGCAGTATCGATCAAAATAAGACGCTTGTCCGAAAAGCCATTGATAAGATTACGTAATTCCGCGGCACTGGATGCCACCCGAACGGGAACGTCAAGTATCCGTCCATAGGTATTCAGTTGCTCATGTGCGCCAATACGGTAATTATCGGTGGTAATCAAGGCAACCTGTCTTGGTCCGTGTTTTAAAATGAATTTGGCGGCCAGCTTGGCAATCGTTGTGGTTTTTCCTACACCGGTAGGTCCTACTAAAGCGGCAATACCGCCGTGCTGCAGCAAATCATCGCCGGCTACAGGCAACACTTTAGCCAACAGCTCTTGAGCCTGGGTAAAAACAAGTTCGGGATCAGTGTGATTAGTAAAGCGGTTAGCAATTTTAACACTCAGTTTTCTTGAAATACTCATCCCTGCCAAACGCTGTAGCAAATCAGCCCTGACCGGGTTGGTTTGCGACACTGCGCCCCAGCTAACGCCGGACAGCTTGGAGTCCATCGCAGACCTTAAGGATTTAAGTTCCTTGCTCATTTCCATGAGCAAATTATCAGACGGACTGCTCTGCTTTTCGGCCGGAATAACTATTTGCATAGGCCTTTCCGCTTGCTTAGGCCTTTGCGTTACAGCAGGTGCAACCGGCTTGGCGACTTTTGCCGTTACTGTTTCCATATTTCCGCGTAGATGTACTTTTTCTGCATAGCCGACATATTGGTCAATATTTCGGCGGACTGGAGGGCGCTCAGGCATGAAACCATCCGCACTTTGTTTTCTCTGGCTGCTTAATACATGTAAACGATTCTTTTCCGCTTCAAAATCAGGCAAATCAATTTTTTTAGTTTCACGACCGCCAAGGATGGTGGAAGTGTCGCTATTGGTAGGGAACCCATGCGACCGTGCAGGAGATTGTTGTTCTGCCGCCTGTTTTTGCAACTTGCTCTGGATCAACTGTTCATCAAAATCCCGTGCTGCAACAATCTCAACACCTCCGTCAACAGACCGGTTTGACATGATGACTGCATCTGCGCCCAATTCTTCTTTAACCATTCGCATGGCCTGGCGTATATCTGCTGCAAAAAAACGTTTAATCTTCATAATTTAGCCCCATGTGCTATGTTCTTCGTCCGACAGTTGAAACCACTTTGATCTGACGATCAGCAGGTATTTCATTGTATGCCAAGACATGTAATCCGGGAATTGAATGGCGAACGAATCGGGACAACCAGGGGCGGATATAAGAAGAAACCAGCAACACCGCCGTTTGTCCTTCCATTTCCATTTTCTGCATACTTGTCTGCAATGATGTGTGCATTTGTTCCGCTAACCCCGGTTCGATCCCGACACCACTTTCACCTGCCGTTTGCAAAGACTTATGCAACAACTGTTCCAACTCATGATCCAACGTAATAACCGGCAACTCGTCCTGCATCCCACTGATTTCATGGATGATTAATCGGCCTAATGCTGCACGTACCGCCGACGTCAAGATGTCGGGATCTTGACTCCTGGGCCCATACTCCGCCAAAGTTTCGACTATACTGCGCATATCCCGAATAGGCACATGCTCTTGTAACAGGTTTTGCAACACCTTGACCACCACACCTAACGGCAATGTTTTCGGAACCAGATCCTCGACCAGTTTAGGGGCAGACTTAGCCAGGTTATCGAGGATCTTATGTGCCTCTTCATACCCGAACAGTTCATGAGCATGCGACTGCAAAAGATGACTCAGATGAGTCGCCACCACAGTTCCAGGGTCAACCACGGTATAACCCAAGGTTTGTGCATGGTCTTTCTGGTTGGGTTCTATCCATACCGCATCCAGGCCAAAGGCGGGATCCTTACACTCTTTGCCCTTCAAGGTACCAAAAACACGGCCCGGATTGATCGCCATCTCCATGTCCGGCATAATTTCAGCTTCACCTACGGTCACCCCCATCAGCGAAATCCTGTAGACCGTTGGGCTTAAATCAAGGTTATCCCGAATATGTACCGATGGAATTAAAAAGCCCAACTCTTGAGACAGCTTTTTCCGTACGCCTTTGATGCGAACCATAAGCTGCCCACCCTGATTCTTGTCCACTAAGGGAATGAGTCGGTAGCCTACTTCCAGGCCGATGACATCAACCGGCATAACATCATCCCAGCCCAACTCTTTGGTCTCGGGAGCGGGTGCGTTAAGAGCCAGCTCCTGCGGATAATCAGCAGCAATCAACTCGACTTCTTTATGCCTCTTCTCAATTAGATAGGCGGAACCGGCTAAAACCAGAGCCAGCAAGATAAACACCATATTCGGCATGCCGGGAATGATACCCAGCGCGCCTACCACCGCTGCCGTAACCGTCAACGCTTTGGGGTTTGCAAATAGCTGCGCTGTGACCTGTTGTCCGATATTTTCGCCGCTGCTGCCAACCTTGGTGACAACCAGCGCGGAAGCTGTCGACAATAACAAAGAGGGAATCTGGGCGACTAAACCATCACCAATGGACAGTAATACATAAATCTTTCCTGCTTCAACAAAACTCAAATCGTGCTGAAGAACACCAATGGCCAAGCCGCCAATCATGTTTACGAATAAAATAATAATCCCGGCAACCGCATCGCCCCTGACAAATTTACTTGCGCCGTCCATGGAGCCGTAAAAATCCGCTTCGGTAGCCACTTCGGCGCGCCGCTCACGCGCTTCATCCTGAGTCAGCAATCCTGCATTCAAATCCGCATCGATAGCCATCTGTTTGCCCGGCATCGCATCCAGCGTAAACCTCGCCCCGACTTCCGCAATCCGCCCGGCGCCTTTGGTGACGACCATGAAATTAATGATGATGAGTATCGCAAAAACCACCAGACCCACGGCAAAGTTGCCGCCGATAACAAAAGCGCCAAAGGCCTCAATCACCTTACCCGCCGCATCGCCTCCCTTATGCCCTTCAATCAATACAATACGTGTCGAAGCCACGTTCAGCGCCAATCGTAATATCGTCGCGAGCAGAATAACAGTTGGAAATGATGCAAACTCCAACGGCTTAAGCGTATAAACAACGACCAGCAGGATAATTAACGAAAAAGCGATATTAAAGGTAAAAAACAGATCAAGCACGAATGCCGGCAGCGGTAATATCAACATCGCCAAAACCATGACGATAACTAATGGCGCTCCCAGCTCGGCTTTGCCCAATACCGCCAATGCTGCCTTTAATTTAGTAAAATCCATACCCCGTTAATCCCGTTTAAATTCATCAGGCACGTTAACATCTTCCGGCGGCAATGGCGCTCTCCAGTCATTTTTCTGTGCCGATTTTAGTTGATAAACATAGGCAAGTATTTGAGCCACGGCTAAATAAAGCCCCTGCGGTATCTCTTTATCTATCTCGGTCGAATAATACAACGCTCTGGCTAAAGGCGGGGATGCCACCAGCGGCACATCAGCGCCTATCGCTACATTACGGATTTGAGCGGCTATCAAATCGACACCTTTGGCGACCAATGTTGGCGCGCTATTTGAATTCTGGTCATATCTTAAGGCTACCGCATAATGGCTGGGATTGGTAACAATAACATCGGCTTTGGGCACTTCCGCCATCATACGATTTTGCGCCATATCCATTTGCATCCTGCGCTGCCGCCCCTTCACCTCGGGACTACCCTCGGAGTCTTTATGTTCATCCTTGATTTCCTGCAAGGTCATTTTCAGCTTCTTACTGTGATCCCACAGCTGATAAGGCACGTCAATCATCGCAATTAATACCAATGAGGCACTGAGCAGTAAAAAGCATATGCCGATGATATTTAACGCATGACCAATTGACTGCTCCAGGTGCTCAGTACCCAGCCCAAGCAATTCGTTTATAAAGGATCGGTATAAGGCAGCCGCGACGGCAAAAACCAACAAGATTTTCAGCAATGCTTTGAGCATCTCCACCAATCCCCGCACGGCAAACAGCCGGGGTATGCCCTTGATGGGATCCATTTTTTCCATCTTGGGAGAAATAGCCTCCCAGCTAAATATCCAGCCGCCCAATGATATGGGAGCAACAATGGCGACAACGACCATCAACGCCAAAAACGGCGCAATCAACATGAGACCATCAATCATCGCCTGCTTAAAATGCAGCGTGGTGCTGACCGGATCAAAAATGGTTGCGCGGCTCAATTGAAATTCAGTCCGCATCATTTCCAACAGCCCCTTACCGATTTTCTCTCCCTGCATAAGCAACAATGTTGCACTGACTATCAGCATCGCAAACGTATTAAGCTCTCTGGAACGGGCAATCTGACCTTTTTTCCTGGCGTCATCTAAACGCTTGCCGGTAGGTTCTTCTGTTTTTTCCTGATCTGAATCTTCAGCCATAATCTACAGTCGCAACAACTGCCCGATCAAATCATAGGCATCCGTCAACATTCCGGAAAACTGATCCAGCATATCGGGCAATGTTTTCCAAACCAACAGCAGTCCCAACATCAAGGTTACCGGAAATCCCACCGAAAAAATTTGCAGCTGTGGAGCCGCTCTGGCCGCCACCCCAAAAATGATATTGACCAACAACAAACTGGCAATAACAGGCATTGCCAACAATAAGCCGCCGGCAAACATCCGACTGCTCCACGCGAGGATAGACCAAATACCCGCTTTATCTATGCCGTCAATACCGATAGGCAAGGTTTTAAAACTGTCCAGCAGCATTTGTATCAACAACAAGTGTCCATCCAAACTGATAAAAATCAACGTAGTGGTCACCGTATAGAGCTGTGCAATCACCGGCACCTGCTGCCCGCTTTGCGGATCGACCATCATCGAAAAACCCAATCCCATACTTAAAGCAATGCCTTGTCCTGCAAAAACGACCGCTGCAAAAACCAACTGCAGAATAAAACCACTGGTCAAACCGATCATAATCTGCGCAATAGCCATCATAAATCCGGTGTAGCTGAACATTTCAACAGTCGGAAAAGGAGGAAGTAATGGCATGACAACCAGCGTTATTGCCACCGAAAGAATCAGCCTGACTCGAGCCGGCACGGCTCGAATGCTAAATAACGGCACGGATACAAACATCGCACTAATGCGCATTAACGGCCATATAAATAATGCCACGTGGCCGAGAATTTGCTCTTCGGTAAAATTCAAAGTTCAGCCAATTAAATGCGGAATATCCCGGATCAATCCCTGAAAATAATCAAGGAACATTTGCAGCATTCCCGGCCCCATAATCATCAAAACAATCCCTATAACGATGACCTTGGGCACAAATGTCAACGTCGCTTCATTAATCTGGGTAGCCGCCTGAAACATTGCGATAATCAGGCCTATTGCCAAAGACGGCAACAACACCGGTGCTGTCAGCTTGATTGCAACAATCATCGCTTCCTGAGCAACCATGTAAACAGTTTCCGGTACCATAATTTACCTCGCATAGGCGACCGGCCGGTCGCCCCTACATAACATAAAAACTTGCCGCCAACATTTCCATGATCAAAGACCAGCCGTCAGCGAGAACAAACAACATTATTTTAAACGGGAGGGAAATAATCATCGGCGACAACATCATCATACCCATGGACATCAGTACGCTGGCAACCACCAAATCGATGATCAAAAAAGGTAAGAAAATCAGGAAGCCTATTTGAAATGCCGTTTTCAATTCACTGGTCACAAAAGCCGGCAGCAATAACGAAAACGGCACGTTTTCGGCTGACTCCAACTCTGCATTGCCGGAAATCCTGATAAATAATTCCAGATCGGCCTCTCTGGTCTGTTTTAGCATAAATTGCCTGAAGGGCTCGGAAGCCTTTTCGATTGCGACAGTAACATTGATTTTTTCTTCCAGATAAGGCTGGACGGCTTCGGCATTCACCTTGTCAAAAACCGGCATCATAATGAAGATAGTCAAAAACATGGACAAGCCTAATAGCACCTGATTACTCGGCGCCTGTCCGGTGCCTAAAGCCGTCCGCAACAAACTTAGCACAATCATGATCCGGGTAAATGAAGTCATGGTCAACAACAGCGCCGGCAACACGGTTAACAAGGTCATTAACGCCAGAATCTGGATCGTTACCGTATAAGTCTGCGCGCCTTGCTTGCCCGTCGTAACGGTGACCGCTTCAATCCCCGCTGCGGCGTAAGCAGGCGTTTCGACCAACAAAAATGCCATGCTTATAATCAGCAACCGAAACAAAATGCTTTTATGCATCGGATCGTCCCTTCATCACTTGCTTCACAATTGCACTAAATCCGCTGTCCTTATCGATAGACGGCGGCTCATTGCTATTCAAACAATCTTCACCTTCCAACACATGCAAGGCGTCTATACGTCCTGGCGTCACACCCAAAATAAGCTGTTTTTTCCCGACCTGGAGCAAAATGACTTTTTCCCGCATACCCAACGACAGGCCGCCGACAACACGCATTTTTTCTGTGCCGCAGGCAGTGATTCCACTTAACTTGCGCACTCCCCATACACAGAAAAAAAAGATACCCAAGACTATCAGCAGCCCAACGCCCCAATGGAGCATATCTCCGGAAGAAATCGTCCTGACTGTCTGTTTTGGAACATCAACGCCCGGCACAGCAAAACAGGCAGGAAACCACCAAAACATCAACCACGCGACAATTATTTTTTCAGGCATCAGGCTAATCGTTTAACCCGTTCCGATGGACTTATGACATCGGTTAAGCGAATACCGAATTTGTCATTGATCACCACCACTTCACCATGCGCAATCAGCGTGCCGTTTACCAGCACATCAAGCGGCTCTCCCGCAAAACGCTCCAACTCAACAACCGAGCCCTGATTTAACTGCAAAAGATTTCTGATATTAATCTGTGTCCGACCGATTTCCATGGAAATAGTAACGGGAACGTCCAAAATAACATCAAGATTAACTTCATCATTTGAGACTGAAGACGATTTTTTATCTTCAAACTGACTATTAAATTCCTGAAATGCAGCGGCCTCAAAATCGTCAATCGTTTCCGCATCATCAGGTGTATTTGGATATTCGCTCATCTTATTTCCCAACTTAATATTGTTACTATCAAACCCTGAATTGCGCCAGGTTGATTCAAGACCTTACCTTATCGATAATCTGTATTGCATAATTACCATCCGAAATGCCGACTTTACCTTCAAATACAGGAATTCCTTCCGCTTTAAGAATCACCGTGTCCGGCATATCAATAGGTATTACATCACCTTTTTTTAACCGCATAACGTCTCTTATGGTCATGTTTTTTTCCACCAGAAGACTGTTTATACTCACTTCCGCTCTCAACACTTCTCCACGCAATGCGGCCTGCCAACCACCGTCCACCTCGCCACTGTCACTACTGATGGCATCCAGCAACTCCCGGATTGGTTCAAGCATCGCATAGGGCATAGCAATATTTACATCACCGCCCCCACCTTCCAGCTCAACATGAATGGTAGAGATTACAATAATCTCTCCAGGCCCGATAATATTGGCAAACCGTGGATTAATTTCTGCGCCCACATATTCAAAATCGAGTTCCATGACCGGCTTCCAGGCTTCCTTCAAGTCCTTGAAAATCATATCAATGATTATCCGAACCACCCGCATTTCAGTCGGCGTAAATTCCCTTCCTTCGGTCTGATTGTAAAATTGTCCGGCACCGCCAAAAAAATTGTCTACCACGGTAAAAACAAGTCGCGGATCGATGACTATCAACGCCTTGCCGCGCAAAGGATTAAACCGAACAATCGTTAAATTGGTTGGAACCAGCAGCCCTTGTATATATTCGGAAAATTTTTGAACCTGAATGCCGGATATAAAGATTTCTGCCGAACGACGCAGAAAATTGAATAACGAAATACGGATAAACCTGGCAAACCGTTCATTAACCATTTCCAGGGTCGGCATACGCCCGCGGACAATTCTTTCCTGACTGGCAAAGTCATACTCTCTGACCACGCCTTTTTCATAAAATTCTTCAGCACCCACTTCAGAATAAAACTCGGACTCATCCTCTGTTTCAATATCTCCGTCGCTAACACCGTTTAGCAGTGCATCGATTTCTGCCTGCGAGAGTAAATCACTCATGTTATTGCATTACAAATGAAGTAAAAAATATCTCTTTAACCTGCCCTTTCCCTGCCATTTTTATTAAAACGGCGGTCACATCATCCAACACGGCTTTACCTAACATCTCCTTTCCTTCTCGAGTATTCAAACTAGCCGGATCCTGCGCACCAATCAGCATCAGCAGATTATTGCGTATCATAGGTTCATTTTTTTTCAAAACTTCAATAGTCTCAGCACCCTCGACCAACATAGACACCGTAATTCGCCCGTGCTTGACTGTCGAACCCTTGGGAAAGTCGACAACAATGGGCTTACTCATATCAAAATAGAGCTTTTCTGCATGAACTGCCGCCTCATCCTCGTCAACATGTTCAACTTTTTCGCCTTTAGATGAATCCCCTTTCATAAGGAAGAAAGTGACACCGCCACCCGCTGCTAATAAAATTACTGCCGCGACAATCATGATGATCAGTTTTTTAGGAGATTTTTTTTCCTCTCCGCTCTCTTGCTCAAGTTCAGCCATGTTACGAACCCTTTAGTTTTTAATCAGTAATTAAGCAATTTAAAGACCACAGAATAATAATGCGTGCAAAAACAATCCAATAAACTATAACTGCAATTCACTTACATCTGTAAATAACATTAACAAACAGCTGAATGCTATCATTGACCGACATCATAAAACCAAATCATACAAGAAAAAAGATCCTTTTAAAAGAATAAGATAGCAATACTTGTAAATGTTAATAATTAACTGCGCCAAGTATCAATTATAAGTCTCGAATAGTTAAGCATATAAATACACTCAAAGAACTGCGGCCTTAAAAAATGAAGCCGCCACAAAACCGACACCCTATTACACACGCAATGAAATTAAATAAAACTTTCTATCACAGCCAAAACTATCAAACCACTCCACGATAAATGCTCTTGATGGCTATGTGCAATTCCTCATCAAAGCGACATCATTCCTCAGGGAAAGTAAAAATGCCATTGAAGAAACAATTTATTGTGTTAATGACCGGTGACATCGACATTATTAACCATTCATCATTGAAACACCGACATCAAAATATTATTGCAACCACCCAATACGATGATATTTTAATGTGCATTGAAACGACTCAATTCGACCTGATACTGCTTGACTTGACTGTAAACTGTTCGGTCGCATCGGTTCCCGACCGATTGCGACACTTCTGCCCTCCATGGATGGAGGAAATGCCGAGGACTGCCGGGAGCAGTCTCGGCCGCCATCCCTGGCAGTCGGAACTTATCGCTCGTATCAAAGACCCTCTTGGCATAAACAGCAAAACACCGGTCATTGCCATCATTAATCCGACAAAAGACACCCAGAGCGATCAACAATGTCCGACAGAGTTTGATGACTACCTGACTGGACCCATAACCGAGCAACGGCTCAATGAGGTTATAGATCTTTGGCAAATAAAGGCTTTAGCTCTAGATTATATACAAATAATCCTGAGTAAAACCAAAAACAACCGGCGCCTTACTCTAACCCTTTTTGAAAAGCTGTTCGAGGAACTACCTTCGCAAGTCATTGACATTAAAGGTGCACTGAAAAACAAGCAATACGGTCTT
>JAURZV010000042.1 GCA_030653175.1 Methylobacter sp.
GGCTATACAAGGTTCCGACAAAGGCTGGCTGGAAAACAGCGCATGCCTTGGTGTGAAGAACATCGGAAAGCCGTGTGCGTTAATAGCGCATGCACGGTTTGATGAGGGAGGGCAGGCGAGAGCCTGTCCTCTACTCTACCCTTGGTTTCTGGTTAGTTGCTGGTTGATCACGACCAACTCACCGGAGCTAAGGGTAGCACCATTGCTGTGTGTGATTTGACCAAGGTAGGTTTCTATGGTTTGTAACCTTTCTGCATTGAATACCCTGAACGTGTTCTTGGCTTCGGTATCGGAAACATTTGTCGCGTCGTTATATAAACCGAACAAGTCAGATTCCTGGTCTCGTCTATTTTGCAAACCCAGGCTTCGGCTCGAATTGGTAGCAAAACGTATCTGATACCAGGCTTCGGCACGGTTATCAGAGCTAATCGCCGTTGCCAATTGGGTGCTTGCATTTAATGCTCCGTTGTAAGCAAGGGAAAGCAGTACCAAGCGTTCTTGCGAGGGAGGAATCACAAAAGGAATACCCTTATTCTGAGCCCAATCATTGACACGATCTTCATAGGTTTTGGCAAGACCGTCATTGCCATTAGGCCCATCAAACAGCTCTTTGACTTGGGCGGTGGAGGCGAACTCGAAAGTGGCGCCGGGGGTGTATTTGTCCATGATGTTATTCAGATCAACCTGCATCGTCGCAGTATCTTTCTTTTCATCATGTATTCCATCGTATTGTTTTTTCAAATAGTCGCTGAGTTTTTGAATTAAGGTTGTATCGCTAACGCCCATTTTCGCCAGCACTTGGCTACGCACATTATCATCCGACAGATTAAAACCGACGCCCATGGTGACCCAACCTATGCCGTCGTTGTAGGGGGTTAAGTGTGGATTGCCGCTCTCTTCAACTTGCAAAATAAACGGATAACGGTCATCCAGGTAACTGCCTGTCGTAGATTTAAAGTTCATTTCTTGTCTCCTTGGGTCGGTTGATAGTTAAATCTGCAAATGTTATTCATGAGAAGTGTTATTTTCTTAATTTTATCGTTTGAGTATGTCTTTTGGTCACGGCGATTCACCCCCAGCCAATTGTCGGCCGGTGGTTGTTCTTCGCTATGGTTGATTATCCCCCCCATAGCAAATTCGTAGATTTTTCCGTCAAACAAAAACACTTCGTTGAAAGGTGAATGTTGCAACGGAAAATATTGTTTAAAGAGCGGACGCACCACATCGGGCGCATATTGAATTTTCACCGACGCAGGATGGATTAACTTGTTCCATTTTTGTCGGTCTTTGAAGTGTGCGTTGTTGATTTTGCAATCGCCGTAATCGAGACGGTAGGCAGTCCCTTTTTTCCCCAGGTTGTATAAATCAAGCTGGGACTCGGAAAAACCGATGCGCTTTTCAGAAAAAGCCTTCTCGATCTCATCGCGTGTTTCCTGCCATATTCTTTCATCAGCGCCAACAGTCGACACATTTTGCCAAGGCGCACGAATGAATTCCTCAATCAGCGCTCGGTTGGCTTGCGGGTCGAGCGCCGTCCAGGTCGGCATGGACAACCGGTTGCTAAACTCCGGTGCGATTTTGAGACCGCAGGCCATGGGTGGCTGGTCGCAAAATTGGTTTAGATTCTTTTCCAGAACTTGGCATACCGGCTCGATGGGACGGACTTTACCGCTCTCCTTGATGGGATGAAGCGTGTAGCACTTCCTAATTGGTACTTGGGCCGTCAATTCGTCGGTACGTTCCATGTAAACCTTCACCAGACAAATTTTGTCCTGACAGGCGTTACGTACCTCTTTCAGCCAATGCCGCTGTTCTTGAACGATTTTTTGGGGATTGTCCACACGCATCAATGCCCATTGATAAGCGATGCTCAATTCATCATCCAGCGTAGAAACTGCAGATTCTTTACAAATTAGTTGTTCTACCTTTGATGCGGCCTTGCCACAATCAAAGCTTACCGCCTGTGCAGGCGATAATACCAGTGTCAAACAACCAAGTAGTGTCGCTACGATCCACGCACTTCGTTTGTTGAATTCGTTCATGCCGCTATCCTCCATTCCGCATTATTCGCCGCCTCTATCGCGCTCTTCTGCACGTTTTGTCCGCTGATGGTTCCAGCATCCACACTTTGTCTTCTGCGTACCAACAAGGGACGTACCACGATTCTTTTTCATTCCTGCTTTTCTACACATTTCATCATTCGCAATTCCGCTCCGTCAGCGTGTCATTGCCCGTGCCGCTCAGCATGTTGCTAAGCAACGGCGTCATTGTGACTCAAAAATCTGCCTATGTATTGACAGCTAAAACCGACGCGTGTAAGCCTATATTTATAAATAACCACAAATTCTGTGTAGGCACTTGTATTGCCAGCGATAATATTGATCGAAAAAATTTTCCATTAATGAAAAAACGGTGAAAAAATATGGACGGGTAGGGAACGTAACGCTGTAAGTCGGGTTAATTCTGTGAAGCTGATGGCTTCGCGTTTGGCAAAGCTCTGGTATTGGGTTTCGATGTAGTTGGTGTCCCAAATTTGCCGAGTTCCTGGACTGATAGTGCCGAAGTGGGCCGCTTCAATCGCGCTCTTGCGCACGTTCTGCCCGGTGAATGTTTCCAGTATCCACACTTTGTCTTCTGTGCTCAGGGTGGTGCGGGTAACGCCGTGGGCGGCATGGGCAGCGGTCAGCCCAGACCATTGCGCCAGAAAGCCGTCGAAGTTGGCAAGGATCCCGTCCCGGCCTTGGGCGATGAGGTCTGTAGCGGCTTGTTTGAGGCCGGCGCTTTCCTGATAGGCAATGTGCAGGCTTTTGACCAGGCCGTAGCCCCTGAGCCAAGGCAGGTCGAATACGTCGGCGGACAGGGTTGGGGCTTGATCCAGCAGGCCGGTTGGGGTTGGAATCGGTGAGTGCGGCGTCGTAGGCGAATTCGATGTCGGTGACGTATTGTTGTTGACCGTTGCGGATGTAGCTGCCGGTGGCGATGATGTTGTTGCCGTTGGCGGTGGCTTGCGATACGCGGGTCTGAGCGGTGTTGATGCTGGCGGAAAATAGGGGACGAAAATAGGGGACGGAGCCCGATATTCTCAGGTTGATTTCCGCCGTCACCTGCACGCCGGGCGTGAGTCGGTAGCGCTTTCCGGCGTTTTCCAGGAAGGCGCTGGGCAGACGAATCACGGCACGGTAGGTTCATCGCGTTGGCCTTTATCCGGCTCAGTCGCATCGGGACTCACCTGACTGACTTCGCCGTTAACCATGCCGTATTTCTGAAACGCGTAATCGGGCTACGCCCCCATTTTTCTTTCTTTACCCATTTTTCTTTTCTTAGGTTTTTAAACAGCTTCTTAGCTATTGGGTAATTATTTACTCAACAATCACTTCATCCGATGTAGAAATACGCTTTAACCGCTCCATCAACACATTCCAGTCAACGCGAGGGTTATAGCCGATCACATCAATTCGCGGCAGACCTCCGCCGGTAATAATAGCATAGCCGGACTCTGTGGCCTCTACGCCCATCAATTGACACACGCCATCATGTAAATAACAGCCCAGACCGAGCTTGTCGTAACCGAAGGTTTCAAAAAAACGTAAAAAACTTTTGGATAGCAGATCAGCTGCGCCGCCGCCGATGTTGGCGATGTTTTGTACCGCTTTTTGGCTGATCCTGTGCCGGGAATCATCGTTTTCCGGCGTACCCAGCCACGCGAAAAAAGTGACCGGCTGCCAGTTTTCCATGTACAGCTGCCGGACATAGCCCGACAACTTGCCGGTGATGCCGCCGAATTCAAACTTGCCGGTTAACTGATCCAGATCGAGGTTTTCAATTTCCAGGTCGCTGTGAAACTTGGGAAAATCCGTAAATAATCCCGAAGCGGCTAAATTGCTGACTTTTATCTCACCGTCGAAAACCTTGATGATCAGTTCGCCGCCCAGGCTCAGGGTTTTGTTGCTGTACTCGACTCGAGGAATATGACCGCTGATGGTGCCCGATAACGGTGTCCAGTTCAGGGCCAAGGATAGTTGCTCAAGCGACACATTGCTTACGTCTCCTTCAAAGGACACCTCGGGATCTTGCTGTTTTTTTGCTTGCCAGCTGAAATGATTAACGGCGATTGAACCGCCCAAAAAAGGCAGTTGGGTCTTTTTCAGCAACCGGATACTGTCAGCCCGACTCAGAAACGATAGCTCTGCCGGGCCTATCGGCAAGGAATACACCTGCAATTGCTGCCACGCAAAGTTCGACGGCCGGCTAAAGATTTCATCGTCCGACCAGTTAAGCTGACCTACACCGCCCTGAATTTCGCCGCGTCCGGCGGCATCTTTAACATCAAGATGATTAAAGGTTGCCGCCAGCGCGGTTAAAGCTTGATGGTCAATTGAAAAATAGGCTTTTAAATGGCCTGCGAGCGTAACGCCTTGTAATACAGTCTGCTCAAAAAACGGTTTCAAGTAAATTGCAGACAAGTCCTGCAAATTATCACTGTTCAATGAAAGTTGAGCCTTTTCAAGACTTGCGCCATCCTTGTATTGAACGATTGCGCTGCCGCTTAATTCCCCAACTTTTGAATGCTTGTAATTTGCAGAGTTAATTTCGACTCTGTTGTTTGATACGTCCCAATCACCCTGTGCTTCCCAAACTATATTTTGCCCGGCCATTTCCAGATATAAAGGATCCACATACAACGCGCCGCCGTTAATATCAATATGGCTTTGCCATTGCCACAAGCCGTTATAGTTTTTGGCGCTCAACGTTAACTCCAGCATTAATGCCTCAGTGGCAAACTGCCCATTTTTGGTCTGCCCGGTCAAACTATTAAACCCGGAAGTTAAGGCAAATTCCTTGACCAGCGTATGACTGCCGGACGCATTTAACTTAATATTGATTTTGCCGCCTTTCAGTTTGAACCGTTCCTGCGGCACTAGCTGTTGAATCAACTTGCCATCCACAGCTTTGGCGTCAATCTGCAATTGCCATTGATCGCCCTGCTCTTCGCCGTCAACCGCAACGGTTCCACCGGCCAGATACAAATCGATTAACCTGAACGAACTGCGCTTTTCGGTAACATGAAAAGAAAAGTTGGCGGTCGGCGACTGCCACCGTTTTGAATGAATCTCCGCCCTGCCCTGTTCACACAACATTTCCTTGTTTTGCCATGTGAAAGAAGTACAGCGGATATTGACCAGGCTGAGGTCATTAAAAGGCTGAGGCAGGCTTAACTTGGCGATCGTTAAGGCTAATTTTTGCGGGTTTTTCGGCAAGTCGGTCAGGGCTATATTGATGCCTTCCAACTTCCATTGGGTTCCTGTAATGGTTCCGACATTAAGCGATGCGCTATCCAGTGCATTAGCGGCGGGTGTTATTAGAACAAAGACGCTGATCAGGATGAGCCTGTTCATCGCCTTTGTGGGAGCGGCTTTAGCCGCGACAATCACGGCTAAAGCCGCTCCCACATACACCAACAGCATTAACCAGGAAAAACACCCGTAGACAAATACCGATCGCCCCGGTCACAGACAATCACCACAATCACTGCATTTTCAACTTCTTCAGACAATCTCAAGGCCGCATGAACAGCGCCGCCGGATGAAATACCGGCAAAAATACCTTCTTGGACCGCCAAAGCGCGGGTGACGTTTTCAGCTGAAACCTGATCGACATCGATAATTCTATCAACCCGATCAGCCAGATAAATTTTCGGCAAATATTCCTTGGGCCAGCGTCTGATACCGGGGATTTTAGACTCGCCTTCGGGCTGCACACCGATAACTTGAATATCGCTGTTTTGTTCCTTCAGGAATTTTGAGGTTCCCATAATTGTGCCTGTAGTGCCCATGGAACTGACAAAATGGGTTACTTTACCCTGCGTATCGCGCCAGATTTCAGGGCCTGTGCCTTCATAATGAGCGCGCGGATTATCAGGATTGGAAAACTGATCCAGAACTTTCCCTTGGCCCGCGGCTTCCATTTCCCTGGCCAAATCAATCGCCGCTTCCATGCTGCCTGCGGCCGGCGTCAGGATGATCTCGGCGCCGTAAGCTTTCATTGAAGCCCTGCGTTCTTCACTCATATTGTCCGGCATAATCAGAGTCATTTTATAACCTTTGATCGCCGCCGCCATCGCCAACGCAATGCCGGTGTTGCCGCTGGTTGCCTCAATCAACCGGTCGCCGGGTTTAATCTCGCCTCTTTCCTCGGCATGTTTAATCATACTCAGCGCCGGGCGGTCTTTTACCGAACCGGCCGGATTATTGCCTTCCAGCTTAACCAAAATTGTATTACCGGTATTGCCCGGCAAACGTTGCAACCTGACTAGAGGCGTATTGCCGACAAAAGATTCAATGGTTGGAAAAGTCATGATAGTCATTGTGATACCAGGCAGTAAGTGGGGAACAGGCAACGCGCATCTATGTTGCCGTGTTTTTATTTATGAAAATGATGTGTCGGACATTGACCGTTTCTCAGGCTGATGATCGGCCAGTTGGCGGCATCGGCGAATTCGGTCAGTTTTTCATCGGGATCGACTGCGACCGGATGGTCTACCAGCTTGAGCAGCGGCAGATCGTTGTGTGAATCGCTGTAAAACCAGCTGTCCTGCATGGTTTCGGTTGAGTCTTTTAACCAGGTTTCAAGCAACTTGACTTTGCCTTCCTGAAAACAAGGGATACCGTTAAACCCGCCGGTATACCGGCCATTGATAAATTCCGGCGTGGTCGCCAATAAGTTTTCAATGCCGTACAGCTGGACTATCGGTTCGGTAACAAAGCGGTTGGTTGCGGTAATGACCAGCAACGTATCGCCACGGTCTCTATGCTTAGCGATCAACTGTTGTGCAGATTTTAACAGCAGCGGCTTGATGGCTTCTTCTATAAATTGCGCCCGCCATTGATAAAGTTGATCAGGGTCATTGTCCGCCAAAGGTTGCAGTGAAAAACGGAGAAACTGGACAATATCCAGAGTGCCTTGTTTATAGTCATCGTAGAATTTGGCATTGGCGCTTTCATAGTGACTTTTATCAACAATTCCCCGGTCTACAAGAAATTGTCCCCATAAATAGTCGCTGTCATCGGCAATCAGCGTGTTATCCAAATCAAAAATCGCTAAGCTCACGGTTAATCCTGTCTTGAGTAATTAAAAAGAGCTGTGCGCTATGGCATCTGCACTTTATTTATGGAACAATGCTGTCATTAATTTAAATT
Source organism: Methylobacter sp. (assembly GCA_030653175.1). Taxonomy (GTDB): domain Bacteria; phylum Pseudomonadota; class Gammaproteobacteria; order Methylococcales; family Methylomonadaceae; genus Methylobacter_A. Next base: position 7,197 of record JAURZV010000042.1, read on the forward strand.
ACTGACCTCTCTTTAATAATTTTACCATTAGCAAGATTAAAGATATAGGAAAGGTAAAAACACAGGTTTTAACATGATTGACTCTAAAGGATACCGGCCCAATGTCGGGATCATCCTTTGCAATGACGAGGGTCGCGTGTTTTGGGCAAAACGAATGGGTGTAAACTCATGGCAATTCCCGCAAGGCGGGATAAATCCGAATGAAGACCCAGAAGCTGCGATGTATCGAGAGTTGTGCGAAGAAACAGGACTGCAACAACAGCATGTCCAAGTGCTTGGCCGTACCCGCTATTGGCTGAGATACCAATTGCCCGAGCGCTATATACGCAAAAACTCCCTGCCGTTATGCATAGGCCAAAAGCAAATCTGGTACATGTTGCGCTTGATGACGCATGAATCCAATGTGCGTTTCGATCAGTGCCCCAAACCGGAATTTGATGACTGGCGCTGGGTGGATTACTGGGAACCGCTTAAAGATGTGGTGTATTTTAAGCGCAAGGTTTATCAAAAAGCGATGAGCGAGCTAGGCGCCATTCTGACCGCCGATACTGTCCCGGTTGATGCCGCAGGGTATTTAGCCAAGGAAATTGAAAAGGCAAAAGACAAAAGGCGCAAAAAGTAGGAACGCCATCCCACTCCCACGGTGTCATAAACAAACCGTGGGAAGATCGCTCCACTACTATTCCCTTCTTTTCTCGACAGCCTGATTCAAATATTGGTTCATGCCGTCAGCTCGTAGGATGGGTAGAGGCTATAGCCGAAACCCATCACAACTAATCAACCTATGCGATGGGTTTCACTTCGTGCTTTACAAGTCGCGTTGCTCTACCCATCCTACCGCGCTAGGCTTATTCCAGCCTACCCAGCAACGCCAAATAATCCTCTTCACTGATAACCCGCACACCCTTTTCCATAGCAGCAGCGATTTTTGCTGCACCCACATCCGAACCCGTAACCAGGAAATCGGTTTTCCCGGTAACCGAGCTGCCCACTTTTGCACCCAGGCGTTTGGCTTCCTTGCTCATGTCATCGCGTTTACCGTGGATCATGGTGCCGGTAAAGACGATGGTTTTGCCGGAAATCGGGCTGATTTTTTGCTGCTGCTCGGCGATTAAAGGCGTTTCGATTAAATTAAAACCCAGCTGGTAGATTTGCATAAAATCGGTTTTGATTTTTGCCAGACATTCAACAACGGCGGCGCCGGTTTTATCGGCGAAGCCTTCGATATTCATCACGTCTTCAACGGTCAGCTTGAAAATATCCATCAGATGATGATGTTGAAGCAGGCGTTCGCAATTGCCCAGACCCATTCGGTAAATACCGAAAGCGCCCAGAAAACGCCAGTCTTCAATGGCTTCGGTTCTGCTGCGTTGTAATTGATCCAGCAGGTTTTGCGCGGTTTTTTCACCAAAGCCCATGCCCTGCAATTGCTCCATGCTCAGCTGATAAACGGCATAAATCGAGCTGATGCCAAAAGTGTGAAGTTTTTCTACGGTTTTTTGCCCGAAACCGTCGACATTAGCCAGAGTCCTGAAAAAATGCTCGATAGTGTTTTCAATTTGCGCCGGGCATTTTGTGGTGTTCAGGCAATAAAGATAATCGCTATCCCAAACCAGCTCGCTACCGCAGCTGGGGCAATGCTCGGGAATCTGCGGCGTTGCCGGAATAATAACCCGCTCGATTTTGGGTATCACCAAGCCTGAGCGTGTTAATTCAATCAACGTGCCGACACCGATACCCAGCTTCTTGACCATGCCGTAATGATGAGCCGTCGCCCTGGAAATCATCGCACCGCTGAGTTTGGTCGGCGTAAGCTCGGCAACCGGATTAACCCGGCCGGAACGAGAGGTTTGCGGGATGACTTTCAGCACAGTCACTTCGGCGGATGCTACATTGTTTTTATAGGCAATCTGCCAGCGGTGGTGGTGCCGTGTGGCACCCAGATACTGTCTTATGCGTTCATTATCGACCAGCTCAAAAACGACACCGTCCACATCGTAATCGACCAGCTTGTAGACGGTTTCGATAACGTGGTCGAAATCGGCCGGCACTTCGGCGGCCGTGCCTTGCCAGGCGGGCAACTGGGAGAACGGAAAGAAAACCGCTGCGTGATTTTGTATGGCTTCCAAAGCATGTTGTTCCAGTTCTTTTTCTTTAATGATGCTGGCCTGAAAATTCCGGGAATTTTCAAAATAGTCAGCCAAATAATTATTGAAATAAGTTTGGCTGACCACGATTTCGCCTGCACCCTGTCCTCTTTCGCCATTGCCTCCGACTATCAAACCGCGCTCGAAGACCCGGCTAATGTCTGTGCCTCTGCGACCATCGCCGCGCGTATACAGCATCTTTCCGTCATCATATGCTGCATAGCCGTCCAGCTTGGGCGTGGCGCGGATCATCAGTGTGGAAAAATCCACGTTACAGTCATTGGCGGCTTTTTCCAGCCGGGACAGCCATTTTTCAATGCCGTCTCGCGTATAGGTTTTTTCCGTTGAGAGCATAGGCTCCGGCAACGCGACGGTCTTGCCGACAGCGACGATTTCCGGTTCGACGGTCTCTAAATAGGGATGGTGCGGGTGACGTTTCTGCAGTTCTGCCAGGAAAATAAAGTCATAATCCGCATCGGAAATAAGCGGTTCGCCGCTACGATACAGGGCGTTGCAGACCTGTAAAAACTCAAGCAGCTGTTCGTCGGTCAGTTGCTTGGGATTGGCCTGTGTTGCAATTTGAGCGACAAGTTCAGGAGCTAAGTAGGTTGATTCCAGGTCGGCTTGCTTAAGAATCTCTAACTGGGTTTTGCTAAGGGATGGCATTTGAATAATCTGAACAGGTGGATGCAAATGTGTAAATCCGTTTCGTAGGGTGTGCTACGCATACCTTTAGGCATTCAATAGTACGCACAGCATACTCTGGAAAGCATGGTTTACAACCCCGTTCGTAAGGCTTCACATAGTGTCAAATTTAAACGGTGCGGACGGGGTAAAACCCCGTCCGGCGTGAGAATGACTTAGCCGAAAATCTTAAACAAAATGGAAACCGACATAGCCAGATTAAAGCCAATCATCCATTTTACAAGCGTAAATTCGCCTTGAATTTTCTCAAATCGAGTGTCAATTTTTAGTTCCAGTTCTTTGATGTCATGCTTTGTGGCCACCTCGGTGTTAAGCACTTCTTTTAAAGCTTCTGATTGCGCTCTGGCTTGATTATCTGGGACACCGGCCTTTTTCAAAGCTTCCACATATTTCAAAGTATCGAAAGTAACAGTACTCATAATTTTTCCTTTCATCAATTCACATTGATGACACTGATTAGACGGATACTTAAAAGGCTAAAATCCAAAATTTATCTGTAATATCTTTATGAAGAAGCTCTCTTATCAGTAGTTATCGGTTAAATCCTTGCCATCTGTGTTCTATTTTCTAAGTTCGGACATTAAAATCACAGACTCTGCCGGATAGCTTGAACGGTCGCTTCGGTCAGCGGCTGTCTTCTATGATCAAGAATCACGCCGTCCAATTTCGCGGCCAGCAAGTTGATTGTTTCTATGTAGTCGTCAAAAACGGCCGGTGCATCATCCAATGCTTCGGGCTGCATAAAAAACACGATGCCGGGGCAGTAAAAGTTGTCTAAATCTTTATCCGGGAACGTGCCCGGCTCTACAATACAGGCCACGCCAAAATCAACCAGCCGGTTAGCGTCCAGGCGTTCGAATATTTTCAAACTGCCGTATTCAAGCCCGACCATTTCAAAGGCTTCAACCAAATCAGCGCCGTTAAAATCTTCGTCCGCCTTGGTGATAATGCTGAACTGAATAATCGCCGGTGCGGCGGCGCGTGGCGGCGGCTCTACGTCGTCATCCTGTTCATAGTAGTCTTCATCTTCATCCTCATCATAATAGCGATCCGATTTGTCATGAGCCTGATGAACGCCGACATTATCTTTAGCCGCTCCCAACGGAATAATATCAAAATCGTCCCTTGTATCCACGGGGGCATTTGCCGCCAATGATTCATCTGAATCGTCATCGTAAAATTCCAGGTCTTCCCGTGCTTTTTTATCTTTTATATAAGCCCAGACCAACATGCCGATAACTACAACCATGCCGGTTGCAATAATTACAATTCTTAATATTTCTTTATCCATTAGATTTCCGCCAGACTCACTGCTTCTTCAATATCAACTGCGACCATCCGGGACACGCCCGGCTCTTTCATAGTAACACCTGCCAGCTGTTTTGCAATTTCCATAGTCACTTTGTTATGGGAAATATACAAAAACTGCACAGATGCTGACATTTCTTCCACCATTTTTGAAAACCGCCCAACATTGGCATCATCCAGCGGTGCATCGACTTCGTCCAGCAAACAAAAAGGCGCCGGATTAAGTTCGAAAATCGAGAACACCAGGGCTACCGCCGTTAACGCTTTCTCGCCACCCGACAACAAATGAATGGAGCTGTTCTTCTTGCCGGGCGGTCTGGCAATAATGTTTACGCCCGATTCTTGTAGCGGCGACCGGCCGGTCGCCTCTCCAGGTTCAGTCAATTCCAGATAAGCATGACCGCCCCCGAATAATTTCGGGAACTTTTCCTGCAAACCGGTGTTTATTTTATCGAATGTTTCTTTAAATCGCAGCCGACTTTCTTTATCGATTTTGCTGATCGCCTGATCCAGTGTCTGCAACGCCTCAATTAAATCGGCATGTTGCTCGTTAAGAAAATTCATCCGCTCGGACTGCGCCTTGTATTCTTCTATGGCAGTCAGGTTAATGGTACCTAATCTTTCGATTTGAGCCAATAAGTCGTCAACTGTTCTTTTCCAGCTGTTTTCTTCCGCCTGTTCCGGCAAGCTTTGCAGCACCAGTTCGATATCCGCATCGATTTCTTTAAGCTGCTCGTTGACGGTTTGCCGGCGTACCTTGCTTTCCTGCAGCTCAAAACGAATCGTATCCAGCGCTTCCTTTTGCTTTTCCAAGGCTCGCTGTACCCGAATATGCTCTTCGGATAACCGGGTTATTTCCGCTTCGAGGTCTTCCTGAAGCCGGCGTTGTTTTTTCAGGCGCATCTCCAGTTGCTCCTTATCCACAACCAACTGCTCCAGCTGCTTTTTCTCCTCGTCCATCGGGGTGAGCGTTTGGTGCAGATTTTTCTCCAGCTCGGCGATGCGTTCGACTGACTGCTGGTGTTGCAGCCGCAAACGCTCCAGCTGTTTGCCGGTTGAAGTTTCGGAAGAACGTAGCGATTCAATTTGTGCCTTGATGCTGTAAACCTGTTGACGGGCTTCATTGGCGGATTGGTCGATACGCTGTTGCTCGGATTGCAGCTCCTGATTTAACGCCTCCAAACTTTGCTTGTTTTGCTCCTGTTGTTCCATGATCTGCTCGGCCTGTTCCAACAACAGCTGGGATTCGGCGATAGTCTCGGCATTATCGGCGGTCTCGCGGCTTATATCGTCAATATCGCTACAGACCTGCTCCAGACGGCGTTGCTGATGTTCCAGCCGGGCCGAATGCGCGCTGAATTCGGCGCTTTTTACCGACAGTTCACTTCCCAGGCTATTGTCCTGTTGTTGTATCGACTCGCGCGTGACTTCCGCGTCTTTCAAGCCGGTTTCGGCAGTTTCCAGCCGGTCTTCAAGCGATTCGATTTCGATATGCAACTCTTCCTGACGCTGCTTTAACAGACGCAACTCCTTCTCGCGCTGCAACACGCCGGTTTTGCTGTCTTTGGCGCGGATTATTTTTATCCAGCCGGGGCCGAACCAGGTGCCGTCCGGGGTGATTACCGATTCATGCGGTTTGAGTTGGGACGATAAAGTTCTAGCCGTTTCGGCATCATCGACGCAGTAAACTCCGGCCAGTAAATTACTCAAATCCCACGGAGCTTTTACCTTATCCAGCAAGTTTGTGGGGGCGACTGAAGTCGCCCCCACAGATTTGGTCTCAACCAACATCAACGATTCATCAGTCAAACGCTGCAAGCCCGGAATAACCTGATCGGCGCTTTCTATGCAAATCGCCTCAAGATAACTGCCCAAAACCGTTTCAACCGCAGTATCCCAGCCTGATTGCACGTCCAGAAACTCGGCAAGACGGCGGTTTTCGACCAAATCCACGGACTCCAGCCATGCGCTAAGATGCTTGTTATCCTTCCCCATCGCATGCTGCTGCAATAATTCCAGCGACGTGATTTTGCCTTTCACGCTTTGCATTTCCGACCTGCGCGTATGCAACTCATCATGATAGTGCTTGATCTGTTGCCGCTGCTCGCGTATCTGCTGATGCAGGTCTTCAAGCTGCTGATGAAGCTCATTACGCTGTGTCTCAATGATTTCGATGCCCGTATCCAGCGATTCGATCTCGCTTTGCAAGTCGCCGGCCTCCAGTTCACTGCGCTCGCCGTGCAACTTATCCAGCCTGATTTGCAACTGGCGATTCTGGTTTTCCAGCTGCACGGTTTTTACCCGCTGCACCTCGGCCTGTTCTTTGTAGCTTGAACTGGTCGTGCGGTACGTTTCCCACTGCTCCTGCCAGGAACTTCTTTGCTGCTGCACTTCCTGCTGGCTATATAAAACATCTTCCTGCCTTTCTTCGGCGACAATCAACGCTTCTTCCGCTTCAAACAAAGCGGCTTTAATCTCTTCCAGCTGCTGCACATCGGCTTCGAGTTCTGCTAACGACTGGTCGGCCTGCCGGCGCAAACGATTAATTTCGACGGTGGTTTGTTCGCGACTGCTTTCGCTGTGCTTGATGGTCTGCTCAAGGCCGCTGACTTCGGCGACAATCTGGTAATAATCGCCCTGTGAGCTGTTGGTCTGCTGTTGCTGGATCTTATGCTCTGCGCGTTTAGCTTCTATATTGCTATCGATGTCCCGCAGCTCTACAAACAAGCGGTTATGCTCGTGAGCCACTTCCTGCAATTTTTCATCCAATTGCTTTGCAGCCTGGTGATAGGTATTCCAGCGCATCGCGAGCAGTTCCAGGCGAAATTGGCGTTCCTGCTTTTTAAGCTCGGTATATTTTTCTGCTTTTTCGGCTTGCTTTTGCAGATGCTTGATTTGTTTTTCAACTTCGTCGCGCAAATCATCAAGCCGCTCAAGATTCTCACGGGTATGTTTCATCCGGGTTTCGGTTTCACTGCGACGTTCCTTATATTTGGACACGCCCGCCGCTTCCTCGATATGAACCCTTAGCTCATCCGGTTTGGCTTCGACCATACGGGATATGGTGCCCTGCTCGATAATCGCATAACTTCTCGATCCCAGCCCGGTACCCAAAAATATGTCGGTGATGTCTTTACGTCGGCAACGCGAACCGTTCAGCATGAACACGGAGGTACCGTCGCGACTGACCTGGCGCTTGATCGCGATGGTGTCGTATTGCGAATATTCGCCGCCCAGCTTGCTGTCGGTGTTATTAAAAACCAGCTCGACGGAAGCCGTACTCACCGGTTTGCGTCCCGATGAGCCGTTAAAAATCACATCAGCCATACTGCCGCCGCGCAAATGTTTGGCGGAACTTTCGCCCATCACCCAGCGCACAGCATCGATAATATTGGATTTTCCGCAGCCGTTAGGCCCGACGATGGCGGTCAAATTACCGCTGATCGGTATAACCGTTGTATCAACAAAGGATTTAAAACCCGAAAGTTTGATTTTTTCAAGTTTCATAGTACTGGTATGAATATCCCAACAGTTGAATTAAAATAACTGGCTATTATTAACGATAATTAGCCGAGTATCGAATTTTTTCGCCTAAAGCGCCTACTTTCGGTATACACACCACCTTAAATATAAGCAAAAAAATGACAACACAACCAAGCAAAGATCTGGAAACTTTCGACAACCCGCAACCGGGTCGTGATTACATCATCCGCATCGATATACCCGAGTTCACCTGCCTGTGTCCAAAAACAGGCCAACCGGATTTTGCTACTATCCAGATCGAATACGTACCGGCAAAGCTGTGCGTGGAACTCAAAGCGCTTAAACTGTACATGTGGGCATTCAGGGATCAAGGCGCGTTTCATGAAGCGGTCACCAATGAAATCATTGATGACATCGTTAAAGCCATAGCGCCCAATTTCATGCGTATCCGCGCTGAATTCAATGTACGCGGCGGCATCTACACCACTGTGGTCGTAGAACACAGAAATCCCGACTGGCAAGCGCCGGAACTGGTTACGCTGCCATAATGAACAATGGCTAAGACCTACTACACCTCGGACATTGCCGTCGCGTTAAAATACGACGGCAAAAATGCGCCCAAGGTTACCGCCAAAGGATCAGGTCTTACCGCAGAACAAATCCTGCAAATCGCCGAACTACACGGAATACCGCTGCAAACCGAGCCGGAACTGGCAAGAATTCTGGCTCAAATTCCGTTAGGCGATGAAATCCCCAATGAACTCTATGTTGCCGTTGCGGAAATCATCGCTTTCGCGTATTTCTTAAGCGGCAAAACACCCGACAATTACAAGCCATGAACATCAAAGAAGCCCTGACCACCCTGCCTCAATACGTTTTACCTCATCACGCCCTGTCCGGCATGATGAGCAAACTGACCCACTGCGAAAACCTTACCTGGAAAAACCTGTTTATCAAGCAGATCATCAGGCATTACGGGGTCAACATGGATGAAGCGCTGGAGCCGGACATCAATGCCTACCTTAGCTTTAACGATTTTTTTACCCGTGAACTAAAACCCGGCGTTAGACCGCTCAGCAGCGAAAAAAACGCGATCGTCTGCCCTGCCGATGGCGTTGTCAGCCAGGCCGGAGACATTACCGACGGCCAAATCTTCCAGGCCAAAGGCAAAAGTTTTACCGCGACCGACTTGCTGGGCGGCGATGCAGCTCGGGCCGAACCGTTTAATGACGGCATATTTACCACCATTTACCTGTCGCCCAAAGACTACCACCGTTTGCACATGCCGTTGACGGGCACCTTAAGGGAAATGGTGCATATCCCCGGTCGGTTATTCAGCGTGAACCCGGCAACCGTCAATTCAGTTCCTGAATTATTCGCCAGAAACGAACGCGTCGCCGCCATTTTTGACACAGAAATAGGCCCGATGGCCTTGGTACTGGTCGGCGCAATCTTCGTGTCCAGCGTAGAAACCGTCTGGCACGGCGTCGTCACGCCGCCGAGCATTACTTCAGTGCAAAGTTGGCAGTATCGGGATGATGCGCCTACGTTGAAAATCGGCGAAGAAATGGGGCGGTTTAATATGGGGTCTACGATTATTGTTTTGTTTGGCAAGGATAAGGCGGAGTGGGATTCTGAGTTTAAAGTAGAAAAGACGGTTAAGTTGGGGGAGCTGATTGGTAGGGTTATTGGTTAATCCCGTAGGCCGGAATAAGCCGGTTCGAGCGGCAGCGAGAACTGGCGTTTCCGGCAAAACACCACCCAAACTCGCCGGAAACGCCACCTCGCGCTACGCGCTTGGATGGCCTTATTCCGGCCTACTGTTTTGAGGACTGCCCATGAGCGATTATCGACGCTTGTATATTCCCGGCGGGACGTATTTCTTTACTTTGGTAACTTACCGACGCAATCCGATCTTTGCCAACGGCGAACGGGTGGAGCAACTTCGCCGGTCTTTTCGGGAGGTTAAGGCGAAACGCCCTTTTGACCTGCTGGCGGCGGTGGTTTTGCCTGATCATCTACATTGCCTGTGGCGCTTGCCGGAGAGCGATGCCGATTTTTCTACCCGGTGGCAAATGGTCAAGGCTGACTTTTCAAGGCACATCCCTACAAAAATCCGAAAAGGCGGCGCTAAAACCGTTTGGCAACCGCGCTTTTATGAACATTGCATCCGCGATGAAAACGACTTCCACAAACATTTGGACTACATCCATTACAACCCGGTCAAACATGGCTTGGTTTCCACACCCGGCGAATGGCCGCATAGCTCTTTCGCACGTTTCGCCGCGCTTGGCTGGTATGCAAGCGACTGGGGCGATGTTGCGCCTCCCGATGTGGAAGATATAGAACACGAGTAGCACCGTAGCCAAGTAGGCCGGAATAAGCCGGTTCGAGCGGCAGCGAGAACTGGCGTTTCCGGCAAAACACCACCCAAACTCGCCGGAAAAGCCGCCGCAATCGTTGGCATGATCATGAAAATACCCTCAAGCCTCCACTCCATCAACCAACAGGTATCCTTCAAAAGCCATAACACAATATGAAAATTCTCATATTCGCGAAGTTTTGTCTCACTCATCCGGCAAACCTTATTCAGCCCAGTTTTTTGTTCTTTCCACGGCTTTAAGCCAATACCGCTTCAACAATTTAACTTCCAACGGCGGCATGGTTTCGTGGAATGACCGATCAATCCGCCATTTCTGATTGAGTTCGTCGATAGTCCATAATCCAATGGCAATACCGGCAAGATAAGCCGCACCCAAAGCTGTGGTTTCCAAATTGGTGGGACGGACAACTTCAACAGCGGATATATCGGCCTGAAATTGCGCCAGCATGTTATTAACCGACGCGCCGCCATCAATCCTTAATTGGGCAATCGGTGTACCGCTTTCGGCTGAAAGCAGCTGCAATACTTCATCAACCTGAAAACAAATACTCTCCAGCGCCGCCCGGGTAAGATGCGCCGAGGTTGTGCCGCGCGTGATGCCAAAGATCGCTCCACGCGCATGCGGGTCCCAGTGCGGCGCGCCGAGACCGGTCAGTGCGGGTACGAAATAAACTCCACCATTATCGTCAACGCTCCCGGCAAGCCGTTCGCTATCCGCTGCCTGCTCGAACAACTGCAAGCCATCACGCAGCCATTGAATGACCGCGCCGCCGACAAACACGCCGCCTTCAAGCGCATATTGAATTTGATCGCCGATTTGCCAGGCAATCGTGGTTAACAGGCCGTTATTCGATGCAACCCTTTGCGACCCGGTATTCATCATTAAAAACGAACCGGTGCCATAGGTGCATTTAGCCATACCCGCGTTGATGCATAGTTGACCGAATAACCCCGCCTGCTGGTCGCCCGCAATAGCGGCAATAGGAATTCCCGCCCCTATTTCCTGGTTGCGCGTTTGTCCATAAATCTCGCTGGACGATTTGACGGTGGGCAGCAACGATGCAGGAATGTCGAATAACGCCAGCAATTCATCGTCCCACTGCATCGTATCGATGTTAAACAACAAGGTTCGGGCGGCATTGGACACATCGGTGATATGCAGCTCGCCGTTGGTCAGCTTCCAGACCAGCCATGAATCTATCGTTCCGAATGCCAATTCACCGCGCTCGGCTTGCCCGCGCACCCTCGACATGATCCAGCAGCCAGCTGATTTTCGTCGCCGAAAAATAAGCATCCAGCAACAAACCGGTTTTAGCCTTAACCATCGCTTCGGATCCTGCTTGTTTCAGCTGGATACAGTCATCAGCCGTGCGCCTGTCCTGCCATACGATGGCGTTGTAAATCGGCTTGCCGGTGCTGCGTTCCCAGATGACCGTAGTCTCCCGCTGGTTAGTGATGCCGATTCCGGCAATATCATCCCGCTGAAGCTGTGCGTCCTGCATCACTTTTTGGACAACACCGGATTGCGATGCCCATATTTCTTCGGCATCGTGCTCTACCCAGCCCGGATACGGAAAATGTTGTGTAACCGCCTGCTGTGCCATCGCAACCGGGCTAGCCTGCCGGTCATAAAGTACACAACGCGAACTGCTGGTGCCTTGATCTATCGCCAAAATATAACGCATCGCTTTCACCTTTAGTTACCTTACTCCAGCCATACCCTGTAAGTTTTCTCACCGTCTTCAAAAACAAACAGTTGCTGGGGGATAATGCCGTTGGCGCGGATAGATTCGCCCAATTGTTTGAGGTCGATTGTTCCCGAACTTATAATGCGCGCCAAGATATCTTCAGGAATAAGATGCTCCAAATCCAGCACCGCTTCGGCGGGCATTTTGACCGAAACACGCTGTTCGCCGCTTTCGGTGACGCGCACGCAAAGCATCGTTGCTTGCTGATCAAAACTCAAGGTCATGACTGTCGGCTCATGCTCAATTGCGGGCAATTCATACGCTATGGCCTGCCGGATGAGTTCCGGGCCGACCGCTTGTTGCAGTAGCGTCCACCACGGCAACTTGACATCCAGCTGTTGCAATTGCTGGATTAGCCCCTGAAAGGCGCGCATCAGTAAAAACAGGTCGGAAGGTCCGGCTGACCGAAACCACCAGCGATAATCGCCGAGCAGATCGCTAACTTCCTTGCCTGGCTGCCACTGCTCGGGGTTAAACGCATGGTTTACTAAAAAAGGCCGGAATAATATCTGGCATAAGGCTGGCAGGGAGCCGCTGATGGGCGCCAGTTTTTTGCTGTCAAAACCCAGCGCCGCAAAGCAGTCCAACGGCTTGACAGGGCTACGCTCGCGGCAACCGACGATCAACTTGAGCAGCGCCAGTCTGCGTGGTTCGGCAATGCTAATGGTGCAGCCGTAGTCGAGCAATGTAACTAACGGTTGGCCGTTTTCGTCGTGACTGTAAAAGACGTTGCCGGGATGCGGGTCGCCATGCACTTCGCCTGCATCAAACAAGCTTTTAAACAGCGTCATCATCAGCGTTTGGCCGATAGATCGACGATCCTGCTCCGACCAGTCACCGGCCTTGTCGATCAACACGCCCTCCGCCCTGCTTTGCACCAACACGCGTTCGCTGCATAAAGCCCTATATACATCGGGAACCTTCAGCCCCGGAACGTGTACGGTCCGGCCGAAATAGTCCTGCCTTTGGGCCTCCGAGCGGTAATCAAGCTCGCGGTGCATGTTGTCGCGCAGGCTTTTTTTATAAGCGTCAAGATCAAAGCCCCAACGGTTGACCGGCCCTACGCCGGGCAGCAAGCCGACCAGGCGCAATTCGGCATCGACCGCATCGCTAATATCGGGATAGCGGATTTTTACCGCTACCTTGTCGCCGTTTTTAAGTTCGGCCAGATGCACTTGTCCGAGAGAGGCCGCCGCGATGGCCGGCTCGATGGAGCGGAAAACGCTTTTGACCTTTTGCCCAAGTTCCATTTCAAGCTGCGGGATCATGGCTTTTAACGGCAAAGGCTTTATGCCTTCGACAAGCTCCTGGAAAGGGGTTGTGCCATCGTTACCCGCAAACAACTGACCGACTTTCATGGTAATGCCGCGCGCATCGGCAAACAGCCCGGCAAGCGCCTGTTTGGCGAGCAGGCGCTCGGTCTCGCCCTGAGTGCGTTGCAGCTTTTTGGCAGCCAGCCCGATACGGAAAAATTGCAGGGCGCGTTTTGCTGTTTTGAGGATAGTCACGTTAATTAAAACTCCATAAGCTTCCGCCGAAAATAGTTATGGCTGAATGCTGTGGGCGCGAATTTATTCGCGCGATAGGTATTGAAAAACGCGAATAAATTCGCGCCCACAATATATTAAATTCTTAACTTAATGGCAGTGACTCAAAGGATAGGTGCGGATGATAATCTTCTAAAAAACCGCACTTTTAATTACACCACCAGCTCCCCAACAACACAGCCCTCTCCAACCGCTGTTACCACACAGTTAATCGTCTGATTCTCCACCGACACATCGTTACCAATCACGCAGCCAACCCGAAGATAATTCGGCGTATAACCGAACACTCGTTGCTTATCATCTTCCAATGCTTCGCTGTAGCCTTCCCATAACACCGGAAACTCATTGCCTACGTTATCGGCAAAAAACTTCAGCTTCATTTCCTCAGCCAACTCATGCAGCTGCCTGCTGCGCTGTTTTTTGATGTCATTATTCAGCTGATCCGGCAAGCTTGCGGCTTTGGTGCCTGCACGGCTGGAATAGGTGAAGATATGGATATGCCCGAAACCGGTCTGTTTGATGAAGTCAAAGCTCTGCCGCCATTCCTGCTCGGTTTCGCCGGGGAAGCCGACGATAATATCGGTGGTGATATTAAAGTGCGGAATTTGCGCCCTCAGTTGTTTAACGATGACGGCGAATTCCTCGGTTTTACAGCGCCTTGCCATACGGCGCAGCACAGTGTCCGAGCCGCTTTGCAAGGGCAGATGCAAATGCGGCATCAAGCGCGGATTGCTAAACAACTCAAAAAAGTCGTCCGGCAATTCCCAGGGTTCCAACGAGCCTAATCTGAGTCGTGGGATATCGGTCTCCGCCAAAATAGCTTTGATCAAATCGGGCAGGTTGTTGCCCAGATCGCTGCCGTAACCGCCCAAATGTACGCCGGTCAAAATGACTTCGGTGATGCCTTGCCGGTGCAGCGCATTGATTTCGTCGATGACCGCCTGCACGGAGCGGCTGCTTTCTTCGCCGCGCGCCACAGTGACGATGCAAAACGTGCAGCGGTAACGGCAGCCGTCCTGCACTTTAACGAAAGCGCGTTGCCTGCCGCGAGTGAACAGCGATATGTCCCCCGGCTCCGTGGACAGCACGGGCATGCTGTCCATGTTCAATTCAGTCAGGGTTTTTTCGACCAAACGATCCTTGTCCTTGTTGCTGACTACCAAGTCAACGCCCAGTAAAGACGCGGCTTCATCTTCATTCAAGGTCGCATAACAGCCGCTGACCACGAGCTTGGCTTGCGGATTATCGCGATGGATACGGCGTATCAGCTGGCGCGATTTTCTGGCCGCATCCTGCGTCACCGCGCAGGAATTGATTACGATAAGATGGGCGGCTTCGGCTTGCCTGGTGATTTGATGGCCGGATTTTTGAAAAGCCTGCGCCCAGGTTTCCAGTTCGGCTTCGTTAAGGCGGCAGCCGAGGGTTTTAAGATGAACTTTCATTAAGAAAAATAGCTGTTAGAAAAATAGAACACGGATAGCACGAATTTAAAACTGATTAAGCACAGATAAAAAAGAACACCACGAAGACACGAAGGTCACGAAGAAAACAATATAAAACTTCGTGTCTCGGCAACTGCTCCATGCGTTGCTCTACCTCCTGCATCCTTGCAGTCGTTCGTGGTGAAAAATTTCTTAGTCATTGCGTAGTATCAGTTATCCAAAGAACCAGTAAGCGACAAATATGGACGCAACAACGCCCGCAAAATCGGCTATTATCCCACACGCGGCGGCATGGCGAATATGTTTGATACCCACAGCGCCGAAGTAAATGGTCAATACATAAAAAGTGGTTTCGGTGCTGCCTTGCACAATCGACGATAAGCGCCCGGCAAACGAATCCGCGCCCATGGTCTTCATGGTATCGATCATCATTGCTCTGGCCCCGCTGCCGCTGAACGGCTTTATCAATGCGGTAGGTAGGGCATCGACAAAGCGGTCGTCGAGCATGAAGTAATGCACAACAAAACGCGCCAAATCGGCCAGTAAATCCAACGCACCGCTGGCCCTGAATACGCCGATCGCAACCAGCATCGCTACCAGATATGGGATGATGGTGGTGGCAGTATGAAAGCCTTCCTTGGCGCCTTCAATGAAGGCGTCATAGGCGTTAATCTCCTTGTTGATCGCACCGAGAATAAAGGTGATGACCAGCGAGAACAGGATGAAATTGCTGATAATCGCTGACTGCTCAAGCATCTGCTGTTGCGGCAGGCTGGAAAAATACGCCAGTATGCCGCCGACTACCAGCGTAAAACCGCCGAGATATGCCACGATCACCTTATCCAGCAGGTTGATTTTTTGCACGAAAGCGACGGCAAGTAAACCTGCCAGCGTTGACATATAAGTGGCTATCAGGATCGGAATGAATACGTCGGTCGGATTGGCTGCACCCAACTGGGCGCGATAGGTGAAAATCGTCACCGGAAACAGCGTAACGCCCGAGGTGTTGATCACCAGAAACAAAATTTGCGCATTACTGGCGGTTTCGGGATTCGGGTTAAGGGTTTGCAGTTCCTGCATCGCTTTAATGCCCAACGGCGTTGCGGCATTGTCCAGGCCCAGCGCATTGGCGGAAATATTCATCACGATAGCGCCTAACGCGGGATGGCCTTTAGGGACATCGGGCATTAACCGGCTAAATAACGGCGTGAGGCTTTCGGTTAATAACTGGATAAAACCGCTCTTTTCGCCGATGCGCATAATACCCAGCCATAAGGCCAGTACGCCGGTCAGGCCGAGGGATATTTCGAAAGCCGATTTCGACAACGCAAACATGGCTTCCATGATTTGCGCAAAAACCTGTTGGTCGCCCAAGAAAACCAGTTTGAACAGCGCAGTGCAAAAGGCGGCGAGAAAAAAGCTGATCCAGATAATGTTTAGCACGATAGATGAATAGTTGAATATTAGGAATAATTAAAAAATTTTCACCACGAAGGACACGAAGTTTTTGCGCTGGCTCCCAATCTCCAGAAGCTTTGAAAGTATTATTACCTCCGTTCCCCACGCCTTGCGTCACTGCCATTAAGTTAAGGATTAATATATCGTGGGCGCTAATTTATTCGCGATTTTTAAAACCAATCGCGCTAATAAATACGCGCCCACGGCATTCAACCATAACTATTTTCGGATTAACTTAATGGCAGTGACGCAAGACGTGGGACCCAGAAAAAATCCATACAACGTGTTTTTGGATTCCTCATTATTGTTGGTCGTATCACACGAGTGCAAGCTTTGCTTGCCTGTGAAATTCATTGCATAACTTGCAGGCAAAGCCTGCACTTCATCCTTAAGTCGATTAATTAACTACCAAGACATGAACAACTGCACGGAGGAAGTAGAGCAGTTGCCTAAAAGTCTGTTAGCCAGTGCCGCCAGAAAAAACAAAACCTTCATCCTAAAAAAAATCAGTTCGCCAAAGTGTTGTGAATTGAAATACCTGAATGACTTGCATTAAGCCATGGTATTGCCAGCCAAAGTTATTCACCTAAAGAGTGTGATCATTGTAGGAGCGACCGGCCGGTCGCCTCTGCGGCAGCTCGGGAATATCAAATTCAACTGATTTTTTTAGATTCATGTATGTCCTTCCAAAACACACAGTAATCCTCGCAACACCAAATCAGGATCAACGATGGATACAACATCAAGCTGTCCGGCGATAAGTTCGGCATCTCCGCCGGTTAAAATCAGTTGCGTATTTTCAGGTTGTTTTGCCAGCACATGCTCGATCAGGCCAATAGCGGCCGTTAAGGTGCCGCTGTAGATTGCGGCTTCGGTGAAGTTGGCCAGACCGAATGCGTAGCTTGCTTCACTAACAGACAGCGCCTCCGTTCCTTGACCCAGGGATTTTTTCATCAGCGTCAAGCCGGGGCTAATCAGGCCGCCTTGATGCTTGCCATCGGCATCGATTAAATCAACGGTAATTGCCGTTCCGCAATCGACTATACAGGCCCGAGCTTGATATTGCTGCCACACAGCAACTAATGATAACCAGCGGTCAACACCCAACTTTTCCGGCTGTTGGTAAGCGTTAATCACGCCAAACGCCTGTGCTTGAGGTTTAACCAGGATAACATCTACATCAAGCCAAAGCTCAAAGGCTACCGACTGGACAAGTTCGAGCAACCGGTTTGCGCTCACGCAGGAAACAGCAAGCCGTCTGGGCGGACGGATGCCTTTCCAGAGTTCAATAAGTTCATGCCGATTAATCCGGGTATTAAACAGAGACCGGCCGGTAATGATTTGACCGCCTGTCGTAATTCCCCACTTTAGCCGGGTATTACCCATATCAATCAACAAATTCATTGCAGTACCGAACCATTAAAACTGACTTCGCCGGAGGCAAACATCTGCACACGGCCATCCGGGCGTTCAATCAATAACATGCCGTTATCGTCGATGCCTCGCACTATGCCTTCAAATTGTTGCTGACCGATAAACAAGGTCGCAGATTTGCCGGTCAGGCAATCATAGGAGCGCCATTCGTCGAGATAGGCTTGAATGCCGACACCTTCATACTCGGCAATAACCGGCAGCAGATGGTTTAACAGGATGCCTGCCAATTGGTTCCTGAACAGCCGGTTTTGTCCGGTGATTTTGCTTAAATCGGTCCAGGCTTGAGTGATGCTTTCGGCTTCCGTTTCCGGTAAAAACAAATTTAATCCCAAACCGATAACGGCGCTGCACGGGCCGTCAGTCTCACCCGAAACTTCAACCAGAATACCGCCCAGCTTTTTACCCCGGCTGTAAATATCATTAGGCCATTTGAG
This sequence comes from Methylobacter sp., assembly GCA_030653175.1. Lineage (GTDB taxonomy): Bacteria > Pseudomonadota > Gammaproteobacteria > Methylococcales > Methylomonadaceae > Methylobacter_A. The sequence goes on from JAURZV010000042.1 coordinate 25,286, forward strand.
GCCAATATCATTGATTTGATGCTGTGTTAAAGCCCTGATCACCGCTACGCCGATAGCCAGACTTAAGCCTGAAATTGCGGCAGGCCCCTGCTGAAAGCGCCAGAGTATCGACAGATAAATATTACTCCCGTAAGGCGAAACCCATTGCCGCCCTCGCCTGCCTTTGCCGGCTGTTTGATACTCCGCAAAACACACAGAGCCTGAAAACGCATTATTCTGGGAACGTTCCACTAAATAGCGGTTGGTGGAATCGATTTGATCATGAATTTCAAACGATGAAATTAATGCGCCGACCTGGTCGTTAACAACTGCATTGATTTGTGACGCTTCCAATAACTCCAGCGAGTGATCCAGCCGGTAACCTTTACCGCTGACTGCCGAGTGTTGCAGCCCCAATTCGGCCAAGCCATTCAGCTGTTTCCAGATCGCTGAACGGCTAATGCCCAGTGCCTCGGCCAATTCAGTGCCGGAATGAAACTCTCCGTCAGCCAAGAGGGTAAGGATCTTCTTTTGCTTATCTGAAATGTTCACAACCGCTCAAGATTTATTGCTAACCTGTTTTTTATTCCTGATCTGTTGCAATTGCTCTTTTACCACATACTTAATCAACATTTCCCGATCCTCATCTTTCATATTAATAAAATTAACACCAACAAAATAAGGATACTGACTATCGTTTGATTGGCTATTTTTACAATAAACAACCCTGCCGTAAGTCACGATGACCGTCATACAGGATATCAGCAGTATTTTGATTTCCAGATAATCGTTTTCTTTAAGCGCTTCTTCACAATTAAAAGCTATGCCGGTTGCACTCATGTTAACGTTACGAGTGTCATTTTCCTTAAATTGAAAGCCCTGCATCGTAATAGCCTGGGCAAGAAGATCGATTTTTCTGTCAATTAACCTTAAGTAATCCGCCACGTCCGGCAGGTTTTTATCCAGCCTGTGCAATAACAGTGTCGATTCCTGCGATACCATTTCAAGTGCGGTAGACAATGAACAGCTATTCAAAATATTGTCGGAAACATGGTGCGGTTCGTTCACCAGCTTTTCATCTATTTTTTTGTAAAACAGATTAACTTCATCATCAATTCGAAAAAAACCTCTTCGATCTTCAGTTTTCGTCATGTTGATCTTATCCATAATCTACAACCTCTAAACTTTTTATTGCCATGATTTAGTTAATGAATCAGCCCCAATAACGATTTTTATCCAATCCAAGGCTGATCCGTCTATCCGAGATAAAATCCTTTTTAACATCTCACAAAATTGATTCCGGGAAATAATTTGTACGGTTATGCCTGATATTTGAGGTTTTTAAGAGATTTTATAGGCACCGTTCCCTCCGCCGCAGTTTGTCAAATTATACGTCAAACAGTTTGATTATTTTATTTTTTGGCTTATCGTTTAAAGCCGGGATAATCCAAGCAGGTCAAGCGTCGCAGCATGTTCTTCATGTGCGAGCCTTGCCAATAGATTCGCTGACAATCGGCGCATTGATAAAAATCCTCATAGTAGAGCCTTGTCTTGGGTTCGAGACGATCCCAAATATCTTCTTTGGCGACCGGGGCTAACACGCCGTTGCAAATCAGGCATCGGGCAAAGAGATGAATCGAGCCGTACAGATCGAAGCGGCGCAGGACTTCATCGACCTGGGCTTCCACGTCGACCGCACGCACCCAGTAACCGTGGTTAATTTGTTTGATATACAAAAGGACGATCCCGGGTCAGCACGATGCGCCGCTCGTTCACTGCGATATTGACTATATCGGCATCCCTATAGTCGTTACGATAGAGACTGTCGAAACCCAACAAACGCATGCGTTTGGCGAGCTTGCCTAGATTCACGTCCAGGATGAAGCGGGGATTGCGCAAGGGTTTTTCGCGCAGCCTGACCAAAGAGGAGATGTCCAGCGTTTCGAAAACCGGGTAGACCGCGACACGATCGCCGGCTTGCAGTTGATAGTCGAATCCCACCGACTGCCCATTAACGACAATCAGGTCCACCTCGGTGTGAGGCACGCCGAAAACCTCAATGGGATCCTTGATTCCCGGATGGCCGCTGAAACGATAGTGCATCGTCCGCTTGCGTTGCTCCGGCGGAAGAAAATCGTTCAGTTCCTCGTAGAAACGAAATTCAGCAGTGTGTTCTGGTTTCATATTGTCCGCCTGTCGATGACAGCCATTTGGCGAACAGTAGAAAATTCACTCTCATAAGTCAATTTTCTGGTCTTAACTCGTTTAAATCAAGCTCCTCGGATGCACAAATCATTGGAGTCTAAACCCTCTGACTTGTTACACTTTAACGACCTAAAGGGATTTATTCAAAATAACCCCACGGATACTCCGGAGTTAAAATGGGTTGAAAACCTGCCGGAACCGGAAAAGGTGCGGAAAGAAATTCATAAACGCCAGCCAGCTCACGGGTTACAGCCATCCCCAAGCCGGTAGCAAGACCGATAGGAACACCAATCGCCCCTTGAGCTTTTGTCTCCTTAACGATATTATTGATGATTTCCATGTTTTCATTGGGATAATGAACTGCTGCTGATATTTTTATGGAGAGGCGTTTTAGACGAGATCTCTCCCTATTTGTACAATTACCTCAAGATTGAGTAATCTGAAAGCTTAGAAACATCAAACCGAATGCTTAAGAAAAAAAGCATGAATTGAGAAGATTTATTTTTCAATCAGGACAATCGCCTGTACGGCAATACCCTCTTTTCGCCCCTCAAAACCCAGCTTTTCCGTGGTGGTCGCTTTGACGTTAATGCAATCGACATCCACATGCAAATCATCGGCAATATTGCGGCACATGGCCGCTGTGTGCGGCGACATTTTTGGAGCCTGGGCAATAATGGTTATGTCTGCATTAATCAAGCGATAGCCCTTTTCCTGCACAATACCGTAAACATGACGCAATAAAACGCGGCTGTCAGCACCTTTAAATTCGGGGTCGGTATCGGGAAAATGTTTGCCTATGTCGCCAAGGGCCGACGCGCCCAAGATGGCATCGCACAATGCATGCAACACCACGTCGCCGTCGGAATGCGCTTCCAGGCCTTGTTCGTAGTCTATTTTTACGCCGCCTAAAATAACGTCGCCGCCATCTTTGAAGCGGTGTACATCGTAACCTTGACCTACTCTAATCATTGTTGCTCCATATAAAATTGCGCTAATGCCAGGTCTTCCGGGCGGGTGATTTTGATATTGTCGGGGCGGCCCTCGACGATTTTCGGCTGTAATCCTTGTAATTCCAAGGCGCTGGCATCGTCTGTGATAGCCGGATTGCCTTGCGCCTGTTCCAGCGCGGTTTTCAACATGCCGTAACGGAACATCTGCGGCGTCAATGCCCGCCAGATATGGCTTCTATCCAGCGTTCCGGTGATGCTGTTACCTTGCGCCTGTTTCAAGGTGTCCGGCGAAGCCAAGGCCAAAATTCCGCCTACGTCATCGTTAACCAGCGAATCTATGAGATGGTGAATATCGGTCGCTGTAATGCAGGGTCTCGCCGCATCATGCACCAATATCCAATCATCATCGGATGCTTGCTCTCTAATGGTCTTTAACCCGGAAAGCACGGAATCCGCCCGCTCTTTGCCGCCTGGAGCGGTGATAATGTTTTTATGCTGTGATATTGCCAGATCAGGCCAGTAGGGGTCTTCTTCGGAAACCGCAACGGCGATGGCTGCAAAAACATCCGCCTGCAACAAGCGCAACAGGGTATGTTCGATTACTGTTTTCCCGGCAAGTTCCAGATATTGTTTAGGCCGATCGGCCTGCATGCGTTTGCCGACACCGGCAGCGGGGACGATAGCCCAGAATTTTGTTGAATGGGTCATTGGTAAAAAAGACGAAAGGCTAAGGGCGAAAAACCCGACAAAATGAGCCAAAATGTTTAATGTTCAAAAAAAGCGTGAAGCGTAACGGGGTTTGTAACCCCGTTACTCACGTTTTGCAAATTGTTTAGGTTTTCAAACGTCTCGGTCGGGGTTGCAAACCCCGACCGGCCTTGAATCATTGGTAAAAAAGACGAAAGGCTAAGGGCGAAAGACTAAAGGCGTGTGCTTTTTTCACCCTTAGCCTTTCGCCTTTCGCCTAATCACTCAAGCACATGAAAAAACGTTTCATCTTCCTTAATCATCCCTAATTCATCTCGAGCCCGCTCCTCAATCGCTTCCTGTCCTTTCCGCAAATCCAGCACTTCAGCGTAAAGAGCTTCATTACGCTCTCTTTTTTCCTCGGCCTGTTTTTTCAGATCATCAAGGCGCTGTTGATAGGCGTCGATCTCTGCAACGCTGCCGTCGCCAACCCATATCCGGTATTGGAAATGGATAATTAACAGGATGATGATTGTAATGAGGATTTTCATAGATGAGGCTAAAGGCTAAAGGCGAAGGACGAAGGGTTCATGGTTTTTCGCCCTTTGCCCTTCGCCTTTCGTCTGCTTTTTACAGCATTTTAAACGCGCTACGACCTGCATAAACCGCTAAGTCGCCTAATTCCTCTTCAATCTTCATCAGGCGATTGTATTTTGCAACACGATCCGAACGGCTTAAGGAACCTGTTTTGATTTGTCCGGTACCCGTTGCCACAGCTAAATCCGCAATCGTAGTATCTTCAGTCTCGCCTGAACGATGTGACACAACAGCGGTGTAACCTGCCGCGTGCGCGGTATTAATCGCTTCCAACGTTTCTGTCAATGTGCCGATTTGGTTTACTTTAATCAGGATTGAGTTAGCAATGCCTTTCTCAATGCCTTCTTTTAAAGTAGCAGGATTGGTCACGAATAAGTCATCGCCGACCAATTGAATTTTGTTACCTAATTTTTCGGTTTGATCTTTCCAGCCTGTCCAATCGTTTTGATCCAGGCCGTCTTCGATGGAAATAATCGGATATTTATTGACCCATTCAACAAAGAAATCATTCATTTCAACCGAGTTGAAACTTCTGCCTTCCGCCGATAACTCATAACGGCCGTCTTTGTAATATTCGGAGCTGGCTGCGTCCATACCTAAGAAAATATCGACGCCGGCTTTGTAGCCTGCTTTTTCAATCGCTTCTAAAATGACTTCGATGGCTTCTTCATTAGAAGACAAATTAGGTGCGAAACCGCCTTCATCACCGACTGTAGTCGCCAATCCTTTTGCTTTTAAGACTTTGCTCAGGTTATGGAAAACTTCCGCGCCGTAACGAATCGCTTCACGGAAAGTCGGTGCGCCGACAGGCAGGATCATAAATTCTTGCAGGTCAACACTGTTGTCAGCATGTGAGCCGCCGTTGATGATGTTCATCATCGGTACCGGCATGATGAATTTGCCGCTGGTGTTCAAGTGACGGTATAAAGGCACGCCCGCTTCTTTAGCCGCAGCATGAGCCGCCGCCATTGATACCGCTAAAATAGCATTAGCGCCTAAACGACCTTTGTTTTCGGTGCCGTCCAGCGCGATCATTTTTTTATCGATGCCCACTTGATCGGCAACGTCCATACCGACAATCGCAGCGCGAATTTCAGTGTTAACATTGTTAACAGCCGTTAATACGCCTTTACCCAAATAACGGGCTTTATCGTTATCACGCAATTCTATCGCTTCGCGCTCGCCGGTCGATGCGCCGGAAGGTACCATAGCGCTGCCGATCACGCCGGACGCCAAAATCACGTCCGCTTCCAGAGTCGGGTTGCCGCGTGAATCTAAAATTTCTCTTGCACGAATATCTACTATTGCAGCCATTATGTTTCCTTATTTAAAGAGTTGTTTCGATCAGGCTGCCAGCTTTTACAGCGCTGTCGATAGTTAATAAAACTTCCAGTAATTCTTTCATTCTGTGTAAGGGCCAGGAGTTGGGGCCGTCACTTTTCGCTTCCGCAGGATTCGGATGGGTTTCCATAAACAGTCCGGCAATGCCTACCGCGACGGCGGCTCTGGCTAACACGGGTACAAACTCGCGTTGTCCGCCTGATACCGTGCCTTGTCCGCCGGGCAGTTGCACCGAGTGAGTCGCGTCAAAAACCACAGGACAATCGGTGTCTCGCATAACTGCCAAGGAGCGCATATCGGATACCAGATTGTTATAGCCGAACGATACGCCGCGCTCGCAGACCATAATCTGCCGGTTTCCGGTTGCCTTGGCTTTGTTGGCGACATGCACCATATCCCAAGGTGCCAGGAACTGGCCTTTTTTGATATTAACGGGAATGCCTTGGGAAGCGACTTGCTGAATAAAATTGGTTTGCCGACATAAAAACGCAGGCGTTTGCATCACATCAACGACTGAGGCGACTTCGGCCAGCGGCGTATCTTCATGCACATCGGTCAACACCGGCACGCCGATTTGTTGCTTTACTTTTTCCAATATTTTAAGCCCTTCTTCCACGCCGGGACCGCGGTAACTTTCGTGCGATGAGCGGTTGGCTTTATCGAAAGACGACTTGTAGATAAAGGGTATGTTTAATTGGGTCGTTAATTCTTTAAGATAACCCGCTGTGTCCAGTGCCATTTGCTCACTTTCAATAACACAAGGACCGGCTATCAAAAAAAACGGCTGATCTAAACCGGCTTCAAAACCACATAATTTCATTACACTGTACCTTTTTTATGTTCAAAAGCCGCGACTACAAAACCGGAAAACAAGGGATGGCCTTTTCTGGGGGTTGAGGTAAATTCCGGATGAAACTGGCAAGCCAAAAACCAGGGATGATCGGGGATTTCTATCACTTCGACCAAACGTCCATCAATCGACTTACCGGAAAAACGCATACCGGCCTGTTCCAGCTTTTCCAGATACTGGCTGTTAAACTCATAACGATGACGATGCCTTTCGGTAATCACATCTTTCTGATAAAGCCGGGAGGCCAGCGAATCGGATTGTAACCGGCACTGCTGCCCACCCAGACGCATGGAACCGCCTAAATCGGATTCTTCATTGCGAATCTCCAGCTGGCCGTCCTCAGACATCCATTCAGTAATCAAACCGATCACAGGATGCGGAGAGTTGGGCAAAAATTCGGTGCTGTGCGCGCCTTCCAAACCGGCCGCATCGCGGGCAAACTCAATAACGGCAACCTGCATCCCCAGACAAATACCCAAATAAGGAATTTTATTTTCCCGCGCATACTTGACCGTGGCAATTTTGCCTTCCACGCCGCGTTCGCCAAAGCCGCCGGGCACCAGAATGGCATCGACGCCTTTCAGGCGGGCAACGCCTTCATCCTCTATCATTTCCGAATCGATATAGACGATGTTGACCTTGGTGCGGGTACGGATACCGGCATGAATCAACGCTTCATTCAGCGATTTATAGGCATCGGAATGATCGACATATTTACCGACAATAGCGATGGTCGTTTCATTGACAGAATGCTCCAGCGCTTCAACAACGGCTTCCCACTCTGACAAATCCGCCGGGGGCACATCCAGCCGTAATTTGTTAACTACAATGTCATCCAGACCTTGATCATGCAGTAACAACGGAATCTTGTAGATCGAACTGGCGTCGACCGCAGAAATAACCGCTTTTTCTTCCACATTGGTAAATAAGGCGATTTTACGACGTTCACTGAGCGGTACCGGCTGTTCGGAACGGCAAATCAGAATATCCGGCTGTATGCCTATACTTCGCAGCTCTTTTACCGAATGCTGGGTCGGTTTGGTTTTTATTTCACCGGCCGAGCGAATATACGGCACCAGCGTCAAATGGATAAACAGCGACCGATCGGAACCCAGTTCAAAACGCATTTGCCGAATAGCTTCCAGAAAAGGCAGAGACTCAATGTCGCCTACCGTGCCGCCGACTTCAATCAAGGCAACATCGACGCCCTCGGCGCTTTCATAAACACGGCGCTTAATTTCATCGGTAATATGCGGAATGACTTGAACCGTCGCTCCCAAATATTCGCCTTTACGCTCTTTACGCAAAACGCTTTCGTAGACCTGTCCCGTTGAAAAACTGTTCTTTTTAGCCATCGTGGTTTTAAGAAACCGCTCATAATGACCTAAATCGAGATCGGTTTCGGTACCGTCTTCAGTAACAAATACCTCACCATGCTGAAAAGGGCTCATAGTGCCCGGATCAACATTGATATAAGGATCAAGCTTGGTCATGGTGACTTTGAGGCCGCGAGACTCGAGAATAGCAGCAAGTGAAGATGCAGCAATGCCTTTGCCAAGAGACGAAACAACGCCACCGGTAATGAAAATGTATTTTGTCATGTAGGATTTTTAGTTCATAGGATGGGTGAGGTACGAAGCCCATCAATCGCGAACGACGGGCTTTCTTGATCAACCCATCCTGAGCTCTGGTGAAGTTAGGTAAAACCAGCACATTTTAATCGACAATACGAAATTCGTCATTGTCTTTTGGGTTTAATTCTTAACTTTGCAGCAACAAGCTGATGCAATCTTGTGTTTTTTCACTATAAAATGCCGCGCTGATCCAAAGGTCGCCGACGGCGGCCAGCGTATCATTCAGGTAAATCAAAGGCATCACATCCCTTTCCCAGGGAGGAATGCCTGCTTCCTGAAACAGGTTTTTCAGCGAATGGTGACCTTCACGCCCCGGCAAGCGGATTTTTTCACCGCCCCGGCGAAATCTCACCTCAACAGTGGCAGTCTGCCACTGCTCACGGGATATTCCCTTTGAAGAAGGCTCGCAAGACAATGTCCGATCATCGGTAATTTTTATCGAAGCTTGCCCGGCAGGCCAAACACGGTCTTGCGGATCTGTTCCTGACAGATTTGTCACGTCAGGCTTTCCTGCCTGACGCCCTTCGGGTAAATGCAAATCTGTTCCTGACAGATTTGTCAGGCAATACAACTTATCCCGATAACGGCGAATGCTGTAGCCTTGCCCCGACAATACCGGGTCGCGATGCCCCGCTGCTGCAACCACCTCGTTTAAAATCCGTTCGACCTTAGCCTGCGTGGGCATTTTTAGCCCCCTATGCCGAAACCAATGCCTGATGATGAGTTGCTGCGGATGGCTGTGATGCCCCGATAGCCGACTGATACACAAGGTCTTATCTGCCGGATTAAAAACCGCGCCAAATAGCTCATCAGAGACTTCATCGACCAGCACCTGGGCATCCGCACAATGCTTAGCCGAACGCGCCACGGTCTTATCGATTGCCGACCAGCGTTGTTTTAGCAACGGCACAACCGCATTGCGCAAGAAATTGCGGTCATAATCGTTGCTCCGATTACTGGGATCTTCGACCCAGCTTAATTGATGCGCATGAGCGTAATCGCTAATCGCCTGTTTGGGCGTATTCAACAAAGGCCTGAGCATCACACCCGCCCCGAAAGCCATACGCTCCGGCATTCCGGAAAGTCCGCACAAGCCGCTGCCGCGAAACAGTTGCAGCAACACCGTTTCCAGTTGATCTTCCCGGTGCTGCGCAAGCAGTAACGCATCGCCATCTTTAATTAGCGATTTTAAAGCCGTGTACCGAGCATTTCTGGCAGCTTCTTCAGGGCTTTCGCCCGGCGCCGCCTTGGCATTAACCCGTAGCGTTAGAAATTCAACACCCAGGTCTTTAGCCGTTTTTTCGCAGTGCTCAGCCCAGGATTCGGCTTCCGCCTGCAAGCCGTGATGTACGTAAACTGCGGTAAGCCTGTCTTTGAGTTGAGGTATAGACGCGCAACAATGCAGTAAAACATGGGAATCCACGCCGCCGCTGTAGGCGATAAAAAACCTGCGTCGTGCTTCCCCAAGATCAAATTTGAGAATGCAGTCCGCGCTGAAGCGCGAACCTTTCGCCTTTCGCCTCTCGCCTTGCACCTAAGTCTTACTTCCCGCCTTCCTCGGTAAAAACCCCAAAATCCATAATCCGTTGGTAGCGTCTTTCCATTAAGGTATCGACAGGTTGCCGCATCAAATCATCCATATGACGAATCAGCGCTTCCTTTAAGTTCATGGCAATAACTTTAAAATTTCTATGCCCGCCGCCTAAAGGTTCCCTGACGACTTCATCCAGAAAACCCTGCTCGCGAATACGATCCGAAGTAATCCCCATCGCCTCGGCCGCCAATTGCGATTTATCCGGACTTTTCCACAGAATAGACGCGCAACCTTCCGGAGAAATAACCGAATAAGTGCTGTATTCCAGCATGATTAAACGATCTCCAACACCGATAGCCAGCGCGCCGCCGGAACCGCCTTCGCCGATAATGGTGCAGATAATCGGTGTTTTCAGCTTGGCCATTTCAAACAGGTTTCTGGCGATTGCCTCGCTTTGGCCGCGCTCTTCCGCGCCGATGCCCGGATAAGCTCCCGGTGTGTCAATCAGGCAAATAACCGGCATTTTGAATCGCTCAGCCATTTTCATCATGCGCAAGGCCTTGCGGTAACCTTCCGGTCGCGGCATGCCGAAGTTGCGATAAATTTTTTCCTTGGTGTCGCGGCCTTTTTGATGACCGATCACCATAACCGGCTGTCCATCAAGGCGCGCCAATCCGCAAATAATCGCCGGATCATCGGCATAAGCCCGGTCGCCGTGCAGCTCATGGAAATCGGTAAAAATGTGTTCCACATAATCCAGCGTATAAGGACGGCCTGGATGGCGGGATAACTGGGAAATCTGCCAATCGGAAAGATCGGTAAAAATCGACTCGGTCAGCGTCTGGCTTCGATCTTCCAGCTGTTTAAGCGCATCGGAAATATTAATGTCGTTGTCGAACTGCACATTGCGGAGTTCTTCAATTTTCGCTTCTAATTCAGCGATAGGTTGTTCGAAATCGAGAAATTTTAGGTCCATGTAGAGTTGATCTGAAGAATTGTTACAGTAACGAGTGATTTTATAGAAATTCAACAATTTTTTCTAAATAAATTACGGACTCCAATTAACCTAAAAACCGCAGTTTATCCACGAAAGACACGAAAGACACGTAATATAGCAATAAAATCAGTACTTTGCATTTAACCAGCTATTCCCCACTCTCTTTTCATGCCTGTTGCATTCACTGCTATTAAGCAAGATTAAGATGGACTGAGTACAATTGTACCCAGCTGCCCCCACTAACAAACAGGATAAAAAAATGACTGAAAACCTACCAGCAACAAACAAAGTTACCTACTGGCAACCGTCGGCAGGAGAAACAATCGCAGGCGTAATTCAAGGCAGTGGCACTTTTAAAAATTCACTCTATGACGAACAGAAAACCATGCTTTTACAGGATAATAACGGCTCGATTGTGAGCGTTACTCTAAATCGTTATTTGATACACAGCTTGAAACAAAATAACGCCGCGTTGGGGGATTTGGTAACAGTGACTTTTCACGGCAAAGAGCAGAAAAACAGCGGGCGTTCTTTCAATCGGTACACTTTGCTAGTTGATAAGATTACTCGCTCAGTATAAAAACAAAAAAAGGGGTTACTTTTTATTGGTAATGTAACCAGACCCTCAACTTTTTACAGCTTTTGGATTCCGCCTTACCGTGCTTAAAAAAATTTCAGCATGGACATCATTCTAAATGGCTAATGATGTCCATATGCTGATGAAGAATGCCGATAATATCGATGCCGCTTTCTGTGATGGTATAGAAAATCACATGCCTCCCTTCTGGAAAACTGTAATAGCCGGGTTTAATGTCATCCCGCCGTTTGCCAAGCTGTGGATTTTCTGCAAGCCACGAAAATCGGCCTATCATTAAGCGGATGTATCTATCTGCCTGCTCCAAACCCCATTCATGAAATGAATATAACCAGATTTGTTCCAGATCATTTTCAGCCAGCTGCCTGATGCGGTAGCTTGGCGTCATTTGATTTTTTTTTCATGCATTGCCGCAATAAAAAAATCACCGTCAAAATTTTCCACCACCGGACTGTCTTCTCCGGCTTGAAGCCTTAGTCTCAATGCTTGAAGCTTAGCCTCATCCTCTTCGAGTTTTCGAAGACCCGCACGAATAACTTCACTAACAGACTGGAATCTTCCTTCCTTTATTTTTTCAACAACGAATTTGTCGAAGTGCTCACCCAAGGTGACGGATGTATTTCTGGGCATAATGTTGGCCTCTTAAAAGATGTATTAAATATTAATACCCGAAATTTAGGAAGTCAAAACTTAAGCTTGCTCATGCTTAATTTAAGGCCCTTGCTTTTTACTTTTGTTGCCGGATAATTAATCGCATAGAAACACCAAAATGATTGACGCAGGCTCACAGCAGCGGGTAGCATGAAAACTCCTCAAGAAATCAATAGCCTGTAACCGTGCATAGTCAACGCTTCAATAAAGTTATTCACTTAACAGAACATGCTCAGAAACGCATGATTGAACGTGATATTTCAATGGAGTTGCTAATCGACCTCATCGAAACAGGGGAGTTAAGCTATAAGGACGACAAACATGCGTGGATAGCAAAGTTCTATCAACATCGAACCGACAACTTGCTTTGTGCCGCAGTGGTCATAGATCAAACGGTTATTGTTAAAACAGTGATGTATCACTTTAGCTTCGAGAATGAATTATGAAAACAATTTACTATCCGGAAGACGATATATTGGAACTGCATTTCAGCGACAACCCTATCGTTAGAGAAACAACCCAAGATTGGAATGTGGTTTTGTCTTACGATGCTAATAATCATCTTGTGCAGATGGTGGTATTAGAAGCCAGTGTTTCCGGTCTTCTGCCTTTTCAGGAGCAAAAAGCCGCTTAAGTTATAGTCGGGTTACGCTATGCTAACCCGACCTACATGACTTATTTTTTCACCGTCGTGACTTTCCGGCGGCGTAAATTTCTCTGCGAACCGGATAACGTCGAATTGTTGCGTACGGCGTTTCGAACCGTTAAATTGTCTCATCCTTTCACCATTGATGCCTTTGTACTGCTGCCGGAACATCTGCATTGCATTTGGACGTTGCCGCCAGACGATAATGATTATCCGATGCGCTGGAATGCAATCAAAAACTATTTCACCCGCCATTGCCCTGATGACCTCAAATTACCACCCTCTGCGTCCCAACGACGTAAACGCGCACAAACCATCTGGCAACCGCGCTACTGGGAACACCAAATCCGTGATGACCGAGACTTCGAAAAGCATTGTGATTACATCCATTGGAATCCGGTGAAACATGGCTTGGTATCCCACCCCGGTGCGTGGCCCTATTCGAGCTTTCACCGCTACCTTCGCCTTGGACTTTATCCGCCAAATTGGGCGGTGCTTCCAAAGCTTGAGGAGGGCGATACTTATGGGGAATAATAACTCCAAAGCGGGACGGGGATTGTAATCCCCGTTCCTAATGTTTCTGCGTTACCTGAGCTAAATGGCTACACTTAACCAACGAAAAACGTTTCGGTCGGGGTTGCAAACCCCGACCGGCTTAGCTATTTTTGGACCTGTTGTTCACATCCCTGTGCTATGGATTCCGGCAATCCCTGCCGGAATGACGACGATATATGATGCCTATCTATGCCTTGGCAGACAACCCAACTGCTTCCAAAGCGGAACGGGAATTGTAATCCCCGCTCCTAATGCGTAGCAGTGTGCCGAGTTCTATTTTTCATTTAGCGCAGCTTGCAGATTACAAAAAGCCTGGGTGCTGTGTCTTTGTGTTCGGTGCTGTAAATAGTGCTGACTTCAAATTGTTCTGTATCCAGTTGCTCGCACCAGTTTTTGACCTGATCGGTTTCCATATCGCCGCCTTGGTGGCCGGGATAGGCCAGCAGGGTGATGATGCCGTGGGGTGATAAAATCCGGCTGGCGATAGTTAGGGCCGCCAATGTGGAATCGGTTAGGGTAATGACGCTTTTGTCTCCGCCCGGCAGATAACCCAGATTAAACATGATCACGCGGATTTTGCCGTGGAGATGCTCAGGGATTTTTTCACTCATATCCGCATGGCTGGCGTGGAGCAGGGTCAGGCAGTCCGAAAGGTGTGCTTGCCGGAATTTATCCCGAGTTGAATCGATAGCCGCCTGTTGTATGTCAAAGCCGTAAACATGGCCGGATGGGCCGACTTGTTCGGCGAGGAAAACGGTATCGTGACCGTTGCCCACTGTCGCATCAATGGCAATATCGCCGGGGCGGAGAATGTCCCGGATCAGGTCGTGAGCTGAAAATACGTCAGAAAATACGGGGTCAGGTTTTGCAATCACGCACAAAAATACGGGTAGAGTAGAGGACAGGCTCTCGCCTGCCCTCCCTCATCAAACCGTGCATGCGCTATTAACGCACACGGCTTTCCGATGTTCTTCACACCAAGGCATGCGCTGTTTTCCAGCCAGCCTTTGTCGGAACCTTGTATAG